>NZ_JBIVNL010000002.1:1029921-1058688 GCF_044753545.1 Streptomyces sp. NPDC088350 | reverse complement strand
AGCTACCTCGCCGGCCTACACCTGCGCGCCTCGATGATCTGGCTCAAGGACCTCACCCGAACCACCCATTGATCACGACTCAATACGCGCCCTAGGGGCGCGGGGGTCCCGAACCCGTCGTACCGGGGGGCCGTTGAGGGCGCGGGCGTAGTACCGCGGTACCACCCTGCGCAGCGGGTTGTGTACGTTCCCATCCCCTTCGCACGAACATCACGCCCACCAACTGCGGGAAATACCACCGACACACATATTTACAGTGCCTGTTACCTCTCCTACTGTGAACGTTCTCAGAGCCCAACCCGCATGCGCATGTCAGTCGACCCAAGGAGGTCGGGTTCCCCGTGAAAATCCCGGGCCGCATAGTGAAGGCCGCCTTGCTGCTGGCCGCAGTCGCCCTGCCGGCGGCGATGCTCACCCCCACGAACGCCGCCGCCGCGAACTCGCTCACCATGCTCGGCGCCGATGTCTCCTCCGCGCAGCGCGCGATCGACCTCGGCGCCAAGTACTACGACTCCAGCGGGACCGCCAAGGACCCGCTGGACATCCTCAAGGCCGCGGGCGTCAACTACGTGCGCCTGCGGATCTGGAACAACCCCGCCAGCGGCTACAACAACAAGGCGAAGGTGCTGGCGTACGCGAAGCAAGTCAAGGCCAAGGGCCTGAAACTGCTGGTCGACTTCCACTACTCGGACACCTGGGCCGACCCGGGCAAGCAGTACAAGCCCGCGGCCTGGTCGAGCCACGGCATCAGCGCATTGCAGACCGACGTCTACAACTACACCTACGACGTCTGCAACAGCCTCAAGTCCCAGGGCACCACCCCGGACAGCGTGCAGATCGGCAACGAGATCAACGTCGGCATGCTGTGGGACGACGGCAAGGTCGTCAACAACAGCTTCACCAACCTCGCACTGCTGCTGAAGTCGGGCTACAACGCGACCAAGGCGTGCAACAGTTCCACCCAGGTGATCATCCACACCGCCGACGCGGACAGCGACTCCAACGCCCGCTGGTTCTACGACGGCATCAAGGCGCAGGGCGTCAACTGGGACATCACCGGGCTGTCGTACTACTGCATGTGGCACGGCACCCTGGCCAACATGGGCAGTGTCGTCTCCGACATGAAGTCCCGTTACGGCAAGGACGTCATCATCGCGGAGACGGCCTACCCGTTCACCTCGTCCGACGCGGACAGCACGGCGAACTCGGTCACGTCCGGGTGCTCCGGCTATCCGCTCACCTGGGCGGGCCAGGGCGCGGAGTTCACCGCCGTGCAGAACACGGCCCGCAGTGCGGGTGCGATCGGTGTCTTCTACTGGGAGCCGACCTGGTACGCGGTCGCGGGCAACGGCTGGGACCCGGCCGACATCGCCAACAGTGGGGACGGCTGGGACAACATGGCGATCTTCAACTGGACCGGCCAGGTGAACCCGAACGTGAAGTGGACGCCATAGCAGGGTAGTTCGACGGCCCACGAACGGCACCGCCCTCTCCCTCGGGCGGTGCCGTTCTCCGTTCGCCCTTACTGCTGATGATCCGTCAGTTCTCTGTATACGGCCGAGGACCTGGGGTTGTCGCGGCAGCGCCACACGCCGTGCGGGCAGTAGTCGCTGATGGTCTGGTAAAGCGGGTGTCGGCCGGCCATCCAGGTGAGCATGCCGCGCACGTAGGTGGGGTTGTCGCCGTTGTCGAACAGGCCCCACTCGGGGTAGGCGATGAGCTTGTGGTGGGCGCGGGCGAAGTCGGCCTGCGCCAACAGCCCGTACGGCTCGGTCAGTTGGTCGGTGAAGGGCAGGCCTCGGGGGGCGTCGTAGGCGTCCATGCCGATGACGTCGACCCAGCGGTCGCCGGGGTAGCAGTCGGTCCAGGGGATCGCGTCGAGGCCGCGGTTGGGTGTGAAGTCGAAGCGGAAGTGCTGCCCGGGGACGGATCGCATCGCCGTGACGATGCGTGTCCAGTACTGCTTCCAGGCGTCGGGTGCGGGCGCGCAGCGGTGGCTGTAGGTGATGCCGTTCATCTCCCAGCCGAGGACGATCTCGGTGTCGGGGGCGCCGAGTTGGACCAGCCGCTCGGCGAGTGCGCGGAAGTGGTCGTCGTAGCGTCCGTCCGCCCCGTCCCCCAGTTCGGCGCGGACCACGTCGTCGGGGAGGTGTGCCTCGTTGCGGTCCAGCATCGGCACGTTGAGGACCAGCAGGCGGTCCTGCTCTGCCCGGCGCCACTCGGCCCACTGGTCCAGGTCGCTGGAGACGCCCTCGATGTCGCCCCAGGTGTCACCGGGCAGATACGCGTGCCCCACCCGGGGCTCGGGCCGCCCCAGCCAGGCACCGAACCCCGCGACCCGCCGCACGGCGTCGGCACCGTAGCCGACGTAGGCGCCGTAGGCCGTCCGCGGGTCGGACTGGTGTGCGGGCGCCGTTCGCACGGGCGGGGGCGGTGCCTCCACGCCGGGTACGCAGGCCGGTACGGCCAGCAGGACGAACGTGAGGACGACGGTGAACAGGGCCGACAGGCTGCGGCGCGTCCCGTGCGGGGCCACTGGACGCCTCTCCTTCTAACCGGGGTGCGGGGGTGAGGGCGGGGGGTGAGTGTCTGGGTGGGGGGTGCGTGGGGCGGCGGCGGGCGGCTCCGGCGCCCGAGCAACGTACCAGCGCGGGGCGGAACATGACGTAGCACGCCATTCGCGACATGAGGGGAGTACGCGGAGGGCGGATTCGTGTCCATCCAGTTCCTGGACTGGCCGGACTCGCACGACTCGCTGCCGCTGCGCGATCGGTCCGCTCCGGGGGCGAGGAACGAGGGGGCGGAGGCGGTGACGGTGACGGAGACGGAGGGGTGGCCGGCGGGGCGGCACGGGGACCTGGTGCGCGGGATCCTTGGCGAACCGGGGCCCGAGCGGCCGGCGGGATGTCATGGGCTGCGCGGAGCGGAACCGGGGCGGGGGTGGGTGCCGCCGCCCGGCGCCGGGCTGCCGGGCTGCCGGGCTGCCGGGCTGCCGGGCTGCCGGGCTGCCGGGCTGCCGGGCTGCCGGGCTGCCGGGCTGCCGGGCTGCCGGGCTCCGGGCTCCGGGCTCCGGGCTCCGGGCTCCGGGCTCCGGGCTCCGGGCTCCGGGCTCCGGGCTCCGGGCTCCGGGCTCCGGGCTCCGGGCTCCAACAACTATGTGGCTCCCGGGGCGAGTTGGGACGCCGCGACGCGCAGGACAGGCCTGCGGTTCTGGTGGGGCATTCCTACGCCGGGGCCGGCGACCGGCCCGGCGCCGAACGCCGGCCGTGCGACCGGGCGCGGACCGTCTGGCCCACGGCGAGAGACCGCGCAGCGCCAAGGCGCCCGACGGTACCCGAGTCCGTATCCCTGACCCGCGTCCCTCGACGGGTGTTCAGCGCTCCGGCCGCAGGTCCCGCACCGCGCCGGCGTCCCCGTCCCGCACGACCGCCGGGTCGGCCGCGCCGATGATCCGGGCACTGTGCCGCCGGAAGGACACGAACTTGGTCACCGCCTGGAGCAGGTTCGCGCAGGCCAGTGCGGTCCACAGGCCGGTCAGGCCCGCCGCGTCGGCGAGCGGGACGGCGAGGGCCGCCAGCGCGCCGAACCACACCGCCGTGGACACCAGGCTCGGCACCGTGCGCTTGAGGCCCACGAGGGCGAAGCCCGCCACGGCCTGGAGGGCGTCGGTGACGACCACCACGAGGACCAGCGGCAACAGTCGTACCACCTGGTCCGCCAGGCCCGGGCTCCTGGTGAACAGGCCGATCACCGGGTCCCGCAGTACGACCAGGACGGTCCCGAGGGCGACGACCGCGCACAGGGCGACGCCGAAGCCGGCCGTCACGCTGCGGCGGATGCGGGCGAGGTCGCACTCCTCGGCGTAACCGGCGATCAGCGGCACCGTGGCCTGGCCGACGGCCACCGCGGCGCTGAAGACGACGTTCACCAGGGACTCGGAGACGCTGTGCACGGCGGCGCTGTCGGTGCCGATGCGGGCGGCGGCGAAGGTCAGCACGCCCAGCACCGAGAACTTCACCAGTACGGTCGCGCCGAGCGGCACGCCGACCCGGGCCAGCCGCAGCACCTCGCGCGGATCGGGCCGGCCGGGTCGGATCGGGCGTCCGGCGAGTACCGTGCGGCGGCGCAGCGCGTACTGGTTGAGGCCGGCGCCGACCAGAGCGGAGGCGAGCATGGCCGCGCCGGCGCCCGTCAGTCCGAGGCTCGGCAGTGGTCCCGGTCCCCCGACCAGCAGCACCGACAACACCACGGACACGGCGGTCCCCACGAGCCCGGACCGCATCACCCGCGCCGAGCGCCCCAGCGCGACAAGCACGGACGTGGCCGACGAGTTGACGGCGATCAGCAGCACGCTGCCCGCCAACATCCAGGGAAACACCCCGAGTTGGTCGAGCACGGCGTCCGGGACCCCGAACGCCCCGCCGAGCAGCGGCACCGCGGCGACCGCCGCCGCGCATGCCCCGCCCACGGCGAACGCCAGCCACATCCCGCTGCGCACCAGCGGCAACAGCCCTTCGGGGTCGTCCCGGTGGGGCGCGACGAACGGCATCACGCCGCGCAACGCGCCCGCCACGGTGGCGGTGGCCGGGCTGAACACCGCGATCGTCACGGCGAACGCGGCCAGCGACACGGTGGCGTGCCGGCCCAGCAACGCGGTGTCGACGAGCGAGCCGGCCGAGGCGGCGAGGGTGGTCACGTACAGCGGCGCGGCGGCTCCGGTGATCGTCATGAATGCGCCGCGCCCGCTCACAGCCACCCATCCTTCCACTCAACTCCCCAACTCCGCATGCCGGTTGCGCCCTACCGCCACACCTGCGCGGCCACGCGCCGGAAGTTGCCGCCCAGGATCGCGGCGACGGCGTCCTCGGGGTATCCCCGCGCACGCAGCGCGCCCTCGACGGTCAACAGGCCCTCCGGGGGCATGAAGTCGATCGGTCCCCAGCGGGTGTAGCAGTCGGGGAACAGCTCCGGGCTCTGTGCGAGCATCGCGTTGAAGTCCCCTTCGTCGAAGGGGTAGTCGGTGGACACACCCACGTGTTCCGGACCGACGAGGTCGACGGCGTGGTCGATGTGCCGTACGAGCGCGTCGACGGAGGCGTCGTTGGGGCCCAGGAAGATCCCGACGCCGGTGATGCCGACGACCCCGCCCGTGGCGGCGCACGCCCTGGCCTGTTCGTCGGTGACGTTGCGCGGGTGGTCCCACACCGCGCGCATGCTGGAGTGGCTGTAGACGACGGGCTGTTGGGACACCTCGCACAGGTCGAGACCGGTACGGGCTCCGCAGTGCGAGCCGTCCACGACCATGCCGACGGCGTTCAACTCCCTTACCAGCGCCCGCCCGTAGGCGGTGAGCCCCTCGTCGACCTCGTCGAGGCAACCGCCGCCGGCCGCGTTGCGGGTGTTGTAGCTCGGCAGCATGGTGCGCACGCCGAGGTCGTAGAAGTGCCTTACCCGGTCCAACTCCCCTTCCAGGGGCCCGGAATCCTCCAGGTCGAAGGCGACCGCCACGTCCCCGGCCCGCCCGGCCTCGTCGATGTCGTCGACAGTCGCGACCAACCGCAGTCGGCCGTCCCCGGCGATCCGCTCCCGCCAACTCGCCACCAGACCGGTGACGTCGTCGGCGCCGTGCGGCGCGTACCCCACGTTGACCGAGACGAAGCTGCCGCCCGGCCTGCGGTAGCGGGCCAGTTCGCCGACGTCGGCGTGCTTCTCCAGCGGCAGGCAGCAGTGCTGCTCCCAGAGCAGGGGCGGGCGGGGCGCTTCCGAGGTTTCCTTCGACACGGTATGGATCATGCCCGTGCCGGGACTACGCCGTCGAGGGCGGCCCCGTCGTCCCCCGCACCTCCAGCCTCGGCGCCGACAGCACCGTCTGCCCCGCGCGTCCCGGGTCCGCCATCCGATCGAGGAGGTGCTGCGCGGCGCGGCGGCCGATGTCGTGGCTGGCGTTGTCGACCGTGGTGAGCCACAGGTGTCGTAGCCGGGCCAGGTACGTGTTGTCGTAGCCGACGAGGGAGAGGTCCCGGGGGACCTGGAGGCCCGACTCCTCGGCCGCCGACAGGGCGCCGACGCAGGCGATGTCGTTGAAGGCGAAGACGGCGGTCGGCGGCTCGGGGGCGTTGAGCAGGCGGACCATGGCGCGGTAGCCGCCCTCCTCGGTCAGGTCGCCCTGTTCGACCGTCGCGAGATCGGTCAGGCCGTGTGCGTGGACGACCGTCTCGAAACCGGCGCGGCGCAGTTCGCCGACGACACCCTGGCCGGCGATGTGGGCGATGCGGCGGTGGCCGAGGTCGACGAGGTGCTCGGTGGCGAGGCGTGCGCCGTGCTCGTCGTCGCCGGCGACGACGTCGACGTGCGGCAGCACCGGCTCGCGGGCGCCCGCGACCACGGTGGGGATGTGGGTCGCGGCGGCGCGCAGCTCGTCCGAGGCGGGGAGGGTGCCGACCGCGATCAGGCCGTCGACACGCAGTTCCGTGAAGGTGCGGGTCAGGTCCTCGCCGAGGCGCCGGTTGAGGCGGCCGTCGGCGAGGAGCATGTGCAGACCGCGCTCGTGGAGGCGGGAGCCGAGGCCGTCGAGGAGTTCCACGAACCAGGGGTTGCGCAGGTCGTTCAGCAGGATCCCGATCGAGCGGGTGCGGCGCTCGCTGAGGCTGCGGGCGGCGGCGTTGGGCCGGTAGCCGAGTTCCTCGACGGCCGTCAGCACCGCCTGCCGTTTCTCCGGGCGCACCTGCTCGGAGCCGCGCAGCACCAGGGAGACCAGGGACTTCGACACACCCGCCCGTTCGGCGACGTCGCGGATGGTCGGAGCTCTCATGGTTGGACCGTTCCATGCCATCCGGCTGTCTGTCAAAGGAGCGGAAAGGTATTGACATAAGGACGAACGGGTTCCAGTGTGACGGGAACAGCTTCTGGACCGGTCCAAAGAAGGGCAGTCATGGTGACCTCGCTCGGTGTTGCCGTCGTGGGCTTCGGATGGATGGGGCGGGTGCACACCCAGGCGTACGCCCGTGTCCCGCACCACTTTCCGCAGCTGCCCCTGCGACCGCGGCTCGTGACGGTCGCCGAGGACGTGCCGGGGCGGGCGGAACAGGCCGCCGGGCAGTTCGGCTTCGACTCCACGACCCGCGACTGGCGCGAGGTGGTCGCCGATCCGCGCGTGCGGGCGGTGAGCATCACCGCGCCGAACTTCCTGCACCGCGAGATCGGCGTCGCGATGGCGGAGGCCGGCAAGCACATCTGGATCGAGAAGCCGGTGGGCCTGTCGACGGCGGACGCGTCCGCCGTGGCCGACGCGGTCACGAAGGCGGGCGTCCAGGGCTCGGTCGGCTTCAACTACCGCAACGCGCCCGCCGTGGAGGCCGCCCGCGACCTGATCGCCTCCGGCGAGCTGGGCACGGTCACCCACCTCCGCGTCCGCCTCTTCAGCGACTACGCGGCCCACCCGGACGGCGCCCTGACCTGGCGCTACGAGCTGGAGCGCGGCGGCCACGGAGTGCTGGGCGACCTGGCCTCGCACGGCGCCGACCTGGCCCGGTACCTGCTCGGCGACATCACCTCCCTCGCCGCCGACACCGCGATCTTCCTGCCCCGGCGGGCCCGCCCCACCGGCGCGACCGCAGGCCACGCCCTGGCCACCGGGGGCGAGTTGGGCCCGGTCGAGAACGAGGACTACGTCAACTGCCTGCTGCGCTTCGCCTCCGGCGCCCGGGGTGTCCTGGAGGCCTGCCGGGTCTCGGTCGGCGAGCAGAACAACTACGGCTTCGAGGTGCACGGCACCAAGGGCGCGGTCTTCTGGGACTTCCGCCGGATGAACGAACTGGCCGTCAGCCGCGGCACCACGTACCAGGACCAGCCCGTCACCACCGTGTATGTCGGCCCGGGCGACGGCGAGTTCGGCGCGTTCCAGCCGGGCGCGGCGAACGCGATGGGCTACGACGACCTCAAGGTGATCGAGGCGTACCGCTTCCTGAGGTCCGTCGCCGAGGGCAAGCCGTACGGCGCCACGCTCCCGGACGCCGTACGCAGCGCGGCGGTTGTGGACGCCATGGTGCGCTCCGCCGAGACCGGCACCTGGATGAGCCCGGCGTGAGGGGCGCGCACCTCACCTGATCGGCGCGCCCCCGCACTGCGCCACCGGCGCGATCTCGCGCCCACCTGCCGGACTCGACTACCGTTCACGCTGGGGAGTCACTCGCCTACGCTGTGGTGACCCTGCGCGGTGGTGACCGGTTGGCGGACGGGTATGGGGGCGGCATGGGATACGGCTTCGGACAGCGGCGGGGCGGTCAACTCCCGGTGGAGTTGACCAGCTTCGTCGGACGCACCGACGAACTCGCGCTGCTGCACGCGGAGTTGGCACGGTCCCGGCTGGTCACGCTGGTCGGTCCGGGCGGTGTGGGCAAGAGCCGTACGGCACTGCGGGCGGCCCGCGCGGTCACGGACCGGTTCCCGGACGGGGTGCGGCTGGTGGAGCTGTCGGCCCTGCACGACCCGGAGTTGGTGCCGCCGACGCTCGCGGGCGTGCTGGAGCTGCCCGAGCAGTCCGGTATGACGCCGTTGGACGCCATCGTGGAACACCTGCGCGGCCGGCGGATGTTGATCGTCCTCGACACGTGCGAGCACCTGGTCGACGCGTGCGCGATGCTCTGCGACATCCTGCTGCGCGAGGCCGCCGGGCTGAGCGTGCTCGCCACCAGCAGGCAGCCGCTGGACGTGCCCGGCGAGCGCTGTCTCCCGATCACCCCGCTGGCCCGCGCCGACGCCGTCGACCTGTTCGTGCGGCGCGCCGCGGCCGTCACCGGCGGACCCGCGCTCGACGGCGCCGACCGGGAGAGCCTCCTCGCGCTCGTCGACCGCCTCGACGGCATCCCCCTCGCCCTCGAACTCGCCGCCGTACGGCTGCGGGCCGTACCCCTCTCCGAACTCGTCGCCCGTCTGGACCGGCACTGCGAGGTCCTGACCGGCGGCCGGCGCACCGCGCTCACCCGGCACCAGACCCTGCGCGCGGCCGTCGACTGGTCCTACGACCTGTGCACACCGCAGGAGAAACTCCTGTGGGCGCGCCTTTCGGTGTTCGCCGGTTCCTTCGAACTGTCCGCCGCCGAGCGGGTGTGCGCGGACGGCGATCTCGACGGCGAGCAGGTCGTCGAGGCACTGATCGGGCTTGTCGACAAGTCGGTCGTCCAGCGCATCGGGGAGGACGGCCGCCGCTACCGCCTCCTGGACACCATCCGCGAGTACGGCACCGGTCGCCTCGCGGAGAGCGAGGGCGCGGGCGCCGAGGCCGTACGCCAACGGCACTTCGCCCACTACGAGGAACTCGTCTCCCGTTTCTGGGACGGCCTGGTGGGCCCGGCCCAGGTGCGGCTGCACCACGCCGTGCGCGCGGAGATCGCCGACGTACGGGCGGCCCTGGAGTACGGCTGCGCCACCGAGGGGCGGGCGGGCGACGCGCTGTGGCTGGCGACGCGGCTCGGGGCGTACTGGCGGGCGGCGGGAACGCTGTCGGAGGGCCGGTACTGGATCGACAAGGGGCTCGGTCTCGTCCCGCGGGACTCCCCCGCGCGGGCCTGGGCGCTGTTCATGACCGGGGTGTTCGGGGTGTGGACGGCCGATCTGGAGACCGCGTCGGACCGGTTCCCGCAGGCCCTGGAGGTGGCCCGGCGCATCGGCGAGAGCCGGGTGGAGCTGTTCAGCGAGGGCTATCTGGGCGCGATGACCGTGCTCGGCGGGGCCGTGGAGGAGGGGATGGCGGCGCTCGGCGCGGTCCGTGAGCGGATGGTCGCGGCGGACGACGCGCTGGGCATCGGTGTCGTCCACTACGAAGGGGCCCTGCTGTACGCGGCGTTGGGCTTCACGGACCTGGCGCTGGAGTGGTGCGGGACGGGCCTGGCGTATCTGGAGGGCCGGGGCGAGCGCCAGTTGTACGGTTCCACGCTCACCGTGCAGGGCGTCATCCTGTGGCTCGTCGGGCGGCCCGAGGAGAGCGCGGTGGCGTTGTGCCGGGGGCTGGAGGCGGCGAGCGAGATCGGCGAGGTGCTCGTGGCGGCGCTCGCGTCCCTGGGGCTCGCCTGGCACGCGGCCGGAGAGCAGCGGTACGTGCGCGCCTGCTGGCTGCTGGGCTACGCGGAGCACGCGCGACGGCTGGGCGGCGACCCGGTCGGCATGCTGCCCCGGCTGCTGGAGGAGCAGGAGTCACAACAGCGGGCGGTGCGGACGGCGTTGGGCTCCGAACAGTACGAACGGTGGCGGGAGGCGGGAGCCCGCATGTCCGGCCGCGAACTGCTGGACGCCGTACGCACCGACGCGGACGAACCACCCGGCATCCCCGCGACCCGCCCCGCCCCCTCCGACAACCGCCCGGCCGACCCCCTCACCCGCCGCGAACGCGAGGTAGCCGCGCTCGTCACCCAGGGCCTGTCCAACCGGGAGATCGCCGAACGGCTCGTCATCTCCAAACGCACCGTGGACGCCCATGTCGAGCACATCCTGGCCAAACTCGGTATCGCCTCCCGTACCGAGATCCTGGCGGCGGCACGGCCCGGCGGGAGCGCGTCGGCGTAGGTATCCGGGCATGTCCGATACCTAGGTACCCCCGCCCGAGGCCGGCGTCGGCGACTACGTGCACCGATCTCCGGGATTTCCCGCCCTACGCCCCCGCCCGGCCCGCCAAGCTGGTCCCACCGCCAGGGGAACGGAGGTCGCGGGTGCCGGCAGTGTTGGTCAACCCCACGGCTGTCATGGCAAGGCGCCCGTCACCGCACCTCCCCTGGCGGTACGTCGCGCGGGGCTGCCCCTGTCGGCGGGGGCAGCCCTCCGTCCGGCCGGTGCCCGTGCCGCGCTCTCAGCAGTAGAGGTTGGCCCCGGGGTGGTGCCGAGGATCGACGTGAACCGCTGGTAGGCGTCCAGGCGGCTCTGCACCTGGGCGGGGCTCTTCCCGTCGCACTCCACCGAGCCGTTGATGCTGCGGATGGTCTGGCCGAAGCCGGCGCCGTTGACCATCGCGTTGTGCGGGGTCGTGCTGCCGGGGCCGCTCCGGGTGTTCCCGTACCAGAGCGCGGTCTTCCAGGCCACCCCTGGCTGGTGCGGAACGACAGGGCCGCCGGTGACGCGTCGATCTCCGTCCCGTCCGTGACCGTCGGGCTCGGGTGGTTGGGCGTCGCTCGCACCGTGCGTCCAGGCGAGGGTGCCGTTTTGGCCGATCTCGACCAACGGCGCCCCCTAGAGGCCGGCGCCGGACACGTCCAGGGTGCCGGTGACGGGCGGCATCGGGCCCGCGGTCGATGTCCGCGCCGCGCGTCAGCCTCGGGTCGTACGCCTTGGGGCTCTGTCGGCGGGCGGACGAACGATGGCTCAATTCCGACATCACAGACGCGGACGGCACCGGTGCGCACCGGCCCCGGGTCGTGGTCAACTGTGCCGCACGGGGGGCCGTCGACGACGACGCCTCCCCTCCGTCCCGGACGAGACGAAAGGTTCAGCCCAGTGAGCTTCAGAATCCAGCCGACCGCTCAGGTCGACGAGACGGCCGCGGTCGGCGACGGGACGACGGTCTGGGATCTGGCCCAGATCCGGGAGGACGCCCGGCTGGGCAGCGGGTGCATCGTGGGCCGGGGGGCGTACGTCGGCCCGGGGGTGCGGATCGGCGACAACGTGAAGCTCCAGAACTACGCCTTGGTATACGAACCCGCGGTGCTCGGCGACGGGGTGTTCGTGGGCCCGGCGGCGGTGCTCACCAACGACTACTTCCCCCGCTCGGTGGACCCGCAGGGCCGGCTGAAGCGCGGTGACGACTGGCAGGCCGTGGCGGTGGTGGTCGCCGAGGGGGCGTCGCTGGGGGCCCGTTCGGTGTGTGTGGCGCCGGTGCGCGTCGGACGGTGGGCGCTGGTCGCGGCGGGGGCCGTGGTGACCCGGGACGTGCCGGACTTCGCGCTCGTGGCCGGGGTTCCGGCGCGCCGGATCGGCTGGGTCGGCCGGGCCGGCGTCCGGCTGGTCGAACGGGACGGCGAGCCGGGCGGCTGGGAGTGTCCCGAGACGGGCGAGCTGTACGACGAGAAGGACGGCGAACTCATGGAACGCGCATGACTGCTGTCGCTCTCAAAACGCAATTCATCGAACATCTACCGGCATAACATGTGTGCGATCTGTGCAGACCAGGCACAATGAGCGCACAGACCAGTCGTGCCCAGGGGGGTTACCGGGTGGGGGACACCTGTGCCTGAAGCGAGGAGCGGCAACCGCTCCGCCGTCTGACATCTGCCATCTGCTGTGCGCCGCGCGCCAGTTCGCGCCGCGGCGATCGCCAGTCTGTCCACAACACAGGACCCACAGGGGGGTTGGTGTGTCCGACCGATGACCATCACACGCCTGGCGGCGCTCGGCCACGAGGAACCGCCGCTGCTCGCACTCGCCCAACGACTCCTCGCGGTCGCCGAGTCGGGGCTTCCGTCCATGCTGCTCCCCGGCGGTGAGGCCTTCGCCTTCACCATGGCCGGGCGGCGGGCACCCGACGGTTCCTGGACCCTGGAGCGGCGCGGGACCAGCACCCGGTACGCGGCCATCACCGCGCTCGGGGTCCGCTTCCTCCCCGAGGACCGGCAGCGCGCGGCGCTCGGCGGGCGCACCGCCGAGGAGTTCACGGGTCTGCTGATCGAGTCGCTGCCCGCGGTGACCAACCTCGGTGACGCGGCGCTCATCGCCTGGGCCGCCGCCGAGACCGGACACCCCAAGCTGTCCGACGCCCTCGCGCAGGTCGACGCCCTGGACGAGGAGGGCCGGCCGCAGTACACCGTCGAGGCGGCGTGGGTGCTGTCCGCCCTCGCGGCGGCCCGGGACACGGTCGACGTGGAGAGACGTTTCACCGTGGCCCGCGACCGGCTGCTGCGGGCCCGGATCGGGGACAGCCCCCTGTTCCCGCACGCCACCGGCCCCGGTCTGCTGCCCTGGTACCGGACCCATGTGAGCTGCTTCGCCGACCAGACGTACCCGCTCCAGGCCCTGGCCCGCGCCCACGCGAGCGGCGACGGGGACGGCGACCCGGAGGCGCTGGCCGCGGCCGAGGCGTGCGCGGCGCGCATCTGCGAACTCCAGGGCGACGGCGGACAGTGGTGGTGGCACTACGACGCGCGCACCGGCGGCGCGGTGGAGGGCTACCCCGTCTACAGCGTCCACCAGCACGCGATGGCCCCGACGGCCCTCTTCGACCTGACCGACGCCGGCGGCTCCGACTTCGGCGCGGCGATCCGCAAGGGCCTGCGCTGGATGACGGACGTACCCGAACTGGCCGTACGCCCGGAGAAACGCGAACCGTTGATCCTCGACGAGCTCGGCGCCACCTGGCGCAAGGTCTACCGGGGCGACCCGAAGAAGGCCGTACGCGCCGCCCGCGGACTCACCACCCGGGTCGTTCCGGGCCTCGGGCTGAAGTCGCTGGACCGGGTGTACCCGCCGGTGGCCGTGGACCGGGAATGCCGGCCGTACGAGTTCGGCTGGATGCTGCACGCCTGGCAGGGGGGCCGGATATGACGGGGCGTCAGGTCCTGTTCGGGGTCGAGCTGGACCCGCTGACCATGGACGAGACCGTCGAGCGCTGCCTCGAAGCGGTGCGGGACGGAAGGCAGTTGGAGATCGGCGTGGTCAACGCCGCGAAGCTGGTGAACATGCGGCGCGACCAGCGGCTCGCCGACGCCGTGGCCGGCTGCGATCTCGTCCTCGCCGACGGACAGGCCGTGGTCTGGGCCGGCCGGGTACTGCGCGCCCCACTGCCCGAACGGGTCGCGGGCATCGACCTGTTCCTGCGCCTGCTGGCCGAGGCGGAGTCGGCGGGCATGTCGGTGTACTTCCTCGGCGCCAAGGAGGAGGTACTGGAGCAGATGCTGCTCCGGGTGGCCGACCGCTTCCCCGGCCTCAAGGTGGCGGGCAGCCGCAACGGCTACTTCGACGACTCCCAACAGGAGTCCATAGCCGACGACATCGCACGCAGCGGCGCCCGGATGCTGTTCCTCGGCATGACCTCGCCGAAGAAGGAGATCTTCACCGCCGCGCACGGCGCCCGCACCGGCGCCCGTGTCGTGCACGGGGTCGGCGGCTCCTTCGACATCCTGGCCGGCGTCACCAAGCGGGCCCCTGAGTCCTGGCAGCGCTGGGGAGTCGAGTGGCTCTACCGCGCGCTCCAGGAACCGCGCCGCCTGGGCCGGCGCTACCTCACCACCAACGCCGCCTTCCTTCTCATGACGGCCCGCGAGCTGATCCGGCTCACCCCGTCGCCCACGCCCGTGAACAGGAGCCGTTGATGCGCGTCGTCGTGGTGGGACAGGGATACGTCGGCCTGCCGCTGGCCGTCCGCGCCGCCGAGGTCGGACACGAGGTGGTCGGCTACGACGTCGACGCCCGGCGGATCAAGAGCCTGGCCGCCGGTGAGTCCTTCGTCGAGGACGTCTCCTCCGAGCGGATCCGCGCGGCGCTGGACAGCGGCGCCTACCGCCCCAGCGAGTCGGCGCGCGACTGCGGCGGTTTCGACATCGCCGTGGTGACCGTGCCGACCCCGCTGCACGAGGGCACCCCCGACCTGCGGTACATCCGGGAGTCGGCGGTCACCCTCGCCCGCTATCTGCGCCCGGGAGCCACCGTCGTCCTGGAGTCGACGACCTATCCCGGCACCACCCAGGAGCTGTTCGCGCCGCTCCTGGAGGAGGGTTCGGGCCTCACCGCGGGCAAGGACTTCCACCTGGGCTACAGCCCGGAGCGGATCGACCCGGGGAACGCGGTCTGGGGTTTCAAGGAGACCCCGAAGGTCGTCTCCGGCGTCAACGAGTCCTCCCTCAAGGCGGTTCAGGACTTCTACGGCCAACTCGTCGACACCACCGTGCCGGTGAACTCGCCGAAGGAGGCCGAGCTGGCCAAGCTGCTGGAGAACACCTTCCGGCATGTGAACATCGCCCTGGTCAACGAGATCGCGATGTTCGCCCACCACCTGGACATCGACGTCTGGCAGGCCATCGACGCCGCGTCCTCCAAGCCGTTCGGCTTCATGAAGTTCACGCCCGGACCGGGCGTCGGCGGTCACTGCCTGCCGATCGACCCCTCCTACCTGTCGTGGCGGGTGCAGCGCGAACTCGGCCAGAGCTTCCGCTTCGTGGAGCTGGCCAACGACATCAACAACCACATGCCGGAGTATGTGACCCGCCGTATCAGCGACTTGTTCAACGAGAGACGCCGGTCGGTGAACGGCTCGCGCATCCTGCTGCTCGGCCTCGCCTACAAGAAGAACACCGGTGACGCCCGCGAGTCGCCCGCGCTGCGCATCTCCCAACTCCTGCTCGACATGGGGGCCCAGGTCAGGGCGGCCGACCCGCACGTGGTCGAAAGCCTGCCGGTGGACACGCGGTTGGTGCGGGTCGAGCCCGGTCCGGAGGAGCTGGCCGCGGCCGACGTGGTGGTCCTGCTCACCGACCACGACGCCTTCGACTACGAACTCGTCGCCGAACACGCCCCCTTCGTCCTCGACTGCCGGCGGCGGCTGGCGGCCGGACCCACGATCGAGGTGCTCTGAACCATGCCGCGCATCGTCTGCGTCGCCGGGGCACGCCCCAACTACATGAAGATCAAACCGGTGATGGACGCCCTGGAGGCCCGGGGCGCCGAGGTGATCCTCGTCCACACCGGCCAGCACTACGACCCGGCCATGAACGACGTGTTCTTCGCCGACCTCGGCATCCGGCCACCCGACCGCTTCCTCGGCGTCGGCTCCGGCAGCCACGCCGAGCAGACCGGCCGGGTGATGACGGCGTTCGAGACGCTCCTCGACGAGGTGTCCCCGGACATCGTCGTCGTGGTCGGCGACATCAACTCCACCCTGGCCTGTGCCCTGGTCACCGCCAAGGCCGGCCCGCTGCTCGCCCATGTGGAGTCCGGTCTGCGCAGCCGCGACTGGAGCATGCCGGAGGAGGTCAACCGGGTCGCCACCGACCGCGTCAGCGACTATCTGCTGGCCCCCTCCCCCGACGCCGCCGAGAACCTGCGCGCCGAGGGGTACCGGGACGACCAGATCCACCTCGTCGGGAACGTCATGATCGACACGCTGCTGGCCAATCTGGAGCGGGCCAGGGCCTCCGACATCCTGGACCGATACGGCCTGACCAAGGGCGAGTTCGGCCTGGTCACCCTGCACCGGCCCGCCAACGTGGACGACCCCGAGGTCCTCACCGGGCTGCTGAAGGCCCTCGGCGAGATCGCCGGCCGCTGTCCGCTCGTGCTGCCGGTGCATCCGCGCGCGGCCGGAAAGCTGGCCGACCTCGGCGTCCCCGGCGGGATCCGGCTCGTACCGCCCGCCGGATACCTGGACTTCATCGCCCTGCAGGACTCCGCCCGCGTCGTGCTGACCGACTCCGGCGGCATCCAGGAGGAGACGACCGCGCTGGGCGTGCCGTGCGTGACCCTGCGGGACAACACCGAGCGGCCCATCACCGTCGAGCAGGGCACCAACGTGCTGGCCGGCCGGGATCCGGCGCGCATCGTGGCCACCGTGAACCAGGTGCTGGACGCGCCGCCCGCACCGCGCAGGCCCGACCTGTGGGACGGGCACGCGAGCGACCGCATCGCCGACGTGCTGCTGGAGGGCGGCACCGCGAGCACCCGGCCGAGACCCACGCACCGAGCCCGCCCCCGACCCGAGGATCGAACGTTCCCCCTATGATCCGCTTGCAACATACGCTCGTCGAACGTCTGGTCGTAAGGGGGGACCATCATGGATCTCGCTGAGATCGCCCGGGTCATGCGCAGGCGCTGGTACGTCCTGCTGCCCGGACTGCTGCTGACGGCCGGTCTGATCGTGGCCGTGATCCTGATGGTGCCGGTCAGCTACCAGTCGCAGAGCACGGTGGTCCTGCTGAACTCCCAGAAGGCCACGGTGGCTTACGACGGCAACCCGTTCCTGAGCACCCAGACCTCGCTCACCGGCATGGCCGACAGCCTGGCCCGCAACCTCAACTCCGACGACTCGATCCGGGATCTCAAGGCCCGTGGCGCCCAGGGCACGTTCGCGGCCAAACTCGCCGACAACGCCCAGGGGCCGCTGATGTGGCTCACCGTGACCGGCACCGACAAGGCCTCCGTCCTGTCCTCGGACAAGATCCTCACCGCGTACGCCAAGGAGCGGCTGGAACAGTTCCAGAAGGAGCAGTCGGTCGCGCCGAAGGCCATGATCCGCATGTGGACGATCGTGGCCCCGCAGAACCCGGTGGCGCAGACCAAGACGCGGCTGGAGTACCTGGTGCTGGCCGGGGCCCTGGGTCTGGTCCTCACCCTGGCCTGCGCCTTCTACGTGGAGGCGCGCAAGAGGCCGCACAGGCCCGGCCCGGAGCCGGCGCCGGTCGCCCCCGTCCCCCCGACCGGACACTCGGCCGGGAGACCGACCGGGGAATCAGCCGGGAGACAGGTGGAGGAATCGGTCGTGGAGGAGACGCTCGCCATCCGGCAGCTGCCGAGCTGGTCGCGGTCCACCGAGAACGGGCCGACCGCCGCGGAGCCCACCGTGCCCCAAGCCGCCATGGCCGTGGCGTCCGCCACAGAGCCGCTCGACGAGGAGTCGACTCATGGACACCGCCCGCGCACCGGGCAGCGGGACCGGTGAGACGAGCGGCGTCCCCGCTCCTCCCGATCCCGCGCCCCCCGCACCTCCCACACCTCCCGCACCTCCCGCTCCTGCCTCTCTCGGCCGGAAGGTCCGTTCGGCGGCCCGCTGGAGCCTGATCAACACCGTCGTCCTGCGCCTGGGCAACTTCGCCACCGGCATCGTGCTGGCCCGCTTCGCCCTCGGCCCCGCCGAGTGGGGCGTGTACGGCATCGCCCAGACCGTGCTGCTCGTCCTGCTGTCCGCGAACGAACTGGGCGTGGGCCTGGCCATCGTGCGCTGGGAGGGGGACGCGCGCCGCTTCGCGCCGACCGTGCTGACACTCAGCACCCTCTCCAGCGGGCTGCTGTACGTGGCGCTGTTCGCGGCGGCACCGGCGGTGGCCGGCCTGCTCGGCTCGCCGGACGCCGCGGGCGTACTGCGGGTGATGTGCCTGTGCGTGGTGATCGACGGGGTGGCACAGGTACCCGGCGGCTTCCTCACCCGTGAGTTCGCCCAGGGCAGGCGGATGATCATCGACGGCCTCAACTTCGTGCTCAGCACGGCGGTGACGCTGCTGCTGGCCTTCGAGGGCTGGGGCGCGATGAGCTTCGCCTGGGGCGCCGTGGCCGGGAACGTCGTCACGCTGATCGGCTGCGCGCTGGCGGCGCCGGGCACTCTGAAATTCGGCTGGAACCCCGTGCAGGCACGGGCGCTGCTGCGGTTCGGGCTGCCGCTGGCGGGGGCGAGCATGCTGGCCCTGGCCGTGGTCAACGTGGACACCATGGTGGTGGGCGCGACGCTGGGGAATGTGTCGCTGGGTTTCTACGTGCTCGCCTTCAACATGTCCGGCTGGCCGGTGCGCATCATCTCCGAGGCCGCCCGCCGGGTCTCCTTCGCCGGGTTCTCCCGTCTGGCCGCCTCACCGCAGGCACTGGCCCAGGGCTTCAGCCGCGCCCTGGGGGTGCTGATCACCGGCACCGTCCCGCTGTGCGTACTGCTGGCCGGCCTCGCGGAGCCGGTGGTCCGGCTGGTCTACGGAAGCCAGTGGACCCCCGCCGCCGCGGCACTCCCCTGGCTGATGGCCCTCGGCCTCATCCGCATCGGCGGCGAACTCTCCTACGACTGTCTGGTCGCGATCGGACAGCGCCGTTCGCTCTTCCTGGTGCAGGGCCTGTGGCTGGCGGCCCTGGTCCCGGCGCTGCTCGTCGCCGCCCGTCTGAACGGCATCGTCGGGGTCTCCCAGGGCCATGTCCTGGTCGCCGGGGGCCTCGTGGTGCCCGTCTTCCTGATCGCGCTGCGCCGCGGCGGCATCGGCCTTCGCCTGATCGCCCGGGCCTGCGCGTGGCCCTTCCTCGGCGGAGCGGTGATGACCGCGATCGTCCTCGGTCTGCGACAGCCGTTCGGCGACGGCCGGTTCGCGCTTCTCGCCATCGGCGTGATCGCCCTGGCCGGATACATCGTCTGCGTACTGCCCAGCCGCGACTTCCTGCGCGGCGTCGGCCAACAGGGCATGGGGTGAACCGGATGTCACGGCGTACCGGCCGGAGCGCGCTCGCGAGGCTGCTGCTCGCGGCCCTGCTGGCGGTCATGGGGACCGCCTGCTCGAGATCGAACGAGTCCGCGTTGCCGGCCTGCCCGGACGACGCGCTGACCTGCCCCGCGAGCACCTCCTCGACGGCACCGGGCACCGGTCCGCCGACCACGGCGGGCAGCACGTCGGGCAGCCCCACCGCCTCGCCGTCCCCGACGGTGAAGCCCACCGCGACGCCCGGCCCCAGCGGCACGACCCCGACGCCCGCGGCCAAACCCGCGTGCGCCTCCCCCGGCGCCTGCGGCTTCCCCGACGCCCGCACCACCGGCCCCCGCATCCCCCTCACCCCGCACAAGACCGGCTACCTGGCCGTCCGTACCGACGGGAAGGTCATCCGGGGCTGGGACATCACCGGCTCCCTCGACATCTACGCCAACGACGTCACCGTCATCGACTCCAGGATCACCTCGGACAACTGGTGGGGCATCAACCTGCGCCCCGGCTACCACGGACTGCGGGTCCTGCACTCCACCGTCACCGCCGTACCCGGCAAGGGGCCGGACAACGGCGGCGTCGACTACGCGGTGTCCAACATGGGGACCAGCTCCGTCGAGGTCGGCTGGTGCGACGTCTCCGTGTTCGGCGACGCCCTGGCCATGGGGCAGGGCAACCTGCACGACAACTACGTGCACGACATCGCCCCGTTCATCAACCAGGGCGGCGAGTGGCAGCACACCAACGCGGTGATCAGCGGTGGCGGCAACACCGGGAAGCTGGTCGTCCGCCACAACACCCTGCTGAACCCGACCGGCCTCAAGCAAGGGGCCTCGGGAAGCATCGGCCTGTTCGCGGACTCCGGCGTGGTCCGCAACGTCACCGTCGACGACAACTGGATAGCGGGCGGCGCGTACGCCCTTTACGGCGGTGACACGGGCGCCACCGGGATCACGGTCACCAACAACGTCTTCTCGACGCAGTACCACCCCGATTCCGGCGGCTACGGCCCGGTCGCCCACTGGAACGCGGGCGGCGCCGGAAACGTGTGGCGCAACAACCGGATGTCCGACGGCCGCCCGGTCCTGCCGGAGCCCGCCTCGTGAGCCGCGCCCTGACGCGCCGCCTCGCACGGGCGCCCTGGACGCTGCTCAAGGCGCTCTTCGGCTGGCTGGTGCTCTTCGAGGCGAGGAACAAGGTCCTGCTGGCCCCCGGCGCGGTGCGGCTGCGCCGGACCGAGAGCGCCGAGACGCGGCGGCTGGCGGCCGGTCTTCCGTCGCCGCCCTCGGCACTGGTCGCCACGGTGATCGCCACCCACCGGCGTCCCGAGGCGCTGCGTGCGGCGGTGCGCTCGGCCCTGGACCAGACCGTGCGCGACCAGGTCGTCATCGTGGTCGACGACGGCGCCGGACTGCCCGAACTCCCCGACGACCCACGGCTGTTCGCCGTCTCGCTGGCCCACAACACCGGCGTGGCGGGCGTCGTGCGCAACGTGGGCATCCGCCTCACCCGCTCCCGGTACGTGGCGTTCCTGGACGACGACAACCTGTGGGAACCCGACCATCTGGAACGGGCGTTGGCGGTCCTGGAGTCCCCCGACGGTCCCGACGGCGTCTACACGGCACTGCGCCGCGTCCTGCCCGACGGCACCGAGAAGGACGTCCTCTCGGTGCCCTGGAACCGGCGCCGGTCCGCCCGCGAGGCCTTCCTGGACACCAACGCCTTCGTCGCCCGCCGCACCCGCTCCCTGCACTTCAGCCGGCTGCGCCGGACACCGGAGGTGCTGCCCCGGGAGGACTGGGAGCTGATCCGCCGGTACGGCCGCGGGCACCGCCTGCTCCATGTGCCGCACCCCACGGTCCGGTACCTGATGAACCCGGACAGCTTCTACACGCAATGGCGACAGCCAAGTTGAGACCCACTCCCTTTTCCGCCCGCTCCGTTCCGCTCGCTCCCCTTTCCGACCCGACCACAGGTGGTTGATCCCGTGCCACGATCCCGCGCCCTCAGGAACAGATTCGTCGACGCACCCGGCTCCCTGGGCGAACGGCTCCGCGTCGCCCGCTGGGAACGGTTCCGGCGCTGTTTCCCCGGCATCGAGAACATGAGCGTGGTGGACCTGGGCGGGACGGCCGAGATGTGGCTGCGCGCACCGGTGCGCGCCAAGCACGTCCACCTGATCAACCTGGAAGCGCACCCCGCCGAACTGCCCGACTGGATCACCGCGGAGAACGCCGACGTCACCGACCCGGCGGTCGCCGCCGAACTGAGCGCCAAGGGCGGCTACGACCTGGTGTTCTCCAACTCGACCATCGAGCACGTGGGGGGCCACAGCCAGCGGCAGAAGTTCGTCGCCGCGGTCGAGCAACTGGCGCCGCTGCACTGGATCCAGACGCCGTACCGCTACTTCCCCGTCGAGCCGCACTTCGTGGCGCCCGGCTTCCAGTTCCTGCCGCTGGCCGCCAGGGCCCGTCTGGTACGGCGCTGGCCCCTCGTCCACAGCCGCCCGGACAGCCCGGAGTCGGCGATGAACGCCGTGATCAACATCGAGCTGCTGACCCGCACCGAGATGCGCTACCTGTTCCCCCGGTCCGCACTCCTCAGCGAGCGGGTGCTCGGTGCGCCGAAGTCCCTCATGGCCGTCAGAACGGAGCCCGCATGCTGAACAACCTGATCAACAGACACGACGCGGACCGGGTGCTGCGCAAGGTACGGAAGCTGGACCTGGACCCGGTACTGGCCAAGCTGCGGGTGCGCGGCGGCGCGCGCGTGGTCGAGCACTGGTCCCGGGTCGATCCGTCGCTGACCGAGTGGTGGGCGATACCGGCGGTCATCAAGCGGTGGAACCTGCTGATGACCGGCGACGCGGACACGTCGTTCCCCGAGTACGTCGCGGCGAAGCACTTCGCGCCCCGCACCGATCTGCGCGGCCTCTCGCTCGGCTGCGGCACCGGCGGCAACGAACTGCTCTGGGCGAGGACCGGCGCGTTCTCGCTCCTGGAGGGCGTGGACGTGGCGCCGGAGCGGATCGGCTTCGCCACCCGCACCGCCGCCGAGGAGGGTCTCGCCGACGTCCTGCGCTTCCGGGTCACCGACGTCAACCGGATGACCGCCGACGGGGAACGCTTCGACGTCCTGCTGGGCCTGCAGTCGCTGCACCACTTCGACCGCCTCGACGAGACCCTGCCGCGCCTGGCCCAACTGATCGAGCCCGACGGCACGTTCGTGGTCGACGAGTTCGTCGGCCCGACCCGCTTCCAGTGGACCGACGCCCAACTCGACGCTGCGAACGCGCTGTTGGCCCAGCTCCCCGAGGAGCGGCGGCGCCTGACCGACGGCCGGATCAAGCGCCGTGTCGTGCGGCCCAGCAGGCTGTCGATGGTGCTGGACGACCCGTCGGAGGCCGTCGACGCGGCGGCGCTGCTGCCGGGTCTGCGCCGCGAGTTCGAGGTCGTCGAGGAACGGCCGTACGGGGGCACGGTGCTGCACATCGCGTTCTCCGGGATCGCGCACCACTTCCGTGACCAGGAACCGGAGACGCTGGAGCTGCTGGAGCGCTGCTTCGCCGCGGAGGACGCGTCCCTGCCCGAGGTGGGGCACGACTTCGTCGCCATGGTGTGCCGGCCGCGCAGCACGGGCCGGTAACTCCGGCCGCTTGCAGGGACCTTGGGGGGTTCATGAGTTCGGTCGAGGCCACTGACACATCGGGCAGACCAGGCAGACCAGGCAGTTCCGACGGACCCGCCAGGGCGCGGGACGACGGATCGAGGCTGCCCTCGCTGACGGGGCTCCGGTTCGTCGCCGCGTTCCTCGTCTTCTGCTTCCACATCTCGATATCGGGGCTGCCGGCCCCGTCGTCGACGCAGCACGCGTTCGCCCGCGCGGCGGGGGCCGGCGCCGTGGGCGTCTCGTTCTTCTTCGTCCTCAGCGGCTTCGTCCTGACGTGGTCGGCACGGCCGGGAGACACCGCCCGCGCCTTCTGGCGGCGGCGGGCGGCGAAGATCTACCCGAACTACGTCGTGGCCTTCGTCCTCTCCGTCGCCGGGCTGTACGCGACCGGCCACACCGTCGGGTTCCTCGTCGGAGCGGCCAACCTCGGGCTCGTACAGGCCTGGTGGCCGGACCCGGGCGTCTACTTCGGCGCGAACTCGGTCAGTTGGTCACTCGCCTGCGAGGCGTTCTTCTACGCCCTCTTCCCGGTACTGCTGCCCGTGGTGCGCCGCATCCGGCCGCAGCGGCTGTGGGCGAGCGCCGCGGTGTGCGTGGCGGCCGTGTTCGCGGTGCCCGTGGTGGCGGTACTCCTGCCCGCCGGGCGGCACTACTGGTTCGTCTACATCTTCCCGCCGGTCCGCCTGCTGGAGTTCGTGCTCGGCATCCTGATGGCGCTCGTCGTGAAGAGCGGGCGCTGGCCTCGGATCCCCGTGTGGTCCGTCGCCGTACTCCTCGTCGGCGCGTACGCCGTGACGCCGTACTTCCCGCCGGACGCGGAGACGTCGGCCGTGACCGTGATCCCGTTCGCACTGCTCATCTGCGCCGTGGCCGTCGCCGACGCCGAGGGGAGGCGGAGCGTGTGGCGGAGCCGGTGGGCGGTGTGGCTGGGCGAGATCTCCTTCGCCTTCTACCTGATCCACCAGTCGGTGATCGTGGACCTGATGCGGGGGCTCGACGCCCAGGGCTCGGCACCGGCGAAGGCCTGGGCGCTCATCGCCGCATCGCTCGCCCTCTCCGTGGCGCTCGCGGGGCTCATGCACCGGTTCGTGGAGGTGCCCATGATGCGACGGCTCACCTCACGGGCCCGGCGTGACGCGCAGCGCGCCCGGCCGGGCGAGGGCGGCGGCGGCGGCCTTGGCGGCGGGGCGGCCGAGGGCGGCGCGTGAGGTCTCCCGGAGCAGGACGGCCGTACGGAAGGCGGCCGTGGCGAGGGGACCGTGCCGGCGCCGGTACAGGCGGACACGGTTGAGGGTGAGGAGGGTCCAGAGCCGGGGCGACACCTGGGAGTCGCCGCCCAGGTGCACGGCCTCGGCCGTCGGATCCAGCTGGGTGACATACCCGCGGTCCCTCGCGCGCAGGCAGTACTCGGTCTCCTCCGAGTAGAGGAAGAAGGACTCGTCCCACGGTCCGCAGGCGGCCAGGCAGTCGCCCGAGACGGCCATGAGCGCACCGGTCGCCCAGTCCGCGCGGGTGGGCCGCCGGTACGCGGCGGGGTCGGTGACCAGCTCGCTCAGCGCCGGGAAGCGCCCGGCCCGGGTGTTGCCGATCACGGCCTCGCCGAGCGCCCGCAGCACACTCGACTCGCGGCGCAGCGAGTGATGCGGGGTGTCCCGGCCTTCCTCGTACAGCAGGGGTACGGCGATCCCGACCCCGTCCCCGAGGCTGTCGACGAGACGTTTGGCGCAGCCCTGCCGCATCCGGATGTCGGGGTTGCAGATCAGCACGGCGTCGTGTTCCCCGGCGGCGGCCAGCGCCGCGTTGACCCCGGCCGCGTACCCGGCGTTGCGGCCGGTCCTGACGACCGTGGCGTCGGGGGCCAGCGCGCGCAGGACCTCGACGGTGTCGTCGGCGGAGTCGTTGTCGGCGACGACGAGCCGGTGGTCGAGACCGGCCATGCCGTCGGGGAGGGCGGCGAGGAACCCGGGGAGCACCGGGGCGCTGTTCCAGGTGACGACGATGACGGCGACGGAACTCATCGGGACTCCGCGAGTTGGGGAGACGGGACGTCGGGGGCATTGCGAGGGGCGGGGACCGCGACGGCAGCCGCTTCGGCGGCCTCGCGGCGGACGAAGCCGAGGTAGCTGCCGCCCGCGCCCAGGGTGAGGAAGAACATCCCGGCGTACATGGGGAAGCTGAGGGCGTCGAAGGTGGCGCTGATGACCAGGGCGACCAGGGCGGAGGCGAGGAAGGCCTGGCCGAGTTCACGGTCCGACTCGGAGCGGGCGAGCCGGCGGATGGCACCGCCCTGGTGGATCCCGGTGACGAACAGGAAGAGCAGCGCGACCAGCCCCAGGGCGCCCGTCTCGGCGAGGGTCAGCATGTACTGGTTGTCGGTGAAGAAGTACAGGTCGGGGGTGAAGGTGCCGAATCCCCGGCCGAACCAGGGGCGTTCGCTGAGGTAGGGGACGATCGCGCTGTACTTCACGGTGCGCGCCTGGGTGCTGCTGTCGGAGTTGGACAGGAAGGTGGCGAACAGGTTGGTGATGGTGCCGATCAGCCCCGGGATGATCACCTTGAAGCCGGCCACCGAACCCAGGACGATGCCGATCGCGGCCCAGCGGCGCTGCGGCTTCCAGCGGGGCACCATCACCAGGATCGCGATGAAGGCGCCGATGATGGACGTGCGGGACACCGTCAGCGGAAGGGCACCCGCCATGATCGCCACCGGGGCCCAGCGGCGCAGCGCGCCGGCGTGCCGGCGTACCGGGTCGAACGCCTGGTGGACGGCGAAGGGGACCAGGATGGCGAGCATCCCCCCGAACTCCAGCGGATGGGCCGTGGTGGAGCGCGGCCGGGTGAACGAGCCGCGGTCCATCGCGCTGAGCCCGGCGCTGTTCGAGTGCAGGCCGGGGATGTGGATGGAGTCGGCGATGTTGGTCGCGGCGAAGAAGTCGTAGTAGCCGATCAGGGCCACCACCGTGCCCAGGACGACGAGCCGGCGCATCAGGGTCTCCAGCCGGCTGCGCTCCTGGATGCCGGCCGAGGACAGCACGACGAGCGCCACCCACACCCCGAGCCCGATGAGGCCCCGGTCGGCCCCGAGGACCTCCTCGTGCGAGCTCTCGCGGAGCGCGTTGGCGAGGTACGACAGGAGCACCGCGGCGGCGAGCACGCACATCGCCACGCGCGGCAGCCTGGTGCCCTTCGCCGGCAGGACGCGACCGCCGAGCCAGGTCGCGAGGTACCAGAGGAGTCCCAGCAGGGCGAAGACGTTGGCCGGGGTGCCCACACCGCCCAGCGCGGGCAGGGTGAGATTCGACGGGACGAAGAAGGCGAGCACCAGATAGCCGGTGAGGATCGTCGTGGCGTCCAGCCTGCGCACCAGCAGGCCCCTGGGCGCCCGCTCGGGGGGCCGGGCGCGGTGGCGCCGGGGAACGTACTCCGCGAGGGCGCGTCCCCGGCGGCGGACCACCGCGACGCCCTCGGCGAGGATGGACAGCAGGAACGCGCCGACCACACCGACGATGACGACCGCCGCGACGTCCTGGTAGCGGCTCTTCGACTGCGAGACCGGTATCTGCGGCAGGACGACCGGCGCGGTCTGGACCGCGTACACCGTCGGCACCTTCGAGGCGGCCTGCAAGGCCTTCAGCTGCTCCGCGGTGAACTTCGTGAGGGTGGTGGTCTCCCGGAGCACCTTCGCCTGGTCGGTTCCCGTGACGCTCAGGGTGAGCAGCGGGGTGTCGGCGTCCGGCGCGAAACCCACCGTGTACTGGTCGGTGACGCCGCGGGAGTTCAGTTCCTTGGCCGAGTCGCTCGACTGGAGCGTCCTGATCAGCACGTCGGCCGTGACGACCAGCGAACCGCCCGCGTTCGTCAGCGGGTTGCCGAAGGTCGGCGCCAGGTCGGCGATCGCCGTGGAGTCGAGCAGGGTGACGGAGCTCTGCGACTCGTAGGACACCGGGATGGTCCGGTACAGGTATCCGCCCGCGAGCACGCTGAGCAGGGTGAGGGGCACCATGAAGTACCACCGCCTGCGCATGATCGCCAAGAGGTCGGCAAGGCTCACGAGAACTCCCTTTTGGTGGCGGTACGCCCCGGCGCCTGCGAGGATCGGCGACGACGGAAGGAATCCCTGTGTCGCCCCGTGACGTCGCCGAAGCGCTGCTCCGCCGCTGGTACGTACTGCTGCTCGCGCTCGTTCTGACGGCCGCCGGAGCCGACCGAGTGCTGCATCCGGCACCGCAGTACCTGAGTTCGGCGGTCGTCGTCCTCAAACCGCCCGCGACCGGCAACCAGCCCAACCAGCTGACGAACCTCCCGCCGTCCCTCGCCACCCTCTCGTACGGGGTCGTGCAGCAGCTCGAATCGCCCGCCGGGCGCGCCGAGTTGGACGCCGCGGGGGTGGACGGGACGTACCAGCTGATCCCGCGCAACAGCGGCACCAGCGCGACCCCGCGCTATCTGATCCCGTCCGTGCAGATCCAGGCGCAGCGGTCCGATCCGGTGGCGGCCGACGCGGCGGTCAGCCGGGTCATCGAGACCTACACCCAGCATGTGACGGACCTCCAGGACGCCCAGGGGATCGCGCCGGCGTCGCGGATCAACGCGTCCGTCCTGGTCGCCGCGAGCGCCGCCCCGGTGCACGGCACCCGGACCCGCGCCCTGGCCGGTACGGCGCTGCTGGGCGCGCTCGCCGGGATCCTGGGGGCCCTGTGGTGCGACCAGTACGCACTGCGGCGCAGGAGGCGCCGGGACAACTCCCCGGACGCGGTCCGCCGCACCGCCGGGGTCCCGGTGGCCAACTGAGCTGAACCGATCACGCATCAGACACCGCGGCGCTTCCAGGACTCCCACCACAGCCACTCCCGCCCGCGTTCGGCCACGGCCGACCACACGAGGGGCTGCAGATACGGCATCGCCTTCGGCCCGATCCGTCTGCGCAGCCGCAGCGCGCGGTACTCGGGCAGCGCCGCACAGCCCGGCAGGCACTCCTCGGCGAACGCGACACACGCGTCGACCGGTACGACGCCGGTGCGCCCGCGGTCGTAGGCGCGGTAGGCCCGGCGCAGCGCGTAGCGGGCGAGGCGGGTGTGGACCTGCTCGGCGAGGCGGTCGGCGTGGGGCAGCCGGTCGCCGCACTTGGCGAGCACCGAGTCGAAGGCGACGAGGCGCTGGCGCAGGTCGTCGAGCTGGCCGCCGAAGTCGACGGTGGACATGTTGTTGCCGTGGACGCGGTAGAAGGCCTGGTCGGCGCCGCGTATGTGGCCGACGTCGGCGTGCGCGGCGAGCCGCATCCACATCTCGATGTCGCCGGCGTGGGGCAGGGCGGGGTCGTAGCCGCCGACCTTCCGCTGCAGGTCGGTGCGGACGACGACCTCCGGCGAGGTGATGCAGCCGGTGCCCTCGCGGAAGCGGCGCTCCAGCCACCACTGGCCGGGGTAGACGACCGAACCGGTGCTGTGCGTACGGGCCTTGGGCAGCGGGCCGCCGTGCTGGAAGCGCAGCGGGCGCCCGTAGGCGAACCCCGCCTCGGGGTGGGCGTCCAGGACCGCGGCGGCGCGGACCAGGGCGCCCGGGACCAGCCGGTCGTCGGCGGAGAGCAGGGCCACGTAGTCGCCGTCGGCCCATTCGAGGAGGCCTTCGTTGTACGTGGCGATGTGGCCCTTGTTGGTCTCGTGGACGTGGACCTCGATCCGCGGGTCGGCGGCGGCCAGCTTGTGCGCGACCTCCGCCGAGTCGTCGGGCGAGGCGTCGTCGATGATGAGGACCCGGACGTCAACGCCGTCCTGCTCGTCCAGGACGCTGCTCACGCAGTCGGCGAGGAAATGGCCGTACTTGTAGCAGGGGATGACAACACTGACGGTGCTCATCGTGTGGGGAAGCCAATCCCCGTCGGGGGGGGGGGGGGGGGGGGGGCCCGCCCCCCCCCCCCGGGGGGGGGGGGGGGGGGGGGGGGTTGGTGGGGGGTGGTTTTTTTTTT
>NZ_JBIVNL010000002.1:249200-1029911 GCF_044753545.1 Streptomyces sp. NPDC088350 | reverse complement strand
GCCCCCCCCGCGTGGGGGGTTTTACGGGCCGTTTTTTGAGGCTGCCCTTAAAACCCGCCGGGGGCCGGGGGGGGGGGCCCCCCCCCCGGGGGGGGGGGCCCCCCCCCGCCCCCCCCCCCCCCCCCCGACGGTGTGTGGGGACGGGGTGGTTCGCTTACCTGGTCAGTTCTTTTTCTTCTTGAAGACGGTCTTGCCGGTCAGGGTCCAGCTGCGGGACGCCACCGTGGTGCGGTGCTTGTCCTTGGCCGTGACCGTGATCCTGAACCGGGTGCCGTCCGGCAGTGGGGCGGACAGATGGACGGACACCTTGTGGGTCGCCCGGTCGTAGGAGACGAGGGCCGTGATGTGGAGCTTCCTGGCCGTCTGGGAACCCTTCAGGACGGTCACGGTCGCCCTGACGGACGACACCGCCGCCTTGGCCGGCACGGCCAGGACGAGGGGGCTCGCCGCGTCGGCGGTGTGCGCCACCGAGGACGCGGTCACCTCCGAGGCGGCGACCGACGCCGCCAGGGACGCGCTCGGGTCGTCGGCGGTGAAGACGGGGCCGACCCAGTAGTTCGCGGATCCGTAGGAACCGTTGGGGAAGGCCGAGTCGGTGCCGTACTTGTAGAGCCCGTTGTGGTGCGTGGTGGTGTCGGCCGTGGCCGTCAGCGGATAGGACTTGTGGGCCGCCGCGAAGTAGCCGCCGTCCACCGCGTAGTTGCCGTTCGGCGCGTGGTAGGAGACGACGTACGAGGTGTCGGCGGTGATCGCCACCGGGGTGGCGAAGGTCAGCGTCTGCCAGCCGGAGGCCGTCTCGTTGGTGAAGGTGCCGCCGGCGAGCAGGGTGCCGTCGTCGGTCCACAGGCTGCCGGTGTGGGTGCCCGTGTTGCCGGTGCCCTTGTAGAAGGTGACACCGGTGACCCAGCCGGCCGCCGAGGAGGTGAACCGGGTGCCCAGCTCCACGGAGTTGGGGTCGGCGGTCATGTCGGTGGTGGCCGGTACCGCGGAGGAACTCCACAGCGAGCAGGGGCAGGTGACCGCCGGTGGCGTGGAGCTGGTGGTGAAGGACCAGGTCACCGGGTCCGTCATGGCGTTGCCCCACACGTCGGAGGCCTGGACGGACGCGGTGTACGCGGTGTGCAGCTCCAGTTCCGTCGACGGGGTGAAGGTCGCCTTGTTCGAGGCGGGGAAGGTGACCGCGCCCGGCACGGTGTTGCCGTTCGGGTCCTTCACGGTGAAGGTCACGCTGTCGGTGTCGAGGGCCGAGCTGAAGGTGGCCGACACCGGTGACGTGATCGACGCGTCGGTCGCCCCGGAGGTCGGGGAGGTCGAGGAGACGGTCGGCGGGGTCGTGCTGGCCGTCGAGGTGTCCAGCACCACGTCGACCCAGTAGTTGCTGCCGGAGGCCGCCGAGGACGGGAAGGAACTCGTCGAGCCGTAGTGGTAGACGCCGTTGCCGCCGTCGGTGCCGGTCTTCAGGGCCGTCAGCGGCGCCAGGCCGGCGTCACCGCTCGCGAAGGTGGGATCGTAGGAGTATCCGCCGTTGGGGGCGAAGTACGAGGCGACATAGGTGGTGTTGGCCTTGACGGTGACCGGGGTGGCGAAGTTCAGCTGCTGCCAGCCGGAGGCCGTCTCGCCGGTGAAGGTGCCGGTGGCCAGGCGGGTGCCGGAGGCGGTCCACAGGCTGCCGACGTGGGTGCCGGTGTTGACGGGCGACTTGTAGAAGCGGACGCCGGTGACCGAACCGGCCACGGTGGTACGGAACTTGACGCCGAGCTCCACCGAACCGCCGTCGCCGGCGTTGACGGTGCCGGGCACGGCCGAGGCCGGCCAGATGGTGCACGGGCAGGCCTGGGGGCCGACGGTCAGCGGGATGGTGGTGACGGCGCCGATGTTGACGCTGTCGTCGACCGCGCGCACCTTGACGGACGCGGAGCCCGGGGTCGTGGGCGTCCAGCTGTAGCTCCAGGACGCGAGGCCCTTGGCGGCCTCCCAGGTCGATCCGCCGTCGGTGGACACCTCCACGCGGGCCACCACTCCGCCGGAGTCGGTGGCGGTACCGGTGATGGTGACCGGCTTCAGCGCCGGGACGGTGGCCCCGGAGGCCGGGCTGGTCACGGTGATCGCCGGGCCGGTGGTGTCGGTGGAGGCGGTGGCGGCGACGAGGTTGCTCTGCAGGCTCTTCGGCTGGACGCCCATGTCGGCGAGGACGTTCACCGTCGCCTGCTGCATCCGGGAGTCCGCGGTGACCACCGTGTCGTCGGGGTTGTAGGTGGGCACGTTGGTCAGGCCCCACGACCACTGCACGGTCCCGGAGCCGAACACCAGGGCCCCGGAGGTCTGGTCGCGGAACTCGACGAGATTGTGCGTCGCCGTGCCGTTGCCGTAGAGGTTGCCCCAGTCCAGCCGGTAGGTGCCGTCGGTGATGTCCACGGTCGTGGACGAGACGTCGATCTCACCGGCGGGTCTGGTGCTGTTGTCGAGGTCGCTGTCCCACTCGTAACCGAGCGTGCCGGTCGGGAAGGTCGCGGTCTGGCTCGACGTGAGGCTCGCGATGGAGGTGTTGCGCCAGATCCGGTTCTTGCCGTACGCGCCGGGGACGGTGATCGCGTCGTTGCGGTAGCCGTTCGCCTGGAACATCGAGCCGGTGAGGATGTTCGGCGGCTGGTAGGTCTGGCCGTAGTTGGTGCTGGTCGGGTCCATCCAGGTGCCGGTCCAGACGCCGCTGGGGTCGGCGATGCCGTTGTTGAACGCCATCTTGGTCATCTTGTAGCAGACCAGGGTGCGGTCGGCCGTGCTCGTGCCGTCGATGCTGGGGGCGAGCCGCGTCTTCCAGAAGACCTCGTTGCCGCTGAAGAAGCCCTGCTGCACGCCGGCCTTCCGCGCCGCCAGGACGTTGGAGTACTGGCTCTGCGTCCAGTACTCGTCGTGGCCGGACGACATGTACATCTTGTGCTTCTCCAGCAGGGTGGCGCCGCTGCTGGACGACACGTCCACGCCGGACAGATAGCTGACGTCGTAGCCGTTGCGTTCCAGCCAGGACAGCATCATGTACTCGGAGCCGTAGATGCCGTTGTCGCCGCCGATGTCCAGCGGCCGGTTGTAGCTGACCTCGTAGGCGCGGCCGTCCGGCGCGGGGCCGGTGCCGCCGTACAGGTCCTGGCCGCCGTAGTCGTTGTAGGCCTGCCAGGTCTGGTCGCTGGTCTGCACGACGACGTCGGAGGTGCTGGAGTCGTTGCGGACGACGAACGGGTACGGCATCAGGCCGTCGCCGTTGGTCTGGGTGAGGTTCGCGATGTACAGGCCGGACACGGCGTCGCTGGGCACGGTCCAGGTCGCGGTCACGGGCCAGTTGCCGCAGTCGACCAGGCCGGTGCTGCTCTTGGTGGTGCAACTCGCGGGCGCGGTGGTGAAGTTGGCCGGATACGTCACGGCCGCCTGGGCCGCGGTCGACATCTGGCGCGCGCCGTCGCCGCCGTACCAGCCCAGCCGGTAGATCTGGACGTTGTACGCGGACTTCGACTGGACCTTGAACTGGACGGTGTCACCGGCCTGGACGCTCTCCTTGGTGGAGAAGCCCTTGATGTCGCCGTAGGCGTTCGGCGAGAACCAGTCGGACATCGGGCTGCCCGTCTTGGAGTTCTCGCAGACGATCGGGTTCGAGCCCGAACCGCACGGGTCGGACGCCGCCTGGGCGGACCCGGCGAGCGGGAGCACGGCCAGTATGAGTGCTGCTACGAGGGCTAGGCGGCTGCCCCGGAGCCGTCTGCTCCATCTGTTCATGTGTACCTCTCAGCGGTGCTGTGCAGGAGCGACCCGTGAAGTCGGGATTGGTGCGTGAGCGGGGACCGGTCAGCCGCGAAGCGCGTGGGCGAGCGTGTCCACGACTCGTTGCTGCTGGTCAGGGGTGATCTGCGGGTACAGCGGAAGCGACAGGATCCGGTCCGCCGTCTGCTCGGCGTGCGGGAAGTCGCCGCGGGCGTGGCCGAGATGCCGGTACGCCTCGGTGAGATGGACCGGGGCCGGGTAGTGCACCCCGGCGCCGATGCCCTCGGCGTTGAGCTTGCCGACGACGGCGTCGCGGTCCGCGCCGGCGACCCGCACGACGTACAGGTGCCACACGTGGAGGTTGCCGGGCGCCGTCACGGGGAGCACGACCCGTCCGGCGTCGGCGAGTTCGGCGAGGAGCGCGTCGTAGCGGGCCGCGGCAGCTCGCCGGGCCGCGTTGCCGTCCGCGAGCCGGGCCAGCTTCGCGCGCAGGACGACGGCCTGGAGTCCGTCCAGGCGGCTGTTGAACCCGGGGACGTCGTGGCGGTACTTGGCGACTCCGCCGTGGTTGGCGATCGCCCTTACCAGGCCCGCGCGTTCCTCGTCGTCGGTGAGCACCGCGCCCGCGTCGCCGTAGGCGCCGAGGTTCTTGCCCGGGTAGAAGCTGGTGGCCGCGATCCCGGCGCTGCCCGGGGTGCGGCCGTCGCCGGTCGCGCCCTGGCACTGCGCGGCGTCCTCCACGACCCTTACGTGGTCGGGGAGTTGGGCCGCGAGTCCCGTCACGTCGGCCATCTGCCCGTACAGGTGCACCGGCACGACCGCGCGGGTGGCCGGGCCGACCGCGTCCACGGCGGCCTGCGGGTCGAGGAGATACGTGTCGGGCAGGCAGTCCGCCAGGACGGGCCGCGCGCCGATCCGGGCCACGGCGCCGACGGTGGCGATGAAGGTGTTGGCGGGGATCACGACTTCGTCGCCGGGGCCCACCCCGCTTGCGCGCAGGGCGAGTTCGACGGCGTCGGTGCCGTTGGCGACGCCCACGCAGTGCGCGACAGCGCCGAAGTCGGCGTACTCGCGCTCGAAGGCGCCCACCTCGTCGCCGCCGATGAACGCGGTGTTCGCCAACACCCGCTCGAATCCCTCGCGTACGTCGTCGGCGACCTCGGCGTGGGCCGCCTTCAGATCCACCAGCGGTATGTGGTTCATGCGACTGGTCCCCCCAGTTGCTGTGTCGACAGTTCGTCCAGCGCGGGCGCGGGCGCCGCGCGCAGTCTGCGGGCCGGGCTCCCCGCCCAGACCTCGCCCGGCGGTACGTCGCCGAGCACGGTGCTCCCCATCCCGATCAGCGACCAGGCGCCGACCGTCGTGCCCTCCCTGATGAGGGCACCGGATCCCGCGTAGGCGCCCCGCTCCAGCCGTGCCCCGCCCCCCAGGCGGACCCCGGACGCGAGGGTGGCGTACTCCTCGACCACGTCGTCGTGGGTGAGGACGACGTGCGGCATCACCGCGACATGCGCGCCGACACGGACGGCGGCGGTCAGGACGCAGTGCGCGAGCAGGACCGAACCGGGGCCGACCGTCGACGACCTGGACACCGACGCCGTCGGGTGGACCACGGTGGCGTAGCGGTCCTGGGTCAGGGCGAGCCTGCGGACCAGCCGGGCGCGGGCCGCGTAGTCCCCGGGGTTGCCCACGCAGACCACCACCCGGGCGTCGGGCAGCTCGTGGACCAGGTCGCAGCCGCCGAGGACGGGGACGCCGTCCACCTCGGTGCCGTGCAGGGCGGGGTTGTCGTCGAGGTGCCCGAGCAGCTTGAACTCCCCCGCGTCCGCCACGGCCTGAGCCGTTTCCCGCGCGAATCCGCCCGCGCCGACGATGACAAGTCCGTTCATCTTCGGGCCTGTTCGGTCAGGGCCGCGACGACCCGGTCCTGCTGGGCCTCGGTCATGGTGTGGAACAGCGGCAGGATCAGCGAGTCGCGGCTGATCCGCTCGGTGACCGGCAGCGGTACGGCGGGGTGGTCCGCGTAGGCGGGTTCGAGGTGCGAGGCCATGATGCCGCGCCGGGCGGAGACGCCTGCGTCGGCGAGCGCGGCGAGGAGGTCGTCCCGGCCGACGGGGAAGTCCTCGGCCAACTGCACCCAGTAGGACTGGTAGTTGCTCTGCCCGTGCGCGGGATCGGTGACGGGGGTGAGGCCGGGGACGTCGCGCAGCAACGCGGCGTAGCGGGCGGCCAGTTCGCGGCGGCGGGCGATCATCGCGTCGAGCTTGCCGAGCTGGACGAGGCCGATCGCGGCCTGGACGTCCGTCATCCGGTAGTTGTAGCCGACCTCCACGTACTGCTCCAGCACGGGCTTGTTGCTCGCGTGGCGCTCGGCGGCCGAGGCGCTCATCCCGTGCTCGCGCAGCCGTCGCAGGCGGGTCGCCCACTCGGCGTCGTCGGTGGTGATCATGCCGCCCTCGCCGGTGGTGACGACCTTGCGCGGGTGGAAGGACCAGGCGGCGATCAGCGCGCCGTGTCCCACCGGCTTGCCGCCGACGGTCGAGCCGATGGCGCAGGCCGCGTCCTCGACGAGGGGCAGGTCCCAGTCGGCGCAGGCGGCGCGCAGCGCGTGCACATCGGCCGGTACGCCACCCTGGTGGACGGCGAGTACCGCCCTGGTGCGGGGAGTTCGGACGGCGTCCACGGTGGCCGTCGTCAGGTTGCCGGTGTCGGGGTCGACGTCGGCGAACACGGGCTCGGCCCCGACGTAGCGCACGGCGTTGGCGGTGGCGATGAACGACAGCGAGGGGACGACGACCTCGTCGCCGGGGCCGAGGCCGAGCGCCACGAGCGACAGGTGCAGGGCGGTGGTGCAGGAGCTGACGGCGATGCCGTGCTCGGCGCCGACCCGCTCGGCGAAGGCCTTCTCGAAGGCGGCGACGCGGGGACCTTGGGCGACCCACCCGGACAGCACGGCGTCGGAGGCGGCCTTCGCCTCGTCCTCGCCGAGCCAGGGGATCATCACCGGGATGCGGTCGGTGCTCACTTGGCCGCCTCCCGCTCCGCGCGCCACCACTCCACCAGGTCCTTGAGGCCCGTGCGCAGGTCGATCCGTGCCGTGAAGCCGAGCCGGTCGGCGGCCCGCGAGGTGTCGGCGAGCCGCCGGGTCACCCCGTTCACCGCGCGGGCGGGTCCGTGCTCCGGCTCCAGGCCGGTGGCGCCCATCGCCTCCAGCAGGCCGTCGGCGAGGTCGCGCAGCGAAGTCTCCGTACCGCAGGCGATGTTGAAGACCTCGTCGGTGAGATCCGACTCGGCGGCCAGGAGGTTGGCCCTGGCGATGTCGCGGACGTCGACGAAGTCCATGGTCTGGGTGCCGTCGCCGAGGATCAGCGGCGGCTCGCCCGCCTCGATGCGCTCCATCCAGCGGATGAGCACCTCGGTGTAGAGGCCGTGGATGTCCATACGGGGGCCGTAGACGTTGAAGTAGCGCAGCGCCACGTAGTCCAGTCCGTACATGGCGTGGAAGCTGCGCAGCATGCCCTCGTTGAAGGCCTTGGCCGCGCCGTAGAACGTGTCGTTGTTGTACGCGTGGTGGCGTTCGGTCGTCGGGAAGGTCTCGGCCATGCCGTAGACGGAGGCCGAGGAGGAGGCGATCACCTTGCCCACTCCGGCCTCGACGGCCGCCTCCAGGACGTTGAAGGTGCCGTCGACCAACACCTCGTTGGCGAGCCGGGGTTCCTCCGCGCACTGGGTGATGCGGATCGCGGCGAGGTGGAACACCAGGTCGGCGCCCTCGGTGGCCTTCCGTACGGTCTCGGCGTCCCGGATGTCGCCCTCGACGACCTCCACCACACCGCTGGGCAGGGCCTGGGCGAGGTTGGCCCGCCGCCCGCGCACGAAGTTGTCGAGTACGACGATCTCGCGGGCGCCGCCCTCGGCCAGGAGGTCGACGAGGTTGGAGCCGATGGTGCCCGCTCCCCCGGTGACCAGGATCTTCTTGCCGCGTACGCTGCTCAACTGCTGTGCCCTCTCGATGATGTGGTGGGTCAACGTCCGGCGCGCAGGCCGACGACCGCGCCCTTGAACGCGAGACTTCGCGACGCCGCTTCCAGGATGTCCAGCACCCGCAGGCCCGCCCGGCCGTCGGTCAGCGGCGGGCGGCCCTCGCCGATCGCGTCGGCGAACTCGTCGACCATGCCGCGCAGCGCCTCCTTCTCACCGAGGGCGGGCGCGACCATGTCCCCGGAGCGGTAGGAGACGAGCATGTCCCGGCGTTCGTCCGCGCCGATCTCCTGGGGCGCGGCCAGGTCCACTCCGCGGTCGTAGACCGCCACGCGCTGGAGGGGGTTGAGGTCGTCCCAGACGAGGGTGCGCTTGGCGCCGCCCACCATGGTCGTGCGGACCTTGGTCGGGGAGAGCCAGTTGACGTGCACGTGGGCGATGGCCCCCGTGTTGAGCTGGAGCGTCAGATAAGCCACGCAGGCCTGTCCGGCGCCGATGGGATCGGCTCCGTGGGCGGCGACGGCGACCGGTTCGACGTGGTCGGGGAGGATGAAGTCCAGGATCGACAGGTCGTGCGGGGCGAGGTCCCACATCACGTCGATGTCCTTCTGGACGAGCCCGAGGTTGATGCGGACCGAGTCGACGAAGTGGATCTCGCCGAGTTCGCCGGAGCGGACCAGCTCCCGGATACGGCCCACCGCGGGCGTGTAGCAGTAGGTGTGGTCGCACATCAGGGTGAGACCGCGCTCCTCCGCCTCGGTCACCAGCCGCATCCCGTCGGCGTAGGTCGCCGCGAGGGGCTTCTCCACGAGGACGTGCTTTCCGGCGCGCAGCGCGGCCAGCGCGATGTCGAGGTGGGTTCCGGCGGGCGTCGCCACGGCGACGGCGGCGACGGTCGGGTCGGCGAGGACGGCCGCGTAGTCCGCGGTGGCCTCGACCGTCGAGTAGCCGCCGAGGACCCGCCGGGCGCGGTCCACGTCGAGGTCGCACAGCCGGCGCAGCCGGAACCGGTCGCTGGCCTGGAAGTTGCGGACGAGGTTGGGTCCCCAGTAGCCGGCCCCGACGACCGCGACCCCCAACGGCTCCCTGGTCTGCGTCACGTGGTTCTTCTCCCCTTGGCCCATCAGCGGGCCCCCGTTGTCCATCAGTAGGCCCCCGTTCCGCGCACCACCGCGGAGCCGGTGCGCAGCAGAATCTCCAGGTCGAGTCCCATCGACCAGTTGTCCACGTAGCCGAGGTCGAGCCGGACCGCCTCGTCCCAGGGCAGGTCGGAGCGTCCGCTGACCTGCCACAGCCCGGTCAGGCCGGGCTTCACCAGCAGCCGGCGCTTGACCTCCGGCGTGTACTCCTCCACCTCCTCGGGCAGCGGGGGGCGGGGGCCGACGAGCGACATGTGGCCGCCGATCACATTGATCAGCTGCGGCAGTTCGTCGAGCGAGGTGCGGCGCAGGAAGGAGCCGACGCGGGTGATGCGCGGGTCCTGCTTCACCTTGAACAGCAGTCCGTCGCTGTTCTGGTTGAGGTGCTCCAGCTCCGCCCGCAGGTCCTCGGAGTCCGTCCGCATGGTGCGGAACTTCAGCATCGTGAAGTAGTCGCCGTAGCGGCCCGCCCGCTGCTGCCGGAACAGCGCGGGCCCGGAGCTGTCCAGCCGGACGATCAGGGCGATCAGCAGCAGGGGCAGGGCGAGGAGCGCGAGGAGCAGCGCGGCGAGCGAGCGGTCCAGGACCTCTTTGGGGAGCCGGGAGGCCCGGGAGAGGTTCGGCGCCTGCACCCGCACCAGGGGCACCCCGTTGGTGGGGCGTATCTCCAGGCGGGCGGCGGAGACATCGGTCAGCACGGGGGCCAGCAGGAAGTCGACGCCCTGCACGGCCGCCGTCCAGGACATCCGGCGCAGGACGGCCGCGTCGAACTCGGGGGCGGGCAGCGCCACCACGGTGCCGATGCCCAGGGCCTGGATGACGTCGTTCATGTTGCCGACACCGCCGAGGACGGGGAGGCCCAGCTTGCGTATCTCGGCGGCGTTCTCCGGATCGCTCAGGCACACCCCGGCGGCGTGCAGTTCCTGTGCTCCGCCGCGCCGCAGCACGGCGACCAGGTCCGCGACACCGCGGGCCGGCCCGACCAGGAGGGTCGCGCTGCCGCCCCTGCCCCGCGCCCATCGCCGGTGCAGCCTGCGGCGCAGCGCGTACCGGACGGGAAGGGCGATCGCCACGGCCGGTATCGCGGCCATGACCATGTCATGAAGGAGGCCCGAATCGTGGGTGAACAACCAGTACGCGGCCACGGCCAGCGCGGGCAGTGCGACGGCCCCGCGAAGCACCCGTCGGTACTCCTCGGTGCCCAGGCCCAGGGCGCTGCGGTCGTAGGTGCGGTGGGCGAGCATGGCCGCGATCCATGTCGGCGGCAGCACCAGGGCCACCGTCCAGCGGCCGTAGGCCGCGTGGATCACGAACGCGGCGGCGACAGCGGCGAAGCTGTCCGCGACCAGCAGGACGAGCCGGTACTTGTGTTCCCAACGTCTTCGACGAGCTTCCGGAGTTCTGCGTTCCACAACCAGCAGCTCATGCGTGACCTCAATGGTCATGGCCCCCCACCACATGCGCGGTTACCGATGCGCTCTCCTACACAACGGCACAGGAAAAACGAGGGAGCTTCAGCGGTTCCCCAACCACCTCATGCGCCCTGCATGTTGGTCACTGCCTGTCTCGCACCTGTTGCACGACCTCGTGTCCTGACCTGCGGTCAGGAACGAGTTCCCCACCCAAACCGGTGCGGCGGCCCTCAATCTAGACCACGGACCGCAGGCACGGGAACACTTGGACGAAACACACATCGCAATAGAGACACCGACGGCATACTGCACCAGGTGACGAGCATTGTGATACCGGCCCACAACGAGGCGCGAGTCATCGGCCGCCTCCTGGATTCGCTGTTGGCCGATTCTCGCGGGGACGAGCCGGACATCGTGGTGGTGTGCAACGGCTGTACGGACGACACCGCGCGGATCGCGGCCGAACGCGGCCCGCGGGTCCGGGTGGTGGAGATCCCCACCCCCTCCAAGCACACCGCTCTGCGGACGGGCGACGACCACGCGCGCGGCTTCCCGCGCCTGTACGTGGACGCCGACGTCGTGATCGGGGGCGCCGACGTACGGGCCCTGACCGAGCCCCTGGACGACGCCACCTCGGGCATCCTCGCCACCGCCCCGGAACGGCGGATCCCGCTGGCCGACTGCGCCTGGCGGGTGCGCGCCTACTACCAGGTGTGGCAGCGGCTGCCCGCCGTACGCGAGGGGCTGTTCGGCCGGGGCGTCATCGCGGTCTCCGAGGCGGGCCACGCCCGGATCGCCGCGCTGCCCCCGCTGATGGCGGACGACCTGGCCGCGTCCCTGGCGTTCGCCCCCGAGGAACGACGTGTCGTCGGCGCGGCCGGCGTGGTGGTCCATCCGCCGCGCACCTGGCGGGACTTGATCAAACGCCGGATCCGGGCCGCCGTCTCCACCGCCCAGGTCGAGGAGCACAAGGATCCGGCGGAGGCCTCGGCACGGACGAGCAAGGCGGACCTGACGGCCGTGCTCCGCCGGGAGCCGAGGCTGTTCCTCGCGGTCGTCGTCTTCGTGACGGCCGCCGTCGTCGCGCGAAGAAAGGCCGAAAAGACGATCCGGGCACAGGACTTCGGCACCTGGCTACGGGACGAGAGCAGTCGGCAGAACTGACCGCACCGCACCTGGAGTCCTCGATCATGTACCTCACCGACCGCTCCGCACCGACCGGAGCGGACACCGCACAGCGCCGAAGACGCGGCCCGGCATCCCGGGCCGCCCCGGTCGTGTTCGTGCTGGGCACGGTCAGCCTCATCACCGACATCTCCTCGGAGATGGTCACCGCCGTCCTGCCGCTCTACCTCGTCACCACCCTCGGCTTCAGCCCGCTGGGCTTCGGCGCCCTCGACGGCGTCTACAACGGCGTCAGCGCGCTGGTCCAGCTCGTCGGCGGCCACCTCTCCGACCGGGTCCGCAACCACAAGCTGATAGCCGGCCTCGGCTACGGCCTGTCCGCCCTGTGCAAACCGCTGCTCCTGCTGGCCGGCAGCATCGGCACCCTCGGCACGGTCCTCGCCCTGGAACGCACCGGCAAGGGCCTGCGCACCGCCCCGCGCGACGCGATGATCTCCCTGTCCACGGCGCCCGAGAACCAGGGCCGCGCCTTCGGCGTGCACCGCGCCATGGACACCACCGGCGCGATGCTCGGCCCGCTCGCCGCCTTCTTCATCCTCCGCGCGGCCACCGACGGCTACGACGCGGTGTTCGGCGTGAGCGCGTGCGTCGCCGCGCTCGGCGTGCTCGTCCTGGTGCTGTTCGTACCCGGCAGGCAGCAGGACGCAAGGGCTGACGGACACGATGCGGGCGCCGGCCGGAAGACCCGTCAGGACGAACCCGGCGACGGAGCCGTGCCGCCCGTGGCCGCGACGGACGGCGGTCGCCCCGGCGGCACGCCCGAAGCGCTCGCGCCGCGCGACGGGCAGCGGGGTGGAGCAGGCGCGGCGGACGACCGCCGCCCGGTGGACGCACGCATCGTGCCGACGCCACACGGCGAACAGCGCAACGCGCCATCGGGCGAGTCGAGTCCAGAACCCGGCAAGCGCCCCGTCGACCTGCGCGAAGCGCTCGCCCTGCTACGGCTGCCGCGCCTGCGGGCGCTCGCCGGCTGTGCCGCGCTGCTCGGTCTCACGACCGTCAGCGACGCCTTCGTCTATCTGCTCCTGCAACGGCGCGCGGGCATCGGCGAACAGTGGTTCACGCTGCTGCCGTTGGGCACCGCCGTGGTGTTCCTGCTGCTCGCGATGCCCGTCGGCGCGCTGGCCGACCGGATCGGCCGCCGCACGGTGTTCCTCGCCGGGCACGCGATCCTGCTCACCGCCTACGCCCTCCTCCTCTGGGCCCCGGCCACCCCGGCACTCCCCCCTCTCGTCCTCGCCCTGCACGGCATGTTCTACGCGGCCACCGACGGCGTACTCCCGGCCGCGCTCGCCGACATCGTGCCCGAGCAGCTGCGCGCCAGCGGTCTCGCCCTCGTCGGCACCTCCCAGGCGCTGGCCCGGTTCTGCTGCTCGCTGGCCTTCGGCGCCGCCTGGACCGTGTGGGGTGACGGCCCCGCGCTCGCGGGCGCGGCGGTCGGCCTGTTGTGCTGCGCGTCCGTCGCGGGCATGGTGCTACGACCGACCGCCGGAACCCGATCATGACCACCACAGCCCCAGGGAACCAGATGCCACCGCTCCGCCGCCGCCTGATCGTCCTCGTCACGGCGGTCCTGCTCCTCACCGGCCTCGGAACGGGCGTGGTCCTGCACGCGGCAGCCCGCGCGGACCGGGCGAACAAGCCGCGCTCCGGCGACCCCGCCGTCAGCACGGGCACGTTGACACTCGACCAGAAACGCCGCCTGACCTTCGTCAACGCGGCGGCCGGCCCCCACCGCACCGCGATCGCCTCGGTCCCGTCCACCGACCCCGGGGGCGGACGGACCGCCTCGAACCTGAAGTGCGTACGGTTCTACGCGGCGGCCGGCACCGGCGTCTGCCTCCAGTCCACCCCCGGCGTCCTGCGGCAGAGCAACCGCGCGCTGCTCCTGGACGCCGACCTCCGTACCCTGCGCACCTTCCCGCTCGCGGGGACCCCCAGCCGGGCCCGGGTCTCACCGAGCGGCCGGTTCGTCGCCTGGACCGTCTTCGTCTCCGGCGAGTCCTACTCGTCCGCGTTCTTCTCCACCCGGACCTCGGTCCTGGACACCCGCACCATGAAGCTGACGCCCAGCCTGGAGACGTTCTCGATCACCCTGGACGGCAAGCCGTACCACGCCTCGGACATCAACTTCTGGGGCGTCACCTTCGCCTCCGACGACGACACGTTCTACGCCACCCTCAACACCGCCGGCAAGACGTACCTGGTCCGGGGTTCCCTCTCCCGCCAGTCGGTCACCACCCTGATCCAGAACGTCGAATGCCCCTCCCTCTCCCCCGACGGAACGAGGGTCGCCTTCAAGAAGCGGGTCCTGTCCCGCACGGACCTCTGGCACGAGTACGTCCTCGACCTCAAAACCCTGCGCGAGACACCCCTCGCCGAACGCCACAGCGTCGACGACCAGGCCACCTGGCTCGACAACGACACCGTCGCCTACGCCCTCCCCGCCAACGGCAAGGTCGGCACCACCGACCTGTGGAGCGTCCCGGCGAACGGCACGGGCACACCACGCCTGCTGATCGCGGACGCCTCTTCACCGGCGCCGCTGTAGGAGGATCACCTACGCCGCGCCGGGCACCGGCCGGCGACCGACCACATCGGAGGCGATGGCCCTGATCACCCTGGATCTGCACCCGTTCTTCCGCAGCGACCGCGACATCGACACGGCCCTGCGGCAGACCCTCTTCAAGGCCGCCGCCACCGGGGTCGACATCGTCCAGATCATCCCGGGCAAGGGGACGGGCCAGCTGAAGAAGCGCGTGCTGGCCGTGCTGGCGCAGAAGCACCTCAAGAAGCTCTACGCCCGTGTGGAGACGGATCCGACCAACGCCGGCCGGATCCTGGTCCACCTGCGCTGACTCCGTAAACAGTTGGTCTAGTCCTCTTGACGGTGCCCTCCGTCAGCGGTTTGGTATGTACCAATATCCCGCACAGTCCACCCCCACCACTCCGCGCCCCGTTGGGCATCCCCGAGAGGGGTACTGTCATGCACCTGGCAAAATGGGCGGCTGTGTCCGCCCTCGCGCTCGCGGCCACCGGCGTCACCGTCGACCTGGCCCCCGCGAGCAGCGCCGCGGGAAGCAGCGTCTACTCCGTGGCTCCCTACGTCGACATGTCGAACAGTCAGGAAGGACTGCTCGACACCGCCATCACCGGACACCGGCTGAAGGCGTACACCGCCGCCTTCGTCCTCGGCGAAGGCTGCACCCAGATCTGGGGCGACACACTCCCCATCGGCAACGACTCCTACACCGACCCCGAGATCGCCAGGGCGAAGTCCGAGGGCGCCTCCGTCATCGTCTCCTCCGGCGGAGCGAGCGGCGAACCCCTCGCGTGGACGTGCTCCACCCAGAGCAGCATCGACGCCGGCTACCAGGCCATCATCAACGACTACGGCGTCACCCGGCTCGACTTCGACATCGAGGGTGCCGCCATCGCGGACACCGCGGCGGCGGCCCGCCAGATGCAGGCGATGAAGGACCTCAAGGCGTCCAACCCGAGCCTCCAGTTCTCCATGACCCTCCCGGTGCTGACGAGCGGTCTGACGGGGGACGGCGTCAACATCCTCAAGGCCGCCAAGACCGCGGGCATCAAGATCGACGTGGTCAACATCATGGCCATGGACTACTACGCGGGCACCGGCACCGAGATGGGCCAGGGCGCGGTCTCCGCGGCGAACGCCACGCTGGCCCAGATGCAGTCCGTCGACTCCGGTTACACCTACGCCAACCTCGGCATCACCCCGATGATCGGCAAGAACGACGACGGTTCCACCTTCACCCTGGCGGACGCCCAGACGGTGGAGACCTTCGCCGCGCAGAACAGTGTCGGGCGGCTGGCGTTCTGGGCCGTCACCCGCGACCAGGCGTGCGGCGGAAGTGCCAACTCGCTGCCCACGTGCAGTGAGATCAGCCAGAACAGCCTCGCGTTCACCGACGCGTTCGTGCCCTACGAGGGCAGCTCGGGCGGCGGCGGAGGCACCACCACCGACTTCTCCCTGTCCCTGTCACCGGGCTCGGCGTCGGTGGTCCAGGGCGGTTCGGCGACGGCGGCCGTCGCCACGGCGGTCACCTCCGGCAGCGCCGAGTCCGTCGCCCTCTCCTCCTCCGGCGCACCCTCCGGCGTGAGCGTCTCCTTCAGCCCCAACTCCGTGACATCCGGCGGCGGTTCGACACTGACGGCCACGGTCGGCTCGTCCGTGGCCGCGGGCACCTACCCGATCACCGTCACCGGCACCGCCGCGACCGGCAGCCACAGCGCGACGTACACACTGACGGTCACCACGAGCGGGAGCGGAGGCGGCGGGGGTTCACTGACCAACGCGGGCTTCGAAACCGGCGGCCTGACCCCCTGGACCTGCACGGGCGGCAGTGCGGTGGTCTCCACCCCGGTCCACAGCGGAAGCCACAGCCTCCAGGTCACCCCGAGTGCGAGCAGCACCGGCGAATGCGACCAGACCGTCGCCCTGTCCCCCCATACGAGCTACACGCTGACCGCCTGGGTGCAGGGCCCGTACGCCTACGTCGGAGTCAGCGGCGGCGCCTCCGCGAGCACCTGGTCGACCAGCACGACCTGGAACCAGCTCACGGTCGCCTTCACCACCGGCAGCAGCGGAACGGTCACGGTCTACGTCCACGGCTGGTACGGCCAGTCCGACGTCACCGCCGACGACTTCACCCTCGGCTGAGCCGCGAACACCATCGCCACCCATCGTGACCATGCCCGCCCGGGGATCCGGGGGAACCGGATCCGGGGCGGGCCGTGGTCATGGCCGAACGCGCGGGACGAGGGGTACGGGTCAGCGGCGGCGCAGCATCTCAGCCCGCTCTCGTGAGTCTGTTTCCTCGCTGTGACATGCTCGGACAGCGGCTTGCCCAAGCTCCTGAAACGCAGAAGGTGCCAGCCGAAATACGGCTGGCACCGGTATGCGCACTGTATGTGTCCGAGGGGGGACTTGAACCCCCACGCCCGTTAAAGGGCACTAGCACCTCAAGCTAGCGCGTCTGCCATTCCGCCACCCGGACCAGGTGTCCGCCACCTGATTCGGGGTGTTCCCCGCGGCGACATGGACAACAATACCAAGCTTTCGGAGTGCCTTTCACCTGCATATCCACCCCTGCGAGGGCGGCTCGCGGAAGGCCCCCGACCTGCGGGAAGCCGCCACCACCGGTGAACCGTCCGCTACGGAAACCGGCCGGATTCCGCCCCTCACTCCCGCTCCGCGAGCACCAGGGTCCGCAGCGCCCGGAAGAGCGACACCGCCGCGTCCTCGTCCAGCGGAGCGAGGAACCGCCGCTCCGCCGCGCGGCGGGCGTTCTCGGCCCGGCGGAGGCAGTCCTGACCCGCCGCTGTCAGTTCGACGATGTTCTTACGGCGGTCCTGCGGGCTGCGGCGCCGCTCCACCAGTCCGTGATCCTCCAGGCCGTCGATCAGCGACACCATCGTGGTGCGGTCGACCCCGAGCCGTCCCGCGGCCTCGACCTGCGACAACGGCTCACCCGCCGACAGCACCACCAGTACGGCCAGCTCATGACCGTCCACTCCGTACGGCGCCAGCGCCTCGGCGGACGTCCTGGCCAGTTGGGCCTGGGCGTGCTTGAGGAGATAGCCGAGCCGGGACTCCAGAGGGGTGGGGTATGGATCGTTGGCCATTCACCGACTGTATCCCGACTGAATCCCCGTCCTGATCGTCAGCACGGCTGATGATTGGCTACGCTGACGGCCATGACGGACAAGACAGAAGCGACCGCCGTGCGTTTCGGGATCAAGACGACCCCCATGCATGTGCCGTACGAGGACATCCGGCGGGTCTGGCTGGAGGCCGACGCAGTGCCGGAGATCGCGGACGCCTGGCTGTGGGACCACCTGCTGCCGGTCGCCGGGCCGAAGGACGGGCAGATACACGAGGGCTGGACCCTGCTCAGCGCGCTCGCCGCGCAGACGGAGCGGCTCCGTCTCGGACTCCTCGTCACCAGCAACCGCGTCCGCCCGCCGGCCGTACTCGGCAAGATGGCGTCCACGGTGGACGTGATCTCGGGCGGCCGTCTCGTCCTCGGGCTGGGGGTCGGCGGCACGCATCAGCCGCCGGGAGCCGGAGGCATCGAGGGCGCCAATCCGGCGATCGCCGAGTACGAGGCGTACGGCCTCTCGCTCGTCCCACCCGGCGAGGGCCTCGCACGGCTCGCGGAGACCGTCGCGATCCTGAAGGGGATGTGGACCCGGGACGTCTTCGACTTCGAGGGCCGCCACTACCGCCTCCGGGGCACGCGTTGCGAGCCCAAGCCCGTACAACGGCCCGGTCCCCCGCTGCTCATCGGCGGCTGGGGCACCCGGCTGCTGCGACTGGTCGCCGAGCACGCCGACGTCTGGAACGTTCCAGGGCCGCCGCACCAGTCCGTCGACCACGTCGCCGAACGCGCCCGCGTCCTGGACGCGCACTGCGCCGAACTGGGCCGCGACCCGGGCACGATCACGCGGTCGGTGCAGGTCCTGGTGTCGTACGACGACCCGGCCACGACCCGGGAGACGGTCCGTCGGCTCATCGGCGCCGGGATGAACCACATCGTGCTGAGCCTGCCGCGCCCCTATCCGCAGGGCGTGGCCCGATGGCTGGCCGACGAGATCATCGCCGGGCGGCACTCCGTGGACGCGAGTGCCGCCCGGCCGCCGATCACGGCGTGAGCCGGTGCCTGCCGGCGACAACCCGGGGCCGTACCCACCGGTCCCGACCCAGGGCTGTACCCGCCAGTCTCCACGCGGAGCCGTACCCACCGGCCCAGGTCACAGCGTGAGCCCGCACCCGCCGGTCACGGCGCCGGCCGTTTGCCCACCGCTCACGGCATGAGCTGGTACTCCGGGAAGTTGCCGGGCAGCCGCTCCCCCACCGGCCCGTGCGTCACCGCGCGGATGAGGAGTTCGCCGCCGACGAAGGCACCGCGCCAGGAGGCGCCGAAGCCGCCGAACAGTTCGTCGCGGTCGCCGCGGGAGCGCGGTGTGCCGTGGCCGACCTTGAACGCGCGGATCTGCGGGGCCAGTCGGTCGTAGGTCGCCCGGTCGTCGGTGGAGAGGGTGGCGACGAGCGCGCCGTTGGACGCGTTCATCGCGGCCAGCAGCTCCGCCTCCGTGTCGACCAGGACGATGGTGTCGACCGGGCCGAACGGTTCCGCGTGGTGCAGCGGGGACGACGGGGGCGGGTTGAGGAGCGTGACGGGTCGGACGTACGCCGAAGTGTCCTGGCCCGGAAGGAAGTTGGCCTCGGACAGCTTGCCGCGGTGCAGCGGTACGGCGCCGCGGTCGATCGCCTCGGCCACCTGGTCGTGGAGTTCCTTGGCCTTCGCCGCGTTGATCAACGGCCCGAAGTCCAGTTCCGGATACGGGTCTTGGGCGTCCCGGACCGCAAGGGGGTGGCCGACGCGGAGAGTTCGGACCGCCGGGAGGTAGGCGGTGAGGAACTCGTCGAACAGCTCGCGCTGGACGACGAAGCGCGGATACGCCGTGCAGCGCTGCTTGCCGTAGTCGAAGAGTTTGGGGATGACCGCGGTGAGCGTGTCCCAGTCCGTGTGGTTCCAGATGCCCCAGGTGTTGAGTCCTTCCTGTTCCAGCACATGTCGTTTGCCGAGGTCGGCGACGGCCGTGGCCACCGCGGCCCCGGTGTCGCGACCGCCGACGAAGGAGACGCAGCCGATCTCGGGCGCGCGCACCAGCGCCTCCGACAACTCGCCGCCGCTGCCGCTGACGAGGGTGACGGGAATCCCCTCGCGCGCGGCGAGCGCGGCGGCCAGGGTGAGGCAGGCGACGCCGCCGTCGGTGGGGGTCTTGGCGATGACCGCGTTCCCGGCCAGCGCCTGGACCAGCATGGCGTGCACGAGCACGCTCATCGGGTAGTTCCAGCTCGCGATGTTCGACACCGGACCGTCCAGCGGGGTGCGGCCGGCGAGCATCGGTTCGATGCCGTCGACGTACCAGCGCACTCCGTCGATGGACCGGTCCACGTCCGCCTGCGCGAGCCGCCAGGGCTTGCCGATCTCCCAGACCAGCAGCAGCGCGAGGAGTTCACGGTGCTCGGTCAGGGCGTCCAGCGTGGCAGCGACGCGGGCCCGCCGCTCGTCGAGCGGGACGTGGCGCCAGGCGCGGTGCTGGTCCAGGGAGGCACGTACGGCCTGGTGGGCGGTGGACCGGTCCAGGCGGGGCGGGCCCGCGATGGGGCTGCCGTCGACGGGGGTGGCGGCGGGCAGGGCCCGGCCGTCCCGCTGCCAGGCGGAGTTCCAGAGGTTGAGGACACGGTCGTCCTGGAACGCCTCGGGCGCGACGGCGAGACAACGCCGCCAGGCGTCACTCCAGGACGTGCCCGCCTTGAGGGTCGGGGGGAGAGGCGTGGGGGTGGAACCGGGCGTGAGGGTTGATGCCATGCTTCTGCTCCGCTCTCGGTGCACAGTCGGGGCGGGGTGAGGCAGGAACGGTCCTACGCACGAACCGTCGTACAGATGACGCTAGTTGCGCTCGAAGGAGCACAACAGTCACGGCACATCAACTATGAGTGACGTCACGTGCCGCTTCCGGGAGGTCCACGTGGCCCAAGTGGTCGAGTACCAGCCGGGCGGTCTCCGTCGGGGTACGTCCGACCTTGACTCCTACGGCCTCCAGCGCCTCCTTCTTCGCCGCCGCCGTACCGGAGGAGCCTGACACCATGGCCCCGGCGTGGCCCATCGTCCTGCCCTCGGGTGCGGTGAAGCCGGCGATGTAGCCGACGACCGGCTTGGTGACGTGGTCGCGGATGTACGCGGCGGCGCGTTCCTCCGCGTCGCCGCCGATCTCCCCGATGAGGACGACGAGTTCGGTGTCGGGATCGTCCTGGAACGCGGCGAGGCAGTCGATGTGGGTCGTGCCGACGACGGGGTCCCCGCCGATGCCGACACAGGTCGAGAAGCCGATGTCCCGCAGCTCGTACATGAGTTGGTAGGTGAGTGTGCCGGACTTGGACACCAGACCGATGCGGCCCGGCTTGGTGATGTCGGCGGGGATGATGCCCGCGTTGGCCTGGCCGGGGGTGATCAGGCCGGGGCAGTTGGGGCCGATGATCCGGGTGCCCTTCGCCCTGGCGTACGCCGTGAAGGCGACCGAGTCGTGGACGGGGATGCCCTCGGTGATGACGACGGCGAGGCCGATGCCCGCGTCGGCGGCCTCGGTCACGGCCGCCCTGGCGAAGGCGGGCGGCACGAACACGACGCTGACATCGGCTCCCGTCGACCGTATACCGTCGGCCACCGACCCGAAGACCGGGACGGCACGGTCGTCGAAGTCGACGGTGCGGCCGGCCTTGCGCGGGTTGACGCCGCCGACCACGTTCGTGCCGGCGGTGAGCATGCGGCGGGTGTGCTTCATGCCCTCGCCGCCGGTCATGCCCTGGACGAGGACCCTGCTCTCCTTGGTGAGGTAGATCGCCATGTCCCGGCTCCTCAGCGCGCGTTGGCGAGGTCGGCGGCGCGGCGGGCGGCGCCGACCATGGTGGTGGCCTGCTGGACCAGCGGATGGGCGTGGGCGTCGAGGACGGCCCGGCCGCGAGCCGCGTTGTTGCCGTCGAGCCGGACGACCAGCGGCTTGGTCAACTGGACGGTGTCCAGGGCCCGCACGATGCCGTCGGCCACCGCGTCGCACGCGGTGATGCCGCCGAAGACGTTGACGAAGACCGACTTCACGGCCGGGTCGGAGAGGATGAGGGACAGCCCGTCGGCCATGATCTCGGCCGACGCCCCGCCGCCGATGTCGAGGAAGTTGGCGGGGCGGGCACCGCAGCCGGCGACCACGTCGAGCGTCGACATGACCAGGCCCGCGCCGTTGCCGATGATGCCGACCTCTCCGTCGAGCTTCACGTAGTTGAGCCCCTTCGCAGCGGCTGCCGCCTCCAGCGGATCCTCGTGCGCCGCACCCTCGGCACCCCAACGTGCCTGCCGGAAGCGGGCGTTGTCGTCGAGGGTCACCTTGCCGTCGAGGGCGAGGATCCGACCCCCCTTCGTCCGCACGAGCGGGTTCACCTCGACGAGGACGGCGTCCTCGCGGACCAGTACCTCCCACAGTCGTACGAGGACGTCGACGGTCTGCGGCGGCAGCCCGGCCGCCTCGGCGATCCGGCCCGCCTTCACCGAGGTGACTCCTTCGGCCGGGTCGATGTGCATACGGGCGACCGCATCCGGTCGACGGGCGGCGACCGCCTCGATCTCCATGCCGCCCTCCGCGGACGCGATCGCGAGGAACCGGCCCGCCGCTCGGTCGAGGACGTAGGAGACGTAGAACTCGCTCTCGATGTCGACCGGTTGGGCCAGCATCACCTTGCCGACCCGGTGGCCCTTGATGTCCATACCGAGGATCTGCCGTGCCGCGAGTTCGGCGGCGGCCGGGTCGGCGGCGAGCTTCACCCCGCCCGCCTTGCCGCGCCCACCGGTCTTCACCTGGGCTTTCACCACTACCCGCCCGCCCAGCCTGCGGGCGATCCCGCGTGCCTCCTTGGACGAGGTGGTGACCTCGGCCCGGGGCACCGAGATGCCGTGTTCCTCGAAGAGTTGCCTTGCCTGGTGCTCGTACAGGTCCATCTCGGCTCCCTCTCGGCTCCCACTTAAAAGTGCCGCACGCCCCCTGGACACCACCCACCGGATGCGGGATAACAAGCTTCATACAGTATTCGTCGACTGTATGCAATGTACCGCGAGAGCGTTCCAACCCCCTACGAAGGGACAGGACTTCGCCATGCCCGACGACACCCAGGACGTGATTTCCGGTGGTCATCTCGTCGCCAAAGCCCTGAAGGCCGAGGGGGTCGACCGCATCTACACGCTGTGCGGCGGCCACATCATCGACATCTACGACGGCTGCGTCGACGAGGGCATAGAAGTCGTCGACGTACGGCACGAGCAGGTCGCCGCCCACGCCGCCGACGGCTACGCGCGGATCACCGGCAGGCCAGGGTGCGCGGTGGTCACCGCGGGTCCCGGTACGACCGACGCCGTCACCGGTGTCGCCAACGCCTTCCGCGCGGAGTCCCCGATGCTGCTGATCGGCGGCCAAGGGGCCCTGGCCCAGCACAAGATGGGGTCCCTCCAGGACCTGCCGCACGTCGACATGATGACGCCGATCACCAAGTTCGCGGCGACCGTGCCGGACACGGCGCGCGCCGCGGACATGGTGTCGATGGCGTTCCGCGAGTGCTACCACGGTGCGCCCGGACCCTCCTTCCTGGAGATCCCGCGTGACGTGCTGGACGCCAAGGTGCCGGTGAGCAGGGCGCGGGTGCCGAAGACCGGCGCCTACCGTGCCTCGACCCGCTCGGCCGGCGACCCGGAGGCGATCGAGAAGCTCGCCGACCTGCTGGTGCACGCCGAGAAGCCGGCGATCCTGTTGGGCAGCCAGGTGTGGACAACTCGCGGCACCGAGGCGGCCGTCGACCTCGTCCGCACCCTCAACATCCCCGCGTACATGAACGGCGCGGGCCGCGGCACCCTCCCGCCCGGCGACCCGCACCACTTCCAGCTGTCGCGCCGGTACGCCTTCTCCCACGCCGATGTCATCGTCATCGTCGGCACGCCCTTCGACTTCCGTATGGGCTACGGCAAACGGCTTTCCCCCGACGCGACCGTCGTACAGATCGACCTCGACTACCGCACCGTCGGCAAGAACCGCGACATCGATCTCGGAATCGTCGGCGACGCGGGTCTCGTCCTGAAGTCGGTCGCGGACGCGGCTTCCGGGCGGCTCAACGGCGGTGCGTCCAGGCGGAAGGAGTGGCTCGACGAGCTGCGTGCCGCCGAACAGGCCGCGATCGAGAAGCGGTTGCCCAGTCTGAGGTCGGACGCGTCACCGATCCACCCGTACCGCCTGGTCAGCGAGATCAACGACTTCCTCACCGAGGACTCCGTCTACATCGGCGACGGCGGCGACATCGTCACCTTCTCCGGGCAGGTCGTGCAGCCCAAGTCGCCCGGCCACTGGATGGATCCGGGACCGCTCGGCACCCTCGGCGTCGGTATCCCCTTCGTCCTCGCGGCGAAGCAGGCACGGCCCGACAAGGAGGTCGTCGCGCTGTTCGGCGACGGCGCGTTCTCCCTCACCGGCTGGGACTTCGAGACCCTCGTCCGCTACGACCTCCCCTTCGTCGGAATCGTCGGCAACAACTCCTCGATGAACCAGATCCGTTACGGCCAGGCCGCCAAGTACGGCCCGGAGCGCGAGCGGGTCGGCAACACCCTCGGTGACGTCCACTACGACAAGTTCGCCCAGATGCTGGGCGGTTACGGCGAGGAGGTCCGCGACCCCGCCGACATCGCCCCGGCGCTGCGGCGCGCGCGGGAGTCGGGCAAGCCGTCACTGATCAACGTCTGGGTCGACCCGGACGCGTACGCCCCCGGCACCATGAACCAGACGATGTACAAGTGAGGTGAACGGCCATGACCGCCAGGGCACTTGAGGGCATCCGCGTCCTCGACATGACGCACGTCCAGTCCGGCCCCTCCGCCACCCAACTGCTCGCCTGGCTCGGCGCCGACGTCGTCAAGCTGGAGGCGCCGACCGGTGACATCACCCGCAAGCAGCTGCGCGACCTCCCGGACGTCGACTCCCTCTACTTCACGATGCTCAACTGCAACAAGCGGAGTATCACCCTCAACACCAAGACCGAGCGCGGCAGGGAGATCCTCACCGAGCTGATCCGGCGCTCCGACGTCATGGTCGAGAACTTCGGGCCGGGCGCGGTCGACCGTATGGGGTTCACCTGGGATCGCATACAGGAGGTCAATCCCCGCATCGTGTACGCGTCCATCAAGGGCTTCGGGGACGGCCCGTACACCAACTTCAAGGCGTACGAGGTCGTCGCACAGGCGATGGGCGGCTCGATGTCGACCACCGGTTTCGAGGACGGACCGCCGCTGGCCACGGGTGCTCAGATCGGTGACTCCGGCACAGGAGTGCATACAGTGGCCGGGATACTGGCGGCACTGTTCCAGCGCGAGAGCACCGGCCGTGGTCAGCGGGTGAACGTCGCCATGCAGCACGCCGTGCTGAACCTGTGCCGGGTGAAGCTGCGCGACCAGCAGCGGCTGGCGCACGGGCCGCTCGCCGAGTACCCGAACGAGGACTTCGGCGACGAGGTACCGCGCTCGGGCAACGCGTCCGGCGGCGGCCAGCCGGGCTGGGCGGTCAAGTGCGCGCCGGGCGGCCCGAACGACTACGTGTACGTCATCGTGCAGCCCGTCGGCTGGCGGCCACTCACCGAGCTGATCGGCCGGCCCGAGCTGGCCGAGGACCCCGAGTGGGCGACGCCGGAGGCCCGGCTGCCGCAGCTCGCCAAGATGTTCCAGCTGATCGAGGAGTGGTCGTCCACGCTGCCCAAGTGGGAGGTGCTGGAGAAGCTCAACGCCCACAACATCCCGTGCGGGCCGATCCTGTCGACCAGGGAGATCATCGAGGACGCCTCGCTGGTCGCCAACGAGATGGTCGTGACGGTCCCGCACCCCGAACGCGGCGAGTTCGTCACGGTCGGCAGCCCGCTCAAGCTCTCCGACTCCCCCGTGGACGTGACCAGTTCACCGCTGCTCGGCGAGCACAACGAAGAGGTCTACATCGGCGAACTCGGTCTCGGCGACGAAGAGTTGCGCCTGCTCAAGTCGAACGGGGTGATCTGACGTGATGGCAGAGGACCGGGTTCTGCGGGTGCGCGCACTCCTTGACTCCGTGCGGGCCGAGGGACGGTTCGCGCTGACCGCACCCGAGGGCAAGGTGATCGCCGACGCGTACGGGATCGCCGTACCGGGTGAGGAGTTGGCGACGGACGTCGACGAGGCCGTGGCGTACGCGGCGCGGTTCGGCGGGCCGGTGGTGATGAAGATCGTCTCGCCCGACATCCTGCACAAGACCGACGCGGGTGGCGTGATCGTCGGGGTGGAGGGCGCGGCGGACGTACGGGCCGCGTTCCACAGGATCGTCGACAACGCGCGGGCGTACAACGCCGACGCCCGCATCGAAGGCGTGCAGGTACAGGAGTTGCTGCCGCAGGGGCAGGAGGTGATCGTCGGGGCGGTCACCGATCCGACGTTCGGGAAGGTGGTCGCGTTCGGGCTCGGCGGGGTGCTCGTCGAGGTGCTGAAGGACGTGACGTTCCGGCTCGCGCCCGTGAGCCCCGACGAGGCGTTGTCCATGCTGGACTCGATCCGGGCGGCGGAGATCCTGCGCGGGGTGCGCGGCGCGCCGGCCGTCGACCGGTGGGCGATCGCCGAGCAGATCCGCCGGGTGTCCCAACTGGTCGCGGACTTCCCGGAGATCGCCGAGGTGGACCTCAACCCGGTGATCGCGACCCCGGAGGGCGCGGTCGCGGCCGACATCCGGGTGATCCTCGCCGAGTCGCAGCCGGTACCCCGTCGACGGTACACACGCGACGAGATCCTGACGACCATGCGCCGGTTGATGGAGCCGACCTCGGTCGCCGTGATCGGTGCCTCCAACGAGCAGGGCAAGATCGGCAATTCGGTGATGCGCAACCTTGTCGACGGCGGTTTCGCCGGCGAGATCCACCCGGTGAACCCCAAGGCCGATGACATCCTCGGCCGCAAGGCGTACAAGAGTGTCACGGACGTTCCCGGTGAGGTGGATGTGGCCGTCTTCGCCATTCCCGCCAAGTTCGTGGCAGCGGCGCTGGAGGAGGTGGGTCGCAAGAACATCCCCAACGCCGTCCTCATCCCCTCCGGGTTCGCCGAGACCGGTGAGGTCCAACTCCAGGAAGAGATAGTCGAGATCGCCGAGCGGTACGGGGTGCGGCTGCTCGGGCCGAACATCTACGGCTACTACTCGACCTGGCAGGACCTGTGCGCCACGTTCTGCACGCCGTACGACGTGAAGGGCGGGGTGGCACTGACCTCGCAGTCCGGTGGCATCGGCATGGCCATCCTGGGTTTCGCGCGGACCACGAAGACCGGTGTGTCGGCGATCGTGGGGCTCGGCAACAAGTCGGACCTGGACGAGGACGACCTGCTGACCTGGTTCGGCGAGGACCCGCACACCGAGTGCATCGCGATGCACCTCGAAGACCTCAAGGACGGGCGCGCGTTCGTCGAGGCGGCCCGAAAGACCGTACCCCGCAAGCCGGTTGTGGTGCTGAAGGCGGGTCGCACAGCGGCGGGCGCGAAGGCCGCCGGGTCGCACACGGGCGCGCTGGCCGGGGACGACGCCGTGTACACGGACGTCCTGAAGCAGGCCGGTGTCATCCGTGCCCCCGGGCTCAACGACATGCTGGAGTACGCGCGCGGACTGCCCGTACTGCCAACTCCCAAGGGAGACAACGTCGTTGTCATCACGGGCGCCGGCGGCAGTGGTGTCCTGCTCTCGGACGCGGTGACCGACAACGGCCTTTCCCTGATGGAGATTCCGCCGGATCTCGACGCGTCCTTCCGGGAGTTCATCCCGCCCTTCGGGGCCGCGGGCAACCCGGTCGACATCACCGGGGGCGAGCCGCCGTCGACGTACGAGGCGACGATCCGGCTGGGACTAGAGGATCCGCGCATCCACGCGCTGGTCCTCGGCTACTGGCACACCATCGTCACTCCTCCGATGGTCTTCGCGGAGCTCACCGCGCGCGTGGTCGCGGAGTTCAGGGAGCGCGGGATCGAGAAGCCGGTGGTGGCCTCGCTCGCGGGTGACGTGGAGGTCGAGGAGGCCTGCCAGTACCTGTACGAGCGCGGGGTGGTGGCGTACCCGTACACGACGGAGAAGCCGGTGGCCGTGCTCGGCGCGAAGTACCAATGGGCGCGTGCGGCAGGTCTGTTGGGCGGTGGTTCATGACGTAGGTGAGCACGGGGTCGGCCGACAGTGCGGTCGGCCGGCCCCGGGACCCGTGCGCACACGAAAGGCATTGGACAGGGGGCGCTGGCCAGAACTTTCGACGCAAGGGGCACTGAGCGATGGCAACAACGGACTACTCGACGTCCGTCTCCTACAGGGAGGTGACGGACCGCCACGGCCGCGTGTACCGCATCGGTGAATCCGATGTCGACATCATGGGCCGGGCGCGTCAGTGGATGGTCGTCCTGCCCTGGGTGGGCATGATGGGCATCAGTTCCGCCGAGTACGCGTTCACGTCGGCGGAGGACACGCTCCACGACGCGCACCTGTGGAGCAGTGGGCACATCTTCTGGCTGATGGGCGTCTGGGTGTTCTTCCAGGCGGCCGTGGCCTTCCCGGCCGGGCAGTTGCGGGAGAGCGGCAAACTCCCCGCGCGTACGGCCATGTTGATCGGCGCGCTCGGCACACTGCTGGGCTATCTGGCGCTCGCGTTCGCGCCGAACGTGCTCGTCGCGTACCTGGGATTCGGTATGTGCAGCGGTATCGGCGCCGGTCTTGTGTATGCGACCTGCGTGAACATGGTCGGCAAGTGGTATCCGGAGCGCAAGGGCGGCAAGACGGGCTTCGTGAACGGCGGATTCGCCTACGGGTCCGTGCCGTTCGTGTTCCTGTTCACCTCGGTGCTCGATCTCGGCAACTACAGGGTGCTGCTCAGTCTGGTCGGCATCGGACTGTGTGGGGTGGTGGCCTCGGCTGGCTGGTTCTTCCGCGATCCGCCGAAGAACTGGTGGCCCGCGCACGTCGATCCGCTGAAAACGGCCCAAGACCCCAGGATCCGGCGGGCGTTGGAGAAGAACCCGCCGGCCGTCAAGCAGTACACACCCAAGGAGGCCGCCCGTACTCCCGTGCTCTGGATGATGTGGTTCTGTCTGCTGTGCACGGCCGGCATCAACATCTTCGGCATCGCCTTCCAGGTGCCGTTCGGCAAGGACATGGGCTTCGCGGGCGGCATCGTGGCCACGGCGATGTCCCTCAAGGCGATCGTCAACGGCACCGGGCGCGGTGTCATCGGTTGGATCTCCGACCGCTACGGCCGCCGCCACACGCTGATCATCGTGTGTCTCGTACTGGGCACCGCGCAGTTCGGTGTGCTGGTCTCGGGCCAGATGGGCAGCATGCCGTTCTTCCTGTTCTGCTCCATGGTCTCGGGATTCGGCGGCGGGGCGATCTTCCCACTGTTCGCGGCCATGACGGCGGACTACTTCGGCGAGAACAACAACGCCGGCAACTACGGGTTGGTCTACAGCTCCAAGCTGATCTCGGGGCTCGTCGGCTCCGGTCTGGGCGCGGTCGTCGTCGGTGAGTGGGACTACCACGGCGCGTTCGTCCTGGCCGGTTCCGTGGGCCTGGCCTCCGCGGTGCTGGCGCTCTTCCTCAAGGCACCGGGCAGGCCCAGCGCCCGGCGCATCGTCCCCAACCCGCACCCGCTCGGCGAGGAGATGGCGTGACATGACCGCAGATCCCATCACCACGAACGAATCCGGCGCCGCGAACCGTTCCTACCGTGAAGTGACCGACGCCCACGGCCGCGTCTACCGCGTCGGTGAGACCGACCGCGACATCCTCGGCCACTCGCGCAAACTCATGATCTACCTGCCGTGGATCGCCATGATGGCGATCAGCGTCTTCGAGTACGCCTACGGCTCCGCGGAGGACACCCTGTCCAGCGCGCACGGCTGGACGCAGAGCAACACCTTCTGGATCCTGAGCGTGTGGGTCTTCTTCCAGGCCGGCATCGCCTTCCCGGCGGGCTGGCTGCGGGAGAGGGGCATCCTGACGGCCCGCAAGGCGATGTACGTCGGCTCGGTGCTGTGCGTGCTCGGCTTCCTCGCGCTGTCCCACCTCGACAACGTGTGGCTGGCGATCATCGGCTTCGGCGTGATCGGCGGCATCGGTGCCGGGCTGGTCTACGCGACCTGCATCAACATGGTCGGCAAGTGGTTCCCCGAACGGCGGGGCGCCCGCACCGGGTTCGTCAACGGCGGATTCGCGTATGGCTCGCTGCCGTTCATCTTCATCTTCAACTACGCCTTCGACACCGGGAATTACCACCGGGTCCTGGATCTGATCGGCTGTTACATCCTGATCGTGGTGTTCGGGTGCGCGTTCTTCTTCAAGGACCCGCCGAAGAACTGGTGGCCCGCCGACATCGACCCGCTGACCTACGGCGGCAGCGGCAAGAGCGCGACGAGCCTCGCCAAGAACCCGCCCGCCGTACGGCAGTTCACGCCCAAGGAGGCCATCCGTACCGGCATGCTGCCGCTGATGTGGCTGTCGATCGTGCTGACCGCCGGGGTGTCGATCTTCGGGATCTCCTTCCAGGTCGACTTCGCGAAGGACGTGGGCTTCGGCCCGCTGGTGGCGGCCTCCTCGATGGGCGTCATGGCCGTCATCAACGGCATCGGCCGCGCGGTCGTCGGCTGGCTGTCCGACCTGTGGGGCCGCAAACTCACCCTGGTCTTCGTCATCCTCGTCCTGGGTCTCGCCCAGTTCGGCGTGATCTGGGCCGGCCATCTGCGCAGCGAGTGGCTGTTCCTGTTCTTCGCGTTCCTCTCCGGCTTCGGCGGCGGCGCCTTCTACCCGATGTTCGCCGCCCTGACCCCGGACTACTTCGGCGAGAACTTCAACGCCACCAACTACGGCCTGGTGTACAGCGGCAAGCTCGTCAGCGGCCTCTTCGGCGGCGGCCTCGGCTCCATGGTGGTCGCGGCCTGGGGCTACAACGGGGCGTACGCGCTGGCGGGCGGCGTCTCGATGGTGGCGGCGGCGATCGCCCTGCTGCTGCGCCAACCGGGGTGTGGGGAAAGGGAGTTGACTCCCGTTCCTCAACCACAGCCGGCGACCTGACAGTTCACCCCACGGCACCGGCGCGAACCTGCCCGGACCTACCCGATGGCCCTCCTCGATACGGGAGGGCCATCGCCGGCTCAGGACTTCGCGCGCTCGTGGTACGACCGCCGGGTGTGCTCGGTGTGTTCACGCATCAGCAGGCTGGCGCGCAGCTCGTCGCGGGCCGCGATCGCGTCGATCAGGTGGCGGTGCTCGATCCAGGACGTCAGGCCGCGCTGACGGGCCACCGGCGTGTAGTACCAGCGGACCCTGCGGTCGACCTGCGCGGCGAGTTCGGCGAGGACGACGTTGCCGGCCAGCTCCATGATCTTCGCGTGGAAGCGGGCGTTCATGGCGACGGCGGCGTCCACGTCGTCGGCGTCGACGGCGCGCTCACCCTCCGCACACAGCTCCTCCAGGACGGCGAGGCCGGCCTTGCCCGCGTTGGCGGCGGCGAGCCGGGCGGCCTCGGCCTCCAACAGCGTGCGTACGGTGAGGAGTTGGTCGGCCTCCTCCTCCGTCGGCTCGTGCACGAACGCGCCCTGGGCGGGCCGCAGATCGACCCAGCCCTCGGTGTTGAGCCGCTGCAGCGCCTCCCGCACGGGCTGCCGGGACACCCCGAGGTGCCCGGCGAGTTCGCTCTCGACGAGGTGCTGGCCGGGCTGGAGGGCGCGGGTGGTGATGAGTTCGAGCAGCGCCTCGTAGACGCGGTCACGCAGCGGGCCCGGGCGTTCGAGCTTGGGCACCGCCCCTTGCGGCAGTCCTGCGGACAACATCACGGTCCCCCTCCTGGGCGGCACCACAGCAGCCGTAGAGTCAGTATGGATTGTCTTTCGTCTACAGTCTACGGCGCACAGTAGCCGGCGGGTTCAGGAGTCGGCCTCGTCACATCCGAACGTGTGCGCAGGTCACGGGCATCGGACGACCTGGCCGGCGTAGGAGAGATTGCCGCCGAAGCCGAACAGCAGGACGGGGTCGCCGGTGCGGACGGCGCCTTGTTCGACGAGCTTCGAGAACGCGAGCGGGATGCTGGCGGCCGAGGTGTTGCCCGATTGGACGACATCGCGGGCGACGACCGCGTTGACGGCGCCGATCTTCTCGGCGAGGGGCTCGATGATGCGCAGGTTCGCCTGGTGGAGGACGACGCCGGCGAGGTCGGCGGGGGTCAGGCCGGCCTTCTCGCAGGCCTTGCGGGCGATCGGCGGGAGCTGGGTGGTGGCCCAGCGGTAGACGCTCTGGCCCTCCTGGGCGAATCGCGGGGGCGTGCCCTCGATCCGTACCGCGTGCCCCATCTCGGGCACGGATCCCCACAGCACCGGTCCGATGCCGGGTTCGTCGGCGGCCTCGACGACGGCTGCCCCCGCTCCGTCGCCGACGAGGACGCAGGTCGTGCGGTCGGTCCAGTCGGTGACCTCGGACATCTTGTCGGCGCCGATGACCAGGGCCCGTACGGCCGCTCCCGCGCGGACGGCGTGGTCGGCGGTGGCCAGGGCGTGGGTGAAGCCGGCGCACACGACGTTGACGTCCATGGCGGCGGGCGACGGGATGCCGAGGCGGGCGGCGACGCGCGCGGCCATGTTCGGGGAGCGGTCGATGGCCGTGGACGTGGCGACGAGGACGAGGTCGATGTCCCCGGGCGTCAGGCCCGCGGCGGCCAGGGCCTTGGCGGCGGCGTGCGCGGCCAGCTCGTCGACGGGTTCGTCCGGTCCGGCGATGTGGCGGGTCCTGATGCCCACCCGGGAGGTGATCCACTCGTCATTGGTGTCGACCATGCCCGCCAGGTCCTCGTTGGTGAGTACCTTGGCGGGCTGGTAGTGGCCGACGGCGGCGATCCGCGTGCCGTTCATGGGTGGTCCCCCTCGTTGCCTTGGGTAGCGGGATCCACCAGTCTTGCCAGTGACTCGCGGGTACGACGGCAGGTGATGCCACAGGAAACTGCCGTCCGGGTTGTCGGCTTCCGTCATCCGTTCCGGGGTTGACGGTGTCACCCGAACATTCAGCCGGTGAACAGCTGCTTCGCCTTGAGGATCAGTTCGTATACGCCATACACGAGTGGTGCGCCCACCCAGAGCCAGGCGAAGGCGATCAGCGGTCGCCGGTCAGGCGGACTCGGACTGCTGTCGTTCGACATCGACGGCCTCCCTCGGGGCGGGGATGTGGTGGCGGGCGTTGACGGGCCGGACGAGTTCGTTGGCGACGAAGCCGATGACGAGCAGCCCGATCATGATCATGAAGGAGGTGTCGTAGAGGGACGCGCCGTGTTTGCCGGCGGCCTTCTGGTGGTCGGCGATCCAGTTCACGATCAGCGGGCCGAGGACGCCGGCCAGGGACCAGGCGGTGAGCAGCCGGCCGTGGATCGCGCCGACCTGGTAGGTCCCGAAGAGGTCCTTCAGGTAGGCCGGTACGGTCGCGAAGCCGCCGCCGTAGAAGGAGAGGATCACCAGCGCGCACAGGATGAACAGCGGTTTGGAGGAGTCGCCGAACAGCGCGATGAGCGCGTACATGATCGCCCCGACGCCGAGGTAGACGCGGTAGATGTTCTTGCGTCCGATCAGGTCGGAGGTCGACGACCAGCCGATACGGCCCGCCATGTTGGCCGCGGAGAGCAGCGCGACGAAGCCGGCGGCGGCCGAGACCGAGACCGGGGTGGAGGTGTCCGCGAAGAAGTCCGTGATCATCGGGGCGGCCTTCTCCAGGATGCCGATGCCCGCGGTCACGTTCATGCACAGGACGACCCACAGGCACCAGAACTGCGGGGTGCGCACGGCGCTGTTGGCGGAGACCTGTACGCCGGTGAGGACGCCGGGGGCGTTCGCGACAGGCTTCTCCGTGCGCGGCACCCGTACGAGCAGTACGCCGAGTGTCATGAATACCGCATACGAAAGACCGAGTACGAGAAACGCCTGTGCGATGCCGGAGTTGTCGGAGCCGAACGACTTGAGCATCTGGGCCGACCACGGGGAGGCGATGAGCGCGCCGCCGCCGAAGCCCATGATGGCGATGCCGGTGGCCATGCCGGGCCTGTCCGGGAACCACTTGATGAGGGTCGAGACCGGGGAGATGTAGCCGATGCCGAGGCCGATCCCGCCGACGAAGCCGTAGCCGAGGACGATCAGCCAGAACTGCTTCGTCTCCGCGCCCAGCGCGGAGATCAGGAAGCCGGAGGAGAAGCAGATCAGGGCGACGGTCATCGCCCAGCGCGGGCCGTTGCGTTCGACGAGGGTGCCGCCGAACGCGGCCGACAGGCCGAGCATGACGATCGCGAGCTGGAAGGGCAGCGCGCTCTGCGTGCCGCTGAGGTTCAGTGAGGATTCGAGCGGCGGCTTGAAGACACTCCAGGCGTAGGCCTGGCCGATGGAGAGGTGCACCGAGAGGGCGGCGGGGGGAACCAGCCAGCGGCTCCACGCCGGGGGTGCTACTGGGGGACTCATGATCCCGGACGGTAGGCAGTGGCACGGGAGTTGAGAAGGCGGCGCGTCGACCGTATGCGATGAGCGGTATGCAGAGTGCGCCGAACGGTCGCTGTCGGAACGGTAGTTGCCGGAACGGTCGCTGTCCGAACCCTTGCCGCCTTCGACTCCATACTGTAGACAATATTTCGTCGACACTGTTCGCTTCTGCTCGGCGTCGTCCGCACTGGCCGGACGGCAGCCACCTCCGCGGTACTCCCTCGACCGGACGGAGAGTCTCCAGTGAAAGTCGCAGTCCTCGGCGCCGGTGCGATCGGCGCCTATGTCGGCGCCGCGCTGCACCGTGCGGGCGCCGATGTGCATCTCGTCGCCCGTGGACCGCATCTCGCGGCCATGAGGCAGCACGGCGTCCAAGTGCTCAGCCCGCGCGGCGACTTCACCGCCCGCGCCCATGCCACCGACGACCCGGCCGAGATCGGCCCGGTCGACTTCGTCCTCCTCGGCCTGAAGGCGAACTCGTACGCGGCGTGCGGGCCGCTGATCGAGCCGCTGCTGCACGACACCACGGCGGTCGTGGCCGCCCAGAACGGCATCCCCTGGTGGTACTTCCACGCGCACGGCGGCCCCTACGACGGCCGGCGCATCGAGAGCGTGGACCCGGACGGCGCGGTCAGTGCGGTGCTGGCGCCGGAACGGGCCGTCGGCTGTGTCGTCTACGCGGCAACGGAGCTTGCGGGACCGGGAGTTGTACGCCATCTCGAAGGCACCCGGTTCTCGATCGGCGAGCCCGACCGGAGCGTCTCGGCGCGCTGTCTGGCGCTGAGCGAGGCGATGCAGGCGGGCGGACTGAAGTGCCCGGTCGAGCCGGCGCTGCGCAACGACATCTGGCTCAAGCTGCTCGGCAACATCTCCTTCAACCCGATCAGCGCGCTGGCCCGCGCCACCATGCGCCAGATGTGCCTGCACGGCGGTACCCGCAAGGTCATCGAGATCATGATGACCGAGACGCTGTCCGTCGCCGAGGCCCTGGGCTGCGAGGTCGGCGTCTCCATCGAGCGGCGGCTCGCGGGCGCCGAACGCGTCGGTGACCATCGCACCTCGACGCTCCAGGACCTGGAGCGCGGCAAGCCGCTCGAACTCGACGTACTCCTCGCGGCCGTCGTCGAGTTGGCGGAGATCACCGGTGCGGAGGTGCCCACCCTGCGCACCGTGCACGCCATCTCGGACCTGCTCGCGCTGAGGAGCGCGGCATGAGGAGCCGTAGGGGAACGCGGCACGGGGAGTGCCGTATGAGTGAACGCGCACGACGCGAGCAGGTGGACCGGTGCGCAGAGCGTGAGTTTCGCACCGCTCGCGTCCTCGGTCGACTTGTCGACGGCGCCGAAGGTCGCCGAGTGGATCGAGGAGCGCCCCGTTGACCGACTCGGCGCGCGTGTACTGCGGAGCGGGCTGCGACCTCACTCTCCACGTGCAGGACAATGAGATCGTGAGGGTCACCTCTCCGCACGGCAATCCGGTGGCCCACGGCAACCTCCGCATCAAGGGCCGTTTCGGCCACCAGCACGTACAGAACCGGGGCTGATCAGGACATGGGACGAGTCACGGAACGACGCAAGGTGATCCGGATCCGGGACGGCGCGGTCTCCAGCCGCCCGGACACGCTCGTCGCCGAGGAACCCCTGGAGATCCGCCTCAACGGCAAACCGCTCGCGATCACCATGCGCACACCGGGCGACGACTTCGCGCTCGCGGCCGGGTTCCTGGTCAGCGAGGGTGTACTGGCCAACGCATACGATCTGCAGAACATCGTCTACTGCGCGGGGGCGACGGGTGGGGGCCCCTCCCGGTCGAGCGGAGCCGAGAGTGGGGGAGGTTCGAACTCGTACAACGTGGTGGACGTACGGACCGCCCCGGACGTGGTGATTCCGGACATCACGTTGGAGCGGAACGTGTATACGACGTCCTCGTGCGGTCTGTGCGGCAAGGCGAGCCTGGACGCGGTCCGTACGACGGCCCACTGGCCCATCGCCGACACTCCCCCGGTCCGTGTCGAGCCGTCGCTGCTCGTGAGCCTCCCCGACCGGCTGCGCGCGGCCCAGCGGGTCTTCGACCGGACCGGGGGTCTGCACGCGGCGGCCCTGTTCAGCGAGGAGGGCGAGCTGCTGGACGTCCGGGAGGACGTGGGCCGGCACAACGCGGTCGACAAGCTGGTCGGCCGCGCCCTGCAGAACGGGGACCTGCCGCTGTCCCGGGTGATCCTGCTGGTGTCGGGCCGGGCCTCGTTCGAGCTGGCGCAGAAGGCCGTGATGGCGGGGATTCCGCTGCTGGCGGCGGTGTCGGCGCCCTCGTCGCTGGCCGTGGACCTGGCTCTGGAGACGGGTCTGACCCTGGTGGGTTTCCTGCGGGGCAGCAACATGAACGTGTACGCGGGCGAGGACCGCATCGCTCTGCGGGCCGCGGCCGCCCAGGGCTGAACGTCCACGTCCCGCGTCACGGCGGCGGGGCCCCGGCCGGCGGGGAGCGCCCCCTGCGCCGCAGGGGCCCCGCCTCAGCCCTGACCGCGGAGGCCTTGTGCGGCCCGCGCGAACGCCGTGATCAGGGGTGAGCGGCGGGCCGCCTCCCAGACGAGGAGCACCTCGTCGGGTTCGGCGTCGGTCACGGGGACGTAGGCGATGTCGGGGCGGGAGTACTGCTCGGCGACGGAGACGGGGACGAGGGTGATGCCCGCTCCGGACGCGACGGCCTCGAACTTCTCCTCGATGCTGCGGATCGGTACGTCGTCGGGGCCGGGATTGATGTACCGCAGCCAGTTCTCGCCGTCGAGGTCGGCCCGCACGAGATCCCGCTTGCCGGCGAGCCGGTGGTCGGCGGGGAGCATCGCCACCCGGGTCTCGGTGAACAGGGGCAGCAGGGTGAGGCCCTGTTCGCGGATCGGGCGGCGCAGATAGGCGAGGTCGACGGTGCCGTCGAGGATCAGCCGCTCCTGGTCGTCCCATTCGACCCGGCGGGCCTTGACCTCGATGTCGGGGTGGGCGGCGCCGAAGGCGCGCAGCGTGCGGGTGATCACGACGCCCGCGCGGAAGCCGACGACGAGGCGGTACGGACCCCGCACGGACCGCTGCACCCTACGACGCGTCGCGTTCGCCGTGGCGAGCAACACCTGTCCGTCGTCGAGGAGTTGGCGCCCGGCCGCCGTCAACGCCACCCGTGGCTGTCGCGTTCGAAGAGCGTGGCGTCCAAGTCCTTTTCCAGGGCGCGGATCTGACGGCTCAGCACCGGTTGCGCGATGTGCAGCCGCTCTGCCGCGCGCCCGAAGTGCAGCAGCTCGGCGACCGCCATGAAGTAGCGGACCTTCCGCAGGTCGAGGTCCATGGACGTCACCCCTTCCGTTGCCTCCGTGCCGCCGTCGGCGATGCCTTCAGGGTATCGCCACCGCCGAAAGAGGTCTTGGACGGCGGGGCGGCGACGGCCGCAGGCTGGATCGCGTCACAGCAACGCGAAAGGGGCAGGACATGAGTCTGCGGGGACAGCGGATCGTCGTCATCGGCGGTACAGCGGGAATCGGGCTCGCGGTCGCGGAGGCGGCGGCGCGGGAGGGCACCCGGGTGGTGGTCGCCTCCCGTCGGCAGGAGAGCGTGGACGCGGCACTGAAACGGCTCCCGGACGACGCCGAGGGACGGGTGCTCGACGCGAGCGACGAGGAGGCCGTACGGGACTTCTTCGCGGGGCTCGGCGGCTACGACCACCTGGTGTTCACGGCGGGTGAGGCGCTGCTGATGGAGAGCCTCGCCGAGTCCGACCTCGGGCGGGCCCGTGCCTTCCTGGACACCCGGTTGTGGGGCGCGTACACGGCGGTGAAGTACGGCGCCGGGTCGATCCGGGAGGGCGGTTCCGTGGTCCTGACCACGGGCACCGCCGGGCGCAGGCCGCTGCCCGGGACGACCGTCGCCGCCGCGCTGTGCGGGGCGATGGAGTCGCTCACCCGGGCACTGGCCCTGGAGCTGGCCCCGCTGCGGGTCAACGTGGTCGCGCCCGGTCTGGTCCGCACCGAGTTGTGGCGGGAGATGGGCGACGAGCACCGGGACGGACTGTTCGAGTCCGTCGCCGGTTCGCTGCCGGTCGGCCGGATCGGCGAGCCGGAGGACATCGCCGAGGCGTATCTGTATCTGATGCGCGGCGGCTACACGACGGGATCGACGGTGGTGGTGGACGGCGGCACGGTCCTCGTCTGACCGTTCGCCCGCCCGCCCCGTCCCGACCGACCGGAGCAAAGCGCACCCCAGCCCATCTCAGCCGGCCGGCGCGAAACGCGCCTCCGCCGCCCTCACCACCGACCCCAGCCGCGGGAAGTCGAGCCTGACGGACGCCTGGTGCTCGGCCGCGGTGAACGCGCTCATGGCGTCCTCGACGAAGACGAGGTCGTAGCCGAGGTCGCCGGCGGCGCGGGCGGTGGACTCCACACCGAGGTTGGTGGCGATCCCGCCGAACACCAGGGTGCCGATGCCCCGTTCACGCAGGCGGGCGTCAAGTCCCGTGCCCTGGAAGCCGCCGATCGTCCGCTTCACGATCTCCAGGTCGCCCTCCTGGGCCAGCCCCTCGGCGAGTCCGCTGCCGGAGGGCTGCTCGGCGATGCCCGGGCGTTCGACCCGGATCAGTACGACGAGCGCGCCGGCGGAGCGGAAACCGGCGGCCAACTCCTGCGCCACGGAGAGGACTTCGGTGCCCTTGTACGGTTCGAGCGGCAGCGCGACGATGCGGTCCATGAGGTCGACGAGGACCAGGGCGGTGCGCTCGGGGTCGAGGGCGAGCCGGGGTTCGGGAGTCTGCGGTGGGGTCATGACGGAACGTTAGCTCCCATGAGCCGTCCGTACCGGAAATCCGGATCAACAGGCCCATGAGCCGGTAGCGTTCGGTCGCCGGCGGCGGGGTGAGGAGCTACTCGTCGGCCTCGCGGGCGATCGAGTCGCGAAGTTGTGCGACGACGAGGGCTGCACGCTTCTTGTGAGTCACCGGAGGCCCCAACTAACGTCTGTGACGCGCCCGTTGGACGTGGGATGTCCGGATGTCCAGACGAATGAAGGGCAGGTCGCTCCATGCCGTCAAGGCTTCGCACACGTCTGAGATCCACCCTCACCGCCGCACTCACCCTGGCCGCGCTGATCATGCTCCCGAGCCCGGCGCACGCCACCGCCCCCACCGCCTCCCCCACCCCCGAGTTCGACCAGCAGGTCCTCTTCAAGGCCTCCCAGGACCCGGGCTACGCCTGTTTCCGTATCCCCGCGATCGTGCGGACGAACGACGGCACGCTGCTCGCGTTCGCCGAGGGCCGGGTCCTCAACTGCGGTGACGCCGCCGACATCGACATCGTCGTCAAGCGCTCCACGGACGACGGCCGCACCTGGAGCCCGCTGGAGGTCGTCAACGACGGCGGCGGCGACACGCACGGCAACCCGGCGCCGATCGTGGACCGCAGGACGGGCCGCGTCCTGCTCGCCGAGACGTACAACACGGGCCGTACGGACGGCGCCGGCTGCTCGGTCCCCTGCGACCGCACCCCGCACCTGCAGTACAGCGACGACGACGGTCTGACCTGGTCGCAGCCGCGTGACCTGAGCGCCGAGATCCTGCCGCCGAACTGGAACTCCTGGTACGCCACCGGCCCCGTGCACGGCATCCAGCTCACCCGCGGCAAGCACAGGGGCCGGCTCGTGTTCGGCGTCAACACCGAGACCTGGGACGGGAGTCGGGTCACCGCCAACAACGCGGCGCTGATCGTGAGCGACGACGACGGCGACCACTGGAGGATCGGCGCCACCGACTCGTGGCCCATCGCGACCGACGGGACATGGCGGCAGAAGCCGTCCGAGGTGACGCTGACCGAGCGCGCCGACGGCTCGGTCCTGGTGAGCGGACGCGAGCAGGACGGCACCGATCTCGGCCACCGCACGCAGGCGGTCAGCCGTGACGGCGGCGACAGCTTCACCGCGCCCTTCCGCGACCTGCCCGACCTGTACGCCCCGCAGGTCCAGTGCTCGACGCTCGGCGTCGGCTTCCGCATCCTGCTGTCCTGCGACGCCGATCCCGACCGCCGCCGCACGATGATGATCCGCTCCTCCTACGACGGCGGCCGTACCTGGGACAGCGTGGACCGCGGCACGGTCGTGACGAAGGACTGGTCGGGCTACTCCGACATGGCGCGCGTCGACGGCGACACGGTGGGCCTGCTCTACGAGGGCGGTGCCGCGACCGCCACCGACGAGATCCGCTTCGCCCGCTTCAACGCGGCCTGGCTGCAACCGCGTCGGGGCCCCGACCCGACGACCGCCGACCTCGCCCCGCACGCCCGGCGCGCGGCCGTGCTCGGCGGCGCCCAGGAGACGGACGGCGTGTCCGGCGGCGCCCTGTCCTTCGACGGTGTCGACGACGCCGTACGCCTGCCGTACAGCGACCGACTGCCTCTGGGGACAAAGGACTTCACGGTGTCCCTCTGGTTCCGCTACACCGCCACGACGGGTGATCAGCCGTTCCTGTGGATGGGCGGGGTCGGCACCACCCAGCCGCAGGTCTGGCTGCGCGGCGAGCCCGCCGGCAACCACGTCCGGGCGCTGATCACCACCCGGGTCGGCGCGACGACCGTGCACACCACGTCGGTGGTCACCGCCGGCGCCTACAACGACGGCCAGTGGCACCGGGCCGTACTGCGGCGCGGCGGTGGGGAGTTGACGCTGTCCGTCGACGGTACGGCGGTGAGCACGGCGGACATCGTGGGCTCCGTCAGCCGCAACTCGCCGTTCGGTGTGCATGTCGGCCAGCGCATGGACAGCATGCAGTACTTCACCGGGTCGATCGACGAAGTCCACGTCTGGGACCGGCTGTTGACGGACGACGAGCTGGCCGCACCCGAGCCCCCCACCGACGGGACCGTCCTGTGGCTGCCCATGGACCGGGTGAGCGACAGCCGCTAACGTCCCGGGCGTGCCCGAGGAGCGAGCACGACGGCGGACGGGAGCCGGGGTCGGCCTGCTGCTGACCCTGGCTCTCGCGGCCGTGCTCCTCACCGCCCTCCCCCGGCACCACGACGGGGAGGGCGGCGGCACGTGCACGGCCCGTACGGTGCGCTCCTGGTCGAACGACACGAAGCTCACCAACTCCTTTGCCGCGTACGGCGACGACGAGTCCCGTACCGACGACTGGACCGGCGGCGACGGCACCCACTCGGTGCGGCTGCCGGACGGGCGGATGCTGTGGCTGTTCTCCGACACCTACCTCGGCCAGGTGCACGGCCCGCCCAACCCGGTCGGCGAGTCGTACGCCTGGCGGGACACCACCGCGCCGCTGGTGCGCAACTCGGCGGTGGTGATGCGCGACGGGAAGCCCCGACTCACGCTGCCCGCGCCGCTGTTCCCCGATCCGGCTCCGAACGAGTGGCGTTGGCCGGTGGCAGCCCGCGTCGAGCCCCGCTCCCCCGGGTCGGCCGAGTCCGTCGTACGGGTGCTGCTGTGGACGCGGACGGCCGGACAGTACCCGTGGATCTACGGTGTGCCGACGGCGACCGAGGTGGCCACGCTGTCGCTGCCGGACCTGCGGGTGGAGTCGATCGTGAAGGTCTTCGACCAGCAGTTGGTCCAGGACCCGTCCCGGCGGGTGCAGTTCGGGACGACAGTGGTCGCGGCGGGCGGCTGGACGTACGTCTTCGGCGGGAACGACGCGCAGGCGGCGGCCCGGCCGACCTCCTCGGCGTATGTGGCGCGGGTGCCGGAGGGACGACTCGGGGAGCCGGGTGCCTGGGAGTACTGGGACGGCTCGGTGTGGACGGCGCGGGCCGGGCCCTCGCCGGTGCTCGGGGACGGGCGACGCACCGGTGTGGGCAGCGCGTTCTCCGTGGTGCGCGACGACGGGACGTACGTCCTGTTCACGATGGCCGCGGGCAGCCGGGGGCTCACCACCGTCACCTCGTACTGGGCCTGTTCGCCCACCGGGCCGTGGCACGGGCCGACCGGGAGTTTCAGCCCGCCGCTGCCGCAGGGGCAGGTCGCCGCGTACAACCCGCAGGTGCACACGGCGTGGGGCGGCGACGGGCGGATCGTCCTCAGCTATGACGTCAACTGGCTGGACGCGACGGCCTATTCGGCCGCCCTGAACCTCAGCCGGAACGTGTCGCTGTACCGACCGCGGTTCGTGACCCTGCGGTTGGGGCCGCCGCCTCGATGACCTCGGGCTCCGGATCGCGGGCGCGGCGCTTGGCGATGACCGCGCACACCATCAGCTGCATCTGGTGGAACAGCATCAGCGGCAGCACGGCGAGGGAGGCGTGGGCGCCGAACAGGACGCTGGCCATGGGCAGTCCGGAGGCGAGGGACTTCTTCGAGCCGGCGAACTGGATGGCGATCCGGTCCTCCCGGTCGAAGCGCAGCGCCTTGCCGCCGTACCAGGTCAGGGTGAGCATCACGGCGAGGACGACGGCCTCGACGGCGAGCAGTCCGGCGAGGCGGAGGGCGCTGACCTGGTGCCAGATGCCCTGGACCATGCCCTCGCTGAACGCGGTGTAGACGACGAGGAGGATCGAGGCCCGGTCGACGTAGCCGAGGACCTTCTTGTGCCGGGTGATGAAGCCGCCGACCCAGTGCCGCAGCAACTGCCCCGCCAGGAACGGCACAAGGAGTTGCAGCACGATCTTGACCAGCGAATCGGCGGAGAAGCCACCCGCGTTGCCGCCGAGCAGCGCCGCCGCGAGCAGCGGGGTGATGACGATGCCGGCGAGCGAGGAGAAGGAGCCGGCGCAGATCGCGGCGGGCACGTTGCCGCGCGCGATCGACGTGAACGCGATCGACGACTGGACGGTCGACGGGACGAGGGTGAGGAAGAGCAGACCCTGGTAGAGGGGGTGGGTCAGCAGCACCGGGACGAGACCGCGGGCGGCCAGGCCGAGCAGCGGGAAGACGACGAAGGTGCAGGCCAGGACCGTGATGTGCAGTCGCCAGTGCTTGAGCCCGTCGAGTGCCTCACGGGTCGACAGCCGGGCGCCGTAGAGGAAGAAGAGGAAGGCGATCGCGGCCGTGGAGGCGCCCGAGGCGACGTCGGCGCCGGTGCCTCGGGCGGGGAGGAGTGCGGCGAGGCCCACCGTCCCGAGGAGCAGCAGGATGTAGGGGTCGATCGGCATCCGACTCGGCCATCGCAGGCGTTTCACTGTGCTCCACTGTCTCGCGTGTCTCGCTGTACGTCCGGTCCGTCGTGCGGCGCGGACTCGTGCCCTCCCCATCCTCCTCTCCGGACCCTTGATCGGGAATCCGTTGTACCGCTCTGACTGTCATCACGTTTCGCGATAGCCGCGTAGGGTGTATGGCATGTACGACCCCTCTCACCTGCGTACGTTCCTCGCGGTGTCCCAGACCCTGAGTTTCACGCAGGCCGCCCGGCGGCTCGGGCTGCGCCAGTCCACCGTGAGCCAGCATGTGCGGCGCCTGGAGGACGCGACGGGACGGCAGCTGTTCACCCGGGACACGCACTCCGTGGAGCTGACGGAGGACGGCGAGGCGATGCTCGGCTTCGCGCGCCGGATCCTGGAGGTGCAGGAGCAGGCGTCGGCGTTCTTCACCGGCACCCGGCTGCGCGGCCGGCTCCGCTTCGGCGCGTCCGAGGACTTCGTCCTGACCCGGCTCCCGGAGATCCTGGAGGGCTTCCGGTACGACCATCCCGAGGTCGACCTCGAACTGACGGTGGAGCTGTCCGGCACGCTCCACGAACAGCTCGCCGCCGGGAAGCTGGACCTGGTGCTGGCGAAGCGGCGTGCCGAGGATCCGCGGGGCGAGCTGGTCTGGCACGACAAGCTGGTGTGGATCGGCGCGGAGCGGCTCCGCCTGGACGCCGATCGTCCCGTGCCGCTGATCGTCTATCCACCGCCGGGCATCACGCGGGCGCTCGCGTTGGAGGCGCTGGAGCGGCAGGGGCGGGCGTGGCGTATCGCGTGCACGAGCGGGAGCCTGAACGGGCTGATCGCGGCGGCGCGGGCGGGGCTGGGGGTGATGGCGCACTCACGGGGGCTGGTGCCGCCGGGGTTGGTGCGGATGCCGGAGCGGGCCGGGTTGCCGGAGCTGGGCGAGGTCGACTTCGTGCTGGTGCACGGGCGGCGCGGGGTGTCGGCGCAGGGGGCGGCGGACGCGTTGGCGGCGGCGATTCTGGCGGGCGGGGACCGGTTGCATCGGCGCGGTCCGTAATATCGACTTTCCCTTGCGGGGCGATTCCGATAGCGAATTCCGCGAGGTGAGAAATAGGGCCGGACAAGAATACCGACCGAGGGAATGCACGACAGCGGGCGGCGCCGCCGGGAGCAGCGCCGCCCATTACGTTGTCGGGTGGGTCAGGAGAACGAGAACTCTCCTCCGTAGTCGGTGTCGTGGTCGCGGTAGACGGAGCTGTAGTTGAGCTGGCCGGTGTCGACGACGCCGTCCTTGACGGAGAACTCGATCCAGACGCCGGGTCCGTCGATGCGGACGTAGTCGCCGGCGGTGTCGAGTGCCGTGGTGCCGGAGTACGAGATGTAGGTGTCGGCGAGCTCCGACTTGTAGGTGCTCAGGGTGGACGCGGCGGTCGTGTCGTCCGCGGCCTCGACCCACGGAGTAATGGCGTCGAGAACCAACTGCTGCTGTTCGTCGGTCAGTTCGCTGACCGCGAGGCCCTCCTTGGTGTCGGGGAAGGCGCCGTCCTCGTCCGGGCCGAGCACCACGTCGGTGGTGGAGTCGGAGAGCTTCGCCTCCGTCGCCTCGTCGTCGCTCAGGCCTTCGAGCATCGACACCATGCCGTCGTGCATCCCGGAGAGGGGTGCGTAGGTGGTGTCGTCGGCGGTCCAGGTGGCGGGTTCCACGCCGGCGAAGTACGGGGTGGTGCCCACGACCTCCCCGTCCTTGTAGGTGAGGTTCACGGCCAACTGGTCGCCGCCGAAGTGCAGTTGCCAGGTGCCGGAGGTGCTCGGGGTGCCCAGGAAGGCGAGGTAGTAGTTGCCGCTGCCGTAGCTGCTGTCGGTCTCGCCGAGGACGTCGTCGGCCGCGAGGATCTGGCTGATCTGGTCGTAGCCGGTGTCGGTGCCGGTGCCCGTGGCGGCCTCGACCACCGCTTTGGCGGCGGTGAGCTGGGTGTCGCTGAGGGTGCTCAGTTCGATGCCGACCCGGCAGGTGGCACCGCACGCCTCGTTCGACCAGGCGATGGCGTTGGCCTGCGTGAAGTCGAGGAGTACGTCGGCCTGTTGGTCGTCGTCCAAGGTGTCCAGGAAGGCGGTGGCGGCGTCGACCACGGCCGAGACGGACGAGCCCGTCCCGGCCGTTCCGGTGGGTGCGGGGGCGGATGCGGAGGCGGGGGTGGAAGGGGACGTGGATCCGGGGTGTGACGGGGACGCCGATCCGGGGGTGGACGGGGAGGCGGATCCGGGGGCCGACGCGGAGGCACTGGCGGACGGATCGGACTGGACGGACGCGGCGTTCGCGTTGGCGTACAGCGCGCCGCCGAGGAGGGTCGTCGCCGCCGCTAAGGCCACGACCACCTTCCTGTGGCGACCCAGAGACCTGCGGTGGGCGTTTTTGGTCTTCAATTCGATATTCCCTTCGGGGGGTCTCGCCCGGAGGATTTCCGAAGATTTTTTCCAGCGTCGGAAAAGATCTCTCGGGAGATCCCTGCGGCTTCGTTTCGGACGAGCCACATTCGATCGCCGAACACTGTGATTCCCATCTCCGAGTGCTTGGTTTTGCGCATGATTTATCTTGAACTTACTTTGAGGCGGGGCGAGTCGGCGGGCGGAGCGGGCCGGAGTGACGGCATCGGTCGCGCCGGCGCCGGCCGAGGAGGAGATTCAGTGGAGATTGCGGGGCCGAAACCTACGGAACCGTAAGGTTTTCTGTCCGACCCTTCCCCTTGTGAGGGTATTTTCCGGCGCTGACCGGTACGGACGTGAGCACTGCTCGGTTTCCGACCCCCTCCCGCCCTTCCGTCCGGTGGGGTAGCTTTCACGGCGCTGTGGGGAGTGCCGACAGGAGCGGGGAGCGAGGTTTGCGCGAGTACAACAACCCGCCGTTGGCGTTGGCACCGCCGGTGGGCGGTCTGGCCGACGTCGTGTTCGAGCGTGCCCGGGACGAGCCCCTCCATGTCTCCCTGGGCCGCAAGGACGAGCGGGGCGAGTGGCGGGACGTGACCGCCGCCGAGTTCCGTGACGAGGTCCTCGCCCTCGCCAAGGGCCTGCTCGCGCGGGGCGTCCGCTTCGGCGACCGGGTCGCGATCATGTCCCGTACCCGCTACGAGTGGACGCTGTTCGACTTCGCGCTGTGGACGATCGGCGCCCAGGTCGTGCCGGTCTACCCCACGTCGTCGGCCGAGCAGTGCTTCTGGATGCTGCACGACGCGCAGGTCTCCGCGGCCATGGTCGAGCACGAGGACCACGCGATGACCATCGCCACCGTCATCGACCGCCTCCCCGCGCTGCACCAGCTGTGGCAGCTCGACACGGGTGCCGTGCAGGAGCTGTACGACGCCGGCGCGCACCTCGAGGACGAGGTGGTGCACCGGCACCGGCAGGCCGTCACCCCGGACTCGACGGCGACGATCATCTACACCTCGGGCACCACGGGCAGACCCAAGGGCTGTGTCCTCTCGCACGGCAACTTCATGTACGAGGCGGACACGGTCATCGACCGCTGGGAGTCCGTCTTCCACTCGAAGAAGGGCGACGAGGCGGCGACCCTGCTGTTCCTGCCGCTGGCGCACGTCTTCGGGCGGATGGTGGAGGTCGCGGCGATCCGCGGCGGGGTCCGCTTCGGTCACCAGCCGCAGCTCAACGCCGCCGCCCTGCTGCCCGACCTGGTCGCCTTCAGGCCGACGTTCATCCTCGCCGTGCCGTACATCTTCGAGAAGGTGTTCAACGCGGCCCGCCGCAAGGCCGAGAAGGACGGCAGGGCCGGGCCGTTCGAGAAGGCCGTGGAGATCGCGGTGAAGTACGCGGACGCGATCGAGGAGAAGGCCTGGGGCATCGGCCCCGGCCCCTCGGCCGGGCTGCGCATGCAGCACCAGCTCTTCGACAAGCTCGTCTACTCCAAGGTGCGGGCCGCGATGGGCGGCCGTATCCGCAACGCCATGTCCGGCGGTTCGGCCATGGACCGCCGCCTCGGACTGTTCTTCGCGGGCGCGGGGGTGCAGATCTACGAGGGCTACGGCCTCACCGAGTCCACGGCAGCCGCGACCGCCAACCCGCCCGAGCGCACCCGCTACGGCACGGTCGGCCAGGCCGTCCCGGGAGTCACCGTGCACATCGCGGACGACGGCGAGATCTGGCTGAACGGCCCCAACGTCTTCCAGGGCTACCTCAACAACCAGAAGGCCACCGACGAGACCCTGCACGACGGCTGGCTCGCCACCGGTGACCTGGGCTCCCTCGACGAGGACGGCTATCTCACGATCACCGGGCGCAAGAAGGAGATCCTGGTGACCTCCGGCGGCAAGAGCGTCGCGCCGGGGCTGCTGGAGGAGCGGGTGCGGGACCATCCGCTGGTCGCGCAGTGCATCGTCGTCGGCAACGACCGCCCCTACATCGCCGCCCTCGTCACCCTCGACCACGAGGCCGTCGAGCACTGGCTCACCATGCGCGGCAAACCGCCGCTGACGCCGGCCCAGTTGGTGCGGGACGCCGACCTGGAGGCCGAGGTGCGGCGCGCGGTGGTCGCCGCCAACACCCTGGTCTCGCAGGCCGAGTCGATCCGCACCTTCCGGATACTGGCCCAGCCCTTCAGCGAGGAGCACGGTCTGCTGACTCCGTCCCTGAAGCTGAAGCGCAAGGCCATCGAGAGCACGTACGCCAACGAGGTCGAGGCGCTGTACCGGGCCTGAACTCCCGCTGCCCTAGCCGATGTTCACACGGAAGATCTTGTCGGAGCCGTCCGCCTGGTTGCCGTTGTTGTCGCAGTTGGTGGTCGACAGCCACAACTGGTCGGCGCCGGGCACCTTGGTGACCGTGCGGAGACGGCCGTAGGTGCCGACGTAGTACGCGGTCGGGGTGCCGACGCTCTCGTTGTCGCCGTTGATCGGGATGCGCCACAGGCGTTCGCCGCGCAGGGACGCCATGTAGACGACGTTGCGGACGACGGCGATACCGCTGGGCGAGGCCTCGTCGACGTTCCAGGTGGCCTTGGGGTTGGTCATGCCGGCGACGCTGCAACTCCCTTCACAGGTGGGCCAGCCGTAGTCGGCGCCCGGTTTGATGAGGTTGAGTTCGTCCTTGGAGCTGTTGCCGAACTCCGCTTCCCACAGGCGGCCGTTGCGGTCGAAGGCGAGGCCCTGGGGGTTGCGATGGCCGTACGAGTAGACGTAGTTGCCGAACGGGTTGCCCGGAGCCGGCTTGCCGTCCGTCGTCATGCGCAGGATCTTGCCGTTGAGGGAGGTCTTGTCCTGGGCCAGGTCGGGTGTCTGGGCCTCGCCGGTCGAGACGTAGAGGTAGCCGTCGGGGCCGAAGGCGAGCCGGCCGCCGTTGTGGTAGCGGTTCTTCTTGATGCCCTGCAACAGGACCGTGTAGCCGGTGAGGGAGGTGCCGTCGTACGTCATGCGGACGACCCGGTTGCCCTCGGACGCGGTGTGCATGAAGTACACGTAGTGGTTGGTGGCCCACTTGGGGTCGACGGCGACGCCGAGCAGGCCGCCCTCGCCGTTGGTGGTGACCGCGTTGGGCACGGTCCCGACCTGGGTCCGGGTGCCGTCCTTGGCCGTCTTCCAGACCCGGAAGTCGTCCCGCTCGGTGACGAGGGCGCTCTGGCCGTCCGGCATCCAGTAGATGCCCCACGGGATCGTCCAGCCGGTGGAGAGCGTGGTGATGGCGGACGGGACACCGCCGTCGGCGGCGCAGGCCTTCGTGGTGAAGGTGACGGTGTTGCTCTGCTCGGAGAGGTTGCCGGCCGCGTCGCGCGCGACGACGTCCAGCGAGTAGGGGCTGTCGCAGGCGAGGCCGGTCAGGGTGGTCGAGGTGCCGGTGGTGACCGACTTGTAGACGGTGTCCCCGCTGCGGATGTCGTATGCGACAACCGATCGGTCGTCGGTGGACGCGCCCCAGGTGAGGTCGGCCGTGTTCGAGGTGATGCCGGCCGCGGACAGTGTCCCGGGCCTGGTCGGCGGGGTGGTGTCGGAGCTGGGTTTCGTCGTGCAGTCGACGACCGGGCTGGCCGGCGAGGTGTTGCCGGCCGCGTCGCGGGCGATGACGGTGAGGTCGTACGTGGTGTTCGGGGCGAGGCCGGTGAGGGTCTTGGACGTCGAACTCCCCGTCGCCTCCCCGATCTTGTTGCCGTGCTCGTACAGGTCGTACGCCGTGACGCCCACGTTGTCGGTGGAGGCGCCCCAGACCAGCGTCAGGCCGTCCTCGCCGATGTCGGAGCAACTGGGCTGGCCGGGACGGGTCGGTGCCTGTGCGTCGGCCGCCGTGCCGACGCTGATCCGGTCGAGGTTGGGGCCGCCGTTCGCGGTGGTCGCGGTCGCCCGGATCTTGTCGGTGCCGGCGGTCAGCGGGACGTTCACGGTCTTCGTCGCCCAGGTGTTCCAGTCGGCGGTGGCCGGGAAGGACACCGCGGACGCGACGACCGTTCCGTTGACAGAGATGTCCAACGGGCGGTCGGTGGCGGTGCCGTTGGCGTAGCGAAGGGTGAGCGACGCGGTGCCGGCGGCGGTGGCAGTGACCGTGAACTCCACATAGGAGCCGGTGACGTTGGTGTAGTCGACGAAGCCGGTGCCCGTGTAGCCGGTGTGGTTGGTGGCCACGGCGCCCTGGACGACGGTGGCGTCCTCGGCCTGGTAGTCGGTGGCCGCGCTCGCCGTGCCCTGCGCGAGACCGACGAGCGGGATCGCGAGGGCCAGGGAGAGGCACCAGGGCAGTGCTCGGGTGGGTTTCATGGCGGTGTGTCCCCTCAGCCCGTGTACTGGGCGAAGACCTTGAGGTAGTCGTACGGCTGCTGTGTCACGCCGCTGCAGGAGTCGCCGTCGGAGCCCGAGCCGCAGGCCCGGTCGCGGTTGACGGCCCAGTAGGTGAGGCGGCCGATGTGGTGCTGCTGGGCGTAGGCGAGCATGGTCTTGAAGTCGGCGACGCGGACGCGTTCACCGGAGTCGTCGGTCTTCCCGTTCATCGACGACAGGCCGATGTGCGCGTACGCCGTCGCATCGCCGTATCCGTAGGCCGACTTGACCTTCGCCTTCAGTCCTTCCATGGCCTGCGTGGTGAGCGTGCCCATGGTGGTGGCGCCGCCGCCGAAGTCGAACGGCATGATGCACCAGACGTCGTTCGCCAGACCGGAGTCGGCGCCGCGCTTGATCATGTCGACGCCGGTGGAGTCCGGGCCGCCGGTCGTCGAACCGAAGGTGATGACGGTCTTCAGGCCGGAGTTGTTCGCCTTGACGGTCTTCAGGGCGTCGATCACCCGTTGCCGGACCGTCGCGTTGGACCACTCGGTGTTCTCGATGTCGATGTCGAGGGCCTTGAGGCCGTATGCGCTGATCACCTTCTGGTAGGCGCCCGCGAGCGCGGCGGCGCTGGAGCACTTCTCGCCCAGCTTGGCGCCGCTCCAGCCGCCGACGGAGACGACGACGTCGCCGCCGGCCGCCCGGATCGCCTTGATCTTCGCCTGGTCGTCGCCGCCGGTCAGCGGGCGCGAGCCGTCCCACTTCGGGTTGCAGGAGCCGTCGGAGAGGATGAAGGCGAGGGTGAACCACTTGACGCCGGTCGCCGCCATCACGGAGGTGGGGTTCTGCGGGCTGCCCCAGCCGAGGTACTCGTAGGGGGCGACCGCCATGCCCGGGGCGGCGAGCGGGCGGGCGGTGGCCGCGTGGGACGTGGGCGACACAGTGAACAGCAGAGACAGCGTCAGTCCGAGCAGCGCGGCGAGGACCGTGCCGGGTCGGGGTGGTCGTAGGGCCTGGTGCATGGGGTCGTCCTCCTGGTGTGGGGAGTGGGGTGGGGAGTGGGGTGGGGAGTGGGGTGGGGAGTGCGGACGAGTGTCAGGAAAGCTTCCTGACAATGGGAAGCGGAGGTCTCCCTGGACCGGGAGACCTTGCCGCTCCCGGTCGTTCAGCTGGGTTCTACGCGGATCAGGCGGGTCTCGCCGGGGCGCAGGGTCGCGCTGTACGTGTCCGTGACGGCGCCCTTGTGGGAGCCGGACCACAGGTCGGTGACGTCGCCCGTCCCGGTGAAGCCGACCTGCGACCAGTTCACGCTGACGGTGGCGTTGCCGGACGTGCCCGTGTTGAAGAGCGCCACGACGTACTGGCCGTCGCTCTCCTTCTTGCTCCAGACCTGTTTGACGCCGCTGCTGACGATCCGCTTGGCGGCGGCCCCGTCCTGGTCGACGCCGATCAGGCGGTCGTTGGTGAGCATCGCCTTGTCGACGGAGTCGAGTTGGGTGAGGTCGGTGCCGAGCAGCAGCGGTGAGGCCGCCATCGCCCACAGGGTGAAGTGCGAGCGGCGCTGGTCGGCCGTCAGTCCCACCTGGTCGCCGTTGCCGACCTCCAGCGAGTCCAGGTCGTTCCAGCCGCCGGGACCGGCGTACGGCTGCCAGGCGGCGGCCTTGTCGAAGCGTGCGGAGACGTGCGACCAGTCGGTGAGCGGATAGCCGCTGCCGTTGGCCCCGGGACCGCAGTAGCACTCGACGTCACCCTGCGTGCGCCAACTGTTCGCGAGCCGGCGCCAGTTGGCGGCGTCGGCGATCGGAAGGTTGTTGGACAGCGCGAAGTTGATGTCCCGTCCGCTCGCCCGCAGCGCCGTGTCCCAGGCCTGGACGTCGGGGATGTCCGCGCTGCCGACGCCGTCGATCTTCAGGTAGTCGACACCCCAGGAGGCGAACTGCTTCGCCCACGAGTTCACGAACTCCTGGGCGCCCGGCTTCCCGTAGTCGATGTAGTACATGTTCTTGCAGTTGTAGTTCTTCTCCGTCTTCGACGTGTCCGCGATGTCCTTCGCGTGGTACGACGTGCCCTCGATCGGGGTGTTCGCGGTGACCGCGTTCTTGGCGATGCCGGGGGTGACGTAGAAGCCGAACTTCAGGCCCTTGGAGTGGATGTAGTCGGCCAACGCCTTGATCCCGGAAGGGAACTTGGCCGGGTCGGCGGCCCAGCGGCCGTAGGAGTCGACGGTGAAGCCGTTGGTGTCGCACTTCTGCCAGAAGTCGTCGAGGTTGATGTACACGAAGCCGTGGTTCTTGAGGCCGCTGGACACCAGGGCGTCGGCCTGCGCCTTGATCTTGGCCTCGGTGGGCGAACGGCGGACGAAGCTCCAGCTGCTCCAGCCCATGGCGGGCCGGGTGGACTGGCCGTTGTCGGAGGCCGCGGCCGGGGTCGCGCCGCTCAGGAGGGGAAGCGCGGAAGCGGCCAGCAGCCCGGCGAGCGCTGCCACGAACGGTCTGGGTCGGACGGGTGTCATGACGATCCCCCGGGGGTCGCGTAGGAGGTGCCGATCCACGCCTCGTCGATCCGCAGCCGCTTGTAGCGGGTGGTGTCGGTGGACGCGGCCCAGGTGGAGTCGACTTCGAGGCGGACGTAGCGGGCGTTCGCGGCGGTGAGGTCAATGCCCTGGATTCCGCGGCGACTTGGGAGCTCGCCGGTCTTGACGGCGCTCCCCCAGTTCGTGCCGTCGCTGCTCAGGAACACCTTGTACGCCTTGATCCGCGCCGACTGCTCGGTGTCGGAGCGGGCGTAGGCGACGGAGTCCTCACGCTGGTTGAGCCCGATGTACTGCACCTTCTTCGAACTGCCCAGGTCGAAGGTGAGGTTGACGGGCAGCGTCTTGTCGTTGTCCCAGTAGGTGAGGTAGCTGCCGTCGCCGGCCGCCGCACCCGCGTGCCCGCTCGCCGAGGCGCTCGCGGTCACGGTGACGCCGGACAGGATGCCCTGGCGGCCGGCGGTCGTGACCTTGAAGACGGTGTCGTACGGGTCCCAGCCGCCGAGGCCGCTGAGCGTGAGCACTCCGCCGGACTGGGACCACGAAATCGCCGCGCCGGTACGGAGGTTGGTGACGGAGGCGATGCGGTAGCCGTTGTCGCGGATGCGGAGCGTGCTCGTGGTGGGCGGGGTGAGGACGTGGACGTACTGGAGGTCCGGGTCGGTCCGGCTGATGGTGGTGACGCCGTGGGCGCCGTCGTTCCAGAAGCCGGGTTTGAGGCCGCCGTACATGTAGCCGCCGCCCTCGGTGCCGTGCAGGGATTCCCAGATGGGGTCGAGGTAGGAGTCGGCGAAGGTGTTGAACGATGCCTGGTTGGCGGGGAACTTGCCGTTGACCTGGGCGGTCTCGGCCATCAGCGCCTTGACGGAGGAGCCCGCGTTGGTGATCAGCCGGCCGAGGGTGAGGGCCCGGTCGACGGAGGGGTTGGAGCCGTCGTACCACCAGGCACCGGTCGACGGGAGCTTGAAGTCGGCTTCCGTCAGCCGGGGTTGCGCGGTGTATACAGCCTGCGGGTAATCGTATGCGGGCGACATCCCCGTCTTCTGCTCGTTGCTGATCATGTCCATGATCGGCGTGTCCTCGTTGTTGTTGCTGAGGGTGTAGTTCGGGCGCTTCTGGTAGATCTGCTGGTAGAGGTCGTGGCTCTCCCAGTACGCGTTGTCGTTGTCGATCCAGAAGCCGCCGAGGTCGGGGTAGCGGTCCATGACCTCGAAGAAGTTGTCGTAGCCGAACTGCCCGAAGCCGTCCCGGGTGGTCAGGTCGACGGTCTTGCCCTTGTAGGCGGAGTACGCGGCCGAGTCGAGCCACTCGTGGCCGCCGTCGTCGTGCCACTGGGGGTCGTCGGTCATGTAGAGGACGACCTTCATGCCCTTGGCCTTCGCGGCGGTGATCAGTTCGCCGAGGAAGTCCCGCTTGGTGGAGCAGGAGCCGGGGATCTTGGAGGGCCAGGGTCGGGCGTAGCCGAGCCGGCTGTGGAAGGTGGCCAGTACGAGGTATTGCGTATGCAGTTTCTGGGCTTCGTTCACCCAGTAGTCGGGGGTCCAGCCGCCGTTCGTGACGTCGTTCTCCCAGGCGGTGCAGCTCGTGTGGGCGGGCGCGGTGCGCAGGCCCCAGTGCAGGAAGAGGCCGCCGACGGAGCCGCGGAGGAAGTCCTGGCGGGGGTTCTCCAGGTCGAGCGGGCGGGCGTTCGTGGGCGCGCAGTTCTCGGTGGAGCCGGTGCTGGACACGCGCGGCGAACCGGCGCCGCTCACGCAGTAGCCGTTCACGTCCTGGAAGCCCAGGTCGTAGGGCGAGTTCGTGCCGCGCTGGGCGGTGAAGCCGGTGAACCGGATGCCGCTCGCCGCGTTGGCGACGACCGCCGGCCGGCCGTCGTCCGCCGCGAACTTCACCGAGCTGTCGGTGAATTGGACGTGGTCGGCGTTGTGGAGGTACCAGCCGTAGGCCGGCCGGGTGCCGATGGCCTTCGGGTTGTAGTCGTTCGGGTCGTTGCCCGGCACTCCGGTCGACATGGTGCCGTTGCCGCCGGGGACGGTGATGTCGACGTTCGTGAACGTGACCCCGTCGATGCGGTGACCGGTCTCGCCCCACAGAGTCGGGCTGAAGGAAGGGGAGTTGCCGGTGGCCGTGATGTTGTCGTAGGTGACGTCGCTGATCGAGCCGACCCCCGGGCTGCCACCGCAGCGCTTGCGGGTGCCGATCTTCTCCATGATCGGTGAGTGGACGCCGGTCATGGTGATGTCGCGGTAGTGGACGTCGGAGATCTTCGCGCCGTCCATGGAGACCATGCCGAGGCCGGACTTGTCGGCGCCCTCGATCCGGATCTCCTCGAACCGGTAGTCGGAGAAGTCGCCGCAGGTCTCGGAGCCGAACATGAGGGCGTTGCAGCACTTGGCCGACAGATACGAATCGCTCACGCGCACATGACCGTTGGGGAGTTTGGCGCCGAGCGCGTAGTCGCTCTTGAAGACGAGTGCGTCGTCGTTGGCCTTGATGCTGGCGTTGGTGACGGTGACGTTCGTCGTGGAGATGATGTTCCAGCCGTCGCGGTCGCTCGCGGTGTCGATGGTCAGGCGGTCCGAGGTGACGTTGGTGCAGCCGTTGATGAGCGCGGCGAAGTGGCCGCCCCTGCGCAGGGTGAGCCCGTCACCGATGCGGAGCCCGTCGCAGCGCGTCAGCGACAGGATCTTGTCGGCCTCGCCCGGCTTGGGGTTGCCGGTGATCAGGTTGCCGAGCCCGTCGATGACCCCGCCGCCGACGAAGCCGATGTTCGTGAGCCGGTCGCCGTAGATCATCGCGTCGCGGAAGTGGCTGTGCCCGTAGTCCTGGTACTGGTCGTCGGCGTTCGACTCGGCCTTGTCGTACGTGTCCGCCGACGAGCCCTGGACCGTGGCGCCCGTGTCCACCTGGAGCGTCACGTTGCTCCGCATGTGGATGGTGTTCTTGGACTTGTACGTGCCGGCGGGGAAGCGGACCGTGCCGCCGCCCGCCGCGTTGGCCGCCGTGATGGCCTTGTTGACGGCCGGGGTGTCGTTGGCGGAACCGTCGCCCTTGGCACCGTAGTCCCGCACGTCGTAGACGGCGGCATGCGGTGCGGGGCGTGCGGTCGCGAGGGCGGAGGGGTGGGCGAGGCCGAGGACGACGGCGAACGCGAAGAACACGCTCGCCGCCCAACTCCGTTTGTACATGGGGGGTTTCATGGATCGGTCTCCTCACACGAGCTGGTAGCCGCGGAGATCGGTGAGCAGGAGGTAGGTGTCCTGCAGGGACCCGGAGGTGTCGCCGAGGGAGCGGTAGATGCCCCACTTGGGGCGCACCCGGTCGGCCAGGAAGGTGTCGACGCCGGTCTTCGACTCGTCGATCACGGTGGTGGAGCCGGACGTGAGGATCCAGCGGACCGAACCGGCCGTGCCGTCGCCGACCTTGATCCGGAAGTCGACGTCGGTCCATTGGTCGTGCAGCGGATCGAGATCGGTACGGCCGACCAGGACGCCGGCGACGGGCAGGTTCAGCTCGATGGTCTGCACGCCGTTCACCCGGCGCAGGGACTGCACGACGATCGGCGAGGTGCCGTTGCCGGGCTGCTTCATCTGCATGATGTGCGTGAAGGTCGTGGTCGCCTTCAGGGAGCTGGGGATGTACATCGAGTACGTGATCCGCCAGGTCTGCCCCTCGGTCCACTTGAGGTAGCTGCTGCTGCCGGTGCGCAGACCGGTGACCTCCTGGCGCTGCCGGTCGGTCGACGTGTCGCGGTCGACCGTATGCATGTTGAAGCGCCAGTTGTCCCCGGTGGCGTAGATGTGCGGCTGTCCGGCCGGGTGCGAGTCCGCGCGGTCGTCCTCGACGGTCTCGAAGGCGCCGAGTCCGTCGCCGGTCGCGGTCGGCGCCCACTTCTGCTGCCAGGAGGCGGCGTGCGCGGTGGTGGCGGTCGACAGTCCCACCGCGGCGCCGGCGGCACCGCCGAGAGCGGCCCCGAGAATCCTTCTTCTCGACGTGCCCATGACACTAATCACCCCTCAGTTGTTCGTTCATGATCAGAAAGGCACCCAGGCCGTGGAAGTCGTTCGTGGCGCGGGTGCGGGCGGCGTAGTACGCGTAGTCGCCGACGTTCGTGCCGATGGAGATGTCGGTCAGATTCGTGCGGCCGTCGGTGCCGACCGAGAGCTTCGCGAGGACGCCCTCGTAGCCGCGCCGGGCGACGTCGGCGTAGTGCCGGTCGAGATAGCCCTGCTGGGCGCCGCGCGAGAGGGCGTAGGTGAACATGCTGGAGCAGGACGTCTCGGTCCAGTTGTCGCTCCGGCCGCCCTTGTCCATGACCTGGAACCAGCGTCCCGTCGCCGGATCCTGGTACTTCTCCAGACCGGCCGCCAACTTGCGCAGGATGCCGATGAGTTGGGGGCGTCGCGGGTGGTCGGCGGGGAGTGCGTCGAGGACGTCGGTGATCGCCATCGCGTACCAGCCGACCGCCCGGCACCAGTGCTCCGGCGCGAGTCCGGTCTGCGGGTCGGCCCAGCTCGCGGTGCGCGACTCGTCGTAGGCGTGCCTCAACAGGCCGTTGGCGACCTGGAGATGGCTGCCGTAGACGTACAGCTGCCGGGACGCCTCGTCGTTCGCGTACGCGCTGTCGCCGAACTCCCTGCCGTACTCGACGAGGAACGGGTTCACCATGTAGACGCCGTCCGACCAGAGTTGGTGGGCGCGGCTGCTGCTGTCGGCGTGCCAGAAGCCGCCATCACTCGTGCGCGGGTAGGTGTCGAGGCGGTCGCGGATCTTCTTGGCCGCCTTGCGGTAGCGGTCCTGGCCGGTCTCGTGGTGCAGGATCACCAGGAGGCGGCCGGCCTGCATGCTGTCGAGGCTGTTGAAGGACTGGTCGATCGAGCCGTCGCTCTTCACGAAACGGTCGACGTAGCTCTTGATGTAGGTCAGGTAGCGGGGGTCGTGGGTACGCTTGTACGTGAGGTACTGGCCGTAGAGGTAGAGGCCGACGGGGTACGACCAGCCGCCGATGGTGCTCGGTGTGTAGCGGGCCGTCGTCGAGTCGACCACGGCCACGGACCAGTCGGGCGCGGCGGCGGGCCGGCTCGCCGCCGCCACCGTTTCCAGTGGCGGGGAGGCCGCGGTCAGGGCGGCGGTGGCCAGGGCGACCGCCGCCAGTCCCGCTCGCAGGCGTCGTCGTCTCATGCTTCTCCCTTTCCAAGGGGGCGATGGGGCGGGTGGGTTCGAAGGGCGGTGGGTTCAAGGGGCAAGCGGGTTCGCTTGACGGGCGGGGGAAGTCGCGTCCGGCGAGCGGATCGCCTCCCGGCGGACGGGGCGGTACGACGCCCGGGCCGGCGGCCTGCCCGGAACATCCTCATGCCGCTGATCAGCCGTCAACTCTCTTGACCGACTGATCAGTTCGGCAGGGTTGGAGCAATGCCCGCGGCGCGGTCCGGCGGTCACTGAGGCCTCGGTCATGGGAGCCGCCCCTCCTTCCGTAACTCCGCCAGTGGTTCCGGGACTTCGTCGGCGACCGGGAGCCGTTCGGCGGGTTCGGCAAGGATCCCGTCCGCCTCGCGGCTGCCGTCGCGGAGCCGGTCGTGGCGGAGCGCGGGCTCGGTTCGCCGCCGTGCGCGAGGGAGTTGACGGGGTGTCGGTCGTGGTGGCGCTCCGCGGTGGCGGGGTGCGGCCGCTCCGTGGACCCGGTGGTTTCTCCGGGTGGCGGCCTCGTCGACGGGCGCGGGTGTCGCGGTCACGGTGTGTCTGCGTTCGCCGTTCCGACCCGCGGTCAGCGGTCGCCGAGGGCGTGGGCGGTCGTGTCGAGGGCGGTTTCGACAACCGCTTGACGAGGCGTTTGCCACACCTTTTCATCCGATGTTTCACGAGCGTGCGGTGCCGCGTGATGGGCCTCGGGCAGCGTCTCACTCATGTGCGCGTACCTGCTTTCCTGAAGGGTGGGGGGTGTCAGAGCCCAGACAGGTGCTGGTGTTCACATGCATGCACCAGGTTCACGAACGCGTCCCGTGGCGTGATTCAGCGTTGCGGCATGACGGGCCGCGGTCAATGGTCCGGACCGAATAAGGTCGGATGCATTTCTCGCCAATCTTCGACTTCCGGTGCTGACCGGCCGGTCAGCCGGGACGGGTTTCGCAGTCAGGAATGCATTACGGCCCGTGATCGTTGACGATGGGGGTACCAACCGACGACTGAAGGATCGAGAGCTCGTGAGCAGCAAGGTCCCCCCGATCATCCTCAACAACGGTGTCGAGATGCCCCAGCTGGGCTTCGGCGTCTGGCAGGTGCCGGACGACGAGGCGGAGCGGGCGGTGGCCACGGCGCTCGGGGCCGGGTACCGCAGCATCGACACAGCCGCGATCTACGGCAACGAAGAGGGCACCGGAAAGGCCATCGCCGCCTCCGGCGTCCCGCGCGAGGAACTCTTCGTCACCACCAAGCTCTGGAACAGCGACCAGGGGTACGACTCCACGCTGCGCGCCTTCGACGTGTCGCTGGAGAAGCTCGGCCTGGAGTACCTCGACCTGTACCTGATCCACTGGCCGACCCCGGCCCGGGACAAGTACCTCGACAGCTACAAGGCGTTCGAGAAGCTGCACGCGGACGGCCGGGTGCGCGCCATCGGCGTCTCCAACTTCGAACCCGACCACCTGGCCCGGCTGATCGCCGAGACGTCGGTCATCCCGGCGGTCGACCAGATCGAGCTGCACCCGCAGCTGCAGCAGCGCGCGGCGCGCGAGTACCACGCGGAGCAGGGCATCGCGACCGAGGCCTGGTCGCCGCTCGGCTCGGGCAAGGGCCTCCTGGAGGTCCCGGCGATCGTCGCCATCGCCCAGAAGCACGGCCGCTCGCCGGCCCAGGTCGTGCTGCGCTGGCACCTCCAGCTCGGCAACGTGGTGATCCCCAAGTCCGTGACGCCGTCGCGGATCAAGGAGAACATCGAGGTCTTCGACTTCAGCCTCGACACCGAGGACCTCGCGGCGATCAGCGCGCTGAACGAGGACCGGCGACTGGGTCCCGACCCGTCGACGTTCAACGCGGGCTGAATCCAAGGCACTTGGCCTGACCCCGGGTGATACGAGCGCCCCGGAGCCCTGTGGCTCCGGGGCGCGTCGTTTTCCCGCGCCCGCGGACCACTTGGTTCGTACCAGGGTCTTGACGCGGGCATGTCGTCGGGTCCACCTTGTTGCGCACCTGGTAAGGAAACTTTCCTAACAGAAGGGTCCCCCACAGTGCGCATGCGAACACTGACCCTCGCCGCGGCCTCAGGCGCCGCCCTGCTCGCCGCCGGAGTGCTCCCCGCGAGCGCCTCCGGCGCCACCCCGAGGTCCGCCCAGGAGGGCACGGTCAGCGCGGCCGACCTGCTCTCCAAGGTGACGTCCTGCTCGCAGATATCGAACGGCAAGTACCGTACCGACGACGAGACTTCGGCCACCGTCCCGGTCTGCGGCAAGAACGGCGCCGTGTTCTGGAAGGCCGACATGGACATCGACTGCGACGGCCAGCGCACCTCGAACTGCAACGAGAACGCCGACCCCTGGTACCAGGACGACACGGCGTTCCACCAGTCCAACGGCAAACCCCTGAAGGCGGATTCACTGCCCTACATCGTGGTGCCCAGCTCCAGCAGCATCTGGAAGTACTCCAGCTACGGCATCAAGGGCGGCGGTGTGGTCGCCGTGATCTACAACAACAAGGTCGAGTACGCCGTCGTCGGCGACACCGGCCCCACCAAGATCATCGGCGAGGCCTCGTACGCCACCGCCAAGGCCCTCGGCATCGACCCCGACCCGGCGACCGGCGGCGCCGACTCCGGCGTGACGTACATCCTGTTCAAGAACTCGACGGTGTCCCCCATCGAGAGCCACAGCGCGGCGGTCTCGCTGGGCGACCAGCTGGCGAAGCAGTTCCTGCAGAACAACTGAGCCCGGGAGGGGCGGGGTCGGCCCGTTGCCGCGAGCGGTCGCGGCAACGGGCCGCACTCGTACACGAGTTGGGCCGGGCCGCGTCAGTTGGGCTGGCCGATCGGTCGTACGACGACGGTGTTGATGTCGACGCCGGCGGGCTGGCGGATCGCCCAGAGGATCGAGTCGGCGATCTGGTCGGCGGTCAGGAGATGGCCGGGCGGCAGGCTGCCGTTGCCGTCCCAGAACGGGGTCTCCACCCGGCCCGGGGCGACCAGGGTCACCCCGATGCCGAACTCCGTGACCTCGCGCCGGGTGTTCTCGGCGAGACCGGTCATCGCCCACTTGGTGGCGCCGTAGATGTTGCCGGGTGTGTGCACGAACCCGGCGACGCTGCCGATCAGCACGATCCGGCCGTGCGTCTGCTTCAGCGCGTCGACGGACGCCCGGATCAGGAGGGCGGGCCCGAGGACGTTGGTCAGCACCATCTCGGTCCACCCGGCCGGGTCGCCCTCGGCGACCGAGTCGTGCGTGGCGACACCGGCGTTGGCGACGACCGCGTCGAGCCGCCCGAACTGTTTGAGCGTCGTCTCGACGGCGGCCTGCACCTGGTCGTATTCGGAAGCGCTGCCGGGGATCGTCAACAGGCCCTCGGGGAGGCCCAGTTGAGCGGCGAAGGCGTGCAGCCGCTGCTCGCTGCGGCCGGTGACGGCCACCCGGCCCCCGGCGCTGAGGAGTTGCCGGGCGACGGCGGCCCCGATACCGCTGCCGCCGCCGGTTATGAGCGCGACGTGAGAGTTGTCGTTCATGGTGGTGGTACCCCCGTGGGTCGGTGAACTCCGCGCAGTCTGAGGGGCAGTTCATCACCTTGAGCACTCCCGAAGTCAAGCCGTCGAGATCACGGGCCCTTTCAGCTCGTCCCCACCGCCGGGATCACGGGCTCTTCAGCTCGTCCGCACCGCCGTGTGCACGGTGTGCGCGGCGAGCACGAACACATCGGCCCGCCGGTGCACACCGGCCGGGTCCTCGGGGTCGACGAGCCGGTCGAGGGTGGCCCGGTCCTCGGCGTCCATGGCCTCGCCGTAGACGTCACGCACCCGGGTCAGCCAGGTCGCGACGTAGGCGCGGACGCGGTCCGGGGCCGGGGCGGGCAGGTCGAGGAGGAAGCTGCGGCTGCCGGTGTACTTCAGGCCGGCCGAGCCCAGCAGGGCGGGCCAGTCCTCGGTCTCGGTGACGGCGCCGGGGAGGTCGGCGCGCATCCGGGCGAACCACTCGGCCTCGATCGCGTCGATCCGCGCCTCCAGGCCCGGGCGGCCGATGCCGAAGTCGCGGGGCAGGAACCGGGACGGCAGGCCGCCCTCCATGATAGCGAGGGTGCCGCCGGGCGCGAGCCGCTGCGCGAAGGCGGCGAGACCGGCGCGCTGGTCGCCGAGGTGGTGCAGGCTGCGGCTGGCCCACAGGAGGTCGGCCGGGTACGCCAACTCCCCCAGGACTTCGGGCAGTTCACCGGCGAGCGTGCCGAAGCGGTCGCCGAAGCCCTGCCGGTCGGCGCGGGCGAGGGCCCGCTCCAGGAGCGGTGCGGAGAAGTCCACCGCGACGACCCGGGCACCCGGGAACGTCTCCGCGAACAGACACGCGACCACACCGGGCCCGCTGCCCACGTCGACGATCAGCCCCGGCTCGGTCCGCTCCTTCGCGAGCCACGCCATCGCCCGCTCGTACAGCGGCGCGAAGAGCTCCGCCTGGGTCTCCAGCAGGGGGCCCATGACGGCCCAGTCGATGTCGGTGTGGTCGTGGTGGTGTGCGTGCTTCTCGTCGTGGTGTGCGTGCTTCTCGTCGTGCTCGTGCGCCATGGTGGTCACCCTCTCGTCCGCGTGCCGCCAGCCTGCGCCGACGCACCCTCCGACGGCCACCTGCCTTGCCGAAGCGGCAAAAAATCGGATGCGATGTGGGCGGCCGGTCGCCGAGCATGCCTCTATGGACTACGCGGACGACGTGATGGTGGAACGCTTCCTCGAAGACGGGTTCGTGAGGATCGAAGGGGCCTTCCCACCGCGGGTCGCCGAGCACTGTGCTCGACTGCTGTGGCGGGAGACGGGCTACGACGCGGAGGATCCCGGCACCTGGAAGGACCCCGTGGTGTGGGTGAGCGACATGCCCCAGGGGCCGTTCGCCGCCTCGGTCAACTCCCCTGCCCTGCATGAGGCGTTCGACCTCCTGGTGGGCGCAGGCCGCTGGCAGTCCCGGTACTCGGTGGGCAGTTTTCCGCTGCGCTTCCCGCACGCGACGGAACCGGACGACGCCGGCTGGCACATCGAGGGCAGCTATGTCGCGGAGGGCGCGGAGAACGAGTGGCCGTACGCGAACCTGCGCTCGCGCGGCCGGGCCCTGCTGATGCTGATGCTGTACACCGAGGTCACCGAGGAGAACGCGCCGACGCGTATCCGGGTCGGCTCCCACCTCGACGTCCCGCGCGTCCTCGAACCGTACGGCGAGAGGGGCGCCTCCTCACTGACGCTCGGCCCGAAGGTGGCCGAGGCATCCACCGGGCGCCCCCTCGCGTACGCCACCGGCAGGCCCGGTGACGTGTACCTCTGCCACCCCTTCCTGGTCCACGCGGCCCAGCCGCACCACGGCGACCGCCCCCGCTTCATGGGGCAGCCGCCGCTGTTGCCCGCGGTGCCTTACGAGCTGGACCGCCCCGACGGCGACCACTCGGCGGTGGAGTTCGCGATCCGCCGGGGCCTGGCCGGCGAGGGATAGTCCCCGCGCCCCAGAGGGGGCGCGAGGGCTGTATGCCATGTGCGATGCGGTATGCGATTGCTGTATCCGTTTTCTGTAGGGGATCTACAGGGGCGGGTACGCGTTCGCCATCAACTGCTGGAACTGCGCCGAGAACCAGTGCCCCGACAGCGGAGCGTTCGGCAGGGCACCCGACATGTTGTTGCCGTTGCGGGCGTTGCCCGTGTACGTCGGGTCGCACATCCGGTCGAAGCCCTTGCCCTCGTCGTTGGCGATGGCGGTGCTGGAACCGTCGGACTCACCCGGCGGCTTCATCCACACATACGCGTCGATCCCGGTCGCGGGTGCGGCCTGCGGACGCTCGCCGAGACCGGCACCGGACTGGTTGCACCAGTTGCCGACCTGGATACGGCGGTCGTAGCGTCCGCCGTCGACGTACGTGTCCACGCTGGTCGTCGCGCCGGGACCGGTCGGCCGGGCGGAGCCGCCCCAGCCGTTGCGGGAGGTGTCGATCAGCATGCCGATACCGGAGTTGAAGCCCACCGACACCAACTGGTTGCGGAATGCCTGGGCGTACGACAGCTCGTCCACGTAGCGGTTCCAGTCGACCCACTTGGACTGGCGCACGGAGACGCCGTTGACGCTGTCGTTGACGGTGAAGTTGTTCTCCTTCAGGGCGCTGTAGTTGGCCGTGTTCGTGATGAAGCCGGCCACGTCGTTGACGGTCGCGCCCGAGGCGTTCGCGGCCTGGTAGAAGAGGTTCGCGGAGGGGGCGAAGTTGTCGTCCCAGCCGAGCCAGCCGTGGTGGCCTGCGTCGATGTAGTTGTAGACGTTGGGGATCGCGCCGAGCTTGTTGAGCGCGTATCCGACGCCCTTCACGTAGTTGCCGTTGGCGAGCATCGTGTCGCACTGCGGGGTGGCGGTGGCCCGACTGCCCGTGTTGGTCACGAGGTTGGGCAGGGAGTCGATCTCGATCGTGGTGACGATCCGCAGCGAGGCGTACTTGCTGTCGGCGAGGATCGCGGCGATCGGGTCGATGAACTCGGTTTCGTAGCGCCCGATTTCGGTCGGTCCGAGTTCTCCGTTCGACGCGAGGGCCGCGCAGTCACGCCCGGGGAGGTCGTAGACGACGAGTTGGACGACCTCTTGGCCGCTGCCCTTCTGGGCGAGCGCCGCGTCGAGGTGGGCGCGCAGGCCCATGCCGCCGTTGACACCGTTGATGGCGGCGATGCGGTCGAGCCAGACGCCGGTGGGCTGGTTGGAGATCCGGCTGCCCCCGGTCTCGGCGGCGGCCTTCGCCGACCACTCCGGGTTCACGTACACCTTGGCGCCCGCGTACGGGTTGTCGACCCGCCCGCTGGGATCGGTGCCGCCACCGCCGCCTCCCCCGCCACTGCCGTCGTCGACGTTGCAGGTCACGCCGTCGAGGGTGAAGGTGGTCGGGAGCGCGTTGGTGCCGCTGTAGGAGGCGTTGAAGCCGAAGCTGACCGAACCGCCGGTCGCCAGGCTCCCGTTGTACGTCTCGTTGGCCGCCGTGACGGCGGTCCCGCTCTGCCTGATCTTCGCGTTCCAGCCACTGGTGACCTGCTGGTTGCCGGCGTACGCCCACTTCACGGCCCAACTCGACTTGGCGGCCGAGTTGTTGGTGACGGTGACGGCGGCGGTGAAGCCGGTGTCCCACTGGTTCTGCACCTTGTAGTCGACGGTGCAGGGGATCGCGGCGATGCCGACGTCCGACGAGGGGGTGACGGCGACCGCCGTCCCCGAGGCCCCGGCGACGAGCACCAAGGCAGCGAGCAACGCTGTTCTGGTACGGCTCATGAGTGCGGGTTTCCTTGTCTGGTAAGGAAGTTGGTTGCGGGTGCTGTGATGTGCGCTGTTCGGTGTGCGGGGGCGCCTATCCGTTGAGGGCGCGCAGATGGTCGCGCAGCCCGATGCCGTACGCCGTGGGCGTACCGGCGTAGTCGGAGATCAGGGAGGGACCCGCGGAACAGTCCCAGGTGTTCCAGGTCCAGCCGAGATACGAGAGCCCGCGGTCGTCGAACCACTTCATGACCTGGTCGACGAAGGCGTGCGAGCAGGTGTTCTCGCCGATCTCCCCTGCCACCAGCGGCACTTGGGCCGCGACGGGGGCGAGGGTGGAGTTCCAGCAGCTCTCGCTCGCGCAGGTGTTGAAGTTGTACACGTGGTACGCGGCGACGAGATTGCCGGTCGGGTCGGTGGGCTTGTAGGCCAGCCACTGGCTGAGGTCGTTCGAGTACGCGAGCCCGCCGGCCATGATCACGTTCTTGGCGCCGGTCGACCGTACGGCGTCGACGAGATCCTGCATACCGGCGACCTCGTACCCGATGCCGGGGCAGGTGCCGCCGTCCCGCCAGCACTGCCACGCCTGGGTGGTCGTGGAGGTGGCGCGGTCCGGGTAGGGCTCGTTGAACAGGTCGAACGCGACCGCCTGGTCGCCCTTGAAGGTGCTGGCGACCGAGGACCAGAACGACGGGCTGTACTGCGCGTCGGGCATCGGCTTCTGGCAGGTGGCGTGCACGTCGGAGCAGCCCGCCGAGTTGCCGGTGTACTGGCCGTAGGTCCAGTGCAGATCGATGATCGGCGTCATGCCGTGCGCCTCGACCTTCGCCACCAGGTCCTTGACGGCGGCGATGTAGTTGGCGCCCGCGTACTCCGGCTTGATGGTGGAAAGGCCCAGCCAGCACTCCTCGTTGAGCGGGATACGGACGGTGTTGGCCTTCCAGTCGGCGATCGCCGCGACGGCCGCGTCGTCCACCGGGCCGTCCCAAATGCCGTAGCCCTGTACGCACATGAACTCGCCGCCGGACCGGTTGACGCCGAGCAGACGGCGGTTGGTACCGCCGGCGTCCACGAGTTTGTTGCCGGAGACGTGCAGCGCGGGTGCGGTGCCGCTCGTCGGGGGTTGCGTGGGGGTGGGTGTCGGAGTCGGCGTCGGCTGCGAATCCACGTTGCAGGTCGTGCCGTTGAGCTTGAACACGGACGGTACGGCGTTGCTCCCCGACCAGGTAGCGAGGAACCCGGCGCTGACGCTCGCGCCGGTGCCGAGCGCGCCGTTCCAGCTCTCGTTGGCCGCGGTGACCGTCGTACCGGACTGGGACCACTTGGCGTTCCAGCCCTGGGTGACCTTCTGGCCGCCGGCGAAGTCGAAGCTCAGGCTCCAACTGCTCACCGGTGCCATGTTGTTGGTGATCCGCACCGCACCTTGGAAGCCGGTGTCCCACTGGCTGGTGACCGAGTACTCCACCGTGCACGCGGGAGTGGCACCGGACGCCGTGACCACTGGAACGAGCATGGCCCCGACAAAGGCGACCGCACCGGTGACGGCTAAAAGCATTGAACGCGGGGGGTGTCGCATGAGCGAGTCCTTGCAGCTCGGGCGCGTCATGACGGACGCGTCGACTGATGGAGTCGCTCCCACTGGTGTCCAGGAAGGTAGCGCCAAGTGACGGCAAAGGACAGGGGAGTCACAGACTTTCGCTGACTTTCCCCCAACTCGTGCCCGTCGAATCTTTTCGACTCCGTAAGCACCTTGACGGTTCCCACCCTCGTCCCCACGATGGGAGCGCTCCCACTGGTTCAAGGCTTGTTGCTGCTCCGCCCCCACCTTCTCCGAGCCGCAAGGAGGAACCAGCACATGCACCCCAGAAGGAGACGCCGCGTGACGCGGCGCTTGTGGACCGCTGTCGTGGCGGCCCTCGCTCTTCCGCTCTCGATGCTGGCGACCGGCACAACTCCCGCCCAGGCGGCGACAGTTCAGTGCAGCGTGGACTACAAGACGAACGACTGGGGCTCCGGCTTCACCGCGGATCTCACCCTCACCAACCGGGGTACGGACGCGATCAACGGCTGGACCCTGACGTACGCCTACGCGGGCAACCAGAAGCTCAGCAACGGCTGGAACGGCACCTGGTCCCAGTCCGGCAGCGCGGTCACGGTGACCAACGCGTCGTACAACGGGACGATCGCCGCGGGCGCTGCCGTCTCCACCGGTGCGCAGTTCGGCTACAGCGGCACCAACACGGCGCCCACCTCGTTCGCGATCAACGGCACCACCTGCGCCGGCGCGCACCAGCCGCCGATCACGGTGCTGACCAGCCCGAGCGCGGGCGCGATCTACACACAGGGGGCCGCGGTCCCGCTCGCGGCTACCGCGGCGGCGGCCGACAACGCGACGATCAGCAAGGTCGAGTTCTACGACGACACCACACTGCTCGGCACGGACACGACCTCGCCGTACTCGTTCTCGACCTCCGGTTTGACCGTGGGCAGCCATTCGCTGGTGGCGAAGGCGTACGACAGCCTCGGCGCTTCCGGCACGTCCGCACCGGTCGGCATCACGGTCGCCTCGGGACCCGCGATCGTGGCCTCACCGACCCAACTGGGCGTCCAGCAGGGCAAGTCGGGCACCTACGCGGTGTCGCTGTCCTCGCAGCCGGCGTCGAACGTGACCGTCACGACGGCCCGGGCGAGCGGCAACACGGGGCTGTCGGTCACCGGCGGCGCGTCGCTCACGTTCACACCGTCGAACTGGAACACCGCGCAGACGGTGACCCTCACGGCCGACGCGTCCGGCACCGGTTCGGCGTCCTTCGAGTCGACGGCGACAGGGTTCACCAAGGCGACGGTCACGGTGACGGAGCTGGCGGCGTCGAACGCGTACGACGCCCGTTTCCTGGACCTCTACGGGAAGATCACCAACCCGGCGAACGGCTACTTCTCGCCCCAGGGCATCCCCTACCACTCGGTGGAGACCCTGATCGTCGAGGCGCCGGACGAGGGGCACGAGACCACGTCGGAGGCGTACAGCTATCTGCTGTGGCTGCAGGCGATGTACGGCAAGGTCACGGGCGACTGGTCCAAGTTCAACGGCGCCTGGGCTCTCATGGAGAAGTACATGATCCCGACCCACGCCGACCAGCCGACCAACTCGTTCTACAACGCCTCGAAGCCGGCGACCTACGCGCCCGAACTGGACACCCCGAACGAGTATCCGGCGAAGCTGGACACCTCGGTGGCGGTGGGATCGGATCCAATAGCCGGTGAACTGAAAACTGCATACGGTACAGACGATGTCTACGGTATGCACTGGCTGGAGGATGTCGACAACACCTACGGCTACGGCGACACACCGGGTGGCGGGTGCGAGGCGGGGCCGACGGCGAGCGGGCCGTCGTACATCAACACCTTCCAGCGCGGACCGCAGGAGTCGGTGTGGGAGACGGTGCCGCAGCCGACCTGCGACGCCTTCAAGTACGGCGGCAAGAACGGGTACTTGGACCTCTTCACCGGTGACTCCTCCTACGCCAAGCAGTGGAAGTACACCGACGCTCCCGACGCCGACGCGCGGGCCGTGCAGGCCGCGTACTGGGCCGACGTGTGGGCCAAGGAGCAGGGCAAGGGCACTGACGTCTCCACGACCGTCGGCAAGGCGGCCAAGATGGGCGACTATCTGCGCTACGCCATGTACGACAAGTACTTCAAGAAGATCGGCAACTGCGTCGGACCGTCCACCTGCCCGGCCGGCACCGGCAAGGACGCCTCCGACTATCTGCTGTCCTGGTACTACGCGTGGGGCGGCGCCAACGACACCAGCGCGGGTTGGGCGTGGCGCATCGGGTCCAGCCATGTGCACGGTGGCTATCAAAACCCGTTGGCTGCCTACGCGTTGAGCTCGTACGCCGATCTCAAGCCCAAGTCCACGACGGGGGCGGCGGATTGGGGCACCTCGCTGTCGCGGCAGCTGGAATTCTACCGCTGGCTCCAGTCGAGTGAGGGTGCCATCGCCGGTGGGGCGACGAACAGTTGGCAAGGCCGGTACGCGAGTCCGCCGACCGGGACGTCGACCTTCTACGGCATGTACTACGACCAGCAGCCCGTCTACCACGACCCGCCGTCCAACCAGTGGTTCGGCTTCCAGGCGTGGTCGATGGAGCGGGTCGCCGAGTACTACCAGCAGACGGGGAACGCGAGCGCGAAGGCGGTCCTCGACAAGTGGGTAACGTGGGCGCTTTCCAAGACCACGATCAACCCGGACGGTACCTATCTGATCCCCTCGACGTTGCAGTGGTCGGGGCAGCCCGACACCTGGAACGCGTCAAGTCCCGGTGCGAATACGGGACTTCATGTCACGGTCGCCGACTACACCAACGACGTGGGGGTGGCCGCCGCGTATGCCAAGACGCTGACGTACTACGCCGCGAAGTCCGGTTCCACGGCGGCGAAGACGACGGCGAAGGCGCTGTTGGACGGCATGTGGGGCAACTACCAGGACAGTCTGGGTGTAGCCGTTCCGGAGACCCGCGCGGACTACAACCGGTTCGGCGACAGTGTGTATGTGCCGAGTGGGTGGAGCGGGACGATGCCGAACGGGGACGCGGTCAACTCCGCTTCCACGTTCGCCTCGTTGCGGTCCTTCTACAAGAACGATCCGGCGTGGTCGAAGATCCAGAGCTACTTGGCGGGCGGGGCCGCGCCTGTCTTCACGTATCACCGGTTCTGGGCTCAGGCGGATGTCGCGCTGGCCATGGGGTCGTATGCGGAGCTTCTTGAATAGCCCCCGCGAGGCGCTCCGCGGGTTGGGCGGTTTGTTGACTGCGGGTCCGCTGTGGCTGGTCACGCCCCGCGGCGGAGCCGCACATCGACACGGCCCCGCGCCCCTGACGGGGCGCCGCGGCCACCCGTGCTCCCCCGGAACCGCTTCGAAGCTCCGTGTGCGTGGCTCCGCCACCTGACGGCGGGGCCCACCGGCCGGGCGGCCCCCACCCGCACTGGGGGTCGCCCGGCTCTCGTGCCTTTCCACCCGCAAGGAGAGGACTCCATCGTGCGAAGAACCCGTATCCTCACGGCCGTACTCGCCCGCGCCGCCGGGCTGTTGGCGGGCAGTCCGTCCGCGCTCGCCGCAGACGCGAACGCGCCGAACGTGGCACTCGCCGCGGACACCTGCACCTGGCACAGCGCCCGGATCGACGGCGGCGGGTTCGTGCCCGGCGTCGTCTTCAACCGGAGCGAGAAGAACCTCGCCTACGCCCGTTCCGACTTCGGCGGCGCCTACCGGTGGCAGGTGTCGACGAAGACCTGGACGCCGTTGCTGGACTCGGTCGGGTGGGACGAGTGGGGCCGTGCTCAGGTCGGGCGACCGGGGCGCGAGTCGGCAGAAGACCGATCTGCCGTTCAAGCTCGGCGGGAACATGCCGGGGCGCGGTACGGGTGAGCGGCATCTTCCGCTCGACCGGCAAGGGCGCGACCTGGACCCGGATCAACGACGAGGCCCACCAGTGGGGTGGGACCGGTGCGGCGATCACCGGTGACCCTCGGGTGTACGGCCGGGTGTATGTGTCGACGAACGGGCGCGGGGTCGTCTACGGCGACTCCTCCGACGCCGGTGCCGGAGGCAGCGGGGGCGGGGGCGTCGGCCGAGGTGGTGGGTTCCAGGATCTGGTCGACGCGGAAGGCGCGCGGTCCGGGGCCGGCGACCACATACCAGCGGCCCGCCTTCAGTACGAGCCCGTACGGCTCCAGTCGGCGCTCCACGTCGGTCGGCTCACGCCAGCGGCGGTATACGGCATACAGAACACGGTTGTTCCATCACGACGGGAAGGACGTGCGGGTGCGGTTCGTGTGGTCGGGGGTCTCCGCGAGCGGCGCGCGGTGGGAGCAGGAGTTCTCGGTGGACGACGGGGCGAGCTGGGTGACCAACTGGACGATGGACTTCACCCGGCCGAAGGCTTCCTGAGGGCCAGGATCGTGAACTCCGGGTCCGCGCGCGGCCGTTCCTGGTCAGGGAGCGACTCCAGTTGTGCGGCGAACCGTTCGGTGAGCGGTTCGCCGGGCGGCAGCATGGTGAACCAACCCCGGCGCAGGTCCGCGGCCGTACCGCGCGGGCTGCGGCCCTGGCCATAGCCGCGGAAACGGGCCGTGCCGACCGGGTGGAGGCCGAACTCGGCGGCGTACGCGCGGACATGGCCGGGGCGGTCCTGGGCGGGGCGGCGCGGGCGCGGGGCGAGGACGGTGTCGATGTCGCTGCCGACGTCGTGGGCGGCGGCCTTGTCGACGGTGGTGATGTGGACACCGCCGGGTCGCAGTACCCGCGCGCACTCCGCGATGATCGCCCTGACGTCCTCCGGGCCGTCCACCAGGTGCAGCAGCCATACGGTGGTGACGGCGTCGAACACCCCGTCGGGGAAGGGGAGTTGGCGGCTGTCCGCCAGGAGGATCGCGCCGGGCAGCCTCGTCGCCGCCGTGCGGGCCATGGCCGGCGCCGCGTCCAGGCCCGTGACCTCCAGCTCTGGGCGGGCCGTGGCCAGGCGGCGGGTGACGATGCCGGTGCCGCAGGCCACGTCCAGCAGGTTGCGGGCGTCCTGGGGGACGAAGCCGAGTACGGCTTCGGCAGCCGCTGCGGCGCGGGGCTCGCCGCCTCGGGTCGCGTCGTAGGCGTCGGCTTCCTTGTCGTAGTCGAGCACGCGCTTCCGTCCTGCCCTTCCCGGTCCTTGGGCGAGCAGGTGTTCCCGCCCCGCCCTCCCTCTCGTGGTCGCGTGCGGTCAGCTCGCCCCGTGTCCCGGGGCCAAGTCCTCGACTCTGCGGGCGAGTTGGAAGTCCAGGTCGGTGATCGCGCCGCCCACGCTGTGGGTGTTCACGGTGAGGGAGACGGTGTGGTAGCCGAGGGTGAGGTCGGAGTGGTGGTCGAGCTCTTCCTGGACCTGGGCGATGTGGACGACCATCGCGGTGGCCGCGAAGTGGGAGCCGAGGCGGTAGGTGCGGGTGAGGCGGTCGGTGTCGACGGACCAGCCGGGGAGTTCCGTGAGGCGGTCCTCGATCTCCTTCTGCGACAGCGGTGCGACAGGCATGGCCTCGCTCCTTCCTCGGGGTCGGGCTTCAGGTCGGGCTCAGGGTCGGGTTCCTCTTCAGCGTGCCACAGGTGGGTGGCTGCGTCCCTGGTCAGCAGGGTGCCCGGAGGTCAGCTCCGTACGCACTCCGCCGCGAGGTCGTCGGCGAGGGCGGCGATCGTGGCGCGGCCCTCGACCCCCCGCACCCAGGTGTGCGGCAGGCCGTGGTCGCCGTAGCGGGCGCCGAGGAGGTTGCCGCAGAGGGAGCCGGTGGAGTCGCTGTCGCCGGAGTGGTTGACGGCGAGGAGCAGCGCGGCCTTCACGTCGCGTTCCACCAGCGCGCAGTAGACGCCGATCGCCAGGGCCTCCTCGGCGACCCAGCCCGCGCCGAGGGACTCGACCTTCTCGGCGGTGGGCGAGCCCTCGGCGGCCAGGTCGAGGGCCGCGCGCAGGGCTGCCGAGGTCTCCTCGTGGCCGGGGTGGCGCTCCAGGAGTCGTAGCGCGCGCAGGACCGAGCCCTCCAGGGAGTCCCCGGCGACGAGGTGGGCGACGATCGCGGCGAGGGCGCCCGCCGCGTAGTAGCCGGTGGGGTGACCGTGGGTGATCTGGGCGCCGCGGGCGGCCATGGCGAAGGCCCCGTCGGCCGTCGTGGCCAGGCCGAAGGGGGCCGAGCGCATCACCGTGCCGCAGCCCTTGGAGTCGGGGTTGACGGGCCCCGGCGTGCCGTCGAGTTCGCGCCACGGGTCGGGCGCGTACGCCTGCGCGACTCCGGACAGGCAGGCGTTGCCGGGGGCGCGGCGGGCGTAGAGCCAGGGCTGGCTGATCAGACCGCTCGTGGCACTGTCACCCGGTCCCTGCTCGGACTGGGTCTCCAGCCACCGCTCGTACGCCTGCCGCAGCAGAATGGACCAGGCGCCGCCGATGCCCTTCGCCCGTTCGCGTGCGTGGGCCACGATGATCGCCTCGACGGTGAACAGGGTCATCTGGGTGTCGTCGCTGATCAGGCCGAGCGCTCCGGGTGCGCCGGGCACGTACCCGGTGATCCCGCGCGGGCCGTGCGTCTCGCGGATGCGGTCGAGGGAGGTGAACTCGATCGGGTACCCGAGGGCGTCGCCCACCGCTCCGCCGAGGAGACAGCCCCGGACTCTGGCCCGGTACACCGCCGTGGCCTCCCCGGACGGGTTCCGCAACTCGTTCACGTGTGTGCTCCTTCGACTACGGTCGTGCGTATGACCATTGTCGCCGCCGGCACTGACACTCCTACCGCCACCCCAGTAGGGAAGGGTGTCGGCCCGTTGCTGCGTGCCTGGCGGGAGCGGCGGCGGGTCAGTCAGCTGGAGCTGGCGTTGCGGGCGGACTCCTCGGCGCGGCACATCAGCTTCGTCGAGACGGGGCGGTCCCGGCCGAGCGAGGAGATGCTGCTGCGGCTGGCCGAGCATCTGGACGTGCCGGTGCGGGAGCGCAACTCCCTCCTGCTGGCGGCCGGTTACGCCCCGCACTATCCGGAAACCCCGCTGGACGACCCGGCGTTGGACGCGTTGCGCGAGGGTCTGGAGCGGCTGATCCAGTGCTACGAGCCGTATCCGGCGCTGGTGGTCGACGCCCGCTACGACGTGGTCGCGGCGAACCGGGGCATCACCATGCTGCTGGAGGGCGTACCGGAGTCCCTGCTCCAACCCCCGCTCAACGCCATGCGGTTGACGCTGCACCCCGAGGGCATGGCGCCGCGCATCCGCAATCTGGGTGAATGGCGCGGGCATTTGCTCGCGCAGATGGAACGGCAGATCGCCCTGCACCGCTCCGAGCCGTTGCGCGCGCTGTACGAGGAGGTCGCGGCGTACCCGGTGCCGGAGACGGCCGACGACGGGGGTGAACTGGCCGGATCCGTACCGTACTTCGCGCTGCCGATGCGGATCGAGCACGAGGGCCGGGTGCTGTCGTTCGTCTCCTCGATCTCCACGTTCAACACCCCGATGGACGTGACGGTCTCGGAGTTGGCGATCGAGACGTTCCTCCCGGCCGACCCGGCGACCGCCAAGTATCTGCACGGGCTCGGGGGCTGACGGATGATCACTCCCGAACCGCTGAGACAATGGCCGGAACATGGCACACTGCCCCCAGGCTTCGGCGCGTATGGGGAGGCGTGGCGTGAGTGAGCGGCGGCCCGCGCCCACGGTGGGCCAAGTGGTGCTGGGCAGAAGGCTGCAGGAGTTGCGTGAGGCGGCCGGCATCAAGCGTGAGGAGGCCGCGCAGGTCCTGCGGGTGGCTCCGGCGACCGTACGGCGGATGGAGATGGCCGAGGTCGCGCTGAAAGTGCCCTACGTCCAGGTGCTGTTGACGACGTACGGGGTGCCCGACGACGAGGCGGCCTCGTTCGTCGCGCTCACCGAGGAGGCGAACCAGCCGGGTTGGTGGCAGCGGTTCCACGATGTGCTGCCGGAGTGGTTCAGTCTGTATGTGAGCCTGGAGGGCGCGGCCGGGCTGATCCGTTCGTACGAACCGCACTTCGTGCCGGGCCTGTTGCAGACCGAGGACTACGCGCGTGCCGTGCTGGAGGCCGGGACGATCGGGCAGAACGGTCCGGAGACCATCGAGCGGCATGTGTCCCTGCGGATGGCGCGGCAGGGGCTGTTGGAGCGGGACAGTCCGCCCCACCTGTGGGTGATCATGGACGAGACGGTGCTGCGGCGCCCGGTGAGCATCCACGGCGAGGTGATGCGCGAACAGCTGGACAAACTCCTGGAGTTCGCCGAGCGCGACCGGATCACGCTCCAGGTCGCCGAGTTCGCGAGCGGCCCGCACCCGGGGACGTACGCTCCCTTCTCGCTGTTCCGTTTCGCCCAACCGGAGCTGCCCGACATGGTGTTCACCGAGTACCTGACCGGCGCCCTGTACCTGGACTCCCGTACCGAGGTCTCCGCGCATCTGGAGGTCCTCGACCACATGACGGCGCACGCCGCGTCCGCACAGCGCACCAAGAAGATCCTGCGGGACTACCGCGAGAACTTCTGAGCACGCGTCCCGGCACGACCACCCGAACTCCCGAGGAGACGACACCGCATGACCGGATCCGAACCCGCGCCCACCCGTATCGACACCAGCCGGCCGCATCCGGCGCGGGTGTACGACTGGTGGCTCGGCGGCAAGGACAACTACCCGGTGGACGAGGAGCTGGCGCGCAGGATCCTCGCCTCGGACGGCACCGCGGTGCGCGGGGCGCGGGCCAACCGCCGGTTCATGCACCGGGCGACGCGGACCGCCGCCGAGGCCGGGATACGCCAGTTCCTGGACATCGGCACCGGCATCCCCACCGAGCCCAACCTGCACCAGGTGGCGCAGAGCGTCGCCCCGGACGCCAAGGTCGTGTACGCGGACAACGACCCGATCGTGCTCCGGCACGCGGAGGCGCTGCTGCACGGCTCGGCCGAGGGCAGCACCGAGTACGTGCACGCCGACGTCCGCGACCCCGACACGATCCTGCGGCTGGCCGGCGAGACCCTCGACTTCAGCCGGCCGGTCGCGCTGTCGCTGGTCGCGCTCACCCACTACCTGGGCGACGCCACCGACGGCGACGACGTGTACGGCCTGATCAAGCGGTACGTCGACGTGCTCGCTCCGGGCAGCTACCTGATCCTGTCGCAGGTCACCCCCGACCTCATCCCCGAGGCCATCGCCCAGGCCGCCGAGCACTTCCGGCGCAGCGGCACCCCGTTCTACCCGCGCTCGCTGGCCGAGTTCTCGCGCTTCTTCGACGGCCTGGAACTGCTCGGCCCGGGCGTCATCTCCGTCTACGGCTGGCGTCCCGAGCCGGAGGACGTGGCCGCGCAGGCGGAGGGCGTCGTCCCGGTGTACGGCGGGGTAGCCGTCAAGCACTGACCCGTACGGCTGCCGTGAACGGCCGCGCTCCCCCGCCCCGCCCCAAAGGGGCGCGGGGAACCGCGCGACCAGCCACGACGCTGCCGCAGACGACCGACGAACGGCGCTGCTCTTCCAGCGGAGCGTCTACGCGCCGCCTTTCGCGTCCCGTTCGTCGTCGACGATCTCCGCGTCGACGACGCCTTCCTCCTCCGGGGGCGAGGTGTGCTCCTCGGGGCTGGCGGCCTGTTCCGCGGGTGACTGCTGGGCGGCGGCCTGGGCGTACATCGCCTGGCCCATCCGCTGGCTGACGGTGCCGAGTTTCTCGACGCCGGTGCGCAACTCGGCGGTGTCGGCGTTGTGTTCCAGGAGGGTCTTCACCTCCGTGGCGGCCGTCTCGACCTCGGACCTGATGTCGGCCGGGACGCGTTCCTCGTTCTCGTGGATGAACTTCTCGGTCTGGTAGACGAGTTGCTCGGCCTGGTTGCGGGTCTCGGCGGCCTCGCGGCGCTTGCGGTCGTCGTCCGCGTACTGTTCGGCCTCCCGCATCATGCGGTCGATGTCGTCCTTGCCCAGGGCCGAGCCGCCGGTGACGGTCATCTTCTGTTCGCGGCCGGTCGCCAGGTCCTTCGCGGAGACGTGCATGATTCCGTTGGCGTCGATGTCGAAGGCGACCTCGATCTGCGGGACGCCGCGCGGGGCGGGCGGCAGGCCGGTGAGGTCGAAGACGCCCAACTTCTTGTTGTACGCGGCGATTTCACGTTCGCCCTGGTAGACCTGGATGCCGACCGAGGGCTGGTTGTCGGTGGCGGTGGTGAAGATCTCCGAACGCCGGGTCGGGATGGTCGTGTTGCGTTCGATGAGCTTCGTCATGATGCCGCCCTTGGTCTCGATGCCCAGGGACAGCGGGGTGACGTCGAGGAGCAGGACGTCCTTGACGTCGCCGCGGATGACTCCGGCCTGGAGGGCCGCGCCGACCGCGACGACCTCGTCGGGGTTGACGCCCTTGTGCGGGTCCTTGCCGGTGAGTTCCTTGACGAGGTCGGTGACGGCGGGCATCCGGGTCGAGCCGCCGACGAGGATGACGTGGTCGACGGCGGAGAGCTTGATGCCCGCGTCCTTGACCGCCTGGTGGAAGGGCGTCTTGCAGCGGTCGAGGAGATCGGCGGTGAGCTCCTGGAAGGCAGCGCGGGTCAGTTTCTCGTCGAGGTGCAGCGGGCCGTCGGCGGAGGCGGTGATGTAGGGCAGGTTGATCGTCGTCTCGGAGGACGAGGACAGTTCGATCTTCGCCTTCTCGGCGCCCTCGCGCAGCCGTTGCAGCGCCATCTTGTCCTTGCCGAGGTCGATGCCGTACTGCCCCTGGAACTTCTTGACCAGGAAGTCGACCACCCGTTGGTCCCAGTCGTCGCCGCCGAGATGCGTGTCGCCGTTGGTGGCCTTGACCTCGATGACGCCGTCGCCGATCTCCAGGAGGGAGACGTCGAAGGTGCCGCCGCCGAGGTCGAAGACGAGGACGGTCTGCTCCTCGCCGCGGTCGAGGCCGTAGGCGAGGGCGGCGGCCGTCGGCTCGTTGATGATCCGCAGCACCTTGAGGCCCGCGATCTCGCCGGCCTCCTTGGTGGCCTGGCGCTGGGAGTCGTCGAAGTAGGCGGGGACGGTGATCACGGCGTCCGTGACGTCCTCGCCGAGATAGGCCTCGGCGTCGCGCTTGAGTTTCTGCAGCACGCGCGCCGACAACTCCTGGGCGCGGTAACGGGTTCCGTCGATGGCGCCCGTGTCCGGGAAACGCCACGCGGTGTCGCCCATGTGCCGTTTCACCGAGCGCGCGGTGCGCTCGATGTTCGTCACGGCCTGCCGTTTGGCGACCTCGCCGACGAGTACCTCGCCGTTCTTGGCGAAGGCCACGACCGAGGGCGTGGTCCTCGCTCCCTCGGCGTTGGCGACGACCGTCGCCTCCCCGCCCTCCAGCACCGCGACCACCGAGTTCGTGGTCCCCAGATCGATTCCGACCGCACGTCCCATCGCCGTCCCCTTCCGCCAGGGCGCATCCCGGACTCCAGCACAAAACTTGAGTGGGCTGTTGTCAATGGCACGTACGGTCGGCGATCGCTGTCGTCCGGGTCAGGCGAGCTTGGCCGACAGGGTGATCGTGGTGCCGGTGAGGGCCTGGCTGACGGGGCAGTTCTTCTTCGCGTCCTCGGCGGCGGCGACGAAACCGTCGTTGTCGAGGCCCGGCACCGTGCCCTCGACCGTGAGGTGGATACCGGTGATGCCCTCGCCGGGCTGGAAGGTGACGTCGGCCTTGGTGAGCACCTTGGTGGGCGGGGTGCCGGCGCCCGCGAGGGCGTGCGACAGCGCCATGGAGAAGCAGCTGGAGTGGGCGGCGGCGATCAGCTCCTCGGGGCTGGTCCTGCCGTTCGCGTCCTGGGCGCGGGACGCCCACGTCACCGGCTGCTCGGCGATGGCGCCGGAGGAGTCGAACGTGACGACGCCCTTGCCCTCCAGCAGGTTGCCTTCCCAAACGGTGTGTGCGGTGCGCGTGGTGGCCACGGTGTTTCCTTTCGATGCGGATGTCTTTCGGAACCATCCGATCACATTCCTGTTCAGCGCACCCGGAAGACCGGCCCACGCGGGGTGAACGGCAGACGAGCACTCTGCGGGATCAGATAGGCGTGTTCGCGGCGCACCCGCAGCACGTCGCACCACCCGTCCGTGATGACGAGGACGGGCGCGCCCGGCGGGAAGTCGTCGGCGCGGTGCAGCAGGTCGATCCCGGGTTGCAGGACGGTGCCGCCGCGCCCGTGCACCCGCACCCGGCCCGCGATGTCGGTGACCGGCACATAGCCCGCGTCGTGCGGGGCCGCGTCGCAGAACACGACCCGGGCGGCCGGTACGTCTCGGGCCTCGGCGTACGAGGCGATCGCACCCAGCGCCTTGCCGAGGAGGGTGCGGTCCATGGAGCCGGAGGTGTCGAGGACGACGCCGAAGGTGCAGCGGGCGACCTCCTCGGGCGGGAAGTAGTGACCGGCGCGCGGGATGTCGGGGGTGGAGGACTGGCGGCGCGAGGGGCGGGCGTACGACCGTACCGGCTCGGGGCGGGGCACGAACTCGTCGAACCAGCGGGCGAGTTGGGCGTCCCACGGCAGGGGTGGGTGACTCAGCGCGCGGATCTCCTCGACCAACCCGCCGGGCAGGTAACCGCGTTCGTGCTGCTGGTGCAGGTCCAGGCCGCGGGCCAGGCCGCGCCGGTAGAACTCGTCGAGGTCCACGTAGTCGCGGGCACTGCCGAGCGGGCCGCCGAGGATGTCACCGGCGCCCTTGCCGCGCAGGGTGGCCAGGCGACGCATCCGGCGCAGGTCGCCGGCGATGCGGTCGTAGACCTCCTCGGCGGACAGGTCCTTCAACTCCGGGTCGTACAGCAGCCCTTCGGGCATGGTGCCGATGTCCATCTCGCGCAGCCAGCCGTTGATGACGTAGTCGGCGGCGATGTTGAAGAGGAGCGGGTCGCGGGTGCCGCAGCGGTCGCCGTGGCGCAGGGCGGCGTGCAGCATCTCGTGGGCGAGGACGAACCGCCATTCCTCGTCGTCGAGTTGGCGCAGCGGGTTGATGTAGATCTCGGCCGCCTCGGTGTCGACGGCGGCGACGGAGATGCCGTGGGCGCGGGCGAGTTCGGCGTCGGCGACGACCTTGATACCGGCCGCGATGCCGCCCAGCAGCGGGTAGTTGGAAACGAACCAGCTCAGGGCGCGCTCCCAGGGGCGCAGCCGGGTCGGGCCGCCGTACATCGAGTCACGGCGCCCGCCGGCCAGGTCCATGGCGACAGACATGGTCCGCGTCAGCGCGCTCGCGAAGGCGAGCTGCCAGTCGACCGGCTTCCCGGGCCAGCCCCGCCACGGCACGAGCAGCTGGTCGGGTACCCCGCCGGCCGTACCGCAGCGTTCGTAGACGGGCGGGACGCCGTCGCGCCGCCAGCGGGCCGCGAGCCCTTCCTCGTCGCCGTCGGGGTAGGACGCGGGCAGGTCCTCGGGGGTGAGCCCGATCGGAAAGGTGAGCAGGAAGCGGTTGACGACGGCGCAGCGCGCGGCGACGTCGAAACGGTCGGGCTGTTCCCGCTCGCCGGTCGCGCCGGGGACGTGTCCGAACCCGAGGTGGATGAGCCCGTGCGCGATCGCCCAGGCCCATGCGACGGGTTCGGCGAGCCGGGTGGGGTTCGCGTGGAGATGCCCGTTGGAGTCGACGAGCACGAGCCCGTCGCGCGGCGCGACCTGGCAGTCCTCGTCACGGCACAGCTCGAACTCGATCGCGGCGAGCGCGGGGTTGGCCCACACCAGCTTCAGTCCGGCTGTGAACGCCTCGGTCGCCGGGTCGGGCTTCCTCTTCTCGGGGTCCTTCTTGCGGGTACGGCTCACCACGCCACCTCCGTGGGACTCACCGGCGTGCCTCCACCAACCGGGGCATGTCCCGGGCCGCCTCCACCAGGAACCAGGCCGGGAGGACCGGGTTGCCTTCGTCGTCCGAGGCGATGACGCTCTGGGCCACCTCGACGGAGATCTCGGCGAGTTGGACGAGGAGGGACTTGGCGCGGTACGCGGTCTGGCGGCCGTTCGCCGACAAGTGGTCCTTGCTGGAGGGGAGTTCCTTGATGAGGCGGCCGCGGAAGGATTCGGCGAGGTAGTAGAGGAGGTCGCGGTCCTCGGGGCGGCCCGGCCAGCGGGCGTCGCCCTTGAGGACGGCCTCGATGCCGAAGCGGCTGCGCACGATCTTGACGTAGCCGCAGAACGCGACCGCGTGGGCGGGGGTCAGCGTGCCGTGCGCGATGACCTTGAGGGTGTCCTCGTCGAGGTCGGGGCCGAAGGAGCCCAGCGCGTCGGAGAGCATGTGCCAGGAACGGGGTGTGGAGAAGGGCTCCTCGGTCTTCGGCGGCTTGGACCACAGGTGGTCGGGGCGGTCGGTGAGGTGGTCCAGGATCCACGGGTGGATGCCGTTGGCCGCCGCCCACACGAGCCAGTCCTTCGGGGACGCCTCCAGGTGGACGTGCGTGAGCCGGTTGACCAGCGCGGACGCGATCGGGCGGGCCAGCGCGTTGTCGGTCGCCCGGTTGCCCGCGCCGATCACGATCGAGCCCTTGGGGAGTTCGTAGCTGCCGATACGGCGGTCCAGGATCAGCGAGTAGAACGCCTTCTGCACATCGGGCGTCGCCGCGTTCAGCTCGTCCAGGAACAGGCAGTACGGCTCGTCCCGCGCGATCGCCTCCGGCGGGCAGAACACCGACCGCCCGTCCCGGATCTGGGGGACGCCGATCAAGTCCTCGGGCGCGAGCTGCGTACCGAGCAGGCTGACGCACTCCAACCCCAGCGACTGGGCGAACTCCCTTACCAGGGACGACTTTCCGATGCCGGGCGCGCCCCAGAGGAAGACGGGGCGGACGGTCGCGAGACCCAGCAGCAGTTCGGGGACACGGGCGGGAGTGACGGTGACGGCAGCCTGCAAGACAGCGGCTCCTGAAGGAGGTTCGAGGTGGGGAGACTCGAACAGTGTGTGCTCACCGCCCACCCGCCGCAGCCCATTTTCAGGCGGCCCGCTCCTCCGGCTCGGCCGTCAGCGGTACTTGGGGTCCATTGCACTCCCGCAGCCAGCGGCGCAGTACCCGGTGGACGTGCTCCGCGCCGACGAGGTCCTCGCCCTCGCCGACCGGTGGGGAGAAGGCGTGCGGCGACAGCAGGAACGGCTTGCCCTGGGAGCCGCCGAGGCCGCCGTGCGAACCGATCTGCTCCTCGAAGGCGAGGACTTCGCCCTCGGCCGGGTCGTACCAGGAGTTGACCATGATGTCGGCGGTGTGCGGGAAGGAGTGGGTGCGCCGGACGGCGTCCGCGACGCCGGGGCCGAAGTCCGCCAACGGGCCCTGTTTGTCGTCGAGTTCGGCCACCGGGAGTTCGGCACCGTGCGCGCCGAGGACGAGTCCCCCGTGTTCCTCGCTGCGGACCAGGACGAAGCCGACGCCGGGGTGGTTGGCGAGGGTCGTCAGCAGTGCCGGGTGGCGGGCGTCGATCTCCTCCTTGGTCATGCGGTGCGGCACGTCCGGGAAGGAGACCAGGCCGAGGTTGCCGGAGGCCAGCACGACCGGCTCGGAGTGTCGGCCGGAGTGGGCCTGCCGCTCGTCGCCGTCCTTGGCCGGCCTGCGCAGCGCCGCGCGGACGGCCGCGCGGGCCTCGGCGCCGCTGTGGGTGCGGCGGGCCCGGCGCGGCACGGGCAGCCCGCAGCCCGCCCGGACGAAGTCGCCGAGGGTGAGGCCGTAGCGGCCCTGGAAGGTCTCGCCGGGGCTCTGTCCGTGGTCGGAGAGGACGACGATCCGGTACGGGCGCGGGGCGTGCTCGGCGACGTTCTCGATCAACGCGAGGGCGCGGTCCAGGCGTTGGAGGACCTTGGCGGCGTCACGGCTGCGCGGTCCGGAGTGGTGGGCGACCTCGTCGTAGGCCACGAGGTCGGCGTAGACGGCGGTGCGGCCGGCGAGCATGTCGCCCATGACGGCCGCGACGACGACGTCGCGTTCGACGACGGTCGCGAAGGCGCGGACGAGGGGGTAGAGGCCGCCGCGTTTGACGCGGGGGCGCTGCTTGGTGAGGCGGGAGCGGGTCGACTGGGCGATCTCGCGGACGACCTCGGCGACGAAGGACATCGCGGTGCGGACGGCGTTGGCGGGGTCGGAGAAGTAGGCGAAGTAGCCCGCGCGGGAACGGTTGTCGCGGCCCCGGCGGCGGGCGGCGATGGACAGGACGAGGGCCTGTTCGTCCGCGCCGCCGCCGAACAGGTTGCCGCGGCTGGCGCCGTCGACGGTGAGGAGGCCGCCGTCGCCGGTGAACTCGACGGCGCGGCGCTGGAGTTCGGCCGCGCTGGTCGGACGGTTGCAGACCATCACCTCGCCGGTGTCCTTCTCGTACCAGCGGAACGCGGGGATGTCGTGGTTGGAGCCGTGCAGGATGCCGAGCTGGCTGGCGCCGGTCTGGCTGGACCAGTCGGTGCGCCAGGGGGTGAGGCGGTGGGTGGGGCGGGGGCCGCCGAGGAGTTTCGCGACGGTCGGCATCAGGCCCTTGGCGACGGCGGCGAGCAGGACGTCGTGGCCGACGCCGTCGAGTTGCAGGAAGACGGTGCCGGGCGAGGACGGGCCCGGCGGCAGGGCTCTGCGGCGGCGGTCGGCGAGACGGTAGAGGCGGCGGCGGTAGGCGTCGTCGTCGCGCACGGCCAGGGCACCGCCCGTGGCGGAGGCGACGGCGGACATCACGGCGGCCACGACGACGGCGGTCTCGGGGGCGACCTGGCCGCGCAGCCCGCCGTCGGGATTGATCCGCAGGGCGATCAGCAGGAGCGAGCCGTTGAGCACGAACACGAGGAGGCCGAGGACGAGCGCGGGCACCAGCAGCAACAGCCGTACCAGCAGCGGCCAGACGAGGGCCGACAGCACACCGAAGGCGCCGGCGCCGAGCGCGGCCGTGACCGCGATCCGGGTGGCGCTGTCGCCGTCCGCCGACTGGAGCTGGAAGTCCGGCAGGATCCCGGCGAGCACCAGCATGGTGACCGTGGAGACGGCCCACACCGCGATGCTCCGCCCGACCTGACTGGCGAGCCGCCGCCACCGCGCTCCACCCACGCCCCGTACACCTCACGTCCCGGCCCGTCGACCCGGCAGGCCTCCACCCACCTTGTCACAACGGGCTGACCTGCCCCGGTGTCACCGGCCGTCGTAGCCCGCCGTGGGCATCGACAGCCGCCGGTGCACGCGCGCCTTGGCCTGCGCGTCGTACGAGGGTTCCGCGTGTCCGACGGTCTCGATCCGCACCCCGCGGCGCGCGCACTCGTCGGTGAACTCGTCGACGGAGGACAGCGCGCTCTCCAGGACCCGGCGGCTGGGGGCGACGAACAGGTCGAGGCCGGGGCGGACGCCGTCCCACAGGGCGCAGTGGTCGGGGCGCAGACCGCGGACGAGGAGTTCGCGGGCGATCACATAGCCGTGGTCGGCGGCCCAGCGCGCGCACATCGCGTGCTGACTTCGGGAGTCGACCAGGAAGGGGTCGTCGTCCAGCTCCTCCAGCGGCGTCAGGCTGGCGATCGCCGTGACCCGAAGCCGCGGGCGCATGCCCGAGGCACCGCGCACCTGTCCCATGGCGTCCCCCTCACCTCCGGGTTTCGCCGCCGACCCTACTCCTGCCCGTAGGCTTCGGGGGAGTCGCGCGAAGGAGGCAAAGAAGGTGCCGGTGGAGATCACCTGGTGGGGTCACGCCACCTGCACGATCGAGGACTCGGGCATACGCGTCCTCACCGACCCCCTGTTCGCCCGCCGGCTCGCGCATCTACGACGCCGCCGGGGCGCGGTGCCGCCGCCCGAGGCCCGGCACGCGGACCTGGCGCTCGTCTCCCATCTCCACGCCGACCACCTGCACCTTCCCTCGCTGGCCGCCCTCGCCCCGGGCACGCGCCTGCTCGTGCCCCGGGGCGCACTCCGCGCGGTACCGGGGCTGCGCCGGCTCCGGCAGCTGCGGATCGACGAGGTGACCCCGGGCGACCGGACGAGGGTCGGTGACCTGGTCGTACGGGCCGTCCCCGCGCGGCACGACGGGCGTCGGCTGCCGGTCGGCCCGCACCGGTCCCCCGCGCTGGGCTACGTCGTCGAGGGCGAGGCGCGCACCTACTTCGCCGGGGACACCGGGCTGTTCGACGACATGGCCAAGGAGGTCGGGCCGGTCGACGTGGCGCTGCTGCCGGTCGGCGGCTGGGGTCCGTATCTCGGCGAGGGGCATCTGGACGCGGGACGCGCGGCCCGGGCGCTGGTGCGGCTCGCGCCGCGCAGTGCGGTGCCGGTGCACTACGGCACGTACTGGCCGATCGGGATGGACGCGGTGCGCCCGCACGAATTCCACACGCCGGGCGACGAGTTCGTGCGGATCGCGGCGCAGCTCGCGCCGTCGGTGGCGGTGCACCGGCTGGGACACGGGGAGAGCGTGCGCCCGGAGGTCGCCCGGTGAGCTGGATCGCGGACGCGCTGTCCGCGACGGCGACGAGGTCGCCCGAGTCGACCCAACAGGCCATCGGTTACCCGTCGTTGTTCCTGCTGGTGCTGTTCGGGGCGCTGGTGCCGGTGATCCCTACGGGGGCGCTGGTGAGTTCGGCGGCCGTGGTCGCCTTTCACCAGACGGCGCCGTTCGCGCTGGCGCTGGTGTTCGTGACGGCGTCGCTGGCCGCGTTCCTCGGGGACATCGCGCTGTACTGGCTGGGGCGGCGCGGGATGGGGTCGAAGAACGGGTCGCGCTGGCTGGAGGCGATCCGTGCGCGGGCGCCGGAGGAGCGTCTTGAGCAGGCCCAGGAGAAGCTTGCCGATCACGGGGTGGCGGTGCTGGTGCTGTCCCGGCTGGTACCGGCGGGGCGTATTCCGGTGATGCTCGCGTGTCTGATGGCGGAGTGGCCGATCCGCCGGTTCGCCCGGGGTAATGCGCCCGCGTGTCTGGCGTGGGCCGTGACGTACCAGCTGATCGGCATCCTTGGGGGTTCGTTGTTTCCGGAGCCGTGGGAGGGGGTTGTGGCGGCGGTCGCGCTGACCGTGGTGATCAGTGTGGCGCCTGCTTTGTGGCGGCGGGTTCGGGCTGCCAGTTGATGTTTCGTTGCGGGGTGCGGGTCGGTGGGGGCTGGTCGCGCCCCGCGGCGGAGCCGCAAATCGACACAGCCCCGCACCCCTAAAGGACGTCTAGTCGAGCACTCTTGAAGCTCCCACCGGTAGATCCCACAGGTCTTGCCTGGCCAGGCCCGCTTGTTCCCAGGCCGCCCGCACCCGTGTGAGCGGCTCCAGGACCGGCTCCGCCGACAGGACGAACGTGCCCCAGTGCATCGGAGCCATCCGTCGCGCCCCCAGATCCTGTACGGCCCGCACCGCCTCCTCCGGATCGCAGTGGACGTCGCTCAGCCACCAGCGCGGGTCGTAGGCGCCGATGGGCAGTAGGGCCAGGTCGATTCCCGGATAGCGGCGGCCGATGCGCGAGAACCAGTGGCCGTAGCCCGTGTCGCCCGCGAAGTAGACGCGCTGTCCGTCCGGTGCCGTCAGCACCCAACCGCCCCACAGGGAGTGGCAGGTGTCGGTGAGGCTGCGCTTGGACCAGTGGTGGGCGGGCACGAAGTCGAGGCGGACGCCGTCGAGTTGGGCCGCTTCCCACCAGTCGAGTTCGGTGACGCGGGTGAATCTGCGGCGCCGGAACCAGGCGCCGAGACCGGCCGGCGCGAACACCGGGGTGTGGCGCGGGAGTCGGCGCAGGGTGGGGGCGTCGAGGTGGTCGTAGTGGTTGTGGCTGATGACGACGGCGTCGATGGGCGGGAGTGCCTCCCAGGACACTCCCACGGGGGTGATCCGGGCCGGGGTGCCGAGGATGCGGCGGGACCAGACCGGGTCGGTGAGGATCGTCAGGCCGCCGATGCGCACCACCCAACTGGCGTGGCCCGCCCAGGTGACGGCGACGGTCAACGCGTCGACCTGGGGCAGCGGTTCGGGTGCGAACGGGAGTCGGGGGATGTCGGCGAGACCGTCCGGGCGGGGCCTTACGGAGCCCTCGCGGGCGAAGCGGGCGATCGCCTTGAGGCCGGGCAGCGGGGCGGTGAGCCGGTCGTGGAAGGTCCGGGGCCATACGCGTCGCTCGCCGAGGGGGCGGGGTTCCGCGAGCGGGGGCGAGGAGGGGGCGAACGGGGGCGTCTGGGCGGCGGTTTCCCGCGCGGTCGTCGTGCTGGTGATCGACTCGGACTGCTGCGTCATCGAGGAGGCTCCCATCGCTGAGCGTCGTCGCGGAGATCGTCGAAGATCGACCTCAAGGACATCAACGCGCGTTGCACGTGTGGCAGTTCCAACGGCACGGGTGACGTGAGGCATTCCGCGCGTTCCTCGTCCGTACGGCCCAGCAGCGGCCCGGTGGACAGCCGTACCCGCAGCGCGCCCAGGTCGTCGCCGAAGCGGTGGCCGCCCGGCGCGGGCATGCCGAGCCGGGCGGTGAGGAACTCCTCCAGGTCCTGGGCGTCGCCCACCCCCCGCGGGGTGAGCGCGTGGCGCAACGGCCCGAGATCGACGTACAGATGACGTCCCGCCTGCGGCGGCCGGGAGAACGCGCCCGCCCCGGTGACCGCGGCGTGCGCGGCGGCGGCCACGCGCGCGTGGAGGTGTACGGCGGTGTCGCGGCGGGCGATGACGGGCGGGGGTTCGCCGAGGGCGTGGCCGGCCGCGGCGGCGACCGGTGCGGCGACGCGGGCGCCGAGTGCGGTGAGGACGTCGAGCACGCGCGCGTGGAGCCCGTTTCCGGCGTGGCCGACGGGGAAGCGGGCGACGGCGGCCGGCCAGCCGGACGGGAGCAGCCCGCCGGCGAGGTCGGTGACGACGGTGACCCGATCGGGCAGCATCTCGGCGGGGCTGAGCAGCATGGTGCGCCGGGGCGCGTGCAGGGTGTCGCGCCAGGTCTCGTCGCTGACCAGGTGCAGCCCCTCGCCCGCGGCGGCCTCGACGGTCTCGTGCATGACCTCGGGCGGTACCACGGTGGCGGTGGGGTCGTCGGCGACGGACACGACGAGCAGACGCGGGTCACCGCCCTCGTCCCGGACCCGGCGCACCGTCTCCAGTAGGGCGTACGGATCGGGCACCCCGCCGCACTCGGCCGGGGTGCCCACATGGAAGACGGGTCTGCCCAACAGGCGCGCGTACGGCGCCCACCAGGCGGCACAGGGTCTGGGCACCAGGACGTCACCGCCGAGCGCGGCGGTCAGCGCGACCAGCAGGGCGGGGGCACCGGGGGCGGCGGCCACGCGCGCGGGGTCGGCGGGCAGTCCCCGGCGTTCGAAGTAGCCGCTCGCGGCGTCGAGCAGTGCGGGAGCTCCGCCCACCGGCTGCTCCTCGGTGCGGCTCGCGGCGGCGGCGAGCACGGCGGCCAGTTCCGGCAGGACGGGCAGTCCGTCGTCGGGGAACACCGGCCCGTACCGGACGGGCCCCTGTCCTACCGCGTCCGCCTGCCCCATGGTGCCTCCGCGCCGTCCCTGAAGCCGTGCCGTGCCGTGTCCTGGTCGCGCCCTCAGTGTCCCGGCGTCCGCCTGCGCAGCCGGTACACGGCACCACCGCACGCGCCCGCGATCAGCACGCCCCCGGCGACCAGCGCCGGCACGGAGTCGGTGAAGGTACCGCCCTCACCGGCCCGCACCCCGCGCTCGATCACGGCGGCACCGCAGGACTCCCCCCGCAGCTCCTGACACGGCTGCGCTTCCCCGCGCTCCACGCTGAAGGTCGCGGTCCACGGCCTGCCCTGTCCCCCGGGCGGCGCCGGACAGGTCCCGTCGACGGTCCACGCGGAGTCCCGCCCGACCCCGTCACGGTCGGAGACGCGCGCGGTGCCCCGGTAGGCGGCTCCGGCTCCCCGGTCGTCGTTGCCCGGCACCCGTTGCAGCGGGACGGTGCCGTCGTCGAAGGCCTGGGACGAGGCGTCGACGGTGTCGGGCGCGGTCCCCCCGATCGCCTCGCAGGAGACGGACACGGTCACACTCCCGCCCGCCCGCACACTGCTCGGACTGACCTCGGCGGCCGGATCGGCGGCCGAAGCGGGACCGGCGGCACCCCCGACGACGCCGACAAGGGCGACGACGGACAGAGCAAGGGCGGTGCGACGCATGAGCGGGTCTCCTTAGACCGAGGACGGCGGCACCACCATCACAGCCCGCCCAGGAGAGAGCCGCGCGCGGCCAGACCCCATTAGCGGGACGTGCGGGGCCGAGCGGGTGAATCCCCGGTCAGGGAGCGCCCCCTTCAGGGGCGCGGGGCTGTGCCGATGTGCGGCTCCGCCGCGTGGGCGCGACCAGCCGGCGCCTCAAGCCCGGCCCGCACATCCTCCTCGGAGGGACACGCCCGCGCGGAACGCCTCAGTCCCGCTCGCGTGCCCCCTGCCGGGTACGGCCCGGGGCCACGAGGCGGCGGGGATGGCGGCGCAGGTACTCGCCCTCCAGCCGGGCCATGCGGTCGTTGTGGGCGCGCAGCGCGCCGTTCGAGCCGTACAGCAGGGTGTCGTGGCGCGTGCGGTGGATGGTCTCCAGCTCCTTCATGAGCTGGGAGTCGTCCAGGCGCGCAGGGTCGACTCCGGTCATGGTGTGCCCCGCTCGTCGAGTCTCACGGTCCTGGGACCACTCTACGAACATTCCGGCGTTCCGGCCCCGCAACCTCCGTACAAAGGGAACTACCGCGCGCGCTCCACCCGCCGCTCGTCCCACACGGGCTCGGTGCTCTCGCGGACCTTGCCGTCGCTGCCGAAGACCAGGTAGCGGTCGAAGGAGCGGGCGAACCAGCGGTCGTGGGTGACGGAGAGCACCGTGCCGTCGAACGCCTCAAGCCCCTCCTGAAGGGCTTCCGCGGACTCCAGGTCGAGGTTGTCGGTGGGCTCGTCGAGGAGCAGGGCGGTGACGCCCTGGAGTTCCAGGAGGAGGATCTGGAAGCGGGCCTGCTGGCCGCCGGAGAGCCGGTCGAAGCTCTGCTCGGCCTGGCCGGTCAGCTCGTAGCGGCGCAGTCGGGACATGGCGGGTCCCTGGGCCTGCGCGTGTTCCTTCCACAGGATGTCGAGGAGGGTGCGGCCCTGGAGTTCGGGGTGGGCGTGGGTCTGCGCGAAGTGGCCGGGCACGACGCGCGCGCCGAGCTTCCACTCCCCCGTGTGCTTCACGTCGTCGCCGGCGAGGAGGCGCAGGAAGTGCGACTTGCCGGAGCCGTTCGAGCCGAGGACGGCGACGCGTTCGCCGTAGAAGACCTCCAGGTCGAAGGGTTTCATCAGGCCGGTGAGTTCAAGTCCCTTGCAGGTGACGGCCCTTACGCCGGTGCGGCCTCCCTTGATGCGCATGGTGATGTCCTGCTCGCGCGGCGGCTCGGGCGGCGGGCCCGCCTCCTCGAACTTGCGGAGGCGGGTCTGGGCGGCGGCGTAGCGCGAGGCCAACTCGTGGGAGATGGAGGCGGCCTGACGGAGGTTCAGGACGAGCTTCTTCAGCTGGGCGTGCTTCTCGTCCCAGCGGCGGCGCAACTCCTCGAAGCGGGCGAAGCGTTCGCGCCGGGCCTCGTGGTAGGTGGCGAAGCCGCCGCCGTGCACCCAGGCGTCGGCGCCGGTGGGCGAGGGTTCCACGGAGACGATCTTCTCGGCGGCGCGGGCGAGGAGTTCACGGTCGTGGGAGACGAACAGCACCGTCTTGCGGGTCTCCTTGAGCCGCTCCTCCAGCCACCGCTTGCCGGGTACGTCGAGGTAGTTGTCGGGCTCGTCGAGCAGCAGTACCTCGTCGGAGCCGCGCAGCAGCGCCTCCAGGACGAGCCGCTTCTGCTCACCGCCGGAGAGCGTGCCGACCTGTCGGAACTGCGCCTTGTCGTACGGCACGCCGAGCGCGGCCATGGTGCACATGTCCCACAGCGTCTCGAACTCGTAGCCGTGCACCTCGGCCCAGTCGGACAGGGCCTGCGCGTAGGCGAGTTGGGCCGCCTCGTCGTCGACGGTCATGATGCCGTGCTCGGCCTTGTCGACCTCCGCGGCGACCGCGCGGATGCGGGGCGGGGCGACCGACACCAGCAGGTCCCGTACGGTGCTCTCGTCGCGTACGGAGCCCACGAACTGGCGCATCACGCCCAGGCCGCCGCTCACGGTGACCGTGCCGCCGTGCGGCTTCAGCTCGCCGGAGATCAGCCGGAGCAGGGTCGTCTTGCCGGCGCCGTTGGGCCCGACCAGGGCGACCACGGCGCCTTCGCCGACCCGGAAGGACACATCGCCGAGGAGCGGCCTCCCGTCGGGGAGGTAGTACTCGAGGTGTGCGGCTTCCAGATGTCCCATGACCACGCATTCTGTGGGGCGGCCTCGCGGCCGGGCAAACGCTTATTGTGCCCGCGAGGGCCTCGGCCATGGTGCCCGTGAGGGCTTGGCCAGGACTTCGCCGGGACCTCGTCAGGGCTTCTGGTCCGCGTCGAGCGGCTGGCCGGTCGGGCCGCCGTCCGTGCCCGGTCCGGCCGCCTCGACGGCGGCGCCCTCCCAGGACAGGGCCTTCCAGCCGTCGGCCGGGGAGCCGTCCAGGATCACGATGCCGGTGTTCTCCAGCGGGCGGGCGGCGGCGAAGGGCACGTCGACGTTGTCGGCGCGGGCGGCCGTCCACATCCGGATCGCGGCGCCGTGGCTGACCATGGCGACGGTACGGGCGCCGCTGTCCGCCGCCTCGGTGATCACGGCGTCGTAGCGGGCGAGGGCCTCGGTGCCGCTCTCGCCGCCCGGCATCCGCAGCTCCGTGTCGCCGGCGGCCCACGCGAAGACGATCCGCATGTACTCGTGGCCGGGCTCCGTGTCGCCGGGCAGCATCTCCAGGTCACCGGCCGACAGCTCCCGGATGCCGTCCCGGACGCGTATGTCGAGGCCGCGCGCGGCGGCCAGCGGGGCCGCGGTGCACTGGGTGCGGATCAGGGTGGAGGCGTAGAGGGCCTCGATGTCCTCGTCGGCGAGGGCCTCGGGGAGGGCGGCGGCCTGGCGGCGGCCGAGGTCGGTCAACTCCGCGCCGGGGACGGCCGTGTCGAGGAGATAGTCCACGTTGGCCGTCGTCTGACCGTGACGGATGAGGAGCAGGCGCATGCGGGGGTCCTCCGATGAAACGGTCCGCCGGTGGTCGGAACGAAACGGCCGGCCGACGATGGATTGGGTTCGCCGACGGTCCGCCGGGCAGCAAACGGCCATTTCAGGGTACCCGGCGGCGCAGGAGCCCCGACGTCGACCTCACGGTCCCCCTGCCCGGCCGCCACGCCCTGCGCGCATGGCCGCTCTCCCTGGACTCCCGCCTCTTCGAGGTGGCCGCGGAGCGGCACTGGCCCGCCGGCGAGCCCGTGCTGCCCCGGCTGAGCCGGAGCGCCAACCACGGTGCGCTGTGGTTCGCGACGGCCGCCGCGGTGGCCGTGAGCCGTACCCCGCGCGCCCGCCGGGCCGCCGCCCGGGGCCTCGCCTCGCTGAGCGTGGCCTCCCTCACCATCAACACCATCGGCAAGCGGACCGTGCGCCGCGACCGGCCCGCCCTGGACCCGGTTCCCTTGGTACGGCGGCTGAAGCGGCAGCCGATCACCACCTCGTTCCCGTCCGGTCACGCGGCGTCGGCGGCGGCGTTCGCGACCGGTGTGGCCCTGGAGTCGCCGGCCTGGGGCGCGGTGGTGGCCCCGATCGCGGTGGCGGTCGCCCTGTCCCGCGTCTGCACCGGCGGTCGCAGGCCCGCGCTGCGCCTGCTCCCGGCAGCCCTCGCCGGGCCCTTCACCCTCCCCCGCTCTCGGCTTCGCTCCAGCGGGAGGTGCCCCCACCCCGCCCACGCGTCGGCCCAGGTCCACCGCCTGCGCCTGTCCGGCCTCGCGCCCGGCACGCTCCTCGCGTTCGACGGCGAAGTCACCGACGTGGGCCGCGAGTTGACGCTGGAGGAGCTGCCCGAGGCACTGACGGTGTACCGGCCGCCGACAGAATCCCTGATCACCCGTCAGTCCACATAGTAAAACGTAGGTCTCATCATGCGACATGCGCGCGTACCTTGACGCTTACGACGAAGAAGACGCGAAGGGGTAGGTAGAGCCATGCCGAAGCCGCAGGAGACCGCTGTCTACACGCACGGGCACCACGAGTCCGTACTGCGTTCGCACACCCGGCGAACCGCCGTCAACTCGGCCTCGTACCTGCTCGGTTCACTGAAGCCGCACATGAAGATCCTGGACATCGGCTGCGGGCCGGGCACCATCACCGCCGACCTGGCGGCGCTGGTCCCCGACGGGCACGTCACCGGTGTCGACCGCGAGCCGGGCATCCTGGACCAGGCCCGTGCCACGGCTGCCCAACGGGGCCTGACGAACGTCGACTTCGCGGTCGCCGACGTCCACGCGCTGGACTTCCCGGACGACACCTTCTGCGTGGTCCACGCCCATCAGGTGCTCCAGCACGTGGGCGATCCGGTGCAGGCGCTGCGGGAGATGGTGCGGGTGACCAAGCCGGGCGGGTTCATCGCCGCCCGCGACGGGGACTTCGCGGCCATGAGCTGGTATCCGGAGGTGCCGGGGCTGGACGACTGGCGGGAGCTGTACCGGCGGGTGGCCCGCGCCAACGGGGGCGAGCCGGACGCCGGACGGCGTCTCAAATCGTGGGCACTGCGGGCGGGGCTGACGGACATCACGGCCACGTCCAGCACCTGGACGTTCCACACTCCGGACGAGCGGGCCTGGTGGAGCGGCCTGTGGGCGGACCGTACCGTCGCGTCGTCGTACGCGGGGGTCGCGACCGAGGGCGGCCACGCGACCACCGGGCAACTGCACGCCATCTCCGACGCCTGGCGGGAGTGGGGCAGGCAGGAGGACGGCTGGTTCGCCGTGGTGCACGGGGAGATCCTGTGCCGCAAGGACGTCTGATCCGCGTCCTTCCGCCGGCGCCGATCGTGCTCGCCGTGTGACCGCCCGGCTCGGATCGTCGAGAGGGATCACCGCGGCCCGGTCTCTCCAACTAGGCTCGTCCTCATGGAGATTCTGGGAGCCACGCTGCGTATCTGCGTCGACGACCTGGAGACCGCCGTCCCCTTCTACGAAGGGCTCGCGGGCAACACCGCGCTCCGCTTCGAGCGGGGTGGCGTGTCGGTCGCCGCGGTCGGCTGTTTCCTGCTGATGAGCGGGCCGGAGGCGGAGCTGGAGGTGCTGCGCAAGATCTCCGCCACGATCGCCGTCAAGGACGTCGAGGAGACCCACGCGGTGCTCACCGGACTCGGCGCGCGGATCGTCGCGGGCCCGCTGGAGACACCCGGGGGCCGCAATCTGATCGCGGTGCATCCGGACGGTTCGGTCTACGAGTACGTGGACCGGCGGGTCTGATCGGCGACCGCCGGTCCACGGACCGCGCTCAGGACGTTTCGGGCCGCATCCGGAAGTCGTAGCGGGCCGGCAGTGGTTCGTCGGTGAGGCGGGCCCACAGCCGGCCGATCGACTCGGTGCCCTCGCGCAGGTCGGCGACCTCGAAGCCGTCGGCGAAGACCGCCCAGGCGTCGTCGCGCCGCCCTTCCGCGAGCAGCAACTCGGCCTGGAGCAGCAGGAATCGGCCGCGTTCCCGGGTGGCGGGGTGCAGCATCTCCCACACCGCGCGGGCGTCCGCCGTCCGCCGCACCCGCAGCAGCGCCTCGACGGCCTCGCGGCCGAGCGCGGCCGTGGCGGCGGTCCACCGCTCCCCGGCGTCCCGCCGCTCGTGACACAGGTCGGCGAAGGCCTCGTTGTACCGGTCGGCGGCCCGCTGGTGGTTCCCGGCCTCCTGGTCCGCCACGGCGAGACAGCGCAGCAACGGCCAGAGGGACGGGGCGAGTTCGAGGGCCCGCTCCCAACTGCGCACCGCCTGCGCCCGATCGCCGGCGTGCCACTGCGCGACGCCGAGGTGGTACTCGGTGAGCGGGGTGGCGGGCGCGGTCTCCAGCATGTCCCGCCAGTGCGGGGCGACCAGTGTCTCGCCGGGCGGCCTCACCCGGCGCGGCTCGGGCAGGACACCGCTGCGCAGCAGTTCCGCCCAGGGCGCCTGGGCCTCGCCGAGCGTGGACTCCTCGAAGGGGGTGCCGGGCAACTTCCAGTCGGCGCGCAGGACTTCGAGGGCGCCCCAGCCGGAGCCGGTGGCGAGGATCTCGCCGGGTTCGGTGTCGGCGTACGGCTTCCAGGCGGTGTGGGCGGCGTCGACGTCGGCGCGGGGCAGGGCGGTTTCGAGCCGCGCCTCGGCGCCGTCCACGACGGTGGACCACTCCCCCTCGGCCCGCGCGTCGAGGGGCCCGTACGCCTCCAGCCAGGACACCTCGCTCTCCGGGTCCAGCCGCACATGCTCCAACTGGGTGCGGGCGAGCCCCGCTTGGATCTCGCAGTAGCCGCCGGTGCCCGGTTCGGTGAGCCACTCCTGCCAGCGCCGGCCGCCGCTGCCGGTGCCCCACACGAACAGTTTGCGGCCCCGCAGCACGTCGGTGGACGTCTGCACCAGCCCGTGCCCGTCCGCGTCGAGCGCGGCGATCCAGCGGCGCCGCCCGTCCGGTATCCCGTAGAAGTAGTCGGCGGGGTAAGGGCTGTTGAGGGGGTACGTCCGGTCCACTTCGTCGTACGACGGCACGGGCACCCGGCGCAGCCGGCGCTCGTACCCGAAGTGCCAGGCCTCCGACGCCGGTGCGAGGACCCGGCGTTCCTCCGGTACCGCGATGTTGGACCACCAGTAGCCGGGCGCGGGCCTCTCGTGCGGGTTGCGGACGCGGACGCCGACGTAGAGGAAGTCGGAGCCGTCCGGGAGCCAGAGGTCGATCTGGAACGGGAGGTCGCGGAGCCGTTCCCACTCCCACAGGCGGAGCATCTCGCCGCCGTCGGGGGCGGGGACGCGGGCGGCGTGCAGGGGGGCGCAGGAGAGGGTGGTGTGGCCGGTGGCGCCGATGTTCCACTCGATGCCGCCGGAGAACCAGGCACCGTTGAGGGCGAAGTTGGCGGGCTGCAACACCGGGTTGCGGTACAGGAGTTCACGGTCGGCCGGCTTGTGGACGAGGGAGGCGATCCGGCCGCCGAGGGCGGGCAGCACGGTGGCGCGGAGCCGGTCGTTCTCGATGACGAGGGCGTCGATCCGGCGGGGTGCGCGGTCTCTGTCGTAGCCGTCGCGGACGCGGGTGGGGAGAAGGCTGCGGAGGGGTTCGTAGCCGACCTGGCGGGCCTCCCCCAGTCTCGGCTTCGCTCGACCGGGGGCACCCCCACCGCGCGGCAACTCCTCGCGGTCCCGGTCGTCGACACGGTGTGCTTCGTCGAGCAGACGCAGTGGGGGAAGCGGGTTGTCCGGACCCAACTCGGCGGTGGGCAGGGTCAGTACCTCACGTCGGATCGTCGTCACGATCACCATGGAACCCGGCAACCGGTGCGGTGGCCAGGGGCACTGCCGGTCAGGATTCCGCAAAGGCGGAGACGACGAGGACGGCGAGGAGCGCGCCCGCGCTGCCCTCGGGGTCGAGATCGGGGTCGAGATCGGGGTCGTGGATGGTGATGTCGAGGCCGACGCGGTGCGGGGAGGCCGGCCACGGGCGCAGGCCCAGGTTGGAGGGGGCGTCGAGCGCCACGAAATTCCGTATGCGGTCGATCCCCGTCGACGTAGAGTCGCCCCTGCAATGACCCGAGCACAGGAGTGGACCGGCGGATGAGCGAACAGCACACGTACCGGGTGATCGTCCGGGGCACCTGGGACGCGCTGACGGACGAGGCGCGGGAGCGGCTGCTGGGCGAGGCCGCGGAGCACGGGATGCTGAGCATGCGGTTCAGCGAGGAGGGCTCGCTCAGTTACGAGCCGTCACCGCTCAAGCACTTTTCGTGGCGGTATGTCGTGGTGTCGGACGCGGCGGACGGCGAGGAGATGGCGGCGGCGCTCGCGGAGGACCGCGCCGAGACCGCGCTGCGCGGTCTGGGCTACGGCTTCCGCGATCTGAAGTCGACGGTCACGGACCTCGACACGATGAAGGTCAACCGGAAGTCCGCATCTCGGCGGTGATCGCCCAGCGCTCGTGGTCCCGCCACGCGCCGTCGATGTAGATCATGTCCGGCGAGAAGCCCTCCAGCCGGAATCCGCAGCTGCGGGCGAGACCGATCGACCCGGCGTTGCCGGGCTGCACGTTGATCTCCAGCCGGTGCAGCCGCATCGGCCCGAAGGCGTGCCCCACCACGAGGTTCATCCCCTCGCGCATCAGCCCGCGCCCGGCCGCGTGCGCGAAGGCGCCGTAGCCGAGCGCACCGCACTGGAACCCGCCCTGGACGATGTTGTTGATGTTGATGAAGCCGGCGATGCCTCCGCCGTCCACCTCGCAGACGACGAACCCGGCCTTGGAGGGATCCTCGATCAGCCGCTGCGCGTAAGCGGTGTACGCGTCGGCGCCGGCCGGCGGGAACAGCCACGGCTGATGCAGGTCCTTGCTCTCCCGGGCACGCGCGGTGAACTCGGCACCGTCCTCGTAGGCGAAGTGACGTATCCCCACGCGGGGGCCCTCGGCAAGGTAGCGGGATGCGGTGTGCGGCATCCCGTCACCCTAGTGCGGCCTAGCGGCGCCGTCGCATGAAATACCAACCGCACAGGGCGCCGATGACCGCCGTCCCCAGCAGCGCCATCCACAGCGGCATGGTGACCTCGGGGATCAGCAGGCGGATCTTCGTGGCGCGGGTGTTCTCGAAGATGAAGATCAGGGCCAGGACGGCGAGCAGCAGCACCGTGATCCGCGCGGGCGTCAGCACGCGTTCCCGTTGGCCGGTCCTGCCGCCGCTCTCGGTGGTCTTCGGGCTCATGCCTCCAGGGTGGGCCCGAAACGGCCATCACGCACGGTGAGGAGGTGCCCCGGGGTGACTCAGCCGCCGACGACCGGCAGCTCCAGCACCCCGGTGTCCTTCGGCGAGCTGACCACGGTGACCGGCTTGATCCCCCGGTTCCCGGTGTACGCGTCGTCGCTCGCCGCGATCACGAACCGCAGCCGGTGCCCCTTCGCGAACCGGTGCACGATCCCCGGCAGGCCGACCGTGAAGCTCTTCGTGACGTCCGGCACGCGGACGGGGGCGACCAGCCTGTGGACCAGCGTCGCGCTGCCGTCGGGCGCGAGATCGTAGAGCTTGGCGAAGAGGACAAGGTTGTCGGCGGCGTCGCCGGAGTTCTGCGTGCGCCGCGCCTGCGGGGAGACGACCCTGAGCGTCGCCCTCGGGGCGCCGACGACGTCCGTCGCGCGGGTCAGGGGTTCACTGGTCCAGCCCAGATACGTGCCCGCCGTGTCGTACGGCGCCGGGTCCGGCAGGCCGGTCATCGCGCTCAGCGAGTTCTCCGAATGGCTCGTGGGGACAAGCCGGTTGGCGTACCCACGGCTGCCACGCGCCACCTTCGCCCGGTCGCCCACCAGCTTGCCGTCGCCGGAGAGGTACAACTTCTCGTCTAGCGCGGGGAGTTGGTTCGTGGTGGCGTAGGTGTGGGCCGGGTCCGTGATCCAGTCGCGGTAGTAGGCGAACGCCGGTCCCGTGTCCACGTCCTTCCGCCGGAGCAGATAGCGGTCGAACCAGGCCAGGATCCGCCCCCCGACATAGCTCGACCCCAAGTCGCCCTGACTCAGGTCGAGTTCACCCGGCGCCGGGTGCGCCATCCCGCCGCTGTGCCCCCACGACTGCCAGATCATCTTCGCGGTCGTCCCCTGCGCCGTCAGCGTCCTGTACGTCGCCGTCGCCTCGTTGAGGTCGAACAGGCTGTCGGCCTGGCCCTGGACGAGCAGCGACGGTGCCTTCACCCGGTTGAGATACGACACCGGCGAGACGCTGTGCGCGTAGGCGAGCAGGTCTGCCGTCGCCCCGGCCGGGTAGCTCCCGGAGTTCAGCGTGCGGATCATGGCGCAGGCCTCGCTGACGAAGTGCAGACAGGCGAGGGAGTTGATCCGGGTCGGGTCGAGGCCCGGCACGGTCAGGGGCTGGGTCTCACCCATGAGGTAGAAGCCGTTGGTCCACTGCCACTTGAAGGCGCCCGGCACGCTCCGACTGCCGTTGCCGGCCGCGTTGTTGGGATCAAGGGAGTACGCCAGGTCGTTCCAGGTGATCAGGGGGACGAGGGCGTCCACCCGGTGGTCCACGGCCGCCGTCGCCAGCTGGATGGCGCCGCCGTACGATCCGCCGATCATCCCGACCCGGGGATCGCCCTTCGCGTCGAGGGTCACGAAGTCGGCCCTGGTCCCGTCGTCGGCGGCCCGTGTGCCCGCCAGGAAGTCGATCAGTCCCGACGCGGCCGTCCCGTCGACGTCCGGGTCGTCGAGCGAGACGAGACAGCCCGACCTGCCGAAGCCGAGCCCGGAGTAGACGAGTACGGCATAGCCGCGCCGCGCGAAGTCCTTGCCGACGGAGTCCGTGGCACCGTCGGACTTGCTGCCCCCGAAGCCGTTGGTCGCCATGACGGCGGGCGCCGGGTGGGCGCGGTCCACGCCGGCGGGCCGGTACAGATCGGCGTCGACCGTGCAGTCGCGACCACCCGCGGGGACGGTGAACTTCAGTGCGGTGACGGTGTATTGGTCCGTCGCGGCGGCGGGCCCGCCGAGGACGAGCGGTGCGGTGAGGACGAGCGGTGCGGTGAGCGCGAGAGCCAGCGCGGCGCGGATTCCAGGCGCACGACGAAACACAGGGACCTCCACACTGAGGACAACCCGACGGAGAACGAAGGGGGTTTCTCGGCAGCGACAAGGGAGTTTCTCGGCAGCGACGCGACAAGCGATCCGGCAGGGCGGCGGCTATCGCAGCGCGGGCTCGTCCAACGTCAACGTGCCCTTGTCCGCGTCCAGTTCGGCGCTCACGCCGAGCGGTATCGTCAGCGCCCCGTCGCAGTGCCCGAACCCGAACTCCTCGACGACGGGCACGCCGAGTCCGCCGAGGCGGTCGACGAGCACCGGGCGCAGTTTCTCGTACGGTCCGCAGCCGGCCCACGAGCCGAGGGCGATGCCCGCGACGCCGTCGAGCCAGCCGCTGCGCAGGAGTTGGGTCAGCATCCGGTCGACGCGGTACGCCTGTTCGCCGACGTCCTCGATCACCAGCAGGCCGCCGCGCGCACCGGGAAGCGCGTGCGGGGTGCCGAGGTCGGTGGCGAGCAGGGCCAGGCATCCGCCGAGCGTGACGCCCCGGGCCCGCCCAGGCACCAGTACGCCGCCCCCGGTCGGGACGGCACGGACGGTCCGCACGGACTCCGGGTCGAACAGGGTCGCCCTCAAGTGCTCCTGCGCACGGGCGTTCTTGATGAAGTCGGCACCGGCCGCGGCGGGCCCGTACAGGGTGACCAGGCCCAGCCGGGTGGCGAACGCCTGGTGCAGCACGGTGGGGTCGCTGAACCCGACGAACACCTTCGGTCCGGCGGCGCGCATCGCCTCCCAGTCGAGCAGGTCGACGACGCGCTGCACACCGTAGCCGCCGCGGGCGCACAGGACGGCGGCCACGGAGGGATCGCACCACGCGCTCTGCAGATCGGCCGCGCGGTCGGCGTCCGCGCCGGCCAGATGGTCCAACTCGCCGTGCCGGTCGAGCACATGGGGTGCCACGACCGGGTCGAGGTCCCAGCCGCGCAGGATGTCGAGGCCCGCCTCCAGCCGTTCCTCGGACACCGGTCCGCTGGGCGCGACGACGGCCACGCGGGCGCCGGGGGCGAGTCGGTGCGGGCGTACGAGTGGGGTCACGGGGTGAGCTCCAGGGTGGGGATACCGGGCGGGGCGAGGCCGAAGACCTGTGCGTACAGGGAGAGTTCGGCCTCCAGGGCACGGATCACGGTGTCGGCGCGGCGGAATCCGTGGCCCTCGCCCTCGAACGTGAGGTAGGCGTGCGGTACTTGGCGGCCCGCCATCCGCTCCAGGAAGCGTTCGCACTGGGCGGGCGGGCAGATCACGTCGTCCAGGCCCTGCATGAGCAGGAAGGGCGCGGTGACACGGTCGGCGTGCTCGACGGGTGAGCGTTCGGCGTAGCGGGCCGGCACCTCGGCGAGGGGGCCGACCAGGGTCTCCAGGTAGCGGGACTCGAAGTCGTGGGTCTCGCCCGAGCCCCAGTTGGCCAGGTCGAGGACCGGATAGAGGATGGTGCCGCAGGCGTAGACGTCGGTGGTCACGAGGGACGCGGCGCTGGTCCAGCCGCCCGCGCTGCCGCCCCGGACGGCGAGCCGGGCGCGGTCGGCGGTGCCCTCGTCGGCGAGGGCGAGCGCGACGGCGGCGCAGTCCTCGACGTCGACGACGCCCCACTGCTCGCGCAGCCGGTTGCGGTACTCCCGGCCGTGCCCGGTCGAGCCGCCGTAGTTGACCTCGGCGACGCCGATGCCGCGCGAGGTGAAGTAGGCGATCTCCAGGTCGAGTACGAGGGGTGCCCGGCTGGTGGGACCGCCGTGCGCCCAGATGACGTACGGCGGCAGTTCGTCGCCCGGCGCGGACCGACTCGGGCTGTGGGGCGGGTAGATGTGGGCGTGGATCTCGCGTCCGGCGGGGCCGGTGAAGGTGCGGATCTGCGGTTCGGGGTAGTGGGCGGGGTCCACGGGGTCGTCGTGGGCGGCGCCGACGACCCGGGCCCTGCCGGTGCGGGTGTCGAGTTCGACGACCTCGTAGGCGCTGCGGGGGCTGGCTCCGACGCCGGCGATCCGCTCGCCGTGCACCGCGAGGGTGGACGCGAACTCGGTCCAGGGGCCGGCCGCGTCGACGACCTCGCCGGTCTCCGGGTCCAGTACGCCGAGCGCGGTGGCTCCGCGCCCGTGCACGACGGCGATCAGGCCGCTCTCCAGCGGGGCGAACCAGCGCTGGCCGAGCTTCCACAGCGGCCCGCCGAACTCCTCCTCGCGCGGGCACACCGGCTCGTGGTCGCGGTAGAGGTTCCACCAGCCGGTGCGGTCGCTCGCGTACAGAAGCGAGCCGTCGAACCCCCAGTCGACCTGCGCGATCGACTCATCGGGCCCGCCGGCGACGGGGTGCGCCCCGTGCAGGATGCCCGCCTCGGTCACCTCCGCCACGATCAGTTCGGTGCCGTCCCACGGCATGCGCGGGTGGTCCCAGGCGAGCCAGGCCACCTGCCGTCCGTCCGGCGAGACCCGGGGCCCGGACAGGAACCGGTGGCGGTCGGACGTGAGGTCACGGACGGCGTCCTCGTCCTCGGCGGCCGACCCGTCCAGCGGTACGGCGGCGAGCACGCGGCGCACGTCGGCGGGCCCGGGGCCGGTGAACTCCTCGCACACGCACCAGACTTCACCGAGGTCGGGCATCAATTGGGGCTCCGCCCAGCGGAGTCCACCGCCCACGGGAGAGACCGGGGTGAGCGGCACCGGCTCGCTCCCCGGCTCGTACCGGTAGAGCCGCTGGTCGGCGAAGTTCACGAAGACGACGAGGGGTCGGCCCTCCCGGAGCACTCCGGCCCAGGGCTGCCCGCCGTACTCGATGACCCGGCTGCGGACGTTCCAGGGCGCGGGCAGCACCGACTCCTCGGAGCCGTCCGCGCGGCGGCGCACCAGGGTGCGGCGACCGCCCTCGGTGGGCCGTGGTTCGGTCCACCAGACCTCGTCGCCGACGAAACCGACGTACTCGGGGTGTCCGTCGTGTGCGGCGGCGAGCGCCGCGTCGATGGGCGAGGGCCACGAGCCGTATGCCGACGTCCGCATGTTCTCCCCCACTTGCTAGGCCGACCGCAGGAAGCGGTCGAGGACGCGGACGCCGAAGTGGAGTGCCTCGACGGGGACCCGTTCGTCGACTCCGTGGAACAGCGCCTGGTAGTCGAAGCCCTCGGGGAGCTTCAGTGGTGCGAAGCCGTAGCCGGTGATGCCGAGGCGCGAGAACTGTTTGGCGTCCGTGCCGCCGGACATGCAGTACGGGACCACATGCCCCTCGGGCGCGAACTCTTCGACGGCAGCCCGCATCTGACGGTATGTCGGCGAGTCGACCGGTGCTTGGAGAGCCACCTCGCGGTGGTGGAACTCCCAGTCGACGTCCGGTCCGGTGAGGCGGTCCAGGGTGGTGCGGAACTCGTCCTCGCCGCCCGGCAGACAGCGTCCGTCGACGTAGGCCACGGCCTCGCCCGGGATCACGTTGACCTTGTAACCGGCGTTCAGCATGGTCGGGTTGGCGCTGTTGCGGACCGTGGGCTCGACGAGCTTGCCGGCCGGGCCGAGCTTGGTGAGGAGTCCGTCCACATCGTCGAAGTCGGGCTCGATGCCGTACAGGGCGGCGAGTTCGGTGAGGGCCGCGCGGACGGTCGGGGTGAGCCGTAGCGGCCATTCGTGTGCGCCGATGCGGGTGATCGCGGCGGCGAGACGGGTGACCGCGTTCTCGTGGTTGACCTTGGAGCCGTGGCCTGCCCGGCCGCGCGCGGTCAACTTGAGCCAGCCGGTGCCGCGTTCACCGGCCGCGATGGGGTAGATCTGGCGGCCGGCGCCGTCGTGGAAGGTGAACGCCCCTGATTCGCTGATGCCTTCGGTGCAGCCCTCGAAGAGCCCGGCGTGCTCGTCGGCGAGAAACCCGGAGCCGTCCACGGCGCTCGCCTCCTCGTCGGCGGTGAACGCGATGACGAGGTCGCGGCGCGGCCGTACGCCCTGTCTGGCCCAGGCGCGCACGACGGCGAGGATCATCGCGTCCATGTTCTTCATGTCGACGGCGCCGCGCCCCCAGACGACCCCGTCGCGGATCTCCCCGGAGAAGGGGTGCACGCTCCAGTCCTCGGCCCGCGCCGGTACGACGTCCAGGTGACCGTGCACGAGGAGCGCGTCCGCCGAGGGGTCGGTGCCCGCGAGGCGGGCGACGACATTGGTGCGGCCCTTGGTGCGTTCGAGGAGGGTGGGTTCGAGGCCCGCGCCGGCCAGTCGCTCGGCGGCGTACTCGGCGGCGGGCCGCTCCCGGCAGTCGCCGCCGCCCCGGTTGGTCGTGTCGATGCGGATGAGGTCGGACGTGAACGTCACGACCTCGTCCAGCGCCTGCTCGTCGATGTCGACGTCAGCCATACTGCTCCTCCACCGCGGCCGAGACGATCGTGGTGACCGCCTTGAAGGTCCGGATGCCCTCGTACATGGTGTCGCTGGTGTACGCCACCTTCCGCTCCCCGGTCCGCCCGACACCGGGCACGACGGTGGCGGCCATCGCGAGGTGCTCGGCGTCGAATTCGAGGGCGACGGTGAACGGGCCGCCCCGTACCGGTTCCTGACGGACCGCCAGTTTCGCCGCCTCCTTCGCCGCCGCGCGGATGTCGGCGGCCGTCCTGGCCGGTGTACGGCACACGGCCGCGTACCGCGACACATGGTCCTTGACGGCGACCTTCAGCGCCTCGGGCGCGTACCCGAGGGCGTCCTCACAGGCCACGTCGTCACCGGTGACAAGGACCACCGGTACCCCGTACTCGGCGACGACATGCGCGTTGAGGAGTCCCTCGCTCGCGCGGACGTCGTTCAGCCACACGCCGGTGATCGAGTTCGCGAGGTAGGTGTGCGCGAGGACGCCCTCCATGCCGGCGCCCGCGTGGTAGCCGACGAACGCGATGCCGTCGACGTCGCCGTGCTGCACACCCTCCACCATGGAGAGGGACTTGTGCCGGCCGGTGAGCATCTGCGTCCGCTCGTCGAGCCGCTCCAGCAGCAGGTTGCGCATCGTCCAGTGCGCCTCGTTGACGAGCACCTCGTCGGCGCCGCCGTCGTGGAAGCCGAGGACTGCCGCGTTCACGTCCGAGGTGAACAGCGAACGGCACCGCTCCCACTGCGGTGTCCCCGGCAGCACGTCGGCCGGCCAGGTGACGCCGGTGGCACCCTCCATGTCGGCGCTGATGAGGATCTTCATGATGCGTCACGTTACGCGTCGACACGGCAACCTGCTACGAAGGGAGCCGCTGCTCCGGAGCGCGTCCGTACGGTGCGGAGGCGGGAGCGAGACGACGGAGGTCCCCATGCTCGCGTCCTGGTACGACGAACAAGGCCCGGCGGCCGGTGTGCTCCGGGTCGGCGAACTGCCCGACCCCGAACCCGGCCCGGGTGAGGTCCGCGTCCGGGTCGCCGTGTCGGGCGTGAACCCCGGCGACACGAAGAAGCGGCGCGGCTGGCTCGGTTCGTCGATGCCGTACCCCCGGGTGATCCCGCACAGCGATGCCGCCGGGGTGGTCGACGCCGTGGGCGACGGGGTCGACGCGCGCCGGGTCGGGCAGCGGGTGTGGGTGTACGGCGCGCAGTCCTACCGCCCGTTCGGCACCGCCGCCCAGTACACCGTCGTACCCGACACTCTGGCCGTGCTCCTGCCCGACCACCTCGGCGACGAACTCGGCGCGAGCCTGGGCATCCCCGGAGTCACGGCCCACCGCACCGTGTTCGCCGACGGCCCGGTCGACGGACGGCTCGTGCTGGTCCACGGTGTCCTCGGCGGGGTCGGCTCCCTCGCCGCACAACTCGCCCGCTGGGGCGGGGCGACGGTGCTCGGCACCGTGCGGCACGGCAAGGACCTGGACCGGGTCGACCCCGGCGTCGTCGCGCACGCCGTGGCCCTGGACCAGGAGGACCCGGCAGCGGCGATCCGCGCGTACGCGCCCGACGGCGTCCACCGCGTCGTCGAGGTGGCCCTGTCCGACAACGCCGACCTGGACGCCGCGGTCGTCGCCCTCGACGGAGTGATCGCCGCGTACGGCACCCGCGCCGACCGCACCGAACTCCCTTTCTGGCCACTCCTGTTCACCAACGTCACCCTGCGCCTGCTCGGCAGCGACGACTTCCCCGCCGAGGCGAAACGGCAGGCCGCCCGCGACCTCACGGCCGCCGCGGCGGTCGGCGCCCTCACCGTCGACGTCGGCGACCGCTACCCGCTGAAGGACATCGCCGAGGCCCACGACCGCGTGGACGCGGGCGGCCGGGGACGGGTGCTGATCACCGTCCCGGACTGATCGGGCAGTCTTGACGGGAGCGCCGCCCGCGCCGCAGACACCCGTGAACAGCCCCAGGAGAGACGTCCGTTGAACACCGGTACCACGACCCCCGACAGCTACTACGTCCGAATCGACGAGCACCGCTACAAGCCCACGGTCCACGCGAGCGGCGCCTGGGACCCGGACGAACTCCACTTCAGCCCGCTCGGCGGCCTCGTCGTCCACGCCATCGAGCGGGAGCGGGCGGCGCGGCCGGAGACCGGTCTCGTCCTGGCCCGGATCAGTTACGACATCCTGGGCCGGCTCGCGCTCGACGAGTGCGAGATCCGGGTGGAGACCGTCCGCCCCGGCCGCACCATCGAGCTGGTCGAGGCCGTGGTGCTGGTCGCGGACCGGCCGGTGGTGCGGGCCCGGGCCTGGTTCCTCGCCACACTCGACACCTCCGGCGTCGCGGGCGGCGCCGACGACCGGCTCACCCCGCCCGAGGGGCTCGACACCTGGGAGATGAGCGCGCTGTGGCCCGGCGGATACATCGCCTCCCTGGACGTACGGCCGCTCGCGCCGCCCCGGCCGGGCCGTACGACCGCGTGGATCTCCACCCGGCACGCCCTCGTCGCCGACGAGCCCGGCAGCCCGCTCGCGTCCTACCTCGCGCTCGTCGACACCGCGAACGGCATCGCCGTACGGCAGCCGCCGACCGCCTGGATCTACCCGAACGTCGACCTGACCGTCCACCTGCACCGCCAACCCCGGGGAAACTGGACGGGGTTGGACACGACGGTCACCTTCGGGCCCACCGGGCAGGGCCTCACCAGTACCGTGCTGCACGACGTCGACGGCCCGGTGGGACACGCGCAGCAGATACTCACCGTGCGGCCCGCACCGGACCAGTGACCGCGGGCGCTACCGCGCGGTCCAGCCGCCGTCGACCGTGAGGGTGGTGCCGGTGACGAAGCGGGACGCGTCGGAGGCGAGGAAGACGGCGGCACCACCGAGTTCCGTCACGTCGCCGACGCGGCCCAACGGGGTGCTCTCGACGATGCGTTCGCCCCAGCGGCTGTCCAGCAGGCCGGAGCTGAGGTCGGTGTGGAAGTAGCCGGGCGCGAGGGCGTTCACCCGGACTCCGCGGTCCGCCCACTCCACGGCGAGGGACTTGGTGAGGGCCTCGACCCCGCCCTTGCTCGCGGCGTACGCGGCGATCCGCTCGAACCCGGTACGGGCGTGCACCGAGGAGACGTTGACGATCGAGCCGGAGCCCTGCGCCAGCATCACCTTGCCGGCCTCACGGCAGCAGTAGAACGTCCCCTGGAGGTTGACGTCGAGGACCTGTTGCCAGTCCTCGTCGGTGACCCGCTCGCTGCGGGTGAAGTGGGGGCTCGTACCGGCGCAGTTGACGACCGCGTCCAGGCGGCCGGTGCCGTCGGTGACGCGCTCGACGATGGTCCGTACGGCGGCGGAGTCGGCGACCGAGCCGGGCAGGACCAGCACCTTGCCGCCGTGCGCGGCGAGTTCGGCCTCCAGGCTCTCAAGGTCCGCCGCGGTACGGGCCGTTGCCGCCACGGTGGCGCCCGCCTGGGACAGGGCGACGGCGATCGCCCGCCCGAGCCCCTTCCCCGCACCCGTCACCCACACCGTCCGTCCGTCGAGCCGGAGTTGGGCGTTGACGTCTTTCAGGTCGCTCACGTCGGTCATGGCTCAGCCCTCCGCGGGGATGTCGCGCAGGGTCCGCTTGAGGACCTTGCCGGACGGCGTGCGGGGCAGCTCGTCGACGATGTCGAAGCGGGCCGGCACCTTGAACTTGGCCAGCCGGGCCCGGCAGAACTCCCGCAGCTCCTCCGCGCCGGCGCTCTCGCCGGGCCTGAACACCACGAACGCGCGCGGGACTTCACCCCAGCGGGGATGGTTGAGCCCGACCACGGCGGCCTCCAGCACCGCCGGGTGCTCGTACAGCACCCGCTCCACCTCGGGCGTGGCGATGTTCTCGCCCCCGGAGACGATCATGTCCTTCTTGCGGTCGTCGATGAAGAGGAAGCCGTCCTCGTCGACGTGCCCGATGTCGCCGGTGTGGAACCAGCCGTTCCTGAGCGCCGCCGCCGTGGCCTTCTCGTCGCGCCAGTACCCGGCGAAGACCTTCGGTCCGCGCAGCGTGATCTCGCCCAGCTCACCGGCCGGAACCTCGACGCCCGTGTCGTCGACGATCCGCACGCGCGTGTGCGGCACGGGGCGCCCGACGGAGCCCAGCTTGGACAGCGCGTGCTCGCGGTCGAGGAAGGTGTCGCCGGAGACGGTCTCGGTCAGGCCGTAGGCATCGGCGAACCAGGCGTTGGGGAACGCGGTCATGATCCGCCGCAGCACCGGTTCGGGCGTCTTCTCGCCACCGCCGAGGATGAAGCGGACCGAGCTGGTGTCGTACTCCTCGCGGTCGGGGACCTCCAGGACCGCGTTGACCATGGCGGGCGCCAGCCACACATTGGTGACCCGGTGCTTCTCGATCGCGTCCAGCACGCCCTGCGGGTCGAACCTCCGCTGGAGTACGACACTGCCGCCCGCGTAGAGCACCCCGAGGGCCGGCATGTCCAGGCCGCCCACGTGGTAGAGCGGACCGCAGACCAGCGTGGTGTCCGCCGCCGTCAGCCCGAAGTGGACGATGTGGGCGAGGTTCTTGGCCTCAAGGTTTCCGTAGGTGATGCGGACGCCCTTGGGCCGTGACGTCGTCCCGGAGGTGTACATGAGCCGCTGAAGATCGTCGAGTTCGACGTCCACGGGCTCCACCCGCGCCCCCTTGTGCCGGGCCAGCAACTCCTCGTAACCGGTCCACGGCTCCTCGGGCAGATCACCGCCACCGATCAGGACGCGGTGCTCCAGATCGGTCAGACAGCCGGCGCTGCGCTCCACCGCCCGCACGAACTCCGGCTCGGTGACGATCACCTTGGCCTGGGCGTGGCCCAGGATGTACTGCCATTCCTCTTCGGAGAGGCGGTAGTTGAGCGGCAGGAAGACCGCGCCGAGCCGGCTGGCGGCGTGGACCAGCTCAAGGAACTCAGGCTGGTTGTACAGCAGCAGAGCCACGACATCGCCGCGCCCGACGCCCAGCTCGGCAAGGCCCGCCGCCAACTGGTTCACGCGCTCATGCAGTTGACGGACGGTCAGAGAACGCTCGTCCTGGACGACGGCCACGGCGTCGGGCCGCTGCGCCAGGTGGTAATCGAGGATGCTCGCGAAATTGTGCACGGCTCACTCTCGCTCTGTGGTGTTCGGCGCTGAACACGGCTCGACCACGGCTCATGGGGCAAACCGGATCCCGACCGGTCGGTTGCCCACTCACATAATTTAGTGTACCCCTTGGTCTATAAAACCTGTGAGCCGCACTTTACGACGGCACGTGCGCATCGACAACCACCCGAACGCACGCGACGCCGCTTCCGCCGACGAGGAGGGTTCTTCGTGCCACGCATCCGGCTCGACACCGACGGACCGGTCGTCACGGTCCGCCTCGACAACCCGCCGATGAACGCCTTCGACTCCGCGCAGAGGGAGGAGCTGGCCGCCCGCGTACGCGAGCTGGCCGACGCCCCCGACGTCCGGGCCGTGGTGCTCTACGGCGGCGAGCGGCTCTTCGCCGCCGGCGCCGACATCAAGGCCCTGGCCGCGATGGGCCCCGAGGAGATACGCGGCTGGAACCGAGCCTTGCAGCGCACCTTCGACGAGGTGTCCCGCCTCCCGATGCCGGTGATCGCGGCGGTCACCGGCTATGCCCTGGGCGGCGGCATGGAACTGGCCCTCGCCGCCGACTACCGGGTGGCCGCCGAGGACGCGGTCTTCGCCCAGCCCGAGGTCCAGCTCGGCATCATGCCGGGCTCGGGCGGCACCCAACGCCTGTCCCGCCTGATCGGCCCGTCCCGCGCGAAGAACCTCCTGATGACCGGCCGCCGGGTGAAGGCGGACGAGGCGCTACGGCTGGGATTGGTGGACGAGGTGGTCCCTACGGGCTCCGCCCTGAAAGCCGCCCTGGCCTACGCCCGCCACCTGTCCGAGGGCCCACCGGCAGCCCTGGAGGCGATCAAGGAGGCGGTGGACCACGGCACGGACGCGAGCATGGCGGCGGGGCTTGCGCTCGAACGGTCCCTGTTCACAGGCGTGTTCGGCACAGAGGACGCAACGACGGGCCTCCGCTCATTTCTCGACAGGCCCAAGAAAAGCGCCTCTTAAGGGGCGCGGGGAACTGCGCGACCAGCCCCCACCGGGCCCGCAGACAACAACGATACGAAAGGGGCGGAAAAACATGGAGGCACTCGTCTGGCACGGTGCACAGGACCTACGTCTCGAAGAGGTACCCGAGCCACCGGACCCCGCCCCGCACGAGGCAGTCGTAGAAGTGTCCTGGTGCGGAGTCTGCGGCACAGACCTGCACGAGTACCTGGAAGGCCCCCACATGATCCGCGAGGGCCCCCACCCCCTCACCGGCACCAAGCCACCCCTCGCCCTGGGTCACGAACTCAGCGGCACGGTAACCGCGTTGGGCACACCGGTACCCGGCATAAAAATCGGCGACCGCGTCACCGCGGACCCCGTCTGGCGCTGCGGCACCTGCTTCTGGTGCACGCGAGGCGAGTACCACATCTGCCCCAAGAGCGGCTCCGTGGGCCTCGCCTCCCCCGGCGCCTTCGCGGAACGCGTCACCGTCCCGCTGGCCGGCCTGACCCGCCTCCCGGACAACGTCAGCGACGAACTGGCCGCCGTAGCAGAGCCGTTGGCGGTAGGCCTGCACGCCGTGACCCGGGCCGGGGTCAAACCGGGCGACAACGTCCTCGTCGTAGGCGGCGGCCCGATCGGCGTAGCCGTAGTGCTGGCCGCCCAAATCGCGGGCGCCGCAGCCCTGTTCGTGAGCGAACCCCTCGCGGGCCGCCGCGAGATGCTGCTCGGCATCGGTGTCACCGAGGCCTTCGACCCGCGCGCAACGGACGTACGGCGTGAGGTGTTCGTGCGAACGAACCGCATCGGCCCGGACGTCGTGATCGACGCGACCGGCGTACCCGCCCTCGCGGGCCAGGCCGTCTCGATCGTCCGGCGCGGCGGACGGGTGGTACTCGCCGGCGTCGGGCACGGCAGCGTCGAGTTCGACATGGGCCAACTCGTGTTCTACGAGCGGTCGGTGGTCGGCACGCTCGGCTACAACTTCGACATCCCGCGCGTGATCGATCTGATGAGCACCGGACGTCTGGATGCCTCCGCCCTGATCACCGGCCGTTTTCCGCTCTCGGGAGGAGCCGGTGTCTTCGAGGACCTGGCGGCCGACCGGGCCAAGCACCTGAAGGTGCTGCTGACCCCGAAGGGACTGTGACATGGACTTCGACCTGCCCGAGGAGACCCTCGCTCTCCAGGACATGGTCCGCGAGTTCGCGGCCAACGAGATCACGCCCCACGCGGCCGAGTGGTCCGAGAACGAGACCTTCCCCACCAAGATCTTCACCAAGCTCGGCGAACTCGGCCTGATGGGCATGCTCGTGCCGGAGGAGTACGGCGGGGCGGGTTCGGACACGGTCACCTATGTCGCGGTGATGGAGGAACTCGGCGCCGCCGACCAGTCGGTGGCCTCCTCGTGGAACGCCCACTCGACGATCGGCACACTGCCGTTGCTCGCGTACGGCACCGAGGAGCAGAAGCACCGCTGGCTGACCCCGCTGGCGAAGGGGGAGGCGATCGGCGCGTTCGGGCTGACCGAACCGGAGGCCGGCTCCGACGCCGCCGGTATCGCCACCACCGCCCGCCGGGCGGACGGGGGTTGGGTGATCAACGGCACGAAGATGTTCATCACCAACGCGGGCACCGACATCAGCCAGGGCGTCACCCTGCTGGCCACGACCGGCAAGGGCGCGGACGGACGCAAGGGGTACGCGACCTTCTACGTCCCGACCGGCACACCCGGTTACACAGTCGGCGCCAAGCTGAAGAAGCTCGGCTGGCACGCCATGGACACAAGGGAGTTGGTCTTCACCGACTGCTGGGTCTCCGACGACCATCTGATCGGCGAGGAGGGCAACGGGCTCAAGCAATTCCTGTCCGTGCTCGACGGCGGCCGGATCAGCGTGGCGGCGCTGGGCCTCTCGCTGGCCAAGGCGGCGCTGGCCCTCGCGGTCAAACACGCCAAGGAACGGCACCAGTTCGGGCGTCCGCTCTCGGACTTCCAGGCCGTGGCGCACAAGATCGCCGACATGGGTACGGAGTACCAGGCGGCCCGCTGGATGGTGTACCGCGCCGCGTGGCTCGCCGACCAGGGCCGCCCGCACAGCACGGAGGCCGCGATGGCCAAGCTGTACGCCTCCGAGGTCGCCAACCGGGCGGCCTCCCAGGCGCTCCAGATCCACGGCGGCTACGGGTACGTACGGGAGTCGGAGATCTCCCGCTTCTACGCCGACGCCAAGATCCTGGAGATCGGCGAGGGCACGAACGAGATCCAGCGCAATGTCATCGCCAGGGCCCTGGTCCGGGGCGCGTGACGGGGCGGGGTCCGCGGTGCGCGGCGGCGCACCGCGGATCCGGTCAGCTCGCCACGGAGACCGCTTCCCACAACGCCTCGGGATCGAGGGGCAGTTCGGGCCGTGCCCGCTTGAACTCGGCGGCCAGCGCCTCGACATCGGGGAGTTCGGCGACGGACGCGGCGAACCCGCGGAACAGGGTCGAGCAGTACTCGCCCGACAGGAACGCGGCGTCCCAGCTGCCGTCCGGCCGCACCCACTGGTAGGTGTGGTTGTGGAGGTTGAGGAACTGCAGGGTGGCCAGGTGCGGTTCGACCGCGCGGAAGGTCCCCTCCTCGACGGCTTCCGTGAGCAGGCCGGTGATCAGGTGCTCGAAGTCGGAGCGCTGCCGCAGCACGATCTCCAGCTCCTCGCCGCTGAGGCTGCGGTAGTCGTGCTCGTAGACCCAGATGTGGTCGAGCCTGCGGAAGATGATCGTCAGCAGCGACTCGGACAGCAGCCGCAGCCGCAGCAGCGGCACCTCGTCGAGGGCCGCGATCTCCTTGGCGCGGGCCAGCAGCGGGCCGAGCACCCGCGACTGGATCTCGATGAGCAGGTTCTCCTTGGAGCCGATGTAGTAGTACAGGGCACCCTTGGCGAGCCCGACCGCGCGGCCCAGGTCGTTGATGGAGGTCGCCGCGTAGCCCTGTTGCGCGAACAGGGACGCCGCGGTGTCGATGATCTTCTGGCGTCTGACTTCGAAACCCGGCCCATGACCCGGCGGTCGTGGCATGTGTTCTCTCCCCTGGCTATGACGACGTTTGTGCTGCCCCGGGTCCGCACAGGCGCCGGATCGTGGCACGCCTGGGGGAAGCGGCCCCGGGGACGTCGCTCTAGTTTGCTAGACCAAACGGTACATTAAAGCGAGGACCGTATGACTCAGGCATCGCATCACACCGGTACCGGTACCGGCACCGCACAGACGGACCAGCTCCTGGAGATGTACCGGCGGATGCGCCGCATCCGGCGCTTCGAGGAGCGGGCGTCCGATCTGTACAAGGCGACGGAGATCCCGGGCTTCCTGCACCTCTCGATCGGCCAGGAGGCCAGCGCGGTCGGCGCCTGCTGGCCGCTGGGCGAGCGGGACGGCATCACCTCCACCCACCGCGGCCACGGCCATGTCCTGGCCAAGGGCCTGGACTCGGCGTCGATGATGGCCGAGCTGATGGGCAAGGACGCGGGCACCTGCCACGGCCGCGGCGGCTCGATGCACATCGCGGACCCCGGTCTCGGGATCTACGGCGCGAACGGCATCGTCGGCGCGGGCCTCCCGATCGCCACCGGGGTCGCCACCGCCGCGAAACTGCGGGCGGCCGGTGACGTGGTGGTGGCGTTCTTCGGGGACGGGGCGGTGGCCCAGGGCATGTTCCACGAGGCGGTGAACCTGGCCGCCGTATGGGATCTGCCGGTCGTCTTCCTCTGTGAGAACAACCACTACTCCGAGTTCTCCCCGGAGTCCGAGCAGCATCGTGCCCCGCTCTCCGCGCGCGCCGCCGGATACGGCATCGCGTACCAACACGTCGACGGCAACGACGTGTTGGCGGTGGCGCAGACCATGACCGGACTGGTCGCGCGGCTGCGCGCGGGCGGCGGTCCGGTCCTGCTCGAAGCCGAGACCTACCGTTGGCACGGCCACTACGAGGGCGACCCCGAGCGCTACCGCTCCGCCGAGGAGGTCGCCGCCGCCAAGGAACGCGACCCGCTGCTGGTGGCCCGCCGCCAGCTGGACACCGCGCTGGCGGACGCCGTGGACGAGGAGATCGACAAGGAGATCGAGGCGGCGGTCGAGTGGGCGAGGAGCCTGCCGGAGCCCGCCCCGGAGACCCTGTACGACTACGTCTCCGCGCCCCGCCTCGCCGTCGCGGAGCCCGCGCCGCTCCCTGCCGACGCCGAGATCTTCCGGTCGATGGACGCCGTACGACTGGCCCTGGAACATGAACTGACCGCCGATCCCAGCGTGTTCGTCGCCGGGATCGACGTCGGCGCGGGCGGCAACGTCTTCGGCCTCACCCGCGGACTCGCCCAGGCCTTCCCCGGCCGGGTGCGGGACACGCCGATCAGCGAGAGCGCCATCGTCGGTACGGCGGTGGGGGCGGCCATGGCCGGCATGAAGCCGGTGGTGGAGATCATGTACATGGACTTCATCGGTGTCGCCTTCGACATGCTCCTCAACCAGGCCGCCAAACTCCGCTTCATGACCGGCGGCCGGGCCTCCATGCCGCTCGTCGTCCGCACCCAGTTCGGCGCCGGCCGCTCCTCGGGCAGCCAGCACTCGCAGAGCCTGGAGGCACTGCTCGCGCACATCCCCGGTCTGACGGTGGTCATGCCGTCCAACCCCGCGGACACCTATGGGCTGTTGCGCGCCGCCATCCAGGACCCCAACCCCGTGATCTTCGTGGAGAACCGGCTCCAGTACGGCCTCAAGGGCCCCAAGCCCCCGGCCGACCACCTGATCCCGCTGGGCAGGGCGAAGGTGCTCCGCGAGGGCACCGACATCACCCTGGTCTCCTGGTCACGGATGGTCCAAGATGCCCTGGCCGCCGCGGAGTTGCTCGCCGCGGAGGGCATCAGCACCGAGGTGATCGACCTGCGCACGATCTCCCCGCTGGACCGCGAGACCGTCCTCGCGTCCCTCGCCAAGACCAACCGCCTGGTCATCGCGCACGAGGCGGTACGGGACTTCGGCGTCGGCGCCGAACTCGCCGCCATGGCGGTCGACGAGGGCTTCTGGCACCTGGACGCCCCGGTCACCCGCGTGGCCCCGCCGCCCGTCCCGGCGCCGTACGCACCCTCGTTGGAGCGCGTCTGGCTGCCGTCGCGGGACACGATCGCGGACACGGTGCGCAGGATCGCGGCGGTGTGACGAGGCGCATGGGAAGGGCCCCGGGACGAGATCCCGGGGCCCTTCCCATGCCACGCGAACCGTCAGACGGTCGCGATCGGCGTCAGCGGACTGCCCTGTGTGCCCGGCAGGTTGAGCGGGGGCGCCGTGAGCAGGAAGCGGCTGCGGCGGTGCTCCCGCAGCCAGGCCGCGAGGTCGTGCAGATACCACAACTCGCCCAGCGGGACGCCCAGTTTGAACAGGCACAGGTGGTGGATCGGCAGCAGAGTGTGCGGGCCCTCGGCCTGGGTGACGCCCACACCCTCGACCGCGTAGTTGTCCGAGATCAGCGCCGACATCTGCGAGTTGTTGATCCAGTCGAGGATCTCCGGGTCGTCCGCGTCGAGGTAGGCGGCGGTCTGGTGGATGGCCACCGGGTCCGGGTTCTTCTCCCAGGCGAGGATCTGGGTGGCGAAGCCGGTGTGCAGGAGGACCATGTCGCCGGGCTCCACGACCACGTTGTCCGCGGTCATGATGTCCTGCAACTGCTTGAAGCCGACCGGCTGGTAGCCGGTGCCGAGGTGGTGGGCGATGTCGATGAGGACGCCGCGCCCCTGCACCCCGTGCTCGGCCATCTTCTCCAGGCCGAGGTTGCGCGCGAAGCTCAGGCTCCCGCTGCCGTCGCCCTTGGCGTCCTCCTCCGGTCCCACCAGGTGCTCGCCGGGACGGAACCCGTTGTAGTAGACCGGCTCGGCGACCCCGTCGCCGTCCGCGTCGAACTCGGCGCCCTGGTGCGCGAGGGAGTCCCACTGGGTGGAGTACTGCAGCCAGAGGGTGACCACGTCGTCGGACCACACGTCGATCAGCGAGGGGTCGATCTGCTCGCTGGCGACGACGTTGTAGAAGACGTCCTGCTTGTGGGCCAGGTCCTCGGTGGGCCGGAGGATCGGTGGGTACCGCCGCTGGTTCAGCGCGGTCCCGCCGGGATAGTCGAGCGGCAGGCTCAGGCTGAAACTGACCCCGGCCTCGACCTCGCGGACCCCCTGGAGGACCTTCTCGGGAGTGAGCAGGTTGATCCGGCCCAGTTCGTCGTCCTCGCCCCAGTCGCCCCACGTAGAACCCGGCGGACGCTGCTTCCAACGCTTTGTCATGATCACGCCTCCTTCGGCGGCAGTCCCCGTTGACCAGCCGCCCGCATGTTATTTGTGATTGTACCGATCGGTCAACGAATCCGACGCACCCCCCTCCCTTTATCTTCGCTTCATCAATAGACTGAGTGGTCGAAACACCCGACCTTGGAGCGAAGAATGAGCGAATCCACACAGGCGTGGGTCGTGGCGGGCGTACGGGCCGTACTCGGCGCGCACACCCAGGCCCAGGACGCCGGCCGCACCGACGACATCGTCGCGCTGTACACGCCCGACGGCGTCCTGGAGATCCCGGGCATGGACCCGGTCGAGGGGCGCGACGCGATCCACGCGGCCTTCAAGGGATGGGAGCCGGTCAAGCCGCAGCTCCACCTGGTCACCAACACCGTCGTGACGTCCACGGGCGAGGACGAGGCGCGCGCCCTGAGCGACGTGGTCTTCCTCCAGCGCGGCGAGGCGGGCTGGGCGGTGGGCGTGGTCGGGCACTACGACGACACGCTGCGCCGCCAGGACGGCAGCTGGCTGCTGCACCGCAGGAAGACCACGTACCAGGCGTAACAGCCGCCACCAGCAAGCCTGTTGACCCTCTCGACCTTGGAGTGAGATGACCACCACGATCGACGCGTCCGTCACCGCGGCCGTACAGACCGCCATCGCCGCCTACGCCCAGGCCCTGGACGCCGGACGGACCGACGACATCGCCGCCCTGTACACCGCCGACGGCGTCGCCGAGATAGTCGGCATGGCCAAGTTCGAGGGACGGGAGGCGATACGGCAGGGCTTCGGCGGATTCTCGCCCCAGGCACCGCAGTTGCACCTGATCGCCAACACCGTCGTCACCTCCGCCACCGAGGACGAGGCGACGGCCACCAGCAACCTGGCGTTCTTCGCGCGCGGCGAGACCGGCTGGACCGTGCAGATGGTCGGGCGCTACGACGACGTCCTGCGCCGCGAGGACGGCACCTGGCTCTTCCAGCGGCGGGTCACGACCTTCGCGGAGTAGCGCGGGAACCCGGACGCCCGTGCCGCCCACGTCCAGGGCGGCACGGGCGTCCGGGCGTTCAGGCGTCCGGGTTCTCCGCCTTGGAGAGGACGAAGGTCGGGAACTCGTTCTCCCTGACGGCGTTGATCGCCTCCTGGAGCGCCCACCGGCCCGTCGGGTTGAGCAGCTGCTTGACCGGCTTGCCGGGGATGTTGCCGCCGTAGAAGTAGCTGCTCTCCAGGAAGGAGGACATCGTGCTGTTGTTCATGGCGTCCGTCCACTCCTCCTCGGCTGCCTCGGTCACCTCGATGACGTCGTAGCCGCTGTCCCGGGTGTGGACGAGGGCGTCGGTGATGATCTCGACCTGGTCGCCGGCGTAGCGCGGGTTGTTGCCGGTGGCGCCGTGCGGGCCGCCGGGGAAGAAGAAGTTGGGGAAGCCGGCCGTCGCGACACCGAGGTAGGTGCGCGGGCCGTCCGCCCAGTACTCCTTCAGCGGGAGGCCCTGACGCCCTTGCACACCAAGCCTGTTGAGGGCGCCGGTGCCGAAGTCGTAGCCGGTCGCCCAGATGATGATGTCGAACTCCTCGACACCGTCGGCGGTTTCGATGCCGTCCTCGGTGATGCGGGTGATCGGCGTGGTGTTGATGTCGACGAGGGAGACGTTCGGCTTGTTGTACGTCTCGTAGTAGCCGGTGCCGAAGGGGGGCCGACGGCCGCCGTAGCCATGGCCCTTGGGGATCAACTTGTCCGCGGTTTCCGGGTCCTTGACGATGCTGCGGATCTTGTCGGCCATGAACGCGCACCACTCGGCGTTGACGGTCTCGTTCGACAGCATGTCCATGTAGTGCTCGGTGAGCTTGGTGAAGCCCGGGCCGTTCCACCGCTCCTCGTAGAACGCCTGGCGGTCCTCCGGGCTGTCGTCGAGGCCGGAGCGCATGACGATCTGGTGCAGGAAGCCGCTGGGTGACGTGTTCAACGTGTCCCTGATGGACTCGTAGTTGGCCTTGAGCTCGGCCTGCTCCTCCGCGGTGATCGGCGCGTTGTTGAGCGGCGTGAGCCAGTCCGCGTCCTTCTGATACACCGTCAACTGTGCTACGTCGTCCGCGATCGCGGAGATGATCTGCACCCCGCTGGAGCCGGTGCCGATCTGGGCCACCCGCTTGCCCGTGAAGTCGATCGGGGTCTTCGGCCAGCGGGAGGTGTGGTGCTGCTCGCCGCGGAAGTCGTCGCGCCCCGGGATGCCCGGGACGAACGGCACCGAGAGGTTGCCGGTGGCCGCGACGACGTAGCGGGCCCGGACCTCGGTGCCGTCGCTGCCCCGCACGGTCCAGGTACCGGACGGCTCGTCGAAGACGGCGGAGGTCACCTTGACGCCGGTGCGGATGTCGCGGCGCAGGTCGAAGCGGTCGACGACGTGGTTGAAGTAGCGCTCGATCTCGGGCTGGCCCGCGAACCTCTCCGACCACTCCCATTCCTCCCACAGCTCCTTCGAGAACAGGTAGCCGTAGGTGTAGCTCTCGGAGTCGAAGCGCGCCTCGGGGTAGCGGTTCCAGTACCAGACGCCGCCCACGCCGGTGCCCGCTTCCAGGAGCCGGGTCGAGAACCCGGCCTCGCGGGCCTTGTACAGCTGGTAGATGCCCGTGACGCCCGCGCCCAGGACCAGCACGTCGACCCTGTCCTGGACCGCCGGCTTCGAAGATTCGCTCATTTGCCCTCCAAGGCGACTGGGGCTGCGGCTCCCACATGAGCCTGGTTTGATAGTTCGACCAGTCGGTCGAATATTCAGACCGAGAGTAGATGAGGGTCTCGGCCCGATCAATGGCGATGACGGAGAGAGCTCGGAGCAGCCATATCCGTAACAGGCATTGATTGTACCGACCGCTTGGTCTAACTTTCGTTTGGGACGAATGCAATCGCATGGACCGGGAGTCGCGCATGAGCGCCGAAGACATCAAGGAAACCACCGATCTGCGCGTCGCGGGCCTGAAAGCCCTTCGTGCCGCGCTGCCCGGAGTGGTTCCCGCGGAGGGCGATCTCGACATGCGGGACGGCAAGCTCGGCGAGGATCTCGTCGAGATCGGCCTGAGCACCGTGTGGGGCGCGCTGTGGGGCCGCGAGGGCCTGGCCCCGCGCGACCGCAGTCTGGTCACCCTCGGCATCCTGATCGCGCTCGGCGCCGAGACGGAACTGAAGACCCATGTCCGGGTCGCCCTCACCAACGGGGTGACCCGGGAGGAGCTGGCCGAGATCCTCTACCACTCCGCCGGGTACACCGGCTTCCCCCGGGCCGTGGCGGCCCGTACGGCGGCCCGCGAGGCCCTCGGCGAATAGCCGAACCACCGGTGTCCGGTTCTCCGGCACCGCGCACGAGCGCAAGGGAGCGCACATGTCACTGCAGGGAAAGGTCGCGGTCGTCACCGGCGGCGGCCGCGGCATCGGCCAGGCGATCGCGACGGTGCTCGCGGCCAGGGGAGCCGCGGTCGCGGTCTGGGACCTCAACTCCGAGGGCGCCGAGAAGACCGCGGCGGCCATCCAGGAGTCGGGCGGTACGGCGATCGCGGTCGCCGGTGACGCGGCGGAGGCCGGTGCCGTGGCCGCTGCCGCCACTCGCACCCGCGAGGAACTCGGCCCGGTCACGATCCTCGTCAACAACGCGGGCATCACCGCCTACGAGCCGTTCACCAGCATCTCCGAGGCGTCCTGGGACCGCATGATCGGGATCAACCTCAAGGGCCCCTTCCTGGTCACCAAGGAGATCGTGCCCGACATGCTCGCGGCGGGCTGGGGCCGGATCATCAACATCTCCTCGTCCTCCACCCAGACCGGCGCACCCGCCATGGCCCACTACGTGTCCTCCAAGGGCGGCGTCATCGGCCTCACCCGCGCCCTCGCGATCGAGTACATCGAGAAGGGCATCACGGTCAACCACGTGCCGCCCGGCTTCATCGACACCCCGCTGGTCCGCCAGGGACCCGTCGACGTGGAGGCGGCTGCCGCCACCATGCCGATGAAGCGGGCCGGCCTGCCGGAGGACGTCGCCTACGCGGTGGCCTACCTCGCCTCCGAAGAGGCGTCCTACGTCACCGGCCAGACCCTCAGCACCAACGGCGGACGCTACCTCGTCTGAGCACCCGCAAAGTACATCGCAACGACGCTGCAACGGAGCAGAACATGAGCATCGAGGACGACACCGGGGCTGTGGCCCACGTGCTGGTGGTGGGCGCCTCCGCGTCCGGGCTGACCACGGTGGAGGCCCTCCGGCGCAAGGGCTACCCGGGCCGGATCACGGTGCTCGGCGCCGAGCCGCACGCCCCGTACGACCGTCCGCCGCTGTCCAAGCAGATCCTCTCCGGCGCCTGGGAGCCCGGCCGGGCCGCGCTGCGCACCGAGGAGATGCTGACCGGCCTGGACACCGAGTTCGTGTACGGCGACCCGGCGGTCGGTCTCGACACCGCGACCCGGACCGTGCGCACGGAGTCCGGGCGCGAGCTGAGCGCCGACGCGATCGTCATCGCCACCGGGGTACGGCCCCGAGTGCTGCCCGGGCAGGGCGAGTTGACCGGTGTGCATGTGCTGCGCACCCTCGACGACGCGCTCGCCCTGCGCACGGATCTGCTCGCCGGGTCACGTCTCGTGGTCGTCGGCGAGGGAGTCCTCGGCTCCGAAATCGCCGCCACCGCACGGACGTTGGGCCTGGACGTCACCCTGGCGGGCCCGCTGACCGGACCGCTGGCCCTCCAGGTGGGCCCGCTGGTGTCGGGACTGCTGGCCGAGCTGCACACCGAACAGGGCGTACGACTCCGGCTCGGCAACGGCGTCGTGGGGCTGACCGGTGACCAGGGCCGCGTCTCCGGCGTCGAGTTGAGCACCGGCGAGGTGCTGCCCGCCGATGTGGTCGTGGTCGCGATCGGGGCGACCCCGGCGACGGAGTGGCTGGCCGGCAGCGGGCTGGAACTCGACAACGGCGTGGTGTGCGACTCTCGTTGCCGGGCCGCGCCGGGGATCTACGCCGTCGGTGACGTGGCCCGCTGGCAGCACGAGGGGCTCGGCCGGCTGATCCGGCTGGAGAACCGCACCAACGCCACCGAGCAGGCCATGGCGGTCGCCGGGGCGATCCTCGGGGAGGACCGGCCCTACGAGCCGGTGCCGTACTTCTGGACCGACCAGTTCGACGCCAAGCTCCAGGTGCACGGCTTCCTGCCGGCCGATGCCGAAGTGGACGTCGTCGAGGGCGAGTTGACGACCCGTCGGTTCGTCGCGCGCTACCGCAGCGGGGGCCGGGTCACCGGGATCCTCGGCTGGAACATGCCCAAGCAGGCCAGGCAGCGCCGTCAGGAGATCGTCGACGCGGTCCCCTCCCCCGCTCCCGCCCACTGAACGATCAGGAGAGTCGCCATGAAGGTTGTCGTCGACGAGGACAAGTGCGTCGCCGCCGGGCAGTGCGTCGCCGCCGCCATGGACGTGTTCGACCAGCGTGACGAGGACGGCATCGTCGTCCTGCTGAACGAGAACCCGCCGGCCGAACTGGCCGACGACGTACGGAACGCGGCGGCGGTGTGCCCCGCGCTGGCGATCCGTATCGAGGAATAGCCCCCAGCTGTGTTCCCCCCACCCGCCCACCCTGATTCCCCCCACCCCCACCCTCATCTGGAGGAACGACCATGTCCGAGGCCGAGGCGGAACTCGCCGCCCCTGACGCGGAGATCTTCGACTACCCGGGCGCGCGGGACCGCAGCTGCCCGTTCGCCCCGCCTGCCGGGCTGCGCGCCCTGAACGACACGGCGCCCGTGTCCCGGGGCCGGCTCTGGGACGGCAGCACCCCGTGGCTGGTGACCGGACATGCCGCACAGCGGGTGATCCTGTCGGACCCGCGGGTGAGCAGCGACGACAAGCAGCCCGGGTTCCCGTACCCGAACCAGGCCATGGCGGAGAACGCTCCCCATCACCCGCTGACCATCTTCAACGCCGACGGCGCCGACCACACGCGGATCCGCCGCATGATGACGGCTCCGTTCACCCGTAACCGGATGGAGAAGCTGCGGCCGGAGATACAGCGGTTCACCGACGAGCTGATCGACAAGATGCTCGCGGGCCCGAACCCGGCGGACCTCAACACCGCGCTGTCGCTGCCGCTGCCCTCGCTCATGATCTGCGCGCTGCTCGGAGTCCCGTACGAGGACCACGAGTTCTTCCAGGAACACGCCTCGCTGGCGACCCGGAGCGACAAGACCGCCGAGCAGGACCGGGCGGCGAGCCAGGCGCTCGGCGGCTATCTGGCCGGGCTGCTCCAGAAGCGGATGGAGGAGCCGAGCGACGACGTCATCTCGGACTTCGCCGGGCGGATCAAGGCGGGCGAGGTCACCCTGCCCGAGGCCGTCATGCTGTGCATGATCCTGCTGATCGCCGGTCACGAGACCAGCGCCAGCATGATCACCCTGGGCACCGCCCTGCTTCTCCAGAACCCCGGGCAACTCGCCCTGCTGCGCGAGACGGACGACCCGAAGGTCGTCGCGGGCGCCGCCGAGGAGATCCTGCGCTATCTGACGATCCCGGCACTCGGACAGCGGCGGATCGCCGCCGAGGACATCGAGATCGAGGGCGTCACCATCAAGGCCGGCGAGGGCATCGTCGTCGCGCTGCCCGCGGGCAACTGGGACGCGGCGGCCTTCCCCGAGCCGGAGAAGTTCGACATCACCCGCGAGGCACGCCACCACCACGCCTTCGCCTGGGGTATCCACCAGTGCCTCGGCCAGCAGCTCGCCCGCATCGAACTCCAGGTCGTCTACGGCACGTTGTACCGCCGTGTCCCGACCCTGAGCCTGGCCGTCGGCTTCGACGAGCTGAGGTTCCGCCGGGACGACGCGCTCGCCTTCGGCCTGCACGAGCTGCCGGTCACCTGGTAGCGAAACGCTCTCACCCGCACACAACTGGAGTCACCCATGAGCGAGTTCGGCTTCGAAGGACGCGTCGCCGTCGTCACCGGCGCGGGCCGCGGCCTCGGCCGCGCCTACGCCCGTCTACTGGCGGAGCGCGGGGCGAAGGTCGTCGTCAACGACCTGGGCGGGTCGATGGAGGGCGAGGGCTCGGACGCCGGACCCGCGCAGAAGGTCGTCGACTCGATCGTCGCCGCCGGCGGACAGGCCGTGGCCGACACCCACGACGTGTCCACGCAGGCGGGCGGCGAGGCCGTCATCAACAGCGCGATCGAGACCTTCGGCCGGATCGACGTCCTCGTCAACAACGCCGGGATCATCCGGTACGCGGGCCTGCCGGAGATCGAACTCGACAACCTGGAACGGCACTTGGCCGTCCACCTCCTTGGCTCCTTCAACACGATGCGCGCCGCCTGGCCGCACTTCGTCGAGCAGGGCTACGGCCGGGTCGTCCTGACCACCTCCAGCGGCATGTTCGGCATGGACAACAACCTGTCCTACGCCGCCGCGAAGGCGGGCACGGTCGGCATGGCGCGCAGCGCGAAGCTGGCGGGCGAGCCGCACAACATCAAGGTCAACCTGATCGCGCCGGCCGCGATGACCCGGATGGGCGGCGGTCCCGAGGAGGAGCCCACCGAGACCGTCGAGGGCATGCCGTACATGCCGTCGTCGGCGGTGGCGCCGATGGTGGCCTATCTCGCGCACGAGAACTGCCCGGTGAGCGGGGAGATCTACACGGCGGGTGCGGGCCGGTTCGCGCGGGTCTTCCTGGCCTCGACGGAGGGGTACGCGCACGAGGGCGGCGACGCCTCCGTCGAGGACGTCGCGAAGAACTGGGACGCGATCAACGACGAGAAGGGGTACTACGTGCCCGCGGACCTGATGGCGTGGTCCGGCTCGTTCCTCAAGCACCAGTTCGGATAGACCGGTTGGGGGGCCGGTTCGGTTGATCCAGGTGGGGGGAGGCGGTGAGCCGCCCCGCCTCCCCCTGCCTTTTCCGCGTTCTCAGCCCGTGCGTCCCGCGATCAGCCACTTCGACGGCAGTTCGATGCGGGCGCCGTCGGCCCTGAACTCGGTGGTGATCAAGGGCAGTTCACCGCTCGCGATGACGGTGAGGCCGGCCGCGCGCAGGAGTTCGGGCACCTCGCCGTCGGGCACCTCGCCGGGGGCGATGCCATGGCGGAAGATCGGCGCGAGCTTCGCCGGCGGCCCGTCCGGATCCTGCGCCAGGCCGCCCAGGATCGGGCGGGCGGCCTCGGAGAGTTCGACGAGGAAGGCGTGGCCGCGCTCCCCCACCAGCGTGGCGATGCCGTCCACCAGTGGCTGCCGGTCGTCGGGGTCGACCTGGTGCAGCACGCCCCGCATATAGACGTTGGCGTCGCCGAGTTCGGCGTGCAGCGTCTCCACCTCGGTCTTGTCGGCGGCGTCCAGCAGCCGGTAGGTCGCCTGCCCCGCCGGGTCGGCGTGCCGGGCGTGCTCGATGGCGGCGGCGGACAGATCGGCGCCCACGACATGGTTGAACCGGTCGGCGAGGAAACGGGTCTGGGTGCCGTTGCCACAGCCGAGGTCGATCATCTGGAGGCCGGGGTCGCGCAACTTCGGCTCGAACAGCGCGAGATGGAGTCCCACTGTCTGTGCGGGCGCCGCGTCCCAGAAGACGGCCCCCTGTTCCTCGGGCGCCTCACGCCAGAAACCCTCCCAGGCCTCCCGGTACCGACTGGTCACGCTCATGCCCAACTCCCCAGGATGCGACGCCGTTCCGCCGTAAGTGACGGGCCAGTACGGTCTATCGCGCCCCGCTCCCGCTCACAAGCACACGGCGCATTCCTTCACCGCGCATTCGACCCTTGTACGCCGATGTGCGCCTCTTGCGCCCCCTCGGTCACCCGCGGTCGCGTGCGCGTCAGCGGCGGGGCAGGGTGAGTTCGAACCAGACGGTCTTGCCCGCGGTCGTACGGCTGGCGCCCCATTCGCGGGCGAGCATGCCGACCACGTGCAGTCCGCGTCCGAACTCGTCGTCGGGGCCGGAGCTGAGCAGGCTCGGCAGGGTGTGGTCGTCGTCGTCCACCTCGCACAGCAGCGTGTCGCCGCGCACCAGGCGGAGTTCGACATGGCGGCCGTGGGAGTGCCGTACGGCGTTGGTGACCAGTTCGCCGGCCAACAGGGCGGCGTTGTCGGCGAGTTTGGGCAGGCCCCACTCGTGGAGCTGTTCGCGGACCACCGCGCGGGCCCGGCGCACCTGGGCCGGGTCGAGGGCGAGCCGCCACTCGGCGACGTCGTCCGGCTCGATGCCGTTGAGCCGGGCCATCAGGAGGGCGACGTCGTCCTTGCGTCCGCCGCGCGTGTTGAGGGAGCGGATGATCGTGTCGCAGGCGTCGTCCATGGACGCGGCCGGATGCGCGGCCGACTCGCACAGGGTCGCGAGCCCTACGCCGATGTCCTCGCCGCGCACCTCGACCAGTCCGTCGGTGCACATCACGAGCCGGTCGCCGGGCTCCACGCGCACGCGTACCGCCTCGAAGGGCACCCCGCCGACGCCGATGGGCGCGCCCGTGGGCAGGTCGAGCAGTTCGCTGCGGCCGTCCCCGGCGTGCACGATCACCGGCGGGATGTGGCCCGCGTTGGCGATGTGGAGTTCGCTCGCGATCGGGTCGTAGACGGCGTACAGGCAAGTGGCGAGATAGTTGTCGCCGAGGCGCTGCGCCAAGTCGTCGAGGTTGCGCAGGAGTTGGGCGGGCGGGAGGTCCATGGCGGCCATGGTCTGCACGGCGGTGCGCAACTGGCCCATCATGGCCGCCGAGTTGAGGCCGTGGCCCATGACGTCGCCGACGACGAGCGCGGTGCGGGCGCCGGGCAGTTTCACCGAGTCGAACCAGTCGCCGCCGACCCGCCCCAGGAGCGTGCCCGGCAGGTACCGGGTGGCGATGTCGCAGCCCGCCATGCGCGGCGGGATGTGCGGCAGCATGCTGTCCTGGAGGGTCTCGGCGACGGACTCCTGGTAGGTGTACATGCGCGCGTTGTCGAGCACGAGGCCCGCGCGGGCGGCGAGTTCGGCGCCGGTGACGCGGTCCATGTCGTTGAACTCGACGCGCTCGGGGTGGCGCAGCAGGATCATGAAGCCGAGGACGACGTTGCGGGCCTTGAGCGGGACGACCAGCATGGAGCGGCCGGTGATCAACGGCCGGATGTCGCGCTTCTCGAACTGCGAGGCGATCATGTGCCCCATCTGCTCGCTGATGCGCGGCACGAGGACGGGATCGCCGGTGGTCATGCACTGGAAGAACGGGGTGTGCGCGGGGAACGGCATGGCCTCGCCGACCGGCACGACGTCGTCCCAGCGGCCGGGTTCGTCGGTGTGCTCCAGCGCGACCCGGTGCCACATGGTGGTGGTGTCGGGCACGCCGTCCGGGAACCCCTCGCCCGCGACGACCTGTTCGCGCAGATAGGTGCCCGCGACATCGGTGAAGCGGGGTACGACGGCCCGGCTGACCTCCAGGATGGTGGTGGTGAGGTCGAGCGAGGTGCCGATGCGCCCGCTGACCTCGTTGAGGAACTCCAACCGCTCGCGCACGGCGACGTATTCGAGGTCCTCGCCCTCGTCGTCGGCGGCCTCCGCCGGCAGCGGAAGCCCCTCGGTGACCGCGAGGACGGCCCGCTCGCGGCGCGCCTTGCGCTCGGCGCGGCGGGCGACGCCCCAGTCGGGGGTCACCGGCACCCGCTCGTTCTGGCTGAACTCCAGGACGGGATAGCCCAGTTCGAGGACCTGCGCGACGATGCGGGCGCTCTCGCCGACGCTCATGCTGGGCAGGATCTCGGGGAGCCGGCGGGCGAGTTCCTCGGCGCCGGGGAAGTCGGTGTGCAGGGCGAAGCCGGGTGCTATGCGCTCGAAGGCGCCGTCTTCTTCGGGGATGTCCTGGCGCAGACCGTCGGCGTCGGCGGCCAGCACGAGCAGCCGCTCACGGCCGGGGCCGACCAGCGGGTACGCCCACCACAGGACGTCCACGCGGTCACTCCCCCACCCCTCGGGCGGGGTGACCCCCGTCTCGCTTCGCTCGGGCACGGTGAGGCGGGCGCGTCCGGCGGCCGGGTAGGACAGCCGTCCGTCGAGGGAGGACTCCAGGTCGGGTCCGAGTCCGTCGTAGGCGGCGAACGCGCCGTACGGACCGGTCTCGTCGTCCTCGGGCAGTGCTCCGGAGACGGGGAGCAGGTCGAGGGCCGGCTGGCCGATCGCCTCTTCCTTTGTGGTGCCGAACAGGCGTCGGGCGCCTCGGCTCCAGTGCGAGACGAGGCCGTCGCGGTCGATGAGGATCACGGCCAGCGGGACGCGGCCGACCGCGGTGTGCTCCGCCTCCACGTCGTCCCCGGCCCCGCGGCCGGGAGCTGCCTCCCGCTCGGTGCCACGGTCCATGACCCAGGCCCTCTCTCCCCACGGCTCCGCAAGATCTGTGCCGCCACCCACCACGCTACGGGGGCGGCCGGTGGCGATGTGCGGCATTCCTGGAATTGGTTCCACCCAATCGCACCGGCGCGCGCCTCCCCGCGTCCCAGGAGCGGGCTCAGTCCTCGTGGCCGAGCTGGAGGTCCCGCTCGGTGCGTCCCCCGCCCGCCACTTGGAGCACGGTGGCCACGGGCGGATACCCGGCGGCGATCACCGTGTACTCGCCGGAGGACAGGTCGACGAACCGGAACGTTCCGTCGGGTCCGGTGGTGAGGGTGTCCACGACGTTGCCCGCCGCGTCCAGCAGCGTCACGCGCGCGTCCTCGACGGGCCTCCCGCCGCTCGCCCTGACGGTGCCGCGCAGCACGGCGCCGCCGGCGAGTTCGACGTCCTGGCGGGTCTCCCGGGACACCTGGACGCTGACGGGGAGCGCGGCCGGGCGGAACGCGGGCGCGCTGGCGGCCAGGGTGTACTCGCCGGCCACCAACTCACTGATCACATAGGCGCCTTCGCGCCCGCTGCGGGTACTGGCCACGACCTCGCCGTGCACATTGGTGAGCGTCACGGCGGCCTCCCGCACCGGGGTGCCGTCCGCGGTCAGCACACTCCCGGCGAGACGTCCGGCACCGCCGAGGACGACGTCCAGCTCGACGGGCCGCTCCCCCACGGTCACGGACACCGCCTGCGGCTGGTGCCCGCCGGCCGCCGCGATCAGGACGTACGCCCCGGAGCCGGGTGTCGACAGCGCGTACCGCCCGTCCTCTCCGCTCGCGCCGCGCCCGATCTGCTGCCCGGAGACGTCGATGAGGGTGAGCGCCGCCCGGGGCACGACGGTCCCGTCGGGGTGCTGCACCGTGCCGCAGACGGGGATTCCCGGGGTGTACGCCGAACGGGCCTGCGGGATCGGGGAGTTGAAGGGCGCGGTCTCCGAGGTCTCGGCGGGGGCGTTGTGGGACACCAGTGGTTTCTCCTTGAGGAAGAAGGCGATGAGCAGGCCGAGGGCGAGCACCGGCACCAGGTAGAGGAAGATCCGCGGCATCGCGTCGGCGTACGCCCGGATGTAGGCGTCGCGCAGCGCCGGGGGCAGCGCGTGGACGAGCTGCGGGGTGATGGACTCGGGGTCGGGGAGGCCGCCACTCGCGGGGACGCGCGCACGCAGCGCGTCGGTGAGCCGGTCGGCGAAGAGGGTGCCGAAGACGGCGGCGCCGACGCTGCCGCCGATCTGCCGGAAGTAGTTGTTGGCGCTGGTGGCGGTGCCGAGGTCGGCGGGCCGTACGGAGTTCTGCACGGCGAGGACGAGGACGGGCATCACCATGCCGATACCGGCGCCGAGGACGGCCATCCAGAGGCTGTACTGGAGCCGGGACGTGTCGACTTCGAGCCGGGACAGCAGCCACATGCCGAGGGCGGCCAGCGCGCTGCCGAGGACGGGGTAGACCTTGTAGCGGCCGGTGTGGCTGATGAGTTGGCCGGAGACGATGGACGCGCCGACGATGCCGCCCATCATGGGCAGCATCAGCAGCCCCGACTCGGTGGCGCTCGCCCCGTCGACCATCTGCAGGAAGGTCGGCAGATAACTGGCGGCCCCGAACAGCGCGACCCCGATCACCAGGCCCACCAGAGCGGTGACGTTGAAGACGGCGTCCCTGAACAGCCGCAGCGGGATGAGGGGTTCGGGCGCGAAGTGCTCGGCGACGAGGAAGAGGACGGCGGCGGCCACGGCTCCCGCGCCGAGTCCGAGGATGACGCGCGAACCCCAGGCGTACTCGGTCCCGCCCCAACTGGTCAGCAGGACAAGGCACGTCGACGCGATGGCGAGCAGCAGCGCGCCGAGGAGGTCGAGGCGCGCCTTGGCGGTCGGCTTCGGCAGTTTCAGTACGACGGTGACGACGGCCAGAGTCACCAGGCCGAAGGGGACGTTGACGTAGAAGCACCACCTCCAGGAGAGGTGGTCCGTGAAGTAGCCGCCGAGCAACGGCCCCGCCACGGAGGCGAGTCCGAAGGTGGCGCCGATCAGGCCCATGAACCGGCCGCGCTGCCGGGGCGGCACGATGTCCGCGATGATCGCCTGCACGCCGATCATGAGCCCGCCCGCGCCGATGCCCTGCACCGCGCGGAACGCGATGAGCTGGTCCATGGACTGGGCACGGCCCGCGAGCGCGGAGCCGATCACGAAGACGCCGATCGCGAACTGGAACACGCTCTTGCGGCCGAGGAGGTCACCGAGTTTGCCGTAGACCGGCAGTCCGACCGTGGAGGTGAGGAGGTAGGCGGTGATCGCCCAGGACATCTTCTCCAGGCCGTGCAGTTCGCCGACGATCTTCGGGAGCGCGGTGGCGACGATCATCTGGTCGAGGGCGGCCAGCAGCAGTGCGAGCATCAGCCCGAGAAAGACCAACCGCACCCGGCGCGGGCCGAGTTCGGCCTGCCCGACGGGTGCGGGGGCGGGTGCCTTTGGGGGTGCCGGGGGCCGTTCGTCCTGCACCAGAGTCGTCCCGCCCACGTACCGCTCCCCTCGTCGCACCTGCCGCACAATTCCCGCTTAAGGCGACAACTGTGAGCAACTGCGACGAGTTACGGCGTACGCCCGGCTCGAACGGAGATCCACTCGAACCGGTGAGGGACGCGACGAGCGCGCCAACGCGCCCTGGAGACTTGCCCCTTGGGGCCTACTTCTCCACCTCGGCGGCGAGCTTGTCGAGGACCAGGTCGTAGATCCGGCCGAGGCCCTTGGGAGCGAAGGTGCGCTCGAAGAAGCCGCCGATACCGGTGGCGCCGTTCCAGGTGCTGGTCACCACGACGCGGGACTTGCCCTCGCCGGCCGGGGTGACCCGCCAGGTGGTGACCATGGTGGAGTTGCGGTCCTTCTCGACCAGTTCGCCGTCGGTCGGCTCACCGACCTCCAGGAGGCAGTCGCGGACGCGCTTGCTGGTGGCCTGGAGCTTCCAGTGGACGAGGGTGCCCTCGCCGTCACCGCCCTCGCGCACCTCGTACTCGCTGAACTGCTCGGGCAGCAGCTTCGCGCGCGTGCCGGTGTAGTCGGCGAGGGCGTCGAACACCTTCTCCGCGTCGGCTGCGACGACCCGCTCGGTGGTGGCCTCGACCTGCGCCATTTCGTTCCTCCAGGACTTGCGTTCTCGGGGTCGGGGCAAGCCAACCACCCCCGCCCGCGGTCCCCCAAATCGGGGTACCCCAGGACGTCGGAGGCGATCGGGAACGCCACTTGCACAGTAATTCGAACAAGTGTTTCACTCTGGGGGCAGGCCTACCGAGGAGGCGCCATGCGCTGGGAGAACCTGACAACGGAGTCCGACGGCCACAACCGGACGGCCGACGTCGCGCTGTTCGGCGCGGACGCGGTGACCACCCGCACCTTCGACACGCCCGAGTTCCGCGGGATCACCTTCCACGAGGTGCGGGCCCGCTCGATCATCAACCGGGTGCCGGGGGCGTCCCGCATGCCCTTCGAGTGGACGGTCAACCCGTACCGGGGCTGCTCACACGCGTGCGTGTACTGCTTCGCCCGCAAGACCCACAGCTATCTGGACCTCGACACCGGCCTCGGCTTCGACTCGCAGATCGTCGTCAAGGTGAACGCGCCGGACCTGCTGCGCCGCCAGCTCGGCTCACGGCGCTGGCTCGGCGAGCACATCGCGATGGGCACGAACGTCGACTGCTACCAGCGCGCGGAGGGCCGCTACCGGCTGATGCCGGGCATCCTGGGTGCCCTGCGCGACCACGCGAACCCCTTCTCGATCCTGACGAAGGGCACGCTGATCCTGCGCGACCTGGACCTCCTGGTGCAGGCCTCCGAGGTCACCGACGTCGGCATCTCGGTCTCCGTCGGCTTCACCGACCCCGCGCTGTGGCGCACGGTGGAGCCCGGCACACCCTCCCCGGAGCGGCGCCTGGACGCCGTGAGGACACTGACCGAGCACGGCATCGACGTCGGCGTCCTGATGGCCCCGGTGATCCCCTTCCTGAGCGACCACCCGGCCCAACTGCGCGCCACCGTAAGGGCGATAGCGGCCTCCGGGGCCAGCTCGGTGACTCCCCTGGTGCTGCATCTGCGGCCCGGTGCCCGTGAGTGGTTCATGGCCTGGCTCGGGCAGCACCACCCGCATCTGGTGCGCCGCTACGAGCGGCTGTACGCGGAGGGCGCGTACGCCCCGAAGTGGTACCAGCGCCGGATCACCCGTCAGGTCCACGACCTGGCGCAGGAGTACGGCATCGGTCCCGCGCGCGCGGGCATGCCGCGCCGGATTCCCGAGCCGGTGGAGCCGATGGAGCCGGTGAGCGAGCCGACGCAGCTCTCGTTCATCTGAGGGCGTTCGAGCGCATCCGGCGGCCCAATCGGGTCAAGTATCGGCTGAACAGGTTCTTCCGCCCCGGCTTTTCGGGACTATGCGGCGAGGACCAACCGCGAGAACCGCGGTCGGCTGCCTCTCCGTCCTGGGAGGACTCATGAGAAAACGCGCAGCCGTACTGTGCGGTGCCGCCGTCGTCGTGGCCGGGACGGTCACCGCTCTCCCCGCCGACGCGAGCACCGCGCGCCCCGCGACCACCGTGCAGGCCGCGAAGCTCACCTGGAAGTCCTGCGCCACCACCAACTATCCGACGCTCCAGTGTGCGAGCGTCAAGGTGCCGCTCGACCACGCGAAGCCGCACGGCAAGCAGATCACGCTCGCCCTGTCCCGCGTCCCGCACACCGCGTCGACGTACCAGGGCCCGCTGCTGGTCAACCCCGGCGGCCCCGGCGGCAGCGGGCTGACCCTCGCGGGTTTCGTCGCGTCCTCGCTGCCCAAGGCGGTGGCGTCCCAGTACGACGTCATCGGCTTCGACCCGCGCGGCGTCGGCAAGAGCACCCCCACCCTGGACTGCGAGCCCGGCTACTTCAACCCGGTCCGCCCGGACTCGGTACCGAGCACCGCCGCGCTGGAGAAGGCCAACCTCACGCGCGTGAAGTCCTTCGCGGACGCCTGCGGCAAGAAGTACGCGAGCGTGCTGCCGTACATCAACACCATCAGCGCCGTGCGGGACATGGACTCGATCCGGCAGGCGCTCGGCGCGAAGAAGATCAACTACTTCGGCTACTCGTACGGCACCTACCTGGGCGCCGTGTACGCCAAGCTCTACCCGGAGCGCGTGCGCCGCCTGGTCCTGGACTCCGTCGTCGATCCCACCGGCGTCTGGTACGACGACAACATCGGGCAGGACTACGCGTTCAACGACCGCCAGCAGGCGCTGATGGCGTGGATCGCGAAGTACGACTCGACGTACAAGCTCGGCACCGACCCGGCCAGGATCGAGGCCAAGTGGTACGCGATGCGCAAGGCGCTCGCCAAGAAGCCGGCCGGCGGGAAGGTGGGGGCCTCCGAGCTGGAGGACACCTTCATCCCCGGCGGGTACTACAACGGCTACTGGCCCTACCTCGCCGAGGCGTTCGCGGCGTACGTGAACGACAAGAACGCCGATCCGCTGGTCGAGGCGTACGACAACTTCGCCGCGATCGACGCCTCCGGGGACAACGGGTACAGCGTCTACACGTCGGTGCAGTGCCGTGACGCCTCCTGGCCGCGCGACTGGAACCAGTGGCGCAAGGACAACTGGGCGGTGTACGACAAGGCGCCGTTCATGGCCTGGAACAACGCCTGGTACAACGCGCCGTGCGCGTTCTGGCCGACGAAGTCCCAGCAGCCGATCAACATCGCCAACGGCAAACTGCCGCCGGTGCTGCTCTTCCAGGCGACGAACGACGCGGCGACCCCCTACGAGGGCGGCCTGACGGTCCACAACATGCTGGCCGGCTCCAGTTTCGTGGTCGAGCAGGGCGGCGGCAACCACGGCATCACACTGAGCGGGAACGCCTGCCTGGACAAGTACCTGGCGACGTATCTGACCAACGGCGAAGTGCCGCGCAGCGGCGGCGAGATCGACGCGGTGTGCAAGAAGGTGCCCGATCCGAAACCGCTGACCACGGCGAAGGCGGCGACGAGCACGGCACACGGTTCGACGCTGCACGGCCTGTTGGGCTTCCGCGGCTGAGCCCCGCCAAGGACGGTCGAGTACGGCCTGACGGCCCGTCGGGGGCGGAAATCCTCGTTGTCAGACCCATGGTCCACCATGGACGCATGAGTGAACTGACGAGGATTCCCGCCCCCGAGGGCGTCGCCCCCGCGACGGCCTACACGCACGTCGTGCTGGGCACCGGCCGCTTCGTCGCGATCTCCGGCCAGCTCGCCCTGGACGAGGACGGCAAGCTGGTCGGCGAGGGCGATCCGGCGGCCCAGGCCCGCCAGGTCTTCGAGAACCTCAGCCGCTGCCTGGCCGCCGCGGGCGCCACGTTCGACAACGTGGTCAAACTGACCTTCTTCGTCACGGACATGGCGTACCTGCCGGCGATCCGCGCGGCCCGCGCCGCGCACATACCCGACGACCGGCTTCCGGCGGCGTCGGCGGTGCAGGTCGCCGGGCTGGTGCGACCGGAGTTCCTGATGGAGATCGAGGCGTTCGCGGTGCTGGGCGAATAATTCGGAGGCCGTGTCGACAGGCGCATCCCTAGGGTGCGGTCATGAACGACGGCCCCCTCGGGATCCGCATCCGCCCGATGACCCTCGCCGACTGCGACCGCGTCTCCGAAATCCGCGTCCTCGGCTGGCAGTTCGCGTACCGGGGCCTCATGCCGCAGCCCTTCCTCGACGCCCTCAGCGCGAAGGACGACGCCGAGCGGCGCCGGGCCCGCTTCGAGCAGGGCGACGGCAGCGTGGTGAATCTGGTCGCCCGGCGGGGCGAGGAGATCGTCGGCTGGGCCGCCGTCGGGCCGTACCGGGACGGTGAAGTCCGCACCGAGGACGCCGAGTTGTACGCCATCTACCTCGACCCCCGGCACCTGGGCACCGGCGCCGGGCGGGCCCTGATGCAGGAGTCCCTACGGCAGTGCGCCGCCCTGGGCCACGACCGCGTCTACCTCTGGGTGGTCCGGGGCAACGCCCGCGCCCGGCGTTTCTACGAGCGGGCGGGGTTCTGGGCGGACGGGACGGAGGAGCCGTACGAGGTGGAGGGGGTGCTGGTGCCCGAACTCCGGTACGTCAGGGATCTGACGCGTTGAGGGGGCGGCGATCGGGCTCAGCGCTGCCGTGGAATCCGCCCCAGCGCACGCACCGCCGCCTCCGCCAGCGCCGGGTGCGCGAGGGCGTCGTTCAGCACGGGTCTGGCGCGGGGGTCGCCCAGTTCGCCGAGGCCCTGTACGCAGGCGAGGGCCACGCGGCGGTACGGGTCGTGGGGGCGCAGGCGGCGCTCCAGGGTGGTGATGAGGGCGGGGACGGACTCCGGGGCACGCAGCTCGGCCAGGAGGCGGACGGGGTGCAGGGCGTACGCGACCCGGAGTTCGTTGGTGGCGAGGGCGGCGGCGGCTCGGGCGGTGCGGGGGTCGTCGAGGCGGCTCAGGGCGTACGCGGCGGAGGCGCAGCGCCGCGGGTCGCGATGGTTGAGGAACAGGACGAGGGACTCGAAGGCACGCCGGTCGCCCGCGATGCCTAGCCGGAACGCGGCCAACTCCCGGGCCCAGAGCGGTTGTCCGACGGCCGTGAGCACGTCCGCCAGTTCGTCGAGGTCTCCGGTCGCCGCGAGATGCTCGTACGGCACCGCTCCTCCCGACTCCTGCCGTAAGCGCTCCGTGAGTGATCGCAACTCTTCGTCCATGAAACCGAGCCTATGGGGGTCGCGGGACAGACGGGACCTACATCACAAACTCCGGGGGCTGGCGCGCTCGTTACCCACCGGTTAAGCTCAGGTGAGCGAGTTACCCACTCGCGTACCTCCTTACGGCGGCCTGGTGACGCAGCCGCCGTTGGGGGCACCTCCCACGCCCTTAAGGCAGTGGGGGAGCAGTCGGTTCGGTACCTCGTGTGCCGCAGTACGACACGGCTTGGGACAGGGCCGGTCGGAACTCTCCTCTCGCCGGGCGTGTGCGCTCGTTGCCCGGCACCACCCGCACTCCTTCTTCGCGCTCCGTGCGCCCCCTCGGCGTACGGAGCGCGCTCCCAGTCGTCACCCTCATTCCAGGAGTCCCGCGATGGCAACTCCCCTGTCCGACGCCCCCCTGTCCCCGTTCAAGACCATTGCCGTCGTCGGTCTCGGCACGATGGGCACCGGTATCACCGAGGTCCTCGCCCGGGCCGGCCGCGAGGTCGTCGGCATCGACGTCAGCGAGGCCGCGACCGCGCACGCCGTCGCCGCCCTGGAGACCGCGACCGCCCACGCCGTGCGGCGCGGCCGGCTGACCGAGCAGGAGCGCACCGACGCCCTGGCCCGCGTCCGCACCTCCACCGACCTGAGCGCGGCGGCCGACGCCGACCTGGTCATCGAGGTGGCCCCGGAGTCGTACGAGATCAAGCACCAGATCTTCCGTGAGCTGGACGGGATCGTGCGCCCCGAGACGATTCTCGCGACCGGCACGAACGCCCTGTCCGTCACGCGGCTCGCCGCCGACTCGGCGCGGCCGGAGCGGGTGCTCGGGCTGCACTTCTTCAACCCGGCGCCCGCGATGAAGCTGGTCGAGGTCGTCTCCTCGGTGCTGACCGCGCCCGCCGCCGTCGCCGCGGTCACCGACCTCGCGATCGAGCTGGGCAAGGAGCCCGTGGCGGTCGGCGACCGGCCCGGGTTCGTCGCGGACGGGCTGCTGTTCGGCTATCTCAACCAGGCCGCCGCGATGTACGAGGCGAAGTACGCCTCCCGCGAGGACATCGACGCCGCGATGCGGCTCGGCTGCGGACTGCCCATGGGCCCGCTCGCGCTCCTCGACCTGATCGGCATCGACACCGCGCGCACGGTCCTGGAGGCGATGTACTCCGAGTCCCACGACCGCCTGCACGCCCCCGCGCCGATCCTCAAGCAGCTCAGCGAGGCGGGCCTGACCGGCCGCAAGACGGGCCGCGGCTTCTACTCCTACGAGGCCGAGGGCAGCGCCACGGTCGTGCGGGACGCGCTGACCCCGCCGGAGGGCGCGCGGCTCGCCCCGGGCCGTACGGTCCGCTCGGTCGGTGTCGCCGGTTCGGGGACCATGGCGTCCGGTATCGCCGAGGTCTTCGCCAAGGCCGGGTACGACGTGGTGCTCGCCGCCCGCAGCGAGGAGAAGGCGCAGTTCGCCAAGTCCCGTATCGGCACGTCTCTTTCGCGTTCTGTCGACCGGGGGCGGATGACGGCGGAGGCCGCCGCGGAGACCCTGGCGCGGATCACCCCGGCGGGCTCGTACGACGCGTTCGCGGACGTCGATCTGGCCGTGGAGGCGGTCGCCGAGGACCTGGAGATCAAGCAGCAGCTGTTCGCGACGCTGGACAAGGTCTGCAAGCCGGGCGCGGTCCTGGCCACCACGACCTCGTCGCTGCCGGTTGTCGCGTGCGCCCGCGCCACCTCGCGTCCGCAGGACGTGATCGGCATGCACTTCTTCAACCCGGCGCCGGCGATGAAGCTGGTCGAGGTCGTCCGTACAGTGTTGACGGATGTTGACGTCCACTCAACAGTTCACGAGGTCTGCGTCAAGATCAAGAAGCATGCCGTTGACTGTGGCGACCGAGCCGGCTTCATCGTCAACGCACTGCTTTTCCCGTACCTCAACAACGCGATCAAGATGGTGCAGGAGCACTATGCATCTCTTGACGACATTGACGCCGCCATGAAGCTGGGCGGCGGCTACCCGATGGGCCCCTTCGAGCTGCTGGACGTCGTCGGGCTCGACGTGTCCCTGGCGATCGAGAAGGTCCTGCACCGCGAGTTCCGCGACCCGGGCCTGGCTCCGGCACCGCTGCTGGAGCACCTGGTGGCCGCGGGCTGCCTCGGCCGCAAGACGGGCCGCGGCTTCCGCGAATATGCCCGCCGCTGACCGTCCCGGCGACCGGTTCGACGTCCACGGGGACTGGGGCGGGCTGCTCGGTCCCGCCGGAGGACCCCTGCCCGCGGTGGGCGGGGGAAACCCCCGACGTGCGCGCCACGCTGCGCACATGCAGTACGTTCGGGTCATGCCCCAGCCCGCCAAGCCCGCCCGTACAGCAGCCACGCCCGACGCACCGGAGAGTGCCGCGGGCAGTCGTGCCGCCGCCCAGCGCCTCAAGATGCGGCGCGAGTTGGCAGCGGCCGCGATGGAGCTGTTCGCGACCAAGGGGTACGAGGCGACCACCGTCGACGAGATCGCGGCCGCGGCCGGGGTCGCGCGCCGGACGTTCTTCCGCCACTTCCGCTCCAAGGAAGAGGCGATCTTCCCGGATCACGACGACACGTTGATCCGCGCCGAGGCGGTACTCAATGCCGCCCCCGCACACGAGCACCCCCTCGACACGGTGTGCCGGGGCATCAAGGAAGTCATGCGCATGTACGCGGCGCGGCCGGAGATCTCGGTCGCCCGCTACAAGCTGACGCGCGAGGTGCCCACCCTGCGCGAGGCCGAGATCGCCTCGGTGGCCCGCTACGAGCGGCTGTTCACGCGCTATCTCCTGGGCCACTTCGACGAGCACGCGCACGACGACGACGCCAACGACGACCCGCTGCTCGCCGAGGTCGCCGCCTCGGCCGTGGTCACCGCCCACAACCACGTGCTGCGGCGCTGGCTGCGGGCCGGCGGCCAGGGCGACGTGGAGGCACAGCTCGACCACGCCTTCGGGATCGTACGGAAGACCTTCGGCAGCGGCATCGGCGCCGGCCGCACCACGACCCCCAAGCCGGCCACCGCGGCGGTGCACCAGCACGGCGAGGTCCTGGTGACGGTCGCCCGCACCGACGCCCCGCTGGACGAGGTCATGCGGACCATCGAGGAGGCACTGCGGGACCGCTGAGCCCCTTCAGCCCCCGCAGCCTCCTGTGATGACGGCCACCCCACGGGGTGGCCGTTTTGGCATGCCAGGGCACCTTTTCACGCATCTTTCAGACCCCGTTCGATCGATCATCGCTCATTTGTTACGTAAAGATTTCACCTGAGAGCGATTCATGGCACTCGGTGCCTTGCGGGGTGACACGCAGTGTCATACGTTGAAGATGTCCGGGCGGCCGGCGTGCAGAGACCTTTCGTACGCCGGCTGTCCCCGCAACCCACCACTGGGCTGCGCGCCCGGACGCCTGCGTCACAGGCACCCTCCCGCGCCACAAAGCGCTGCCGAAGCACCACCCCGCCGAACCGACGGCATCTCCCACCACCCTCAGCAGCAGCACCGACGTAACCCTCAGCGCCCCTCCCTCAGGGCGCTCTTCGCCGGAGGCAACACCGTGACCGTGAAGGACATCCTCGACGCGATCCAGTCGCCGGACTCGACTCCGGCCGACTTCGCCGCACTGCCCCTGCCCGAGTCGTACCGCGCGATCACCGTGCACAAGGACGAGACGGACATGTTCGCGGGCCTCACCACCCGCGACAAGGACCCCCGCAAGTCGATCCACCTGGACGACGTCCCGGTGCCCGAACTCGGCCCGGGCGAGGCCCTGGTGGCCGTGATGGCATCGAGCGTCAACTACAACTCCGTGTGGACCTCGATCTTCGAGCCGCTGTCCACGTTCGGCTTCCTGGAGCGCTACGGCAAGCTCAGCGAGCTGACCAAGCGGCACGACCTGCCGTACCACATCATCGGCTCCGACCTCGCGGGCGTCGTCCTGCGCACCGGCCCCGGCGTCAACGCCTGGAAGCCCGGTGACGAGGTCGTCGCGCACTGCCTGTCCGTCGAGCTGGAGTCGAGCGACGGGCACAACGACACGATGCTCGACCCCGAGCAGCGCATCTGGGGCTTCGAGACCAACTTCGGCGGGCTCGCCGAGATCGCGCTCGTCAAGTCCAACCAGCTGATGCCCAAGCCGGACCACCTGTCATGGGAGGAGGCCGCCGCTCCGGGGCTGGTGAACTCCACCGCCTACCGGCAGCTGGTCTCCCGCAACGGCGCCGGCATGAAGCAGGGCGACAACGTCCTGATCTGGGGCGCGAGCGGCGGACTCGGCTCGTACGCCACGCAGTTCGCGCTCGCGGGCGGCGCCAACCCCATCTGTGTGGTGAGCAGCCCTCAAAAGGCCGACATCTGCCGGGCGATGGGCGCCGACGCGATCATCGACCGCAACGCCGAGGACTACAGGTTCTGGAAGGACGAGCACCACCAGGACCCGCGCGAGTGGAAGCGGTTCGGCAAGCGCATCCGTGAGCTCACCGGCGGCGAGGACGTCGACATCGTCTTCGAGCACCCGGGCCGCGAGACCTTCGGCGCAAGCGTTTACGTCACCCGCAAGGGCGGCACGATCGTCACCTGCGCCTCCACGTCGGGCTTCAACCACGAGTACGACAACCGCTACCTGTGGATGTCCCTGAAGCGGATCATCGGCTCGCACTTCGCCAACTACCGCGAGGCCTGGGAGGCCAACCGGCTGGTCGCGAAGGGCAAGATCCACCCGACGCTCTCCAAGGTGTACTCCCTGGAGGAGACCGGTCAGGCCGCCTACGACGTCCACCGCAACCTCCACCAGGGCAAGGTCGGCGTCCTGTGCCTCGCCCCCGAGGAGGGCCTCGGTGTGCGCGACGAGGAGAAGCGCGCCCAGCACATCGACGCGATCAACCGCTTCCGGAACATCTGAGGTCCGCTGATGACTGAGCGTCAGAAGGACCGGCCGTGGCTCATGCGCACGTATGCCGGTCACTCCACGGCAGAGGCGTCCAACGAGCTGTACCGGCGCAACCTCGCCAAGGGCCAGACCGGTCTGTCGGTCGCGTTCGACCTGCCGACGCAGACCGGCTACGACTCCGACCACATCCTCGCCCGCGGCGAGGTCGGCCGGGTCGGCGTGCCGATCGCGCACCTGGGTGACATGCGCCGCCTGTTCCAGGACATCCCCCTGGACCAGATGAACACCTCGATGACGATCAACGCCACCGCCATGTGGCTGCTGGCGCTCTATCAGGTCGTCGCCGAGGAGCAGGGCGTCGACATCACCCAGCTCCAGGGGACGACCCAGAACGACATCGTCAAGGAGTACCTGTCGCGGGGCACGCACGTGTTCCCGCCGGTGCCCTCGCTCCGGCTGACGACGGACATGATCTGCTACACGGTCAACCACATCCCCAAGTGGAACCCGATCAACATCTGCAGCTACCACCTCCAGGAGGCGGGCGCCACACCGGTCCAGGAGATCGCGTACGCGATGTCCACCGCGATCGCCGTCCTGGACGCGGTGTTCGCCTCCGGGCAGATCCCCGAGGACCGCAGGGGCGATGTCGTCGCCCGCATCTCCTTCTTCGTGAACGCGGGCGTCCGCTTCATCGAGGAGATGTGCAAGATGCGCGCCTTCGGCCGCATCTGGGACGAGATCACCCGCGAGCGCTACGGCATCGAGAACCCGAAGCAGCGCCGGTTCCGCTACGGCGTCCAGGTCAACTCCCTGGGCCTGACGGAGGCGCAGCCGGAGAACAACGTCCAGCGGATCGTCCTGGAGATGCTGGCCGTGACGCTGTCGAAGGACGCACGCGCGCGTGCCGTGCAACTCCCGGCGTGGAACGAGGCGTTGGGACTCCCCCGGCCCTGGGACCAGCAGTGGTCGCTGCGCATCCAGCAGGTTCTCGCGCACGAGAGCGACCTGCTGGAGTACGCGGACATCTTCGAGGGCTCGCACGTCATCGAGGCGAAGGTGGCCTCCCTGGTCGAGGAGTCCCTCGCCGAGATCGACCGCATCGAGGAGATGGGCGGCGCGATGGCCGCCGTCGAGTCCGGCTATCTCAAGTCGCAGCTCGTGTCCTCGCACGCGGAGCGGCGGGGCCGTATTGAGTCCGGTCAAGAGAAGATCGTCGGCGTCAACATCTTCAACACGACCGAGCCCAACCCACTCACCGCCGACCTGGACACCGCGATCCAAACGGTCGACCCGGCCGTCGAGGCCCGCGTCATCGAGTCGTTGCAGCACTGGCGGGACACCCGCTACCAGCCGCCGTTCAACCACCCGCGCCCGTGCAAGGCGCTGGAGCGGCTGAAGGAGGCCGCCAAGGGCACCGACAACCTCATGGAGGCCACCCTGGAGTGCGCCCGCGCCGGTGTCACGACCGGCGAGTGGGCCGGGGCCCTGCGGGAGGTGTTCGGCGAGTTCCGGGCGCCCACGGGCGTCTCGTCGGCGCCGGTGGCGGTGCCCGCGGAAGAGGGCTCGGCGATGGCCGGGGTGCGCCGCAAGGTGGATCTCACGGCGCGTGAGATGGGCGTGGGCAAGCTGCGGTTCCTGGTCGGCAAGCCGGGTCTGGACGGGCACTCCAACGGCGCCGAGCAGATCGCCGTACGCGCGCGTGACGCCGGCTTCGAGGTGGTGTACCAGGGCATCCGGCTCACCCCGGAGCAGATCGTGGACGCGGCTCTCGCGGAGGACGTGCACGCGGTCGGCCTGTCCATCCTGTCCGGCTCGCACGCCCAGCTGGTGCCGGACGTGCTCGATCGGCTCCGTGTGGCCGGTGCCACAGACATACCTGTCATCGCCGGTGGGATCATCCCCAATGGGGACGCCGAACAGCTCCGGGAAGCCGGAGTGGCCGCGGTCTTCACCCCGAAGGACTTCGACATCACGGGAATCATCGGCCGCATCGTCGACGAGATCCGGAAAGCGAACAAGCTCGACCCCCTGCTCGACCCCTTGGAGGTCCCCGCATGACCACGCCCGCCCCCGTCAACCGGCTTCGCCCGCGGCGCTCCTGTCTCGCGGTCCCCGGGAGCAACCCGCGCTTCCTGGAGAAGGCGCAGGGCCTCCCCGCCGACCAGGTCTTCCTCGACCTGGAGGACGCGTGCGCCCCGCTCGCCAAGCCCGAGGCGCGGCACACCATCGTCAAGTTCCTCAACGAGGGCGACTGGACGGGCAAGACGCGGGTCGTGCGCGTCAACGACTGGACGACCGAGTGGACGTACCGCGATGTCGTCACGGTCGTCGAGGGGGCGGGCCAGAACCTCGACTGCATCATGCTGCCGAAGGTGCAGGACGCCCAGCAGGTCGTAGCCCTGGATCTCCTGCTCACGCAGATCGAGAAGACGATGGGCTTCGAGCTCGGCAAGATCGGTATTGAGGCGCAGATCGAGAATGCACAGGGCCTCAACAACGTCAATGCGATCGCGTCTGCCAGTCAACGTGTCGAGACGATCATCTTCGGACCGGCCGACTTCATGGCGTCGATCAACATGAAGTCGCTGGTCGTGGGCGAGCAGCCGCCCGGCTACCCGGCGGACGCCTACCACTACATCCTGATGAAGATCCTGATGGCCGCCCGCGCCAACAACCTCCAGGCGATCGACGGTCCCTACCTCCAGATCCGCAACATCGACGGCTACCGCGCGGTCGCCCAGCGGGCCGCCGCGCTCGGTTTCGACGGCAAATGGGTGCTGCACCCCGGCCAGGTCGAGGCGTCCAACGAGATCTTCTCGCCGTCCCAGGAGGACTTCGACCACGCCGAGTTGATCCTGGACGCGTACGACTACTACACCTCCGAGGCGGGCGGCAAGAAGGGCTCGGCGATGCTCGGCGACGAGATGATCGACGAGGCCAGCCGCAAGATGGCGCTCGTCATCTCGGGCAAGGGCCGGGCCGCCGGCATGGAGCGCACCAGCAAGTTCGAAGCCCCGGAGGCCTGAGCACCATGCAGTTCGGCCGCACCTACGAAGAGTTCACAGTCGGCGACGTCTATCGGCACTGGCCCGGGAAGACCGTCACGGAGTACGACGACCACCTCTTCTGTCTCCTCACCATGAACCACCACCCGCTCCACATGGACGCCAACTACGCCGAGAACACGACGGACTTCGGCAAGAACGTGGTGGTCGGCAACTACGTCTACTCGCTGCTGCTGGGCATGTCCGTGCCGGACGTGTCGGGCAAGGCGATCGCCAACCTGGAGATCGAGTCGCTGAAGCACGTGGCGCCGACCTTCCACGGCGACACGATCTACGGTGAGACGACGGTCCTCGACAAGACACCGTCGAGGTCGAAGAGCGACCGCGGGATCGTCTACGTCGAGACCAAGGGCTACAAGCAGGACGGCACGCTGGTCTGTGTGTTCCGCCGCAAGGTGATGGTGCCGACCGAGACGTACATCAAGGAGCGCGGCGGCGAGCAGCCCGGCCGCCCCCAGCTGAAGCAGACGGAGAAGTAGCCATGGCGCGACTCGCCCAGACCGCCGGTCTCACCGACATCCAGCGGGAAATCCTCTCCACCGTCCGCGACTTCGTGGACAAGGAGATCCTCCCGGTCGCCACCGAGCTGGAGCACCGCGACGAGTATCCGCAGCAAATCGTCGACGGGCTCAAGGAGTTGGGCCTGTTCGGCCTGATGATCCCGGAGGAGTACGGCGGCCTGGGCGAGTCCCTCCTGACGTACGCCCTGTGTGTGGAGGAGATCGCGCGCGGGTGGATGTCCGTGTCCGGCATCATCAACACCCACTTCATCGTGGCGTACATGCTCAAGCAGCACGGCACGCAGGAGCAGAAGGACCACTTCCTGCCGCGCATGGCGGCCGGCGACATCCGGGGCGCGTTCTCGATGTCGGAGCCGGCACTGGGTTCCGACGTCTCGGCGATCACGTCGAAGGCGGTCAGGGACGGCGACGAGTACGTCCTCACCGGCCAGAAGATGTGGCTGACGAACGGCGGCACGTCGTCACTCGTGGCCGTCCTCGTGCGGAGTGACGAAGGACACCCGGAGGGCACCGCGCCCCACAAGTCGATGACGACCTTCCTGGTCGAGAAGGAGCCCGGTTTCGGTGAGGTCCGGCCCGGTCTCACCATCCCGGGGAAGATCGACAAGATGGGCTACAAGGGCGTCGACACCACCGAGTTGATCATGGACGGTCTGCGCATTCCGGCAGACCGCGTGCTCGGCGGCGAGACCGGCCGAGGTTTTTACCAAATGATGGACGGGGTCGAGGTGGGCCGCGTGAATGTGGCGGCGCGTGGCTGCGGCGTCGCTCAGCGTGCCTTCGAGCTGGGCGTCTCGTACGCGCAGCAGCGTCACACGTTCGGGAAGCCCATCGCCCAGCACCAGGCGATCCAGTTCAAGCTCGCGGAGATGGCTACCAAGGTCGAGGCCGCCCATGCGATGATGGTCAACGCGGCACGCAAAAAGGACTCCGGGGAACGAAACGACCTTGAGGCAGGGATGGCGAAGTATCTCGCCTCCGAGTACTGCAAGGAGGTCGTCGAGGACGCCTTCCGGATCCACGGCGGGTACGGATTCTCCAAGGAGTACGAGATCGAACGCCTTTACCGCGAGGCGCCGATGCTGTTGATCGGCGAAGGTACCGCCGAAATCCAGAAAATGATCATCGGACGAAGGTTGCTCGAAGAGTATCGATTCCAGGGCTGATTGTCCGTTTCGGGGTGTTTTCATCGAGAAGAAGATCACACCCCGTCAACGCTCTTCAGCCGCCGACTCGGCTTCCTGGCTTGCCCAGTTGTGGCCCGCGACCGGTACGATCCCGGGAAAGCCGCCGTCCCCCGTTACAGCGCGGCATCATCCGCTACGAAGGTCATCCATGCCCCACAGCCAAACCTCTGCACCACGCGACAGCCTGGCAGGCGTACGCCTCGCGCGCGGAGCATCGCCGTGGCTCCTGCCGACCGTCGCCACCGCAGCCCTCAGCCTGGTACGTGCGCGCAAGTCCGGCGCCGCCAAGGCCGTGGCCGTACCCGCCACCGCGCTCGCGGCGGGCATGCTGTGGTTCTTCCGCGACCCCGAGCGCGAGATCACCCCGGGCCGGGTCATCTCGCCCGCCGACGGTGTGGTGCAGAGCATCATGCCGTGGAAGGACGGTCGCACCCGCGTCGCCATCTTCATGAGCCCGCTGAACGTCCACGTCAACCGCGCGCCGCTCTCCGGCACGGTGACATCGGTCGAGCACATCCCGGGCGGTTTCGTTCCCGCGTTCAACAAGGAGAGCGAGAACAACGAGCGGGTCGTCTGGCACTTCGACACCGAGCTCGGTGACATCGAGATGATCCAGATCGCCGGCGCCGTCGCCCGCCGCATCGTCCCCTACGTCCCGCAGGGCACGAAGGTCGAGCAGGGCGAGCGCATCGGACTGATCCGCTTCGGTTCGCGTGTCGACATCTACCTCCCCGAGGGTGTCGAGGTGGACGTGGAGGTCGGTCAGAAGACGGTGGCTGGGGTGACTCGCATTGACCGTGATTGATCCGGAGACACAGGCGGGCTGGGTGCCCGAGGCCGACGAGGTGGACGACGAGGAGGAGATGCCCCTTTCTCTCCGCCTCTCAATAGCGGACACCCTCACCCTCGGCAACGCCACCTGCGGCTTCATGGCGGTGTACTTCACCACCACCGGCATCCTGATCCCGCACCTGACGGGCAACGACGAGTCGACCGGCATGGCCCGCCACAGCGCGGCCACCGCGGTCATCCTGATGCTGTGCGCGGCGGTCTTCGACCTCTTCGACGGCCTCGTCGCCCGCAAGCTGCGCTCCTCCCCCATGGGCGCGGAGCTGGACAACCTGTCGGACCTGATCAGCTTCGGCCTCGCCCCGGCGTACTTCGTCCTCGTCTACGGCATGGTCGCGGACGACGCGCACCAGAGAGTGGCCGCGGTCGGTGCGATCGTGGTGCTGCTGGCCGTGGTGCTGAGACTCGCGCGCTTCTCGTGCGTGACCCCGCCGAACGGCATGTTCCAGGGCATGCCCTCCCCGTTCGGTGCGCTGACGGTGGTGTCGATCGTGCTCCTGGAGCTGCCCTTCGCGGCGACGCTCATGGCGATCCTCGGCACCGCCTGGCTGATGGTGAGCCGGGTCGAGTACCCGAAGCCGCGGGGCCGCCTCGCGGTGGCGATGCTGGCGTGGATCGTCCTGTCGATGGGCCTGCTGGCGGCCTGGGCGTTCGACGCCCCGAGCGGCCAGCTGCTCCTCCAGACGGGCTGCGCGCTCCAGCTGGTGATGGGCGCGGTGATCCCGCTGTTCGCGACGGCTCGACGGGTGAACAACTTCCGCGGCAACCGGCGTGAGGCGCGGGCGGCACAGCTTCCGTAGCGGTCGCAGAACGCGCGTCGTACGACGACACGAAGGGCTCCGAGTCATTTGGCTCGGAGCCCTTCGGCGTTCCTTGAGAGACTCGGGATCGGACTCAGACCAGGAAGTCCCGCGCGATGTTCTCCGCGACCCGCTCCAGGATCGGTCCCGCGTCCGCGATGCACTTCACGACGTCCGGTTCGACGGCGGTGAGCGGGTAGGCGCGGCGGATGCCGGCGTGGCCGAGGGCCTGTGGGGGCAGGGCGAGGCGGCCACAGACGGCGACGACCTCCTTGCCCTCCGCGCGGGCCGCCGCGGCGACGCCTGCCGGGGCCTTGCCGTGCAGGGTCTGTTCGTCGAGGGAGCCCTCGCCGGTGATGACGAGGGTGGCGCCCTCCAGGGCGGCGGCGAAGCCGAGGACGTCGAGCATGACCTCGATGCCGGGGCGGAAGCGGGCGCCGAGGAGGAGGGCGCCGTAGCCGATGCCGCCGGCAGCGCCTGCGCCGGGTGCGGAGGCGTACTCGGCGGCCTTGGGGCCGATCGCCTCCTCCAGGACCTTCGCGTAGTGCCCGAGGGCCGCGTCGAGGGCGTCCACGTCGTCCGGTGTGGCGCCCTTCTGGGGGCCGTAGACCGCGGGGGCGCCCTTGGGGCCGGTGAGCGGGTTGTCGACGTCGCTGGCGAGGACGAGGGCGACGGAGGCGAGTCGTGGGTCGAGGCCGGAGAGGTCGGCCGAGGCGAGGTCGGTCAGGCCGCCGCCGCCCGGGGGCACCGGTTCGCCCTCCGCGTCCAGGAAGCGGGCGCCGAGCGCCGAGAGCATGCCCGCGCCGCCGTCGGTCGTGGCGCTGCCGCCGACGCCGAACACGATCGTCCGGGCGCCCGCGTCCAGCGCGGCCCGCAGCAGTTCGCCGGAGCCGTACGTCGAGGAGGTGAGCGGGGCGAAGACGCCCTTGGGCAGGCGTTGCAGCCCGCTCGCCTCGGCCATCTCCACGACCGCCGCGTCGCCGCGTACCGCGAAGGCCGCGGTGACCTCGTGACCGAGGGGCCCGGCGACCCGTATCTCCCGTCGCTCGAACCCGGCCGCGACGGCCGCGTCCACCGTGCCGTCGCCGCCGTCGGCGACCGGCATCGCCGCGACCTCCAGATCGGGTACGACCCGACGCAGCCCGGCCGTCACCCGCTCGGCGACCTGCACGGCCGTCAGCGACCCCTTGAACTTGTCCGCGGCGATGAGCACCCTGTGGGTGCCCCTCCGTGCAGCGTCCGCCACCTTGCGTTCCCCTTGCTCTACGGGCCCCGCACACTTCAGGGCCAGTCGCGCCGCTGCGACCTTAACCGGCGGACGCCCGCGCCGTCATGCTCCGACCGAACCCTGGGACCGGCCTACGAGTGCCCTGTGCGGACCGGTCGAACCCCGCGCGGTCACTCCCTGAATCGGGTAGACCGGTCCTATGACCCCTGTGGGCAGTGAGCCAGAGCTCCCGGACCGCATCCTCGGGGGCTGGCTGGGCCGGATCGCGGGCAACATGCTCGGCAAGCCGGTCGAGCAGGGCGACCTGTGGACGCGCGACCGCATCGACCGCTATCTCCGGCGGGCCGGCGCCCTGCCGCTGACCGACTACCTGCCCGAGCCGGCCGACGAGAACGAGGGCGTCGCACTGCGCCCCGAGTGGCAGCGGTGCGTGCGCGGCCGTATCCACGGCAGCTGCCGTGACGACGACGTCGACTACGCCGTCCTCGGCCTCGACCTCCTGGAGACCCACGGCTTCGGCTTCAGCACCGAGCAGGTCGGCGAACTGTGGCTGCGAAGACTGCCGTACCTGCAGACCTTCACCGCCGAGCGGGCCGCCTACCGCAACCTCGCCAACGGCCTCAAGCCACCGCTGACGGCGACGCACGACAACCCGTACCAGGAGTGGATCGGCGCCCTGATCCGCGCCGACATCTACGGCTGGACCAGCCCGGACGCGCCCCGCCGTGCGGCCCAATTGGCCCGCAGGGACGCGGTGTTGTCCCACACCGGGAACGGTGTCTACGGCGCCATGTGGGCCGCCGCGCTGATCTCGGCGGCGTTCACCGCGCCGACCGTGCGGCACGCGCTGGACACGGCGCTGACCGTGATCCCGCCGGGCTGCCGCCTCGCGCGCACCGTGCGCCGGGTGCTCACGCTGCACGAGACCCGGATGACCTGGGAGGACACGCTCACCACCGTGTCGGAGGAGACGGCGGGGCTCGGCTGGATCCACACGGTCCCGAACGCGGCCGTCCTCACCGCCGGACTCCTGTACGGCGACGGGGACTTCACCCGCACCCTCACCCTGACCGTGCGCGGCGGCCTCGACACAGACTCGAACGGCGCGACCGCCGGTTCGGTCGCCGGGGTCCTGACGGGCGCGGACGCGATCCCGGCCCAGTGGAAGGACCCGCTGGAAAACACCGTGCGCAGTGCGGTGTTCGGGTTCGACGGGGTGCGGATCAGTGAACTGGCCGAACGCACCGTGCAGTTGGCGGAGGCCTCCGATGCCTGGACCGCCCCCTGAGCGATGAGGCTCCGGGCGCAGTCGAGGACGGTTTCCCGCGCCGGGCGCGGTTCCCAGCCGAGGGCGCGGCGCGCCTTCTCCGTGCTGTGGCGGTTGCGGCGGCCGAGCGCGGGGGTGATCTCGCGCAGCGACGGGTCCCGGAAGCGGGCCGCGAGCCGGACCGCGAAGTCCGGGAGGCGACGCGTGGAGACGGTACGGCCGTGCTCGCCGAGGCCGTCGCGCAGGGTGCGCGCGATGTCCTCCATCCACACGAACTCCCCGGTGGCCAGGAAGCGTTGGCCCGCCGCGTCCGGTGACGTCATCGCCCGGATGTGGACGTCGACCAGGTCCCGGACGTCCACGACCTCGAGGCCGATGCGCGGGACGCCCGGCATCCTCCCGCTCACCATGCGCGCGATGATGCCGACGGAGCCGAGGTTCGCGGTGGTGAGGACCGGTCCGAAGACGGCGCCGGGTAGCACGGTGGTCAGCTCGGTCGTCCCGTCGTAGCCGTCCATGAAGTCCCAGGCGGCACGCTCCGCGAGGGTCTTCGAGCGGCGGTACGGGATCAGGGTCGGGTCGTCCGGATCGGTCCACAGCGACTCGTCGGTGACCCCTTCCGAGGCGTACGCCGAGGGACTCGCCGCGTTCGCCGCCGAGGTCATCACCACGCGTCGTACGCCCGCCTCCGTGGCCGCGCGCAGGACGCGCAGGGCGCCGTCGCGGGCCGCGGCGATCAGGGCGTCGGGGTCGTCGGAGGCGGCGCCGAGCGGGGAGGTGACGTGCAGGGCGAGGTCGACGCCCTTGAGGGCGGCCTCCCAGCCCTCGTCGGCGGTGAGGTCGGCGACGGCGAAGCTGAGCCGCCCGGCGGGGTCGACGACGGTCGCGACGGCGTCGGTGACCTCGCGCTCCTTGCCCGGGGCGCGGACGGTCGTACGGACGTCGTAGCCGCGGCGCAGCAGTTCGGCGACGCACCAGCCGGCGATGTAACCGCTGCCTCCGGTGACCAGGACGAGTTCGGGCATGGCGGTGCTCCCTGCGGTGTGGGGTGGGGATGTGCCAGAATGGAAGGAGAAACGGAGGCCCCTCCGGTACACCCTTCAACGTACCGGAGGGCCCTCCACTTAGCAATCCGACACCCTACGGACGGCCCGCACCCGTGAACCCGAAACCGACCCGCCGCGACGCGCTCGACAACCGGGAACGCATCCTGGCCGCCGCCCGCGCGGCGATCGCCGCGTCGAGCGGTGCGTCGAGCGGTGCGTCGACTGGCCTGTCCAACGGCGTGTCCCTCACCGCGATCGCCAAGCAGGCGGGCGTCGGCATCGGGACGCTCTACCGGCACTTCCCCACTCGGGAGGCGCTGATCCTGGAGCTGTACCGCCACGACATCCAGCACCTGATCGACCGCGCGCCCGTACTGCTGGCCGACCATCCGCCGCTCGTGGCGCTACGGCGCTGGTTCGACGAGGTCGCCCACTACGGGCGGCTCAAGTACGGCGTCGCCGAGGTCATCCACGCGGCGACCGACGGCGGCGCCGACGACGAGCACTTCGCGCCCTTCGTGGCCGCCATCGACGTACTCCTGAAGGCCGGGGCCACCGGCGGTTCACTCAAGTCGGGGATCGATCCGGAGGACGTGCTGCTGCAGCTGAGCGTGCTGTGGCGGCTCGATCCGGCACGCGGCGGGGAGGCGCGGGCCGGGCGGATCCTCGACCTCATCGTGGACGGGCTGCGGGCGACTCCGTGAGGGCCGTGTCGTCGACGAGGTCAGGACACCTCGGTAAGGGCCACGGCGTCGAATGCCTCCGCCGTCACGCCGAACGCTCGTAGCACCAGCCGGTCCCGCAGCCCGTCCGGCAGGAACCGCAGCAGTGCGAGCGCGCGGCCGTCCTTGCCGGTGGTGGTGAGGGTCGCGGGGCGGCGGGCGGTCAGCGCGCGGACGACGGCATCGACGGCCGGGGCGACCGGGCCCAGCGGCTGGCGGGCGGCTGCTGTGCGTACGGCGTCCAGGGCGCGGGCGTAGTACCGCTGGGTCTCCGGCGAACCGGCCCAGCCCATCTCCGCGCTCGCCTTGTCCGCCGTGGCGAAGATGGGGGTGTCCATGGCGCCGGGTTCGACGAGGGTGACCTTGACGCCCTGGTGGCGGAGTTCCACGCGCAGGGCGTGGGTGAGTGCGGCCAGGGCGGCCTTGGAGGCGGCGATCGAGCCGAAGAAGGGCGGCGGGACGCGGGCCGAGACCGCCCCGATGTTCACGATCCGGCCGCCGGACGCCCGTAGCGCGGGCAGGAAGGCGCGGATCACGGTCGCCTGACCGATCACGTTGATCTCGAACTGGCGGCGCCAGGCCTCGACGGGTGTCAGCTCGATCGGGCCCTGGCCCATGATCGCGGCACTGTTCACGAGCCCGTCCAGACGCGGGCCGACCTGCTCGGCCGCGGCGGCGACCGACTCCTCGTCGGTCAGTTCGAGGCGGACGGGGGTGAAGCCGGCGTCCCGCAGCGCTTCCGCGTCCGCGGGTTTGCGGTGGGCGGCGTACACGGTCCAGCCGTCGGCGTGCAGGCGGCGGGCGACGGCGGAACCCACGCCGCCGGTGGCGCCGGTGACGAGGACGGTGCGGGGTGAGGACGGGGACAGCTCAGCCACAAGGGCCGCCTTTCACAAGGGAGTTCGGAACACCTGAGACCTCGGGGTCCGGTGTCCCTCCCACCCTGCGCCGGGCCGCGGCCCGGTTGAAGAGTGCAGAATTTACTGGTGCCGCCGACACCACCACCAGAAGCCAAGGAACCCTCCCCAGCCAAGGACCATGGCCGCCATGCCCTCGCCGCCTTCCTGCGGTCCCGCCGTGAGCGCGCCGACCCGGCGGAGACGGGGCTGCCACCGGGTGGCCGCCGTCGCACACCGGGTCTGCGCCGCGAGGAGGTCTCGCTGCTGTCCGGGGTGAGCCTCACCTGGTACACCTGGCTGGAACAGGGCCGCGACATCAACGTCTCCCCGCAGATCCTGCTCGCCCTGGCCCGCGCGCTGCAGTTGGACGACGTCGAACGCGCGCACCTGTTCCGGCTGGCGGGCCGGGAGGCACCCGAACCGGCCGAGCGATCGCTCCAAGTACCGGACGCGACAAGGGCGTTCCTGGACACACTGATGCCGAACCCCGCCTTCGTCATCGACCGCTGCTTCGACGTCCTGGCCTGGAACCGCGCCCAGGAGGCCATCCTCGGTCCGGCCCTCCTCGACCGGCCGCGCCGCGAACTCAACAGCGCCTGGCTGCTGTTCAGGGAGCCCGGCATCCGTGCGCTGATGCCGGAGTGGGAGGCGGAGACGGAGTGGATGGCGGGCCTGCTGCGTCAACAGGCGGCGTACGAACTGGACAACCCGCGCTTCACCGAGCTGATCGACGAACTCACCTCCACCAGCCCGCACTTCGCCCGCCGGTGGGAGGCGCACGAGGTGGTGGAGTTCCGGTCCTCCCTGCGCCGCTACCACCACCCCCTCGCGGGTGACATCGAGGTGTCGTTCGTACGGCTCGCGGTGCAGGAAGCGCCCTGGCTGAGCCTGATCTGTCACTTCCCGGAGCCGGGCAGCGAGTCGGAGAGGCGGCTGCGCGGGCTGGTTACCCTTCCTGAATGACCACCACGCAAGACTTCGCCACGTACCTCGCGGGCCTCCCCCGCATCCTCGCCGGGGCCGCCGCCCTCTTCCGCGACACCGAGGGCCGTGTCCTGCTCGTCGAGCCCAACTACCGTGAGGGCTGGGCCCTTCCGGGCGGCACGATCGAGTCGGACGACGGCGAGACACCACGCCAGGGCGCACGCCGCGAGACCCTGGAGGAGATCGGCCTCGACATCGAACTCGGCCCCCTGCTCGCCGTCGACTGGGTCTACCACGGCCCGACCTACCCGCCGCTGGTGGCCTACCTCTACGACGGCGGCCTCCTCACCCCGGACGACCTCAAGTCGATCCAGCTCCAGGAGGAGGAGCTGCTGTCGTGGCGCCTCGTACCGCGCGAGGAACTCACGGAGTACCTGCCGGGTTCGCTGGGGCTTCGGGTGCTGGTCGCGCTCGATGTGCTGGAGGAGGGGGCGGGGACGGCGGAGTTGGAGAACGGGAAGCGGGTCGGCTGAGACCCTTACGGCCCGGGCGGGTTCAGCCCTCGACCTCCCGGGGTTTCACCTCCACCTCGCGCAGCGCGTCGTCGCGTGCCTCGGCCCTTGCCTCCGTGCGGTGGCCGCGCTGGATGTAGTCGCGGACGACGAGTTCGACGGCGTCCCGCGGGTTGCCCACGCCCGCGAGGACCATGACTTCCACGACGAGCGCTGCGTCGAGCGAGACGGTCACCTTGGCCATGCGTGGGACGCCAGCACCCACCGGCGCACGCCCGATATCCGCTCGCCGCCCCCAGCCCACCCCACCTACGCTCGACCGCATGAGCAAGCCTCTTGCCGTCCTTCTCACTGGGGCCAGCATCTCCACCGGCTACGGCACCCCGCCGGCCACGGCCCAAACCGGCAACGTCACCAAGGCAGTCGTGCCGACCTGGTCATCGGAGGGACGTAGATAAACGAGGATGCCGTGCCGACCGGACAGCCTGCCGACTATGTACAGGCCCATGCGCTGGGGAATCTCGACGCCCACGGTCGGCGGGCCAGACAGCTTGTCGTTGATGTCCGCGAAGTCCTCGGCGGTGAGACCGATGCCCTTGTCGTGGATCTCGAACCTGACCAGACCGTCGGGGAGACACGTGGCGATCACGCGGACCATGGTCTGCGCGGAGGAGAACCTCGTCGCGTTCTCCAGCAACTCGGCCAGCAAATGCACGAGGTCGGTGGCCACACGACCGTCGACTTCGGCCTCGGAGAGGCCGTACAGCTGGATGCGCTCATGCTCCTCGACCTCGGAGCAGGCGGCACGCAGCACATCGCTCACCGCGACCGGTCGGCCAGTGCGGTGCCCAGGCTCCACGCGCGTCAAAGTCAGCAGGTTCTCAGTGTTGCGCCGCAGACGAATCGCGAGGTTGCCCAGCCGGTTGAGGTTCTCCAACTGGTGCGCGTCGGTTTCGCCCCTCTCCAGGTGAGTGATCAATGTCAACTGGTGAGCGATCAGCGACTTGGTTCGGTGCGAGAGGTTGGTGACGATTGCCTTGCTGTTGCTGCGCAGCAGTACCTGCTCGGCGGCCAGTCGGACAGCCTCACGGTGTACTTGGTCGAAGGCACGGGCGACCTCTCCGATCTCGTCGGTGGTGGTGATGGGGATCGGAACGACCCTGGTGTCGACCTGGCTGAAGTCAGTGTGCGAAAGCTGGTCGATCAGCGTCGGCATACGCTGCTCAGCTATGTCGACTGCCCTGTCCCGCAAGAGGCGCAGGGCGGCAGACCTCCCCACTACCGAGGGCCGGATCCTCGTCACTTTGACAGTGGCCTCCTCGATGATCTCTCTCGCCTTCGCTTGTGCTTCTTCGAGTCGCGCGGCGGCGTCCCGAGCTGCTGCGAGACGTATCCGTTCAGCTTCCCTCTGAACACGCTCAAGATCGGCGAGCCGCTGATCGGCAACACCGGCGGCCTTCACAAGACGCAGCCGTTCCTGCTCTGCCTGCCGCCGCAGTTCCTCACGCTCCGCCAGGTCCTGCGCCACCGCGAGTTCCGCCTCCAGCTCCGCACAGCGACTCTGCGCGGCATCGCGTTCGCGTACTGCTTCGTCGAGAGCCGTCTCCAGCGCCTCGATGGTCTCGCGTAGCTGTTCGCGCTCGTCCACAAGGTCGTCTTCCTGACGTCCGTGCAGAACCAGCTCGGCTCCGAGACCGTGGCGCTCACGGGTACCGGTTGCCTGCACCTGCCGAATCCACTCCTCACGTTGCTGCAACTGACTTCTCTGGGACAAGAGTTCGCCCCGAAGCTCGTGGATCTGCAGCTCGGCCTGCTCCTTCTGCAGGACCACCTCCTCCAGGCGATCGCTGGCCATCTGCTCGCGATACCTGGCAGGCTGGATGGCGAGCAGCGCCTCACGATGGAGCTGGTAGATGTGTCCAAGCACCTCTGACGTGACGTCTTGGCCATGGGCCTCGCAGGCGAACTCCATCAAGGAGTCAAGAAAGTGTTTCTCCGAGATCCGTTCTCCAGATAAGTAGCGACAGACCGTAGATGGTCCGAAGTGCGCGCGAGCAGCGAACGTGCGCAGTGACATCCCAGTGGCCTTGAACAGCCCCCGTAGGGCGAGTGCCAGATCGCGTACCTCCGGCGCGAGGTTGCCTGACAACTCTTTGAAACCCTTGAGGTCGTCCGCGTCCCCGAAGGGAACGCCTTCGCTGCAGGGCCCGTGCTTTCCCATCTCTCTCCTGTCCAGATCGCCATTGGTTCGCCGTACCGAGGGAGGGGCGGCCAGTGATGACCCGAGAGGGCCGTTGTCGGCGGCCGACCGACTGCACAGGGGTCAGTCAACGAGCGTATTGAAGAAGGGAACTGCGAAGCCAAGCGCTGCCATACCGGACAGCACCGCTCCCGCAGGGCTTGCTCCGGTGAAAGCGGTCAGAATTCCTGTTCCCGTGCCGCAGAGAATGCCCAGCAGGAAGATGAGAGCCGATCTCGTGGTCAGCAACGTGCGGTTCACAACAGATCTCCTTGCCTCAGTCGGCATATGGCCACAGACGTCGTCCTTGCCTCGAAGTGCGAGAGGCAACCTGCAGCCGATAGTGGCTGTCCCAGAACGGGAACAACTGGTGTTTCCGCTGGTCGGGAACACGCTTGTTGTCATGCTGCGGTGTTCCCGACCGAGAACGAGTCGACGCGTGGGACCCACTGGACAGTCAGCCGGGACCGGACTCCTGGCCCCGTACCGCACGCTCGATGCGAAGCACATCCCACGACCCTGCCGCAGCGGCGGCATCGAGCTGAAGGCCAGGCGGCCGAACGCGCACTGCGTCAACGGGGCCGTGCCGCTGCGTCCGACAGCCGACGGGTTGCCCACAACCTTCGACTGCCGGTTCAAGCAGGAAGGTCGAAGGTCTGGCCCCATGACCACCCCGGACAGAGAGGTTCGCGGGCTCCAGCCGGCAAGCATTCGCGTCAGTCCTCAACTCGGTAAAGAGGTAACGAGGTTTCGGCAAAGCCCCTCTCAATGGCATGATCGACTGGTTGTTCGAGACAACGAGCTGGAGGGGGAACGGAGTTGTCTTTCGACGAGGAGTGGGCCCAGCTGAAAGCCGATGCCCTGGCGCGCCGGGCGACGGGCATGCAGATCGACCAACTGCCTGCGGATGGGGGCGGCTTCGTGGCTCCGGCCGCAGGATCCCTGGTGGCCAAGACCGACTCCATCAACGGCAACGCGAACCTGCTGATCGAGATAGCAGGCCTCCTCCAGGAGGGCCGGCCGGATGCCGAACTCACCACCATGGCCCGTGAGCCCAGGGCTCACGAGGACGTGGCCACGCAGGTGGCCCGGTTCGCAGAGTTCACGGATGACCAGTACCGGGACGCGGTCGCTCTCTTCGCAGCACTCTCCACTCGCCTGCGCACAGCGGGCAGCGACTTCGTGAAGACCGACGACGGCACGGCGCAGCACTTCCTCGACGACGTCCTGCGCTACGGTCAGTACGTCGCCCCGGAGGCACGATGAACGGCGGTATCAGTCACCGCAGGGACGTCGACTATCTGGAAGGCTGCAACCCTCCCCTCGTCGAGCGAAACGCGGCCGAGTTCAAGCGCCTGCACGACATGCTCGTGGCGGTCGATCCGTCCGCAGAGCGGGCCGAGAAGCACACGCAGTGGAAGAGCGAAGGCAGCCAGCACTACGAAGCCCGGCTCACTGAGGCACGCAAACTACTCACGCAGCTCGCCGAGGGCTACAACAAGGCTGCCTGCGCCCTGACCGACTACGCCTTCGCGCTGCAGGTCGCCAAGGCGCACTACTCCCATGGCAGGGCGAACGAGCAGAACCTCGCGAACCTGATCCACACCAAAGGTACGGCGATCACCCGCGAAGCCCAGGAGGCGGAGCCGATGCGTCAGTGGGAGGACATGCGGGCCACCACCGGCGTCATGGACTTCTTCGCCGAACTCACCATGGATGTCGACGACATCCGCGACGACGCGAACCGACTGCACGATGCCGCAGGTGGCGATTTCCATCTGGCGAAGACCACGGAGCAGGAGGCACGTGAGCTTTGCGTCCACCAGCTCAAGCAGGCGTACGACCTGCTGCCGGACTTCCGCATGGGCTTCATCCAACGGGTCGACATCGTCTCGGCCATCACGAACCTGCGCCGCGAGGCGGCCGAAGCGCGTGCAAACTCGCTGACGCATCTGCCCGGCAGCAGCCCCAAACAGGACTACTCCCCCATCGCCGGGAGCGACATCGTCTCCCCGACTCTGCGCGACATCCGCCTCCAGATCGCCAACCTTCCTGGAGCAAAGGACAGTTACTGGAACCCACCCGCCAATGCCCAGGAACGCACCGACTGGATCGCGGCGAACAAGGACATCATCAACGCGGCGGCACGGAACTCGGGGCTCCCACCGGACATGGTCGCCGGTATCGCCTGGCAGGAGATCGGCGGACAGCCCGGCGTCCTGGACGACATCACCGACACCATCCGCGAACAGGCCGACTCGCCGCTCAGCCCGATCGCCCCCGAGAGCCTCCCCTGGCGCCTCGGAGGCGATCCCGACAACACGTCCATGGGGCCCATCGCCATCCAGGTGCGACGCGGCGCCGAGGTCCTCGGCTACGACCCCGACCACCTCACCGACCAGCAGCGCAGCATGGTGGAGGAGTCCCTCCAAGACCCTGCTCAGAACATCTTCGTCGCCTCGGAGTACCTGGCCCAGCTCAAGGCCGAGAGCGAGTTCGCCGACGTGCCGGCCGAGGAGATGACCCCGGCCCAGTACCAGGAGCTCGCCGCGCGCTACAACGGGGGCCCGTACTGGCAGACCGACGATGCCCAAGCCTACGGGCGTGGCTTCACGAACAACCTGGCCGACGCAAGGAACGCACTGCGCTGATGACTCAACCCGCTCTTCCGAACGACGACCGCGGCTGCCTCCGCCTGGTCCTCGCGGTACCAATGACCCTGCTCACCCTTGTCGCCGCGTACTTCTGCTGGACGGCGCTGACCATCCGCCCGTTGGGCTCTTGGGACAACGACGCGTACGCCGGCATCGTTCTGTCCTGCGTTCTCACCATCGGGGCAGCCGGTGCGGCGGCGATGTTGTGGCTGCTGCCGCCTGTACGCCGCGTCCTCCGGTGGTGGTGGGTGAGCCCGGCCGTGTTGTTGGGTGTGATCGCAGTGATCCGGTGGGTGACGGGCGCCTAAGCCCCGAGTATTCCGAATGCTCCTTTGTGCTACATCCATCGATGCCTTGCGAACCGAACGTTCCGTCAGCTTCTTCGCCGTACGCCCGCCCGGCAGTGAGCGCACCTGGTGCCGACGGACGTCGGTCTGAGATCAGCGAGGCATAGCGGGATACGGCTGAAGCAGTGCGCCGGGGACCCAACCGCACCTTGATATCCGTTCGCCTCCATCGGCGCAGGCGACCTACCCTCGCCCCATGAACAAGCCTCTCGTCGCCCTCCTAAGTGGCGCGGGCATCTCCACCGACTCCGGGATCCCCGACTACCGCGGTCCCAACGGGCTGTGGCGGCGGGATCCCGAGGCCGAGAAACTCGTGACGTACGAGTACTACATGGGCGACCCCGAGATCCGGCGCCGCTCGTGGCAGATGCGCCGCGACAACCGCGCGCTCCAGGCCGAACCGAACACCGCGCATCGGGCGATCGTCGAGCTGGAGAAGTCCGGCGTACCCGTGCGGGTCATCACGCAGAACGTCGACGGACTGCACCAGCTCGCCGGCCTGCCCGCCCGCAAACTGCTCGAACTGCACGGCACCGCCCGGGAGTTCAGGTGCACCGGATGCCATGCGCACGGACCGATGCAGGACGCCCTCGCCCGGGTCGCGGCCGGCGAGGCGGATCCGCCGTGTCCGGAGTGCGGCGGGATCCTGAAATCGGCGACCGTCTTCTTCGGTGAGCGACTCGACCCCGTCGTCCTCGGCGAGGCCGTCGCCATCACCAAGGCCTGCCAGGTGTTCATCGCCGTGGGCAGCAGCCTCCAGGTCCAGCCCGCCGCCGGCCTCGCCGGAGTCGCCGCCGACCACGGGGCACGGCTGATCATCGTCAACGCCGAGCCGACACCGTACGACGAGCGAGCCGACGAGGTCGTACGGGAGCCGATCGGGACGGCTCTGCCCGAACTGCTGCACCGGCTGAGTCAGGAGCAGGACTGCTAGGCGCCGACGGCATCGACGGGATTCGCCCGGATCACGTCCACGCCTGCTTCCTCGAAAGCCGTCCAGGCCGCGGCGCCGGGCACCGCGTTGGTCACGACGACATCCAGGTCCTCCGGACCGCAGATCTTGACCATGCCGGTGCCGGGGAACTTGGTGTCGTCGACGAGCAGCGCCACCTTGTCACTGGCGGCGATCATGGCCCGCCTGGCCGGCACTTCGGCGACCGTGGTGTCCATGACCTGAGCACCCGCACGGACCCCGCAGGCTCCCATGAAGAGCCAGTCGGCTTGCACCTGGCGAAGGTTGTCCTCCGCCATGAAGCCGTCCAGCATGCGCGACTCCCGTACGACCATGCCGCCGAGCAGCATGAGTTGGACGTGCTCGTCCTGGACGAGTTCGTCGTACACCGCCAGGTTGTTGGTGATCACGGTGATCCGGCGCCCGTGCAACCGACTGGCGAGCCGGTGGACCGTCGAGCCGGAGTCCAGGATGATCGACTGGCCGTCCTCGATCATCCTGGCCGCTTCGACGGCTATGGCGTCCTTGGCGTCCACCTGGGCCTTCTCAGCCTCGGTGAACGGCGCGGGGGCCTCCTCTACGACCGCCCCGCCATGCACCCGCGTGAGCAGCCCGTCCGCTTCCAGCTTGAGGAGGTCACGACGGATTGTCGCGGCACTGGCGTCCAGGTGGCCGGCGAGATCCGTCACGGTGACAGTGCCGCCGGTTCTCAAGGCCCGCAGGATGAGTTGGTGTCGTTGTTCAGCCAGCACGCGACAGGACACTACACGGACCTGCCGAACGACTCCTTTCAACTTCCTTGTCCGCAAAGCACTTTGGCTGGTCCGGCGCCCTTCGGGTGAGCGCTCAGAGAAGCGCCGCCCCGCTCTCGAAGTCCAGCAGCCGCTGCTTGCGGTCGAGGCCGCCGCCGTAGCCCGTGAGGCTGCCGTTCGCGCCGACGACACGGTGGCAGGGGACGATGATCCCGATGGGGTTCTTGCCGTTGGCGAGGCCTACGGCTCGGGAGGCGCCCGGGTTGCCGAGGGCGTCGGCGAGGTCGCCGTAGGAGCGGGTCTCGCCGTAGGGGATGCGGCGGAGCTGGTCCCAGACCGTGCGTTGGAACGGGGTGCCGTGCAGGCGCAGTTCGAGGGTGAACTCCTTCAACTTGCCCGCGAAATACGCCTGTAGCTGGTCGATCGCGGCGAGGAAGGAGGTGTCTTCGCGGGTACCGAAGTTCTCCTCCGGAGGGCGGTGGCGCTGGTCGACCATGTAGAGGCCGCAGAGGGTGCCGTCCTCGTCGGCCACCAGGGTCAACGGGCCGTACGGGCTGTCGATCACGGTGTGGTGCTTCATGTCGTCCGCAATCCCCTTACACGGGAAGGAAGTTGATCGGGCGGCTGTCCGTCGCCCACAGGTACTGGACCGCGTACGCCCGCCACGGACGCCACGCCGCCGCGCGGGCGGTGAGGGCGGCCGGGGTCGACGGGAGGCCCAACTCCTGGGCTGCGCGGCGGATTCCGAGGTCGGTGGGGAGGAAGGCGTCGGGGTCGCCGAGGGCGCGCATGGCGATGACGTCGACCGTCCAGGGGCCGAAACCGGGGAGGTTCAACAGTTGCGTTCGCGTCTCCGCCCAGTCGCTCTCCACGCCCAAGTGGACGGTTCCGTCGGCCAGTTGGGAGACCAGGGTGGCGAAGGTCGTGCGGCGGGTGTGCGGCATCGCCAGTGACTCCGGGTTGACCGCCGCGAGGGACTCCGCGGACGGGAACAGATGGGTCAGGCCGCCCTCGGGGTCGTCGACCGGTTCGCCGTGCGCGGTGACCAGGCGGGCCGCGTGGGTGCGGGCCGCCGCCGTGGAGACCTGTTGGCCGAGGACTGCCCGTACGGCGAACTCGGCCTCGTCGACCGTGCGCGGGACGCGTCGGCCCGGGGCCTTGTCCACCAGCGGCGCCAGTACCGGATCCGTGCGCAACTGGTCGTCGACCGCGACCGGATCGGCGTCCAGGTCGAGCATGCGGCGGCAGCGGCTGATCGCCACGGGCAGGTCGCGCAGGTCGCTGAGGGTGAGGCGGCAGGCGATGTGGTCGGACTTGGGGGTGAGGGACGCGATGCCGTGGCCGTAGGGGAGGCGGAGGGTGCGGCGGTACGCGCCGTCCCGCCACTCCTCCACGCCCGGTACGGCGGTCGCCGCCAGGTGGCCGAAGAGGTTGTCGGGGTTGAGGGGCGCGCGGAACGGCAGCCGGAGGGTGAGCGTGCCGGGGGTCAACACGGTTGTCTTCGGGCGCCTGTTGCGCAGCTCGCTCGGGGACAGGGCGAAGACCTCGCGCACGGTGTCGTTGAAGGTGCGGATCGAGGAGAAGCCGGCGGCGAAGGCGATCTCCGCCATCGGGAGCGCGGTCGTCTCGATCAACAGCCGTGCCGTCTGGGCACGTTGGGCACGGGCCAGCGCGAGGGGGCCGGCGCCGAGTTCGGCGAGGAGCTGGCGTTCGATCTGCCGGGTGCTGTAGCCGAGGCGGGCGGCGAGGCCGGGGACGCCCTCGCGGTCCACGGTTCCGTCGGCGATCAGGCGCATCGCGCGGGCGACGAGGTCGGCCCGCTGGTTCCACTCCGGGGAGCCGGGGCTGGTGTCGGGGCGGCAGCGCTTGCAGGCCCGGAACCCCGCCTGCTGGCAGGCCGCCGCGCTCGGGTAGAACGTCATGTTCTCCGGCTTGGGCGGGACGACCGGGCAGCTGGGCCGGCAGTAGATGCGGGTGGTCGTGACGGCCGTGAAGAACCAGCCGTCGAAACGCGCGTCCTTGGACTGGACCGCGCGCACGCAACGCTCCGTGTCGGTGTGCATGCCGTTCTGCATACGTCCAGCATCCGGTACCGGGCGGGCCGGGGCTGGCGGGAATCCGACGTCAACCTTGTGTGGCCTGGTCACGGGCGGATCACCGTACTACGGCGGGAGGTGTAAGGGGCGTCCGCGGTGATGCGTTTGTGGTGTGACTCCCGGCTTTGTAGCGTCGACCTCCGTGACCCCTCCCTCACCCGCCCACACCGCCGATTCCCTCCCGGCCCGTCTCGACGCGGCCCGGAGCGACTACGAAGCCCTCCTCGCGAAGAAACTGTCGCTCGACCTGACCCGGGGCAAGCCGTCCGCGCGGCAGCTCGACCTGTCCGCCGCGCTGCTCTCGCTGCCCGGCGACCGCTACACCTCCGCCGACGGCACGGACTGCCGCAACTACGGTGGCGCGGAAGGGCTGTTGGAGCTCCGGGAGATCTTCGCCGGGTTCCTCCAGGTGCCGGCCGGGCAGCTGCTCGCCGTGGGCAACTCCAGCCTGGAGCTGATGCACGACTGTCTGGTGCACGCGCTGCTCGGCACGCTTCCCGGGGCGGCGCGCCGCTGGGCGGACGAGGAGCGGGTCGCGTTCCTGTGCCCGGTCCCCGGGTACGACCGGCACTTCGCGCTGTGCGAGCGGTTCGGCATCGAGATGATCCCCGTGCCGATGACCGCCGAGGGCCCGGACATGGCGGTCGTGGAGCGGCTGGTCGCCGAGGACCCGGCGGTCAAGGGGATCTGGTGCGTGCCCAAGTACAGCAATCCGGACGGGACTTGCTACAGCGACGAGGTCGTACGGCGACTCGCCGCCATGCCGACGGCCGCGCCCGACTTCCGGATCTTCTGGGACAACGCCTACGCCGTGCACCACCTCACGGACGAGGAGGTGGAGATCGCCGACATCCTGGCCGCCTGCGCCGACAGCGGGCACCCGGACCGGGTCTTCGTCTTCGGGTCCACCTCGAAGATCACGCTGGGCGGTGCGGGCGTGGCGTTCTTCGGTTCGTCCCCGGCCAACGTGGCCTGGCTGCGCGGCTACAGCGCGAAGCGCTCCATCGGCCCGGACAAGGTCAACCAGCTGCGGCACGCGATGTTCCTGCGCGATCCCGACGGGGTGCGCGCCCATATGCGCAGGCACCGTGAGCTGTTGGAGCCCAAGTTCGACACGGTGCTGCGCATCCTCGCCGACCGGCTCGGCGACACCGGTCTCGCCACCTGGTCCACGCCCCGGGGCGGCTACTTCATCACCCTCGACGTCCCCGACGGCTGCGCCCGCGAGGTGGTGCGCCGCGCGGCCGACGCGGGTCTCGCCCTGACGCCGGCGGGCGCCACGCACCCGTACGGCGACGACCCCAGGGACCGTACGATCCGGATCGCCCCCTCCTTCCCGGACCTCTCGGAGATCGAGGAGATCATCGACGGGGTGGCCACCTGTGTACGACTGGTGGGCTACGAAAAGCTTGTGGCCGACGGGAGTTGACCAGCGGCGGGTACCGCACACCGGACGGTCCTCAGGTGTGCGGTACCTCACGCCCCGGTTACAAATCGCTCAACCTCTGGTTGCGAAGCGGTGAGCAGTACACCATGGGCACATGACCCTGGCCGAGAGAGCCATGCAGCGACTGGAAGGCTGGCGCGACCTCAGCGCGGTCCCGGCGAGTTGTGGCACGGGGCGGGCACTGCGGTCCGCCCACAGCGAGATCGTGCATTTCCACTCGGACCACGATGTGGACCTGCATCTCACGGTCGGGGCCATCCTGCGGTTCCACCACGACCTCAGCGAGTCGACCGCGATCCGGATCATCCCGGGCTCCCGCTGGGTGACCGTCCACCTGGACTGCGAGACGGACGTCGACCTGCTGCTGAGCCTGGTCAGCGTCGCCCTCAAGGCACACGCGGGCGGGCCCCCGTCCGGGAACCCGCCCGCGACCGGCTGCAATTTCCACCGGGTGACACTGGTGCCGCGCGACGGCGACTAGGCGCTCCGCCAGAGGTGCCGCGATGTGCCGTCGTTCTTTTGCTATCGCGCCGTCGTGGCTTGTCGCGCAGTTCCCCGCGCCCCTTACGGGGTGCTGAGGCCCCCCTAAAATACCGCCGCCGTGTCGTCCTCCCCCGCCTCCAGCAGCGTGGCCGCCGCGCCGACGACGCGTGGATCGGGGCTGCCGACGACCTCCTCGTCCTTGTCGGCGTAGTCGAAGCGGGCCAGCACGCTGCGCATGGCCTCGACGCGGGCCCGCTTCTTGTCGTTGCTCTTCACCACGGTCCAGGGCGCCTGCTCGGTGTCGGTCTCCCGGAACATGGCGACCTTGGCGGCCGTGTAGTCGTCCCAGCGGTCCAGGGACTCCAGGTCCATCGCGCTGAGCTTCCACTGCCGTACGGGATCCACCTGGCGGATCGTGAAACGGGTGCGCTGTTCACCTTGTGAGACGGAGAACCAGAACTTGATCAGGTCGATGCCGTCGTCCGCCAGCATCCGCTCGAACAGCGGGGCCTGGCGCATGAAACGGCGGTACTCGTCGTCCGAGCAGAAGCCCATCACGCGCTCCACGCCCGCCCGGTTGTACCAGGACCGGTCGAACAGCACGATCTCGCCGGCGGTCGGCAGGTGCTGGACGTACCGCTGGAAGTACCACTGCCCGCTCTCGCGCTCGCTCGGCTTCTCCAGCGCCACCACGCGGGCGCCGCGCGGGTTCAGGTGCTCGGTGAACCGTTTGATCGTGCCGCCCTTGCCGGCCGCGTCGCGCCCCTCGCAGACGATGACGAGACGGCGGCCGGTCTCCTTGACCCAGCGTTGCAGCATCAGCAGTTCTATCTGCTGGAGCCGCTTGTGCCAGTCGTACTCCTTGCGCTCCATGCGCTGTTCGTACGGGTAGTTCTCCCGCCAGGTGTCCACCGGGCTGCCGTCGGGCCGGATCAGCACCGGGTCGTCCTGGTCCGTGTAGTCGACGCGCAGCCCCGACAACAGCTCAGTCATCCCGGCCTCCTTCTCGATGGTGTTCGGTTGATCAGTGGTGGCATCAGTGGCATGAGCGGCGTTCAGTGGAACTGCGGCACGATGAGATATATGCCGTATGCCACGACAGCCGCACAGGCGAGAAAGCACAAGCCCGCCTGCGCGATGCCGAGCGCATGCGTGCCGCCGTCCCGTTCGCGGGCGGTCTCGACCTGGGCGACGCCGAGCACGCCCAGCGCGAAGACGACGACCACACCGACGGTCACTCCGACGCTCACCGCGGCGACCTCGCCGAGGGCGTTCCAGTCCAGACTCATTCCTCAACTCCCTTGACTCAGGCGGCCGTACGGACGTCGGTGGACGCCCCGCCGCGGAGGGTGACCTCGTGGGTCTCGTTGACGTTCTCCGCGTGCACGGGGTTGCGACGCGAGGCGATCACGATGAATCCGGCCACGGCGGCGGCGATCAGGGCGATCAGGGCCGTACCGAGGTTTCCGCCGTGCTTGACGACGGTCGCGGACAGGCCGCCGACCAGGGCGGCGGCCGGCAGGGTGACCAGCCAGGCGATGACCATGCGGCCGGCGGTGCCCCAGCGCACCTCGGCCAGGCGCCTGCCCAGTCCCGCGCCGAGGATGCCGCCGGAGCAGACCTGGGTGGTGGAGAGCGCGAAGCCCAGGTGCGCGGAGGTGAGGATGACGGTCGTGGAGGCGGCCTCGGCCGCGAAGCCCTGCGGGGACTGGATGTCGGTGAGGCCCTTGCCCATCGTGCGGATGATGCGCCAGCCGCCGATGTAGGTGCCGAGGCCGATCGCGAGTCCCGCCGCGGTGATGACCCACACCGGCGGACCGGCGTCGTGGCCGAGCGCGCCCACGGAGATCAGGGTCAGGGTGATGACGCCCATCGTCTTCTGGGCGTCGTTCGTGCCGTGCGCGAGGGAGACCAGCGAGGCGGAGGCGATCTGGCCGAGCCGGAAGCCCCTGGTGACCGAGTCCTTGCGGGCGCGGGCGGTGATCCTGTACGCGAGGTAGGTGGCGAGGAGAGCGGCGATTCCGGCCACGAGCGGGGAGGCCACCGCGGGGATCAGGATCTTCGCCACGACCTTGTCGAAGTGGACCCCGCCCGAGCCCGCGCCGACCCACACGGCGCCGATCAGGCCACCGAACAGGGCGTGCGAGGAACTGGACGGCAGTCCCAGCAACCAGGTCAGGAGATTCCAGAGGATCGCTCCGACGAGCCCCGCGAAGATCATCCCGGGAGTCACGAGGGTGTCGTCGACGATGCCGCCGGAGATCGTCTTGGCCACTTCCGTGGACAGGAAGGCGCCGACGAGGTTGAGGGCACCACTGATCAGAACCGCCGTTCTGGGCTTCAGCGCCCCGGTGGCGATGGACGTCGCCATCGCGTTGGCGGTGTCGTGGAATCCGTTGGTGAAGTCGAAGGCCAGGGCCGTGACGATCACGACCGCCACGAGGAACGTGATGTGGTCCATCGTTCGATGGAAGCAATCGAAGGCGTACATTCGGCCAAGCCGAGGCCAATTCCAGGCATGGCCCGGTCAACGCGGGCGTGCACACGTCTCCCCTCCGCCCGCCGTTCGCACCTTCCCCCACTTCATGCGCACACTTCCTTCTTTTTATGGCATGCCCCGGTCAAATCTGCGAAGCTTCCCCCGCGATCACGCAACCGCAACGCGCACCCCGCGACCGCCCACCGGCACACCCAGTCCGGCCGGGCGGCCACCGAGCAGGCCGGGATCCCGGCCGCCGTAGAAGGAGTTCCGTGTGAGATCGACCCCCCACAAGGCCCCAGGGCCTGTCGCGAAAGTCCCGTCCGCCCTCGCCGCCGGCGTCTTCGCCGTCGCCGCGCTGGCCGCCCTCTCGCTCCCCGTCACCCCGGCCGCCGCGGCACCGTCCGCGGCTCCCCTGGCCGCCGCCTGCACCCCGGCGCAGGTGGTCACGGGCGGCGACTTCGAGAGCGGCACCTCGTCCTGGACCCAGTCCTCGACCAGTGTCATCACCAGCCGTACCGGCCAGAGTGCCCACGGCGGCACCAGCTTCGCCTGGCTGGACGGCACCGGCGGCACGCACACCGACACGCTCTCCCAGAGCGTGACGATCCCGTCCGGCTGCAGCAGCGCCACCCTCACCTTCTGGCTGCACATCGACACCGCCGAGACGACCTCGTCCACCGCGTACGACAAGCTCACGGCGAAGATCGGCAGCACGACTCTCGCGACGTACTCGAACCTGAACAAGGCCACCGGCTACGTCCAGAAGTCGTTCGACGTGTCGTCGTTCGCCGGCCAGACCGTGAGTCTCGCCTTCTCCGGCGTCGAGGACTCCAGCCTCCAGACCAGCTTCGTCCTCGACGACATCGCCCTCAACACCTCCGGCGACACGGCCCCGCCGGCCGACTCGACGCGCACACCGGCCGCCCCGGCGTACACCGTGAGTCTGAGCAGCAACACCGCCGGTACCGTCTGGACCGGCCACGAGAGCACGACCTTCACCAACGCCTCGGCGACCCCGCTCACCGAGGTGTACCTGCGGCTGTGGGACAACTACCACGGCACCTGCTCCGCGCCGCCGATCACGGTCACCAATGTCACCGGCGGCACCGCGGGCGCCCTCTCGGTCGCCTGCACGGCCCTCCAGATCGCGCTGCCGACCCCGCTCGCACAGGGTCAATCCACCACCATCGGCTTCGACTTGGGGATCACCGTCCCGAGCGGCGCCGACCGGTTCGGCTACGACGGCGCGTTCAGCATGATCGGCAACGCGCTGCCCGTCCTCGCGATCAAGGACGGCTCGGGCTGGCACCTGGACCCGTACACGAACAACGGCGAGTCCTTCTACTCCCTGGCCGCCGACTTCAAGGTGACCCTGGACCACCCGACCACCCTGCTGGTCCCGGCCACCGGCACCTCGGTCGACACCGCCGGCTCCAGCGGCCGTACGATCACCACGGCCACCGCGTCCAAGGTCCGCGACTTCGCGTGGGCGGCGGGCCCGTTCACCAAGATCTCCGGTACGTCGACCGCGGGCACCCCGATCAACATCTACTCGGTCACGGGCATCAGTTCGTCCAACGCCCAGTCGATGCTCACCACGGCCAAGTCGGCGGTCGACGCCCACGCCGGACGCTTCGGCGCCTACCCGTACGGCGAGTTGGACGCCGTCATCGACAACAACTTCTGGTTCGGCGGCATGGAGTACCCCGGCTTCGTCCTCGACCTGGTCAGCACCACGGCACTCACCCATGAGATCGGCCACCAGTGGTTCTACGGCATCGTCGGCGACGACGAGTACAACAGCCCCTGGCTGGACGAGGCGTTCACCGACTACGCCACCGACCTCGCGCAGGGACTGACCGGCACCAACTGCTGGAACAACGTCTCCTGGGCCTCCTCCGCGGAGAACATCACCAACTCGATGGCGTACTGGGACGCCCACTCGTCCCGCTACTCCACCGTCGTCTACGGCTACGGCAAGTGCGCCCTGCACGACCTGCGCCGCACCCTCGGTGACACGGTGATGGCCAAACTCCTGAAGGACTACGCCACTTCGCACTGGTACGGCGTCTCGACCACGGCCGAGTTCAAGGCGGCGGCCCAGGCCGTGACGACCACGGACCTGACGTCGTTCTGGACGACGCACCGCATCATCGGCTGACGGAAGGGGAGTTGGCGGTGCGGTCGGGTATGCGCACCGCCAACTCCCTTTCGCGGTCAGGCCCGTCGCGTAGGCGCCGCCGCAGTCGGCGGTACGGCGATCCCGCCGGCCTCCGTGCGCCACGCGTCCGCGAGTTCGGCGGGGAAACGCCGGCCGCTGCGGGTGAGGACGACACCGGAGGGGAGTTCGACCTCGTCGCCGGGCCGGAAGGACCGGTCGGCACCCGGCGGCAGCCTCTCCCCGGAGCCGGGCACGCCTCTACGACCGGCTCTGCGCGTCCGCGTCCCGTACGTGCTGACGTCGCGAACAAGGACCGTCCCGCCCCGCGCGGAGACCGCCCCGCGCCGACGGCTGACCTGCGCGGCGACCTCCGGGGGCAGCAGGCTGTGCAGGGCGATGCCCTCCGGTCCGGGCAGGCGTCCGACGTGCGCAGTCGGCGGATCTCGGCCGGGTCGCCGAACTCCCGGTGCCCGCCCAGCAGACTGGTGCCGGCGACGAGGTAGACGGTGACGTCGGGGTCCCCGGGGGCCGACGGAGGTCTGGCGTACGACGTTGGAGAGTTCCACCAGATAGCCGGCGCCCTCCGCCGAAGGGGACAGATGTTGTTCCGGGCACGCCTCCGGGTCCGACGAGACCACTCAACTGCCCTGATTCTCCCGGGCTTTCGCCCTTGTTGCTTGATCTCCTCGGATACTTCCGGATGACCGGGTCGCGCCGGTACGATCACTCGCCTGGCGAGGGGGGGCTGAACATCTTGAACAACGCTGGAAACGCCGACCACTTGAGACCTCTGGGCCCCGACGACCCGCGGGACGTGGCAGGTTACCGGCTCCTCGCCCGGATCGGCGAGGGCGGCATGGGTTCCGTCTACCTCTCGCGCACGCGCGGCAACCAACCGGTCGCCCTGAAGGTGATCCGCCGGGAGTACGCCCAGGACGAGGGGTTCCGCCGCCGCTTCGAGCAGGAGGCGACCTCCGCCCGCCGGGTGCAGGGCTACCACATCGTCCCGGTCGTCGACCACGACACCACCGGCCCACAGCCCTGGCTCGCCACCGTCTACGTCCCCGGCCTCGCCCTGGACCGGGTCCTCGCCCTGCACGGGCCGCTCCCGTTGCCCACGGTGCTCCACCTCACGGGCTGTGCGGCGGAGGCGCTGCACGCCGTGCACAAGGCCGGCGTGATCCACCGGGACCTGAAGCCGAGCAACATCCTCATCGGCTCCGACGGCCCCTGGATCATCGACTTCGGCATCGCACGGGCCGCCGACGCCACCCGGCTCACCCGCAGCGGCGGACTCATCGGCACCCCCCAGTACATGTCGCCCGAGCACGCAGGCGGCCAGGAACAGACCCCGGCCGCCGATGTCTTCTCCCTCGGCCTGATCGCCGCCGTGGCCGCGACCGGCCGCCATCCGTACGGCGACTCCGGGGCCATCACCCTGGCCGCGAAAATCGCCAACACCGAGTTCCGCCCACCGGACCTGACGTCGTACCCCGAGCCTCTGCGCTCGGTCCTCGAACGCACACTGGCCGCCGACCCGGCCGCCCGGCCCGCACCCTCCGAACTGGCCGCCCTGTGCCAGGAGTTGGCCGAACGCCCGTTGCGGGACTTCGGCGACTGGCTGCCGGCGGTGGTCGCGGCGGACATCGCTCGGCTGGAGCAACTTGCGGGTGAGCAAGGGGAGTTGGCGGGTGACGTGGGTCTCGCGAGTGCCTCGCCGGGCGCGGGCGCGGCGGGTGCGACCACCGTGCCTCCCGCCGCTGCGGCATCCCGCTCCTCGGCGCCCGGTGGGTACACGCCCACGCAAACGCCGGGATCCGACCAGTCGACACAGGGCGCCCCGGCACGGCAGCCAGAGCCGGTCGCAGGCCCGGCGCCCTTGTTCCCGCCCGGGGCACCGCCCTCACCTGCGGCTCCGAACCGCGGCCGGACCCCGCTGGCGGTAGGCGCCGCCGCGCTGGCCGTGGTCGTCGTAGCGGCGGCGGCCTGGGTCTTCACCCGTGACGACAGCAAGGACACCGGCGCCCAGGGAAAGGGAAGCACCGGCCGGACCGACTCGTCGTCCCCCGCCGGCGCCTCCGCATCCCCCTCCACGAGCGCGACGACGGCCGGCTACACCGCGGTCTTCAAGGACAAACCGCTCACCCTGCGCGCCCAGTTCACGACCGGCCGCAGCTCGTACACCAACGTCGACCTGGACTCACCGCGGATCGACACGCACGCCTCCAGCTCGACGACGGGGGCCGAGGTGCAGTACGCGGAGTGGGGCACCGCCCACACGCTGAACCTCGTGACGACCACGGGAAAGAGCGCGGGCCCCACCCCCGAGCAGTGCGCCGAGGGCGCGGCGGCGAACGCGCTGCCCTCCCAACTCGCCGATGCCGACCAGGACAAGGAACTGACCAAGGGCACACTGCTGTGCACCGTCACCGACGAGAAGAACCTGGCGATGATCGAGATCAAGGACGTCGTCGTCCAGAAGGACGCGTCCGGCGTCAGGGCCCGCGACTACGTCACCGAGCTGACGCTCTGGAAGACGCCCTGACGGTCGAGTGAGGGCCTGACGGCCGAGTCGGGCACCCGCGCACGAGGGTCCTGGAAGCAGGCGCCCGGGGCTCGCTGCCGGTGTCCGCCGCTCGGTTACCCTTCCGCCATGACCAGCAACGGGACCCGCCCACGTGATCACTCGGTGCAGTCCGTCGACCGGGCGGTGTCGATCCTCCAGGTGCTGGCCACGCGGGGTCCCAGCGGTGTGACGGAGATCGCCGAGGAACTGGGCATCCACAAGTCGACCGTGTTCCGGCTGCTGGCGACCCTGGAGTCACGGGGCCTGGTCGAACAGGACACCGAGCGCGGGCGGTACCGCATCGGGTACACGATGGTCGAACTCGCCGCCGGGGCGAGCAAGGTGAACGACCTGTCCCTGCTGAGCCGCCCCGTCTGCCAGGAACTGGCCGCGGCCGTGGGCGACACCGTGAACGTGGCGATCCACGACGGGCACGACGTGATCAGCATCGACCAGGCGATCGGCGCGGCGGCCATCACGAGCATCGACTGGGTCGGCCGGCGCACCCCCCTGCACGCCACCGCGGCGGGCAAGCTCTTCCTGGCGCACATGACTCCCGACCAGGTCACGGAGGTCTTCGCCAGGGGGGCGGAGAAGTACACCCCGCATACGATCGTCGACGCGAGGGTCCTTGCGGCGGCGCTGGAGACGATCCGCGAGCGGGGCTACGCCACCACCAGCGAGGAGCACGAGATCGGGCTGGCCGCCATCGCCGCCCCGATCCGCGCGCTGGACGGCAAGGTCATCGCAGCCGTGACGCTGTCCGGACCGACCTTCCGCATCGACGAGGACACCGTTCCCGGTCTCGCGGAGCAGCTGCTGGCTGCCGCCGCGAAGATCTCCTGGCGCCGGGGGTATGTGAAACGCGGATGAGCACCGTGGCCACGTGAAACGCGGATGAGCGCAGCACGCACGGCGAGTTAACACGGCGGGCTCTTGACGGCCGGGATTCCCAGCTCCACCATTTGTCTCGTATGGCGATGCTGTTCTGCATCGCGAAACAGACGCGCCACAGCATCCTTCGAGGAGCAGCCGTGCCCTCAGCCATCCTGGATCCCCTGCTCCAACCCTTCCGGCTCAAGCATCTCACCCTGCGCAACCGCGTGGTCAGCACCTCCCACGAACCGGCGTTCGGCGAAGACGGCATGCCCAAGGACCGCTACCGGGCCTACCACGTCGAGAAGGCGCGGGGCGGGGTCGGTCTCACGATGATCGGCGGCTCGGCGGTCGTCTCGCCCGACAGCCCGCCGGCGTTCGGCAATCTGCTCCTGTACCGCGACGACATCGTCCCGTGGCTGCGCCGGCTCGCCGACGAGGTGCACGAGGCCGGGGCCGCCGTCATGTGCCAGGTCACCCATCTCGGCCGCCGCACCAGCAACTTCACCGGCGACTGGCTCCCGGTGGTGTCCGCCTCACCCCTGCGCGAACCCGCGCACCGCGCCTTCCCGAAGGCCGCCGAGCCCTGGGACCTGGACCGGATCGTCGCCGACTACGCTTCCGCGGCGGTCCGTTGCCGGGAGGGCGGTCTCGACGGCATCGAACTGGAGGCGTACGGCCATCTGTTGGACAGCTTCCTGTCCCCCGCGACCAACCACCGCGACGACGAGTGGGGCGGCGGCCTGGAGAACCGCATGGCGTTTCCGCGCCGGGTGATCCGCGCGGTGCGCGAAGCCGTCGGCCCGGATTTCATCGTCGGGATCCGGATGTCGCTGGACGAAGCACAACCCGGCGGCCTCACTTTCGACGAGGCACTCACCGCCGCCCGGCGATACGCCGCCGACGGCATCGACTTCATCAGCACCGTCCACGGCTCCATCGAGCGGGACGCCTCCCTGGCGAAGGCCATCCCGTCCATCGGCACCCCGCTCGGCCCGTACCTGGACTTCACCGGCGAGATCAAGCGACGCCTCTCCGTCCCCGTGATGCACGCGGCCCGCATCGCCGACGTCGCCACCGCGCGGCACGCCCTGCGCGAAGGACTGCTCGACCTGGTCGGCATGACCCGCGCGCAGATCGCCGATCCACACCTGGTCGCCAAGGTGAGGGCCGGCCAGGAGGACCGCATCCGGCCCTGTGTCGGGGCGAGTTACTGCCTCGACGCGATCTACGACTCCGGCGACACCAAGTGCGTCCACAACCCGGCAATCGGCCGCGAACTCCACCTGCCCCACATCGTCCCCCGCACAACCGGCCGTCATAGAAAGGCAGTTGTCGTCGGGGGCGGTCCGGCCGGGCTGGAAGCAGCACGCGTGCTGGGCGAACGCGGCCACGACGTCGTCCTGTTCGAGGCGAGCGACCAGCCGGGCGGGCAGATCAGGCTCGCCGCGTCGAACCCGCGCCGGGCCGACCTGATCCAGATCGTCGACTGGCGCCTCGCCGAGTGCAAAATCCTCGGCGTCGACCTACGACTGGGCACGTACGCCGAGGCCGACGACGTCCTCGCCGAACACCCCGACCTCGTGATCGTCGCCACCGGTGGCCTGCCCAACCGCAGCTTCCTCACCGCCGGCGAGGACCTGGTCTCCGACACCTGGGACGTGCTGACCGGCTCGCTGCGCCGCCCGCGCGGCGAGATCCTGGTCTACGACGACCACGGCGGCTACCCGGCGATGGACGCCACGGAGGTGCTCACCGCCTCGCCCGACGTCCGGATCGAGTACGTCACCCCGGAGCGCGCCCTCGCCCCCGACGTCGGCAGCATGAACTCCCCCGCCTACCTAAGGGCGTTCACCGCCCACGGTGTCACCATCACGCTCGCCCGGCGGCTGCGCTCCGTGCGCCGCACCGGGGACGGACGGCTGGCCGCCACCCTCTACAGCGAGTACGCGGACACCGAGACCGAGCGGCTCGTGGACCACGTGATCGTGGAGCACGGGACCCTGCCGACGGACGAGCTGTACGTCGAACTCCTCCCCGGATCAAGCAACTTGGGCGAGGTCGACCACCGCGCCCTGCTGGCCAACGAGCAGCAGTCCGTGGTCCGCAACGAGGCGGGCCGCTACCAGCTCTTCCGCGTCGGCGACGCCGTCGCCTCCCGCAACATCCACGCCGCGATCCACGACGCGCTGCGGTTGTGCCTGCCGGCCTGAGCGCCACGCCCGTCCGCACGTCAACTCCCCAGTCGTACCGGAGAGATGAGATGAAGCAAGCGACCACCGACGTCGGCGACCTCGTCGCCCGACGTACCGCCGGTCAGAGCCTCGAAGCCCCGTTCTACGTCGGCGAGGAGTTCTTCGACCTCGACATCGAGGCCGTCTTCGCCCGGAGTTGGCTCTTCGTGGCCGCCGAGGCGGAGCTTCCCGAACCCGGCGACTACGTGACGGTCGACCTCGGGTCGTACTCCCTCATCGTCGTGCGCGACGACGACGAGGACGTCCGGGCCTTCCACAACGTCTGCCGCCACCGCGGGGCGCGCATCCTCAACGAGGAGCGCGGCTCGGTGGGCAACATCGTCTGCGGTTACCACCGTTGGACGTACGGCGTGGACGGCAAGCTGCTGTACGCCGAGTCCCAGGCACCCGGCTTCGACCCGTCGTGCTTCGGGCTGCGGTCGGTGCACGCGCGCACGGTGGCCGGGCTGGTCTTCGTCTGCCTCGCCCAGGAGCCGCCGGAGGACTTCGACGAGGTCGCCGCCCGCATCGCGCCGTACCTCGCACCGCACCGCCTGGCCGAGGCGAAGGTCGCCACGCAGATCGACCTGGTCGAGAACGGCAACTGGAAGCTGACCATGGAGAACAACCGGGAGTGCTACCACTGCGTGGGCCACCCCGAACTCCAGGCCTGCTACTTCCCCATCTACGGCTACCAGGAGAAGGACATCCCGCCCGCGCTGCGCCCCGCCTACGAGCGCTTCCTCGTGGCCGACGCCGAGGCCCGCGAGACCTACGACTCCCTGGGCCTGCCGTATGCCGAGATCGAGGAACTGGACACCCGGCCCACCGGTTTCCGCATCCAGCGCGAACCCCTCGACCTCGCCGGGGAGTCGTACACCCCCGACGGCACGGCCGCGTGCGCACGCCTGCTGGCGGACTTCCCCACGGCCCGCCTGGGCCGCCTGTCCATGCACATCCAGCCGAACGCCTGGTTCCACTTCATGGCCGACCATGCGATCACGTTCTCCGTGATCCCGCTCGGCCCGGACCGCACGCTCGTCCGCACCACCTGGCTCGTCCACGCCGACGCCGTCGAGGGGATCGACTACGACCTCGACACCCTCACCAAGGTGTGGAATGCCACGAACGACCAGGACGCGGTGCTGGTCGCCCGCGCCCACCAGGGCATCAGCAGCCCGGCCTATCTGCCGGGACCGTACGGTCCGACCGAGGAACAGGTCGAGGCGTTCGTCAACTGGTACGTGACCAGGCTCAGGGCACACCTGGAGCTCCGGCCATGAGCGAGACCGATGAGCTGCTGGTGTGCCGTCAGGTGCAGCCGCTCACGCACGACGTCACCACGTTCGTGTTCGCGTGCGCCGAACCCCGGCTGTCCCGGCACGACCCGGGCCAGTTCCTGACCCTGACCCTCGACATCGACGGCCGGCCGGTCCAGCGCTGCTACACCATCTCCTCACCGCCCACCCGCCCCTTCCTGCTCTCGATCACGGTGAAGCGCGTACCGGGCGGGCTCGTCTCGAACTGGCTGCACGACCACCTCGGGCCGGGCGACACCGTACGGGCGCGCGGACCGCTCGGCGAGTTCTCCACCGCCCGGCATCCGGCACCCAAGTACCTCTTCCTGTCCGGGGGCGTCGGGGTGACGCCGTCGATGGCGATGACCAGGACGCTGTACGACCTCGCGGACCCCGCCGACGTGGTGTTCGTGCACAGTGCGCGCACCCCGGCGAACATCGTCTTCCGCCACGAACTCGACCTCATCGCCGCGACCGCGCCCGGCATCCGGATCGTCCACATCTGCGAGGAGGACGACCGCCCGTACGCCCCCTGGGGCGGACACCGCGGCCGGCTGACGATCGAGGCGCTCCGGCAGATCGCGCCGGACTTCCTCGAACGGGAGGTCTTCACCTGCGGCCCCGCCCCCTACATGGCCGCCGTACGGCACATGCTGTCGGACGCGGGCCTCGACATGGACCGCTACCACGAGGAGAGCTTCACCTTCGAGACACCGACCGGGCAGGCCGACGCCTCGCTCGCTGCCGCTACGGACACCGGTTTCAAGGTCGAGTTCACCCGCACCGGACGGACCGTCGAGTGCGACGCCGACACCTCGCTCCTCGCCGCCGCGTCCCGAGCCGGCCTCAGCCTGCCGGCCTCGTGCGCCCAGGGCATGTGCGGCACCTGCAAGACGACCCTGCTCTCCGGCTCCGTCGACATGCGGCACAACGGAGGCATCCGGCCACGCGAGATCGCCCAGAACAAGATCCTGCTCTGCTGCTCGAAGCCGTTGGAGGACGTCGTGATCGACGCGTGAGCACCATCCCACCAAGCTCTGTCAGCGGACCTGCCGGTCGAACGCCTCGTACGCCGCCTCGTCGAACAGCACGAACGTGACCTCCTCGACCGCCGTCTCCGCCGCCCGCACGGTTGCTACGGCGATCCGCGCCGCGTCGTCCATCGGCCAGCCGTAGATCCCGGCGGACACGGCGGGGAACGCGACCGTACGGGCGCCGAGTTCGTCGGCGACGCGCAGCGACTCCCGGTAGCAGGAGGCGAGTTGCGCCGAGCGGTCCTCCTCGCGGGAGTGGACGGGGCCTACGGTGTGGATCACCCACTGGGCGTCCAGGTCGCCGGCGGTCGTCGCGACCGCCTTGCCCGTGGCCAGGCCCTTGCCATAGTGGCCGGCGCGCAGTTTTCGGCAGTCCGCCAGGATCGCCGGGCCGCCCCGACGGTGGATCGCGCCGTCGACTCCTCCGCCGCCCAGGAGGGAGGAGTTGGCCGCGTTGACGATCGCGTCGGCGGTCTGCCGGGTGATGTCACCCCGGACGAGGGTGATGGTGACGGCGGTCATGACTGCCTCAGTCTTCGCCAGACGGCCTTCGCCGCGTTGTGTCCCGACATGCCGTGCACGCCGGGGCCGGGCGGGGTGGCCGAGGAGCAGATGAACACGGCCGGGTGCGGGGTGCTGTAGGGAGAGAGGGTGAGTTTGGGGCGCAGGAGGATCTGGAGTCCGGAGACCGCGCCGGAGGCGATGTCGCCGCCCACGTAGTTGGCGTTGCGGGCGGCGAGTTCGGGCGGGCCCGCGGTCGCCCGGGCGAGGACGCGGTCGCGGAAACCCGGGGCGAAGCGCTCCAGTTGACGTTCCAGGGCGTCCGTGAGGTCGCCGGTCCAGCCGCTGGGGACATGGCCGTAGGCCCAGAAGACGTGCTTGCCGGCCGGGGCCCGGGTGGGGTCGACGACGCTGGGCTGGACGGTGATCATGAAGGGCCGCTCGGGGGCGCGGTTCTCGCGGGACGCGGCGCGCAGGGCGTTGCCGATCTCCGTGCTGTCGGCGCCGATCTGTACGGTGCCGGCGGTGCGCGCCTCCTTGGCGGTCCAGGGCACCGGGCCGTCCAGGGCGTAGTCGATCTTGAAGACGCCGGGGCCGTAGCGGTAGTTCTCGTAGTAGTTGCCGAAGCCGGCGATCTTCGCCAGGGCGGTGGGCGAGGTGTCGAAGACGTAGGCGCGGGCCGGGGGGAGGTCGTCGAGGCGCTTGACCTCGTAGTCGGTGTGGATCTCGCCGCCGAGGTCCTTCAGGTAGGCGGCGAGGGCGTCCGAGATGGACTGGGAGCCGCCCCGGGCGACCGGCCAGCCACGCGTGTGCGCCGCCAGGGCGAAGACCAGGCCGACCGCTCCGGTGCCGAAGCCGCTGAGCGGGGCCATGACATGGCCGACCAGTCCGGCGAACAGGGTCTTGGCGCGCTCGTCCCGGAAGCGGCTGGTCAGCCAGGTCGACGGGGGCAGGCCGACCAGGCCGAAGCGGGCGAGGGTGACCGGGTCGCGCGGCAGCGCGGTGAGCGGCAGGGACATGAAGTCGCGGACCAGGGTGTCCCACTTGGGGAGGAAGGGCTCGACCAGCCTGCGGTACGCCCCCGCGTCACGCGGCCCGAACGAGGCGGCCGTCTCCGCGACCGACCGCGACAGCACGGCCGCGCTGCCGTCGGTGAACGGGTGCGCCATGGGCAGCTCGGCGTGCAGCCACTCCAGGCCGTAGCGCTCCAGGGGCAGGGCGCGGAAGGCGGGCGAGCTGATGCCGAGGGGGTGCGCCGCCGCGCACGGGTCGTGCCGGAAGCCGGGGAGGGTCAGCTCCTCGGTGCGGGAGCCTCCGCCCACGGTGTCCCGTGCCTCGAACAGGGCCACGGAGAAGCCGCGCCGGGCCAGCTCCACGGCGGCCGTCAGTCCGTTCGGCCCCGCACCCACCACGACCACATCGAACATCGACGGCACCTTCGGACCCCTTCGTCAGCCGATGGCCACTCGGGGCCAGGATATGCCGCGGGACCGACAACCCCGGGGCCAGCCCGTCAGCCGAGCGGAACCCGTGACCCTACGACGCCCTCAGCAGCTCCATGACGCGCCGGGCAGTCGCCGCATCCCGGGCCGTCGTGAACGGCAGCGCGTTGCCGCCCGTGATGCGGAACGGCTCTCCGGTGAGGGTGAGGTGGGCGCCGCCCGCCTCCTCGACGAGGAGCAGGCCGGCCGCGTGATCCCAGGCCGCTTCCCAGCTGAAGGCGGTGGCGTCCAACTCGCCCCGGGCGATGGCGAGATACTCCAGGCCGGCCGAGCCGCACGGGCGCGTGCGCACACCGTCCGCCCACAGGCCGAGCAGGGCGCGCTTCTGCGCGTCCGTCGTGTAGTCCGGGTGGGAGGTGGCCACTTCGAGGTCCCGGCCGAGGTCCGGGGCACCGGAGCGCAGCCGTACGCCGTCGAGGAAGGCGCCGCCGCCCCGCACCGCCGTGGCGAGTTGGTCGCGGGCGGGCGCGTAGGTCCAGGACGCGAGCAGTTCGCCGCGCCGGGCGAGCGCGATCAGTGTGCAGAAGCCGGTCTCGCCACGCACGAACTGCCGTGTCCCGTCGACCGGGTCGACTATCCAGACCGGCGCGTCGCCCTGTATCGCCTCGTACGTCTCCGGGTCGGCGTGCACCGCTTCCTCGCCGACGACGACGGAGCCGGGCAGGAGGTCGCCGAGCACCTGCGTCAGATACCGCTCGGCGTTGCGGTCGGCGTCCGTGACCAGGTCGTGCGGGCCGCTCTTCTGGTCGACCTCGTGCGCGGCGAGCTGCCGGAAGCGGGGCATGATCTCGGTCGCCGCCGCCTTGCGGATCGCGTCTTCGACGTCGGCCGTGTGCTGTACGAGAAACTCGTCGATGGTTTCGGTGTCTTCGATCATGCCTCCATGAGAGCACGCGTCACTGACAATCCCCACCCGCCCGGTGCACTCCGGGTGGAATCACCATGAACACCCGGAGCCGGAGATCACCGCTCCCGCGAGGGCCTCAGCGCCCCACGGCGTACCCCTGCATGCCCCGCGGGTTCGCCGCCGCGGACAGGATCCCGGCCTCCGGGTCCCGGGCGACCGCGCACAGCCGCCCTTCCGACCAGGCGTCGGCGACGGTCACGTCATGCCCGCGCCGACGGAGTTCCTCCACCACGGCCGCGTCCGTGCGGGACTCGACCGTCACGCTCCCCGGTCGCGTGCCGCGCGGGTAGAAGGAGCCGGGGAAGCCGTCGTTGTGCCAGTTCGGTGCGTCGATCGCGCCCTGGAGGTCGAGGCCGCCGCGTACCTTCGCGCGCGTGGCGACCGCCAGGAAGAAGTGCAACTGCCACTGGTCCTGCTGGTCCCCGCCTGGCGTGCCGAACGCCAGGACCGGTACGCCGTCGCGCAGGGCGAGCGACGGGCTGAGCGTGGTGCGCGGACGGCGGCCCGGAGCAAGGGAGTTGGGCAGGCCGGGCTCCAGCCAGGCCATCTGGAGCCGGGTGCCGAGAGGGAAGCCCAGCTCGGGCACCACCGGGTTGGACTGCAGCCAGCCGCCGCTGGGCGTGGCCGCGATCATGTTGCCCCAGCGGTCGACGACATCCAGGTGGCAGGTGTCGCCCCGGGTGCCACCGTCGGCGGCGACCCGCGCGACGGTCGGCTCGCCCGCCCCCATCGCGTTCAAGTCCGGCTCCGCGGGCGCCCCCACGCGCGCGTGCCCGCACAGTCGCGGCTCACGCCCTCCAGGGCTGCCCGGCCGCAGCTCGTACGACGCCTTGTCGCCGATCAGCTCCCGCCGCGCCGCGTTGTAGTCCGCCGACAGCAGCTCGCCCAGCGGTACGGCGCCCTCGCCCGCGTCCCCGTACCAGGCCTCCCTGTCGGCCATCGCGAGCTTGCAGCCCTCGATCAGCAGATGGACGTAGTCGGCGGACCCGTAGGTCGGCAACTCGGCAGGGAGAAGCGCGAGTTGCTGAAGGAAGGCCGGGCCCTGGCTCCAGGGGCCCGCCTTGCACAGCGTCCAGCCGTGCCAGTCGTATGTCGCCGGTGCCTCGTAGGACGCGGACCAGGAGGCCAGGTCCGCGGCCGTCAGGGTGCCGGTGTGGCGCTCGCCGCTGGTGTCCATGGTGGGCCGCCCGGACTGCCGTACGAGGGCCTCGGCGATGAACCCGGAGCGCCACACCGCCCGCGCCGCCTCGATCTGCGCCTCCCGGTCCCCCGTCCCGGCGACCTCGGCGAGCAGCCGCTTCCAGGTCGCGGCGAGGGCGGGATTGCGGAACAGCTCGCCGGGCCGGGGCGCCTTCCCGCCGGGCAGGTACACGTCCGCCGACGAGATCCACTCCGTCTCGAACAGCGCCCGTACGGTCTCGACGGTCGCCCCGACGTTGTCCACGCACGCGTGCCCGTCCTCGGCGTACCCGATGGCGTACTTCAGGACGTCGGCGAGGGACTTCGTGCCGTAGTCGCGCAGGAGCAGCATCCAGGCGTCGAAGGCGCCGGGGACGGCCGCCGCGAGGGGTCCCGTACCGGGTACGAGATCCAGACCGAGTCCCCTGTAGTGCTCGATCGTCGCTCCTGCGGGTGCCACGCCCTGTCCGCACACCACCCGCACCTCACCGCGCGCCGGGGCCAGCAGGATGGGCACCTCACCGGCGGGTCCGTTGAGGTGCGGTTCCACGACGTGCAGGACGAAGGCCCCGGCGACGGCGGCGTCGTACGCGTTGCCGCCGTCCTCCAGGACGGCCATCGCCGACTGCGAGGCCAGCCAGTGGGTGGAGGACACCATGCCGAAGGTGCCCTGGAGGGTGGGGCGGGTGGTGAACATACGGAAAATCTACCGACCCGGGGATGCCGCGGAACCTAGGCGTTCATGAACTGGCCGGGCCGCAGCGCCCGGTCGGTGATGCGGACGTCGCCGATCGTGCCGTGGAAGACCTGGCTGACCGCGCCCGCCCACTGGTAACCGCCGAGGAGGAACGGCATGTCGAGGGCGGTCAGACCGATGGCCGTGCCGGTCGGGTTGCGGCCCTCCTCGCAGCCGTTGACGTAGAGCTTGCTGATCCGGCCGTCGTTGGCTACGGCGACGTGCCACCACTCCTCCTGCTGGAGCAGGTGGCTCCAGGCGGTCGTGGCGCCGTTCTGGTTGAGCGGGTAGGCGTTCCACTGGAGTTCGACGGAGCTGGAGAGGCTGAGGGTCAGGACGGGTTCGTCGGCGGTGGCGGAGGGGCCGTTCTTGCCGGCCTGGGCCGCCGTGCCCGCGCGGCTGAGCATCGAGGACCAGCCGTTGCGCCCGCCGTCCCAGTCCGCGGGCACCTTGAAGAAGACCTCGAAGGTGTAACCGTGCGCGAAGGTCTCACGGTTGAGCGGTGCCCTGTCGACGGTCCGGAGGTACGCGCCGCTGACCGGGTTGCCCTGGCCCGCGAACACCAGCCCCGCGTGGGCGGGTTGGTCGGGGTGGTGGTCGGCGGTCCAAGTGAGCGCGTGCGGCGGGGAGTTCGGGACGCTCTTCAGGATCAGGTCGTTGCCGTTGCCGGCCCGGTCCTTGACGACCGTATCGGCGGCGACATCGGCACCCGCCGTACCGCCCTCGTCGAACCGCCAGTAGGCCAGCGTGCCCGGCAGCAGCATCCGGCGCGCGGGGCGGGACGTGCGCGGCGCGACCGGCGCGAAGCCGGCGAAACGCTTGTCGAAGTCGATCGTCGTCGAGAAGTAGTCGACCTTCGAGGTCAGTTCGAGTTCCTTCGCCGCGAGGGCGTTCAACTCGCCCTTCTCCGCCAGTTCGCGGATCCACGGCGAGAAGGTCGCGACGTCGATCATCCCGCGGTCGAGGTCGAAGCGGTAGGAGCGGATCATGCCCGCCCCGCCGTAGTAGCGGTCCTGGTAGTTGGTGATGTGCAGGTGGACGTCGTTGCCCGCGCTGTTCTTCAGCACCGTGCTGCCGGGCGGCCAGTAGTGGCCGTTGAGGGTGAGGAAGACCTGGTCGTTGTCCTTGATCAGGCCGTCCCACAACTGCCGTCCGTAGTCGGACAGTTCGGCCGTGCCGTCCTCGTCCGAGCCGACGATCTCGTGCGTGGTGACGAGCACCGGCAGCGTCGGGTTCGCGGCGATGACGGCGTTGGCCCACGCGAAGCCCTTCACCGACAGGCGCCAGTCCAAGGACAGCAGCAGCCAACTCCGGCCGCCCGCACGGAAGATGTAGGCGGTGTTGTAGCCGTCGGGGCTGGAGGAGTGGTGGCCGGGCGTCTTCCTGGCCCGGGCCGGGCCGAAGGTGTCCAGGTAGGGCGTGGCGCCCCGTTGGTCGTCGGCGTGGACGTCGTGGTTGCCGGCCAGCACACCGTACGAGGCGCCCGCGCGGTCGAGCATGTCGAACACCTTGGTGACCGCCGCGTACTCCTCGGCGAGGCCGTTCTGCGTCACGTCACCGAGGTGGGCCAGGAACACGATGTTCTCGTCGTTGCCACCCGCGCGGCCCGCCGGATCGAGGACGTAGCGGAACGACGCCTCCATCGGCGCCGGGTGGATGCGGTCCTGGTCGAACATGTACTGCGTGTCGGGCATCACGACGACCGTGAACCGGGGGCTGTCGGGATCCGGGTCCCACTTCCCGCGCGGCACCGGTGACATCGTTGTCTGCCCATACGGATCACCCTCGCCCCGTTCCGCATGCGCGGGAGCCCCGCCCAGCAGTCCTGCGGCTGCCGTTCCCGCACCGAGCGCACCGGCCCGGTGCAGGAACGTACGGCGGCTCGACGCGGCGACGCCGTCGCCGTCGAGGTCGGCGGTGCGGGGGCAGTCGCAGCCCGCCGCATGCACGTCGTGCCGCTCGTGGTCGTCGTCGAAGCCTCTGTCACCCGTGGGAGAGCTGTCCATGTCCGCTCCAATGCCGAGTAGGAGAACGGCGTCAGGCTACGGACGGCCGCGGTACGGGGGACCTGCGCACCGGGTACCGGCTGCCGAACGCTCCCCCAACACCACCCGCCCCACTAGGACTTGCGCCTGCCGGTGGTGAGCAGATGTCCGCTGGTGCCGGGCAGGGTGGGCTCGGACTCGGTGCGCCTCGGTCATCGCCCCGGACTGCGATCCCGCGCGCCCGGCTCGCAACGGGATTCCGGGGCGCGTGCCGTCACCAGCCCCGACTCGTAGGCGAACACGACGAGTTGGGCCCGGTCGCGGGCCCCGAGTTTGGTCATCGCCCGGCTGATGTGGGTCTTCGCCGTGAAGGGGCTGATGACCATGTGGGCGGCGATCTCCTCGTTGGTGAGGCCGTGGGCGGCGAGCGCGGTGACCTCGCGTTCGCGGCGGGTGAGGTGTTCCAGGCCGTGGGGTGTGGCGCGGTCCGGGGGCCGGGAGACGAACTCGCCGATGAGGGTGCGGGTGACGGCCGGGGAGAGGAGGGCCTCGCCGCCTGCGACGATCCCGATCGCCTGGAGCAGGTCCGCCGGGTCGGTGTCCTTGAGGAGGAAGCCGCTGGCGCCCGCGCGCAGCGCCTCGAAGACGTATTCGTCGAGGCCGTAGTTGGTGAGGATGACGACTCTGACCGCCGAGAGGGCCGGGTCGGCGGCGATGCGGCGGGTGGCCTCGATGCCCGTCATCACCGGCATCTGTACGTCGATCAGCGCGATGTCGGGGAGCTGCGCGCGGACGAGGGCCACGCCCTGTTCGCCGTCGGCCGCCTCGCCGACCACCTCGATGCCGTCCTCGGCGTCGAGCAGGGCGCGGAAGCCCGCGCGCATCAGCGCCTGGTCGTCGACGACCGCCACCCGGATCATCCCGTCTCCCCGAGTGGCAGTTCGGCCCGGACCGCGAAGCCGCCCTCCGCGCGCGGGGCGGTGTGCAGGGTGCCGCCGAGTGCCGTGACGCGCTCGCGCATGCCGGTGAGGCCGATGCCCGGCTTCGGCGGACAGCCGGGGTCGGCAGTCCCGTCGTCCTCCACCCGTATCGTCAAGTCCTCGTTGCCGTAGTCGAGTTGGACGTTGACCTTCGCCGGGCCCGCGTGCCGGGCCGCGTTGGTGAGGGCCTCCTGGACGATGCGGTACACCGCGCGGTCGACCGTCGCCGCCAGGGGGCGCTCCTCGCCGGTCACCGAGAGTTCGACGGCGAGGCCGGCCGCGCAGGCCCGCTCGACGAGCAGCGCGGGGGTGCCGGTGGGCTCCTCGGTGGTGCGCAGGATCTCCAGGGTGGCCCGCAGTTCGCGCATCGCCTCGCCGCCCGCCTCCTGGATGGCGAGCAGCGCGGGCGGCACCTCCTCGCCGCGCTTGCGGGCGAGATGGACGGCGACACCCGCCTGGAGCTTGACGATCGAGATGCTGTGGGTGAGGGAGTCGTGCAACTCCCGCGCGATACGCAGGCGTTCCTCGCCCGCGCGGCGCAACGCGGCCTCCTCGCGGGTGCGTTCGGCCTCCAGGGCGCGCTGTTCGGTCTGGCGCAGATACGCCTGCCAGTTGCGGTCGGCGAGGCCGGTGACGACCGCGCACAGGAACCAGCCGGCGATGAGCGCGGTCCGCTCGACGACCTGCTGGGTCGTCGGCCCCGTCGCGAAGTACGCCCCCAGGAACACCGCGCCCGCCCCGGCCGCCCAACCCCGGTGTCCCGCGCGGGCCGCCGTGTGCATGGCGGCCAGGACGGGCAGACCGGCGACCGGCCCCGGATGCGCGTGCAGGACGTAGGCCGCCTCTCCCGCCGTGGCCACGACGAGGACCGCCCTCGGGGCCGTCTGGTAGAACGCCAGGGCCGCCGAGGCGAGGGCGACCAGCACGTAGTCGACGGCCGTCGTGTCCGCGTCGAAGGCCGCGACGGTCACGACGAGGGCGCCGATCACGACCGCGAGGGACGCGTCGGCGAGGCGCCTGCGTGGGGTCACATCGACCGGGTACCCGCTCATGCCCGCACACTAGACCGCCGCGCCGACCCGGGCGTCAGCCCTGTGGACAACTCCTGGACTACTCCCCCCGCAGTACTCCGCGACGCCCCGGACCTCCCCGTCGTAGCCCCAACTGCCTTCGCCCGTACGACGACCCGGGCCGCCCCGGCCGCGCACGCTGCTGCCATGCCCACACCCTTCCGTCACACTCAGCCGCCGTCACCGAAGTCGGCCACCGGCCGCACCGCCGAGGTCTTCGAGCAGATCGCCGTCGACTTCGGGATAGAACGGCCCCCGACCTTCGTGGTCCTGTCGTCCGTGCCCGAACTCCTTGCCCCCGCTTGGGCGTTGATGCGTGAGTCGCTGATCGCCGGCGACGGCAGCCGTACCGGCAAGGAGCTGGCCGCGCTCGGGGTCTCGCTCGCCAACAAGTGCCCGTTCTGCGCGGACGCGCACACCGTCCTGCTGCACGCCACCGGCGACCACGCCCTCGCCGAGCACCTGGCGCGCGGCGGCACGCCCGAGAACGAGGAGCACGCGCGCGTGCTGGCCTGGGGGCGCCGGACGCGTGTCCCCGGGGCGGACCTCGCGCCGTATCCGTTCCCGCGCGAGCAGGCGCCCGCCTACCTGGGCACCGCCCTCACCTTCCACTTCGTCAACCGCGTCGTGTCGGCCCTGCTGACCGAACAGCTCCTGCCGGGCAACGCCCAGCGGTTCCGGGCCGTACGGAGCCTCGCGGGCCGCGCCGTCGCCCGCACCGTACGCCGAACCGCCGTACCGGGAACGGCACTTCCCCTGCTCGACGGACCCGGACCCGGCCCGGACTGGGCCGCCGGAACTCCGGTCGGCCCGGCCTACGACGCCCTGCGCACGGCCGCGCTCGCGGGCGCGGACCTCCTCGACGCCGACGACCTGACCCTCGTACGGGAGACGCTGTGGGCCTGGGACGGGTCGCATCCGCCGGTCGTCCTGCGCGGCTTCCCGAACCGGCGGGAGCGGCCGGCGGCGCGGCTCGCGGTGCTGGCCGCGCTCGCGCCGTACCGGATCACCGAGGAGGATGTCGCCGCCTGGCGCGGGCCCCGGCACACCGACGCGAGTCTGGTGCGGCTCGTCGCGTACGGGGCGTTCGCGGCCGTCGAACGGATCGAGACGACGATGCGGGTGCCCGCCGCTCGGGCATGACGCGCGGACATAAGGGGACACACAGCCCGCGAACAGTGAGGCACTGTCACCGCACAGGCACGGAGCGAGTTCGTACTTCCGCCTCACAGGGAGTCATGTGACACTGGCGTCCCCGTCCGCAGTGCGGACCCGCTCCGCACCCTTCCCCCACGAGAAGTGCGACTTGCGTTCTCTTCCTCTGCCGCTCGCTCTCACCGCGCGTCTGTCGCCGGTCGTCGTGCTCGCCGCGATGGGCTGGGCCCTGACGTCCGGTCCGTTCGCCGCGACGACGACCGCCGACCACAAGTCGGCGCCCGACTCCGGCACCCCGTCCGGGACCTCGGCCCCGTCGACGGCGCCCGTGGCCAAGACGTACTCCACCTCCCCCGCCCCGTGCGGCAGTGTGACGGTGGCGACGATCAAGTCGCTGGTGCCGGGCGCGAAGACGGCCGGCAAGGAGATCCCGTCAACGGACACGAAGGTGCGCCGCACCTGCTCGTGGAACGCGCTCAAGGGGTACGACTACCGCTGGCTCGACGTGTCGTACGAGATCACCGAATCGGATGAAGCGGCGAAGAAGTCGTATACCGAGACCACTACGGAGAAGAGCGGCGGCGGAGTGGTTCCCGGGCTCGGGGACTCGGCCTACTCCATCGTGAACCTCACCACAGAGGACAAGCAGCAGACGCGCGAGGGCACGGTCGTCGTCCGCGCGGGCAACGCGCTGGTGACCATCACGTACAACGGCAGCGACTTCGAGAACAAGAAGGCGCCGACCACGGACGTCATCAACAAGGGCGCGATCAAGGCCGCCAAGGAGGCGGTGACCGCGCTGGAGGGCGGCAGGGCCGGCTAGCCCCACCGCCCTCCGACCACCGGGACCTACGCGTCGACGGGCTCCGTCCCCGGCTCCGGTGCCGGTTCCCTTCCGGTGAGCACCGTCAGCAGCACGTAGAGCGCCATCGACGTGCCCAGGCCCACGGCCCAGCCGTAGTCGGCGAGCGAGGACAGCCACGGGATCGGCCGGCCGTCGATCAGCGGATGGAAGTCGGCGCCGCCGACGGCGAGTACGCCACCCACCAGGAAGGCGACGACGGCCCGCCAGTTCCAGCCGCCGTCGTACCAGTAACGGCCGCCCGCCTTGTACAGGTCGGCGAGGTCGAGCTTGCCGCGGCGCAGGATCCAGTAGTCGGCGATGAGGATGCCGGCGACCGTGCCGAGCAGACCGCCGACCAGGCCGAGCCAGGTGAAGATGTAGCCCTGCGGGTCGGAGTACAGCTTCCAGGGGAAGATCAGCACGCCGAGGACGCTGGTCACCAGGGCGCCGGTGCGGAAACTGATCTTCCGGGGCGCGATGTTGGAGAAGTCGAAGGCCGGCGAGACCAGGTTGGCCGCGATGTTCACGGACAGGGTCGCCACCAGGACGGTCACCAGCGCGTAGAGCAGACCGACCACGTTGTCCGTCTTGGCCGCCAGCTGCACCGGGTCCCAGATCGCCGTGCCGTAGACCGCCTGCGAACCGGAGGTGACCATCACCGACAGGAACGCGAACAGCGTCATGGTGGTCGGCAGACCGAGCGCCTGGCCCCACGTCTGGGCCTTCTGGCTCTTGCCGTAGCGGGTGAAGTCCGGGATGTTCAGCGACAGGGTGGACCAGAAGCCGATCATGCCCATGAGCGAGGGCCAGAACAGCTTCCAGAAGCTGCCGCCCCAGCCGAGCTTGGACGGCTGGTCGAGCAGCGGGCCGAAGCCGCCGGCCTTGGTGCTCATCCACCACAGCATCACGAAGGCGCCGACGAGCACGAAGGGCGCCGCCCAGTTCTCGAAGCGGCGGATCGTCTCCATGCCCCGGTAGATGATGGCCACTTGGAGCACCCAGAACAGCGCGAACGACAGCCACATCGTCCAGGCGTACCCGCCGATGTGCGAGGCGTTGGCCCAGCTGTCCCCGATCAGCTTGCCGGCGAGGAAGTAGATCGCCTCACCGCCGATCCAGGTCTGGATGCCGAACCAGCCGCAGGCCACCAACGCCCGTACGACAGCGGGGAGGTTGGCGCCGCGCACACCGAAGGAGGCACGCGCGAAGACCGGGAAGGGGATGCCGTACTTCGGTCCCGCGTGCCCGGTGAGCAGCATGGGCACGAGCACGATCAGGTTGGCCAGGGCGATGGTGAACACCGCCTGCTTCCAGTCCATGCCCACGGCGATGAGCCCGGAAGCGAGCGTCCAGGAGGCCGTGTTGTGGGCCATGCCGACCCACAGAGCGGAGAAGTTGTACGTGGTCCAGGTGCGCTTCTCGACGGGAACCGGCAGCAGGTCGTCGTTGGCGTACGGCCCGGCGGGCAGCGGCGACCCCGGGGCGATCTCCACCCGCCCGTCGGCGAGGGTGACTTGAGCGGTCGGCTCTATGGCCGTGGGAGCGGTGTCGGTCATGGGCAGGCCAATCAATGAGATGGGTCCGGAAAGGCCGTGCGGGCTCCGGTCCCCCTCCCCAGGACGGTGGGGAGGGGGAGAACTGGAGTGGGGGGACGGGGAGTTGAGCGGCTTTACAGCTACGGATCAGGCGTTGACGGCCGGGATGATCGTCGCGCCGTACGCGTCGATCGTCGCTTCCTGCGCGTCGTGCATGTCGTAGACGGCGAACTGGTCGACGCCCAACTCACGGAGGGCGTTGAGCTTCTCGATCTGCTTCTCGGCCGATCCGATGATGCAGAACCGGTCGACGATCTCGTCGGGCACGAAGGCGGTGTCGGGGTTGTCGGCGCGACCGTGATGCGAATAGTCGTACCCCTCACGGGCCTTGATGTAGTCCGTGAGTTCCTCGGGTACGGCGGCGGAGTGCTCGCCGTACTTGGAGACGAGGTCGGCCACATGGTTGCCGACCATGCCGCCGAACCAGCGGCACTGGTCGCGCGCGTGGGCGAGTGCCTCGGGCGAGTCGTCCTCGGTGACGTAGGCGGGGGCGGCGACACAGATCTTGACCTCGGACGGGTCTCGTCCGGCGGCGACGGCCGCGTCCTTGACCGCCTTCACCATGTACTCGGTGAGGTAGAGGTCGGAGAGCTGGAGGATGAAGCCGTCGGCCTCCTCGCCGGTCATCTTCAGGGCCTTGGGGCCGTACGCGGCCATCCAGACCGGGAGTTGGGCGTCCTCCTTGGCCCAGGGGAACTTGATGACCGTGCCGCCGAGGTCCGCCTCCTGGCCGGAGCCGAGCGCCCTGATGACCTTCATGGCCTCGCTGATCCGGGCCAGGGTGTTCGGGGTGCGGCCCGCGACGCGCATCGCGGAGTCGCCGCGGCCGATGCCGCAGACCGTGCGGTTGCCGAACATGTCGTTCAGGGTGGCGAAGGTGGAGGCGGTGACCTCCCAGGTGCGGGTGCCCGGGTTGGTGACCATCGGGCCGACCGTCAACTTCGTGGTGTTGGCCAGGATCTGGCTGTAGATCACGAACGGCTCCTGCCACAGCACGGCGGAGTCGAAGGTCCAGCCGTAGGTGAAGCCGTTGCGCTCGGCGCGCTTCATCAGGCTGATGACCCGCGAGGCCGGCGGGTCGGTCTGGAGGACAAGTCCGAAGTCCATTGGCGCCACTCCTAGTTGAGGTACTGACTGGTGGAGCGCGGGGTGTAGACGCCGTGGCCCGCGTGCCCGGTGTACTCCCGCTCGGTGATGACGAGTTCGCCGCGCGAGAGGACGGTCTCGACGCGGCCGGTGAGGCGCTTGCCCTCGTAGGCCGAGTAGTCGACGTTCATGTGGTGCGTCTCGGCGGAGACGGTCTGCTCGGCGTGCGGGTCGTAGATGACGACGTCGGCGTCGGCGCCCGGGGCGATGGTGCCCTTCTTCGGGTAGAGGCCGAACATCCGCGCCGGGGAGGCGCAGGCGATCTCGATCCAGCGGCGACGGCTGATGTGCCCGTCGACGACGCCCTGGTGGAGCAGGTCCATGCGGTTCTCGACGCCCGGCATGCCGTTGGGGATCTTCGAGAAGTCGCCCCGGCCCAGTTCCTTCTGGCCCACGAAGCAGAAGGGGCAGTGGTCGGTGGAGACCACCTGGAGGTCGTTCGTGCGCAGGCCCTGCCACAGCTTGGCCTGGTGGTCCTTGGGGCGAAGCGGCGTGCTGCACACGTACTTCGCGCCCTCGAAGTCGGGCTCGGCGAGGTTGTCGGTCGACAGGAACAGGTACTGCGGACAGGTCTCGCCGAAGACGGGGAGGCCCTCGTCGCGCGCCTTGGCCAGCTCGGCGACGGCCTCCATGGCGGAGACGTGCACGACGTAGAGCGGGGCCCCGGCAACCTGCGCGAGCTTGATGGCGCGGTGGGTGGCCTCGGCTTCGAGGAGGGCCTTGCGGACCTCGCCGTGGTAGCGGGGGTCGGTCTCGCCGCGGGCCAGCGCCTGCTCGACGAGGACGTCGATGGCGATGCCGTTCTCGGCGTGCATCATGATCAACCCGCCGTTGTCGGCGGCGCGTTGCATGGCACGCAGGATCTGGCCGTCGTCGCTGTAGAAGACGCCCGGGTAGGCCATGAACTGCTTGAAGGAGGTGACGCCCTCCTCGACCAGCAGGTCCATCTCCTTGAGGGTGTCCTCGTTGACGTCGGAGACGATCATGTGGAAGCCGTAGTCGATGGCGCAGTTGCCCTCGGCCTTGGCGTGCCAGGCGTCGAGGCCCTCGCGGAGGGCTCCGCCGACGCTCTGGATGGCGAAGTCGACGATGGTCGTCGTACCGCCCCAGGCGGCGGCCCTTGTACCGGTCTCGAAGGTGTCGGCGGCCTTGGTGCCGCCGAAGGGCATCTCCATGTGGGTGTGGGCGTCGACCCCGCCCGGGATGACGTACTTCCCGGTGGCGTCGATGACCCGGTCGGCGGTCCAGCCCTCGGCGACGGTGGTGCCGGAGGTGGCGAGGGCGGCGATGCGGCCGTCCTCGATCAGGACGTCGGCGTGGAGTTCGTCGGACGCGGTGATTACTAGGCCGCCGCGGATTACGGTACGGGTGCTCATTTTGACTCCGCTGGGTTGTCGTCGGGTGCGGGTCGTTGGGGGCTGGTCGCGCAGTTCCCCGCGCCCCTGAAGACGGGGCGCGGGTGCCCTGCGTGTCTTACGGTGCGGTCAGCGGGCCGTACGCGTCCGGGCGGCGGTCGCGGTAGAACTGCCAGCGGTCGCGGACCTCGCGCAGCTTCGCCAAGTCCAAGTCCCGGACGACGAGTTCCGGCTCCTTGTCGCTGGCGACCTCGCCGACGAACTGGGCCTCCGGGTCGACGAAGTAGGTCGTGCCGTAGAAGTCGTTGTCGCCCAGCTCCTCGACACCGACCCGGTTGATGGCGCCGACGAAGTACTCGTTGGCGGCAGCGGCGGCCGGCTGCTCCAGCTGCCACAGGTAGGCCGACAGGCCACGTGAGGTCGCCGACGGGTTGAAGACGATCTCGGCGCCCGCGAGACCCAGTGCGCGCCAGCCCTCCGGGAAGTGCCGGTCGTAGCAGATGTAGACGCCGATCCTGCCGACCTTGGTGTCGAAGATCGGCCAGCCGCTGTTGCCCGGGCGGAAGTAGAACTTCTCCCAGAATCCGGGGACTTGGGGGATGTGGTGCTTGCGGTACTTGCCGAGGTACGAGCCGTCCGCGTCGATCACGGCGGCCGTGTTGTAGAGGACGCCGGGCTGCTCCTCCTCGTACATCGGCAGGACCAGGACGATGCCGTGTTCCTTGGCGAGCGCCTGGAAGCGCTTGACGATCGGGCCGTCCGGGATCGCCTCGGCGTACTCGTAGAACGCCTTGTCCTGGACCTGGCAGAAGTACGGTCCGTAGAACAGCTCCTGGAAACACAGGACTTGAGCACCCTGCGCGGCGGCATCGCGGACCGCCTGCTCGTGTACCTGGATCATGGACTCCTTGTCGCCCGTCCAGGCTGTCTGGAAGAGAGCGGCACGAATCACTGTGCTCATCGGGACCTCCGGTCGCTAGGTGTGCGAGGAGCTTAGGAAGCCCTGAAGTCGGGTTTGAGTTGCACGGTGTCACGTCTGCGGACGCGTGGCGTTCCACGGTGTCACCCTGTCGTGGCCGCATGTTTCACCGCCGTTTTCGCAGGTAGTCCCATGTTTCACCCCTGTTGCGCGTCGTGCGCGAGGAGCGCGATGTGCACCGAGGCGGCCTGCTCGAAATCGTCGAGGTCCACCCCGAGCCGGCCCTCTATGGCCTCCAGCCGGCGGTACAGCGCGGGCCGTGAGACGTGGTGGAGCTGCGCGGTGCGCGACTTGTTGCGGCCGGTGGCCAGATAGGTGCGCAGTACGGCGAGCAGGTCCTCGCCGGCCGCGCACAGCAGCCCGTCCAACTCCCGCTCCGCGAACGACTGCACCTGCGGGTCGTCCCTGAGCAGCCGGATCAGGCCACGCAGATGGACGTCCTTGAGGCGTACGACGGCGGGGAGTTCGAGGGCGTCGCTGGAGTCGGCCACGGCGTCGGCGACATGCTGTGCCTCGCGCAGGCCTGCGGGCACGTCGTCCCACACGGTGCGCTGCCCGGCGGCGGCCACCACCGCTTTCAACGCCCCCGACTCGGTGCGCAGCCGGCTCGCGAAGTGTGCGGCGAGGGCGTCCGCGTCCTGGTCGCGGGGCAGGCTGAGCAAGACGGCGGTGACACCGTCCGCCAGTTCCGCGACGAGTCCGGGCAGTCCCAACAGCCGTAGCACGCGGTCTAGTTGGGCGGTGTCGCCGTCGCGTACGACCATCGGTACGAAGGTGCGCCGGTTGACGGGGAGTCCTGCGGCCCGGGCGCGGGGCAGGAGTTGGCGGGCCGGTACGACGCCGCTCGCCAGGTCGGTCAGCAGGCTCTGCGCGGACTGTTCCTCCCAGGTGTGGGCGGAGCCGCCGAGCATGCGGTGCAGGACGAGGGCCTCGGCGGCGCGGTCGGCGAGGAGGCGTCCGGTGGCGGTGTCGCCGCGGTAGCCGCAGAGCATGATCTGGCCCCAGCGCTCGCCGCGTCCGCCCAGTTCGGCGCGGATCCAGCCGTCGCCCTCGTTGCCGCCTGCCTGCCGGGAGATGCGCTCCCAGTCGCGCAGCACGTCGTCGACGGCCGACCGCTCCCCCGCCGTGGCGAGGACGCGGTGGGCGAGGTTGGTGACGACGACCGGGCAGGCGCTGTGGGTGGCGACCTCGTCGAGCAGGCTCTGGAGCGGGGCGCCGCCGGTGATGAGCCCGGTGAGCGCGGTCCGTACGGCCTCGGAGAGGCTGACCGCGGCGAACTTCCGCCGTACGAGCCGGGATTGGACCTCCTCCGTCAACTCCGCGAAGGGGAAGGGGCGGTGGAGCACCACCATGGGCAGCCCGCACCGCTCGGCCGCGCGGCGCATCACGTCCGGCGGGGCGGGGAACGCGCGGCCCAGTCCCAGGACCACGGCGGATGCCTCCGCGCGGTGCAGGGACTGGATGTACTCGGCCTGCGCGCCCTCGTCGCCGGCGAGCAGGACCCCGGTGGTGAGGATCATCTCGCCGCCGCTCAGCATCACGCCGACGTCGGCGGCCTCGGCGACGTGCACCCAGCGCACGGGCCGGTCGAGTTGGCTCGCGCCGGCCACCACCTCGGGTTCCCCGGCGAGGACCCGTTCCAGGCCGAGGACCTGACGGACCGACAGGGCGGGCTCCAGGGTGTCCAGGGTGGTGGCCATGACGATGTTCCCTTGCTCGTACTGCTACTGCGTGCTCCTCAGAGCCTGTTCGAGGATGGCGGCGCCTTCTTCGGCCTCCGCGACGGTCAGGGACAGCGGCGGGGCGACGCGCAGGGCGCTGGTGTTGTGTCCGCCGCCCTTGCCGATCAACAGGCCGCCCTCGCGGGCCGCTTCCAGCACGGCGGAGGCGGCTTGCGGATCGGCCTCGTCGGTGCCCGGTTTCACCAGTTCGATGCCGATCATCAGTCCGCGCCCGCGCACTTCCCGTACGCCGGGATGCTGGGCGCCGACGGCCCGCAGCCGCTCGATGAGGAGGCCGCCGACGCGCCGGGCGTTGCCCTGGAGGTCGTGCTCCAGCAGATAGGTGAGGTTGGCGAGGCCGGCCGCCATGGTGATCTGGGTGCCGCCGAAGGTCGAAATGCTGTTGGAGTCCAGGCAGTTCATGATGTCGGCGCGGGCGACGACACCGCCGATGGACATGCCGTTGCCGATGCCCTTGGCGAAGGTGAGGATGTCCGGCGGGCCGTTCTGCGCGTGGGCCTGCCAGCCCCAGAAGTGGTCGCCGGTGCGGCCCCAGCCGGTCTGCACCTCGTCGGCGATCCACAACACGCCGTGCTCTGCGAGGACTTCGCGGAAGGCCGCGTACAGACCGTCGGGCGGGGAGGTGAACCCGCCGACGCCCTGCACGGGTTCGGCGATGAGGGCGGCGGGCGGCCGGACGTGACCGAGCAGATCCTTGAGGTCCTCGACGCAGGCGGCGATGAACTCGGCGTCGGACAGGTGGGCGTAGGGTCCGCGTGTCCGGACTCCCCCGTGGACGTACAGCGTCTGGAGCGGGGACAGCGAGGTCGGGGACCAGCCGCGGTTGCCGGTGATGCCGACCGAGCTGAAGGACCGGCCGTGGTAGCTGTTGCGCATGGCCAGGATCTGGTTGCTGCGCCGGTACGAGGTCGCCAGCATGAGGGCGGTGTCGTTGGCCTCGGTGCCCGAGGTGGTGAAGAAGACGCGGGCGTCGGGGATGCCGGACAACTGGGCGACGCGCTCGGCGAGTTCGACCATCGGCCGGTTGAGGTAGAGCGTGGACGAATGGATGATCCGCCCGGCCTGCTCGCTGACCGCCTTGGTGACCTCGGGGAGGGCGTGCGCGGTCATGGTGGTGAGGATGCCGCCGAAGAAGTCGAGGTACTTGTTGCCCTCGGTGTCCCAGACGTGCCGGCCCTCGCCGTGCGTGATCTCAAGAGGGTTCGCGTAGTAGAGGGCGAGCCAGTCCGGGAGCACGGCCCTGTGCCGTCCCAGCAGGTCCTTGGTCACGGCTGTACCAGCCCTTCGTAGGCGTCGGGGCGGCGGTCGCGGTAGAACGCCCACTGCTGCCGCACTTCTTCGATGAGGCCGAAGTCGAGGTCGCGGACGAGGAGTTCCTCGTCCTTGTCGCCGGCGACCTCGCCGACGAACTGGCCGCGCGGGTTGACGAAGTACGAGGTGCCGTAGAAGTCGTTGTCCCCGTACTCCTCCTGTCCCACCCGGTTGATGGCGGCGATGAAGTACTCGTTGGCGACCGCGGCGGCGGGCTGCTCCAGCTGCCAGAGGTAGGCGGAGAGGCCGCGCGAGGTGGCGGACGGGTTGTAGACCAACTGGGCTCCGTTGAGACCGAGTTGGCGCCAGCCCTCGGGGAAGTGGCGGTCGTAGCAGATGTAGACGCCGACCTTGCCGACGGCGGTGTCGAAGACGGGCCAGCCGGCGTTGCCCGGCCTGAAGTAGTACTTCTCCCAGAAGCCCTTGACCTGGGGGATGTGGTGCTTGCGGTACTTGCCGAGGAAGGTGCCGTCGGCGTCGATCACGGCCGCGGTGTTGTAGTAGAAGCCGTCCTGCTCGATCTCGAAGACCGGGACGACGATCACCATGCCGGTCTCGCGCGCGAGCTGTTGCATACGACGCACGGTCGGCCCGTCGGGCACCGGCTCGGCCCAGCTGTAGTGCTCCGGTTCCTGGACCTGACAGAAATAGGGGGCGTTGAACACTTCCTGGAACCCGATGATCCTGGCACCCTGACGGGCCGCCTCGCGGGCGTGTTCCTCGTGTTTCGCCACCATGGACTCGGTGTCTCCGGTCCAGGTGGCCTGGACCAGAGCGGCGCGTACGACGTTGGCCATGAGCTGCTCCTTCGACGGGACGTCAGAGCCTCTACGCCCGTAGACAAAGGCCGTAGAGGGATGAACGTAAGCCTCCGGAGGAGCCTTGCCAAGACCATCGTCGTTAACCCGCGGAGTCGATCGTGTTTCACACTCCGGTGGGTGAGCCGCTGGGCCGGTCAGGCGGTGAAGCCCGCCACTCGCAGGGCGTGGACCAGGTCCCAGTGGCATTCGTCCGAGACGCCCTGGGCGGCCTCCACCAGGAGCGGGACGAGCTGCTGCGGGTCGGCCGCGACGCTGCGGGCCGCCTCCTCGGGGGTGCGGACGCGGACGTAGGCGTCGAGCAGGGCACGGATCTCGCGGCGGCGGCCCTCGGCGGCCAGCGCGAGCACGGCCTCGCCTATCTCGCCGGCGGGGCGGGCCACGCCCTGCCGGAGGATCTGGTCGCCGTCCGCCGTACGGCCGGCCGCGACCAGCGCGTCCGCCGCGCCGACCAGCCGGTCGGCGGGCAGTGAGGCGGCCTCCCACAGCAGCGTCGCCCAGTCCGCGCCGAGCCCGGCCCGCTGCAGCTCCGCCGCGAGCAGCGGGAAGCGCGCGGCGGGCCAGTAGGCGGCCTCGACGAGCAGCGCGTGCGCCTCGCCGCTACGGCCCTCCCGCCGTAGCCCCACGAGCCGCTGAACGGCCTCCACGGTGCCCTGCCGGGCCTCCGCGTCCAAGGGCTCCCGCTTCGGCTGCGACCGCTCGACCGGCCGGGCGGCCCCGGCGAAACGGGCTCCGCGCGGGGTGCGGCGGGCGGCGGGCGGCGGCGCGGGGAGTTCCGGTACGGCGGCTGCGGGGTCCGGGGCCGGGGTGGTGGCGGTGTCGTCCTCGACCATGCCGGCGAAGCGGGCGCTGCCCCGGCGGCGCTTGCGTTGTTTGGGGGCGGGGGCCTGGTCGGGGACGGCCTGGTCGGGGGACGCGGTCGCCGGGGTGGCGCCGGGGCTCTGGAAGTCGCCCCTCGTGGGGTCCGGATCACCGTAGCCGGGGTTCGCGCGCTCGAATTCCTGGTAGCCGCGGCGCGCGTCCGGTGCGCCGTCGCTCCGGTGCGCCCCTTCGTCACCGCGGTGCGCGTCCGGGGTCCCGCCGTCCCGGTACGTCCCCTCGTGGCCGACGTGATCGCGGCTCGCGTGGTCCGGGTGCCGGTAGTCGGGGCTCGTGCCGCGTTCGGCGCTGTCGTATCCGCCCGGCGCGTTGTCCTGGCCGGGGCCCGGCGCGTACTCCGGGTCGCGCTGGCGGGGCAGTCGGCGCGGGGCCTGATTCCGGTCGTACGCGGCATTGCCCTGGTCGTACGCGGGGCTGTTCGGGTCCTGGAAGGTCTCGTCGACGCGGAACACGTCGCCGTGCCGGTCGCGATGGACGCCCCGGTCGCCCTGGAGGCGGACACGGTTGTCCAACTCCTCGATGCGGGCGTGGAGTTCGGCGCAGCGGGCGGTGGCGCGCTCGTGGTCGTCGTGGGCCCAGGCGAGGTCGAGGCGGAGGGCGTCGGCCTCTTCCCGGGTGCCGGCGGAGTTGAGCAACCGCCCCAGTTCCGCCTGCCGTTCGGCCGCGTACTTCTGTTCGCGGAGCATCACGTCGAGCCGGTCGCCGAGGGCGTCCCGGCTGCCGGGCCGGGCGTCGAACGCGGTGAGCGCCGCCGCGTGCAGGGTGCGGGCCCGGTTCTTCTCCTGGCTCGCGACGCCGTGGCCGTACTCCGCCGCGAGGTCCTGGAGGAGGGCCTCCACCACGTCCCAGGGCGGTACTTCACGCCCGCTCAGACAGGCCTGCATGCCGTCGGGATCGCGCTGCCAGAACACCCCGCACCAGCCGCCGCCCTGGTCCAGGCGCGCCAGGAGTCCGTCGAGGTAGTTCGCGAACTCCCGCACCTGTCCGGGGAGTTGATCCACAGCCATGCTCCAACTCCCGCCAGACCGGAGTACTCCGGTCCGTAGAAAACACCATTTGTGTTACGACGCGGCTACGGAAGCTTTTCGAGCCGGGCGCAGAGGTCTCGGAGCCTACGCCTCCCGACTGTGCGCCCGCCGGGTTCACGCCGGATCCGCTGTCTCCCGGACGGTCATGGGCACGGCGAGCCGACCCCGGGACAGAGCACAGGACCAGGGCGCCCGCACTCACCCCGGAGGCGCCGAGCGCCGCCGCGACCGGCAGCGCGGAACCGGCGAGGAGCAGGCCCGTCACGGCCGATCCGGCGGCGATCCCGGCGCCGATCAGGGCCACAGGGCGCGCAGACACGGCTCCAGGGGCGGCGCGGCGGCACCCGCGACGACGGCCCCGGCGAGAGTGCCGTAGAGCGATCCGGGTGCGAGCGCGAGGAGGGCGTACCCCGCGCCGGACACCACGGCGGACCCGACGAGCACGCGTGGCCGGCCGGTGCGGTCGACGAGCCGCCCGAGCAGCGGGCCGCCGATCGCCCCGACCACGGCGAAGACACCGGTGGCGATCCCGACGAGGCGGTAGCCCGCGCCGCCTCGCGCAAGGAGAGGGCGATGGCGAGCGCCGCCATGGCGCTGGGCATACGGCCGACGAGGGAGCCGGCGAGCAGCCGTACGGCATAAGGACGCCGAATCGGCGGCAGACACGGCACACGTCTCCCGTCGAGGGGCGGTCTCTCTCGGCCTCAGGCCGCCAACGGCGCGCACCTGACCACGAGTTCGTCCATGGACAGTCCGAGCGCGTCGGCGAGGGCGGCGACGGTGAAGAAGGCGGGCGTGGGAGCCCGGCCCGTCTCAATCTTGCGGAGGGTTTCGGCCGAGATGCCCGCGTTCGCCGCCACCTCCGTCATGCTGCGGCCACCGCGGGCCTCGCGGAGCAACCGGCCGAGCCGTTCGCCGCGTTCATGTTCTTCGGGAGTGAGCGGGGTGCGTACCATGCCGTCATTCTAATACCGGTATAGTAATTGGCATGGTGGAACTCAAGACGGACACGTCTATCGATGCGATGTACGAGGCGGGCCAGGTCGTGGCCCGCGCCCTCACGGCCGTGCGGGAGGCCGCCGACGTGGGCGTGTCCCTGCTGGAACTGGACGAGTTGGCGCACGACGTGCTGCGCGCGGCGGGCGCGACCTCGCCCTTCCTCGGCTACCGCCCCTCGTTCGCGCCCACCCCGTTCCCGGCGGTCGTCTGCGCCTCGGTGAACGACGCGATCGTGCACGGCATCCCGGACGGCTACCGGCTGCGCGACGGCGACCTGGTCTCGATCGACTTCGGCGCCGAGCTGGGCGGCTGGGCCGGCGACTCGGCCCTCAGCTTCACCGTCGGCACACCGCGCCCCGCCGACGTACGCCTGATCGACACCGCCGAGCGCGCCCTCGCGGCGGGCATCGCGGCAGCCGTCGTCGGCAACCGCATCGGCGACATCGCCCACGCGATCGGCACGGTCTGCCGTACGGCCGGCTACGGCATCCCCCAGGGCTTCGGCGGCCACGGCATCGGCCGCCAGATGCACGAGGACCCCGCGATCCCGAACGAGGGCCGCCCCGGCCGGGGCCTCCCCCTCCGCCACGGCATGGCCATCGCGATCGAGCCGATGCTGATCGCGAGCGGAAAGGACGGCTACCACGAGGCACCCGACGGCTGGACCCTGCGCACGAACGACGGGTCGAGGGCGGCACACGTTGAGCACACAGTGGCGATTACGGATGGCGGGCCCAGGGTCCTTACCGAGCGACGGTGAGGTCAGCGCCCCTTCGGGGGCGCGGGGCCGTGTCGATGTGCGGCTCCGCCGCGTGGGCGCGACCAGCCACAACGCGCCCGCACTCGCAAACCATCTGCACATGCCCCACGCAGTGACCCGTGCCATGGTGGATTGATGACCAGCGGCCACACCAACCCCGAAAACGACCCCTTCGGCGAGTTCCTGGCCCGGTTCTTCGGTGGAGAAGCCCGTCCCGGCCCACGCCACATAGACATCGGCCGCCTGCTGAGCCAACCCACCAGGGACCTCCTCCGCGGCGCCGCCCAGTACGCCGCGGAACACGGCAGCCACGACCTCGACACCCAGCACCTCCTCCGCGCCGCCCTGTCCGCGGAGCCGACCCGCGGCCTCCTCACCCGCGCAGGCGCGGACCCCGACTCCCTCGCCGCGGAGATCGACCAGCGCTCAGGACCCGCCCACCCCCCGGACGGCACGTCGCTCGCCCTCACCCCGGCCGTCAAACGCGCCCTCCTGGACGCCCACGACCTGGCCAGGGCGGGCGGCACCGGTTACATCGGCCCCGAACACGTCCTCGGCGCGCTCGCCGCGAACCCGGACTCCGCCGCCGGCCACATCCTGAACGCGGCCCGCTACGCCCCCACGGGCCTGCCGCCCGAGCCGCTGGACGGCACACAGCCCCGCACGGACCAGCCCCGCCCCACCGGCACCCCCACGCTCGACAAGTACAGCCGCGATCTCACCGACCTGGCCCGCCACGGCCGTATCGACCCGGTGATCGGACGCGACGAGGAGATCGAGCAGACCATCGAGGTGCTGTCCCGGCGCGGCAAGAACAACCCGGTGCTGATCGGCGACGCAGGGGTCGGCAAGACCGCGATCGTGGAGGGCCTCGCCCAGCGCATCACGGACGGCGACGTACCGGACGTGTTGGTAGGGCGGCGAGTCGTCGCACTCGACCTCACCGGCGTCGTCGCGGGCACCCGTTTCCGGGGCGACTTCGAGGAGCGGCTGACGAACATCGTCGGCGAGATCCGCGCGCACTCGGACGAACTGATCGTGTTCATCGACGAGTTGCACACCGTGGTCGGCGCGGGCGGTGGCGGCGAGGGCGGATCCATGGACGCCGGCAACATCCTCAAACCAGCCCTCGCGCGCGGCGAGTTGCACATCGTCGGTGCCACGACGCTGGAGGAGTACCGCCGGATCGAGAAGGACGCGGCGCTGGCCCGCAGGTTCCAGCCGATCCTGGTGCCCGAGCCGACCGTCACGGACGCGATCGAGATCCTGCGCGGACTGCGCGACCGCTACGAGGCCCACCACCAAGTCCGCTACACCGACGAGGCGTTGGTGGCCGCCGTGGAACTGTCCGACCGCTATCTCACCGACCGCCGACTCCCCGACAAGGCGATCGACCTGATCGACCAGGCGGGCGCGCGGGTACGGCTGCGGGCGCGCACGAAGGGCACGGACGTACGGGCCCTGGAACGCGAGGTGGAGCAGCTCTCCCGCGACAAGGAACAGGCGGCGGCCGACGAGGACTACGAGAAGGCCACCCAACTCCGTGACCGCATCGCCGAGTCGAAGGTACGGCTGGCCGAGGCCGGCGGTGAGGACACGGGCGACGAGGGGCAGCACCTGGAGGTCACCGGTGAGGCGATCGCCGAAGTCGTGTCCCGGCAGACCGGTATCCCGGTAAGCAGTCTCACGGCGGAGGAGAAGGACCGGCTGCTCGGCCTGGAGGAGCATCTGCACCGGCGGGTCGTCGGCCAGGAGGAGGCGGTCCGGGTCGTGTCGGACGCGGTGCTGCGCTCCCGCGCCGGTCTGGCGAGCCCGGACCGGCCGATCGGCAGCTTCCTGTTCCTCGGCCCGACCGGCGTCGGCAAGACGGAACTTGCCCGCGCGCTGGCCGAGTCCCTGTTCGGCAGCGAGGACCGCATGGTCCGCCTCGACATGAGCGAGTACCAGGAACGGCACACGGTCAGCCGTCTCGTCGGCGCCCCGCCCGGCTATGTCGGCCACGAGGAGGCCGGTCAGCTGACCGAGGTCGTGCGCCGCCACCCGTACTCGCTGCTCCTGCTCGACGAGGTCGAGAAGGCGCACCCGGACGTGTTCAACATCCTGCTCCAGGTCCTGGACGACGGCCGGTTGACCGACTCCCAGGGCCGCACGGTCGACTTCACCAACACGGTGATCGTGATGACCAGCAACCTCGGCTCCGACGCGATCACCCGGAGCGGCGCCGGCATCGGCTTCGGTCCGGGCGGCGCAGACGCGGACGAGGAGGCCCGGCGCGAGCAGATCCTGCGCCCGCTGCGCGAGCACTTCCGCCCCGAGTTCCTCAACCGCATCGACGAGATCGTCGTCTTCCGCCGGCTCACCGCCGGGCAACTCCGGCTGATCACCGAGCTGTTGCTGGAACGCACCCGCCGCCTCCTGCGCGCGCAGGGCATCACGGTCGCGTTCACCGACCCGGCCGTCGACTGGCTGTCCCGGCAGGGCCACCAGCCCGAGTACGGCGCCCGACCGCTGCGCCGCACCATCCAGCGCGAGGTCGACAACCGGCTGTCGCGGCTGCTCCTCGACGGCACTATCGCGGAGGGCGGTCAGGTGACGGTGGACGTAGAGGGCGATCACTTGGTGTTCAACAGGCAGAACCAGTCGAGCGCCCCTCACTGAGGCGCCCTCAAAGGGGCGCGGGGAACTGCGCGACCAGCCCCCACGCTCCCGCGGACCGCGTACTACGGAGCAGGATCCACCACCTGCGCGGAACCACCACCCCGCCGAACCGTCTCCGCCGCCGCCAGCCACTTCCCACCCGGCAGCCGCTGCACACCGGTCGCCGCCCCGATCTCGGGGTTCAAGGTGAAGGAGTGCCCGATGGCCTGCAGCTGCGTCTTCAAGTCACTGTTGTAGAGCGCCGGTTCGAGGTCCGTGTTCGCCGCGTTGCGCTGACTCGCGCGCGGCGCCGCGATCGCGTCGACCAGCGGGAGCCTCCGGTCCAAGAACTCCGTGAGGGTCTGCAGCACGGTCGTGATGATCGTCGAGCCACCGGGTGAACCGAGGGCCACGACCGGCTTGTTGTGCTTGTCGAGGACGATCGTCGGCGAGATCGACGAGCGCGGGCGCTTGCCCGGTCCCGGCAGGTTCGGGTCGTGGACGGCCGGGTTGGCCGGGGTGAAGGAGAAGTCGGTCAGCTCGTTGTTGAGCAGGAAACCGCGGCCGGGCACGGTCATCGCGCTACCGCCGGTCTGCTCGATGGTGAGCGTGTAGGAGACGACGTTGCCCCACTTGTCGGCGACGGTGAGGTGCGTGGTGTTCTCGCCCTCGTACGTCGTCGGGGCGGCCGTCCCGGTGGCGGTGCAGGCCGTCGGGTGGCGCGGGTCGGCGGGCGCCAGCGGGCTGGTGAGCACCGCGTCGTCCTTGATGAGGCAGGCGCGCGAGTCGGCGAACTTCTGCGAGAGCAGTTCCTTCGTGGGCACGTCCTCGAAGGCGGGGTCGCCGACCCAGCGCCCCCGGTCCGCGAACGCGATCCGGCTGGCCTCGATGTAGTGGTGCAGGTACTGGACCTCGCTGGCCTTCGAAAGGTCCGTCTTCTCAAGGATGTTGAGGGCCTCGCCGACAGTCGTGCCGCCGGAGGAGGAGGGCGCGATGGAGTAGACACCGAGTCCGCGGTACGACGTCTTCGTGGGCGCCTGGAGTTTGGCGCGGTAGGCCGCGAGGTCCTTGGCGGACAGCTTGCCGGGGCGGGCGTTCCACCCGGAACTGGCGTCCACCTTCGGGGTGTTCACCGTGGCGAGGATGTCCTTACCGAGGGCGCCTCGATAGATGTCACCGATCCCCTTCTTGCCCAACTCCTTGTAGGTAGCGGCGAGTTCGGGGTTCTTGAACGTCGAGCCGACGACCGGTAGCGCGCCGCCCGGCAGGAACAGCTTTGCCGTGTCGGGGAAGTAGCGGAAGCGGGTCTCGTTGGCCGCCGTCTGGGTGCGGAAGGTGTCGTCGACCGTGAAGCCGTCGCTCGCGATCCGTTCGGCGGGCTTGAGCACCGTGCCGAGCTTCTTGCTGCCCCACTGGTCGAGCGCCGTCTGCCAGGTGGCGGGCGTGCCCGGGGTGCCGACGCCGAGGCCGCTGCTGACGGCGTCGGCGAAGGCGAGGGCCTTGCCGTTCTCCACGAAGAGGTGGGAGTCGGCGGTCAGCGGCGCGGTCTCGCGGCCGTCGATGGTGTGCACCGTACGGGACTTGGCGTCGTAGTAGACGAAGTAGCCGCCTCCGCCGATGCCGGAGGAGTAGGGCTCGGTGACGCCGAGGGCGGCGGCGGTGGCGACGGCCGCGTCGACCGCATTGCCGCCCTTCTTCAGGACCTCGATACCGGCGGCGGTGGCGTCCGCGTCGACGCTCGCCACGGCGCCGCCGTAGCCGACGGCGACCGGAACCTTCGTCGGTGTGCTGCTCGTTGCGGCCGGTGGAGCCGTGGCCCCTACCGACACTACGGCGGCCGAGACCGCCAGGACCGACAGTTTCCGTGCCACAGGGCGACGCATCCGTACCTCCAGTCCAGAACCGTCCGCGCAGCGTATCCACCTGGCACGGGCCCCGACAGACCGCTTCCGGCCGCCGCCACACGAACGTCACACGTCGAACACCGGTACGTACCAGCCACGTCGGGCCGCTAGCATGCGCGCCCATGAATGACGACGTGCGCAACATCGTTCTGGGCGTGGCCGCCGCCGGCGTCAGTGCCGCGCTCGGCTGGCTGGCCCGCACCTATCTGTGGAAGCGCAAACTCCGGCGCAAACAGGCGTTCTTCGGGCTGCCCGACAACTCCGAGTCGCTGCTCGTGGTGAACCGCGAGGCGGGCGGCCCCGAACTCACGGTGATGCGGCACGACGTGTTCGCCCTCCTCGAACTCGCCGCCCTGATCAAGGACTGCAACGCGCACGCCCAGGTCGTCGCGCACGACGCGGCCCAGCAGGGCTTCGGCGAACGCACCGAGTTCTGCGTGGGCGGCCCGGCCTCGAATCGCCGGATGGCCGCGCATCTGGCGTCCCTGCTGCCCGGCATCCGCGTCAACGTCGACCCGGAGCCCGGGCCGGACCGGGGCGCGTTCCAAGTAGGCAGCGAGCGCTACCGGCTTGAGCCCGGCAAGGGCGAGTACGTGCTTCTCGCCCGCCTCACCGCCGGCCAACTCGGCGGCGCCCGGCCGGTGTTCCTCTTCTGCGGCCAGCGCGCGATCACCAACCAGGCGGCGACCCGCTATCTCGCCCGCAACCACGAGAAGCTGGCCCGCAAACACGGCGGCAGCTCCTTCGTCCTGCTGCTGAAGGTGGTCAACTCACAGGCGTACGGCCCCGATGTGGTCGAGCTGGTGGCGGACGTGACACGGGCGGCGGAGACTCCGCTACCCGCACCGGCACCACGCAGTTCGCACCGCGCCTCCTGAGTTCGCGCACACTTCAACAATCGTTACTGGCACGTAACTTACCGACGGGTTACCTGAGGTAAAGGGCCAAGGTTACCGTCGGGTCACTTTGCACTTACACGAGTGAGGAGTGGCCCGTCCGTGGCACACCACCGCAAGGCCCTGCGTACGACCGCCGTGGGCGCCGTCTCCGCGACCCTGGTCGCCGGAAGCGTCCTCGGGCTCGCCCCCGCCGCCCAGGGCGCCACGAACGGCGTGCGCTTCGTCGACATCACCGGCGACGGCGGTACGAAGCTCGCGGCGAACGTCGTCACGCCCGCGGGCGCGGACGGTTCGCGCAGCTACCCCCTCCTGGTCATGCCCACGAGCTGGGGCTTCCCGCAGGTCCAGTACCTGGCCCAGGCCGAGAAACTCGCGAACTCCGGCTATGTCGTGGTGAGTTACAACGTCCGCGGCTTCTGGCAGTCCGGTGGCGGAATAGAGGTGGCGGGTCCGCCCGACGTGGCCGACGCGTCCAGGGTGATCGACTGGGCGCTCGCCAACACCCCGTCCGACGCGGGGCACATCGGCATGGCGGGCGTGTCGTACGGCGCCGGCATCAGCCTCCTCGCCGCCGCACACGACAAGCGGATCAAGGCAGTTGCCTCGCTCAGCGGCTGGGCGGACCTGATCGACTCGATCTACTCGGGCCGCACCGAGCACGTGCAGGCGACCGCCCTGCTGGACGGCGTCGGCCTCGTCACCGGCCGCCCGAGCGCGGAGACGAGCCAGGTCTTCAAGGACTTCTTCGCCTCCGACCTGTCCAAGGAACAGGAGTTGATCGACTGGGGGAAGGAGCGCTCCCCCGCAACGTACGTCGATCAGATCAACAGGAACGGCGCGGCGATCATGCTCGCCAACGCATGGGGCGACACGATCTTCCCGCCCAGCCAAATAGCCGAGTTCTACGGCACGTTGAGCGGCCCCAAGCGGCTCGAACTCCGCCCCGGCGACCACGCCACCGCCGAGCTGACCGGACTGTTCGGGCTGCCCAACGACGTGTGGACGGACACCGAGCGCTGGTTCGACCACTACCTCAAGGGGGAGGACAACGGGATCGACCGCGAGCAGCCCGTGGAGCTCAAGTCCCGTTCCACGGGCGGCTACGAGGGCTACCCGGACTGGAAGTCGGTCGGCGCGACGCGGAAGAAGATCGACCTCGCGGGCACGACCACCCTCCACACCAACGTCGACTCGGGCGCGGACGGCGGAATCGTCTTCCTGTCCAGCATCCTCGACCAGGTGGCGCAGATGCCCCCGGTCGCCGCGATCCCCCTGCTCCCCCGCCGCTGGGCCGCCGTGTGGCAGTCGGGGAAGTACCCGAACGCCCAACAGGTGCGCGGCACCGTGAAGTTGCATACGACGGTCACGGACACCAAGGAGAGCGGCACCCTCGTCGCCTACCTCTACGACGTGGGCCCGCTCGGCCTCGGCAAGCTGGTCGGCAACGCGCCGTACACCTGGCACGGTCGGACACCCGGCAAGCCGTTCGGTGTGGACCTGGAGTTGTTCTCCACGGCCTACGACGTCCCGGCAGGGCATCGTCTCGCGCTGGTCGTCGACACGGTCGACCCGCTCTACATCGAGCACAACCCGTCCGGCGCGCAGCTGACCTTCTCCTCGCCGGCGAACGACCCGTCGTACGTGTCGATCCCGCTGCGCGAGCAGTGATCTCCGGCTGCCGCCGGCCGGGCACGTGCCCTTCTACTACTGCATCCGCGGCAGCAGCGTCCCTGGTTCGGCCGGTGCCACGTCCTCGGCCTCGGTCTTGGGACTGCGCTGCTCCCGGCGGGACACCCATCCGGCGAACCAGGAGAGCAGCATGCACATCCCGATGTAGATCGGCGAGATCACCATCACCACGGGGATGAACGGCAAATCGTAGTCGAGGTTCGACGCGATCAGCTTCCCGGCGTGGAGAAACTCCTCATAGGTGATCAGATAGCCCAGCGAGGTGTCCTTCAGGGCGACCACCAACTGGCTGATGATGGCGGGCAGCATGGCCCGTACCGCCTGCGGCACCAGGACGTACGACATGACGTGGACCTTGCGCATGCCGAGGGCGAACGCGGCCTCCCGCTGGCCGCGTTCGACGCTGTTGACACCGGAGCGGAACACCTCGGCGAGCACCGAGCCGTTGTAGAGGGTGAGGCCGGCGACCAGCGCGGGCAGCGGCTGGACCTTGAGCGCCACGAAGATGAAGAAGATCATCACCAGGACGGGCATGGCGCGGAAGAACTCCACGACGAGCGTCGACAGCCAGCGCACGGGACGGTGGTCGGAGAGGCGTCCCACCGCGAGCAGGGTCCCAAGTGCCAGTGACAGTACGGCCGCCAGCCCGAAGGCCTTGAGCGTGTTGCCGAGGCCGCGCAGCAGCAGTTCCTGAATTCCCTTGTACTCGAAGGGCATCCACTTCGTGTAGGTGAACTGGTCGGTGTCGAACAGGAGATAGAGGATCCAGCCGAGCAGCCCGAGGATGACGGCTGTGGACGCGATGCCGTAAAGGCGGTGCCGCTTACGGGTCTTGGGGCCGGGGACGTCGTAGAGGGCGTTGGCGGTGGTCATCGGGCGACTCCCCACTTCCTCTCCAGCACGTTGAACAGCGCGCTGATGGCGAGGGTGATGATCAGGTAGCCGAGGGCGATCCAGACGAAGGTCCAGACGATGTTGTAGCCGAGTTCGCTCAACGTCCGGTACGTGCCGAGGAGTTCGGTGACGCTGAACGCGCCCGCGATCGCCGAGTTCTTGGCGAGGGCGATCAGTGTGGAGCCGACCGGTGGGATCACCGAGCGGAACGCCTGCGGCAGCACGACCAGTCCGAGGGTCTGCCCGAAGGACATCCCGAGCGTACGAGCCGCCTCCCCCTGTCCCCTGGGCACGGTGTTGATGCCGGAGCGCAGCGCCTCGCAGATGAACGCCGAGGTGTAGCAGCCGAGTGCCAGGACCGCGAACACCTTGAAGGGCAGCACGAGTCCGAAGCGCGGCAGCCCGAGCAGCACCGCGAAGAACAGCAGGGTGAGCGGGGTGTTGCGGAGCACGGTCACCCACACCGTTCCGAACACCCGCAGCGAACCGACGGGGGCGACCCGGAAGGAGGCCATGAGGAAGCCGAGGACGAGCGCCAACACCGAGGCGTAGACGGTGAGTTCGACGGTGCCGAGGAAGCCGTCGCCGAAGGTCGAGAAGTTGTCTGTCAGTACGTTCACATCGGCCTCGCTCAGCTCGCCGGGTAGCGGTCGATCGCGGGCGGGGTGGGCGCGGGCACTCCGGACAGGCCGAGCGTCGCCTCGTACGCCTTCTTCCAGTCGCCGTTCTTCTCACGGGCCTCCAACGCGTCGTCGAGGGCGAAGCGCAGGGCGTTGTCGCCGTGCGGGACTCCGATGCCGTACGGCTCCTTCGAGAAGGGTGTGCCGACGACCTTGAGCTGATCGGGGACCTTCGCCGCGTAGCCGATGAGGATCGCGTCGTCGGTGGTGACGGCGGCGACCTGGTAGGTGAGGAGGTTGTCGACGCAGACCGAGTAGGTGTCGTAGGCGACGAGTTGGGCCTTGGGGTAGTCGTCCTTGATGCGCTGGTACGGCGTGGAGCCGGCCGCCGAGCAGACGCGTTTGCCGGCGAGGTCCTGCGGGCCGTGGATGTCGTGCTCGTCGGCGCGGACGAGGAGCGACTGGCCGGCCAGGTAGTAGGGGCCGGCGAAGCCGACGAGTTTCTTGCGCAGGTCGTTGATGGTGTAGGTGCCGACGTAGTAGTCGATCTGGCCGTTCTGCAGGGCGGTTTCGCGGTTGGCGGAGGCGATCGTCTTGAAGCGGACGGTCTGCGGGGCGAGGCCGAGGGAGGCCGACATCATCTTGGCGATCTCGATGTCGAAGCCGGAGTAGGTGCCCGTCGCGGGGTCCTTCTCGCCGAGGTAGGGCTGGTCCTCCTTGGCGCCGACGGTGAAGTGGCCGCGCTTCTTCGCCCGCTTCCAGGTCGGCGAGTCGGGGAGCTGAAAGCCGTGCGCCACTTGGTAGTTGGGGAGTTGCCCGGCGGCCGGGCCCTTGACGGGCGGGCTGCCCTCCTTGCCGCAGGCACTCGCGAGCAGCGCGGTGAGCGTGACGACGGCGAACGACACACGGGTGGTACGGGACATGGATCGCACTCCCCCGCTCAGTGCTTGAGGATCTTGGACAGGAAGTCCTTGGCCCGGTCGGTGCGCGGGTTGGTGAAGAACTCCTCGGGGGTGCGGTCCTCGACGACGCGGCCGTCGGCCATGAACACGACGCGGTTGGCGGCGGAGCGGGCAAAGCCCATCTCGTGGGTGACGACGACCATCGTCATGCCGTCGTGGGCGAGTTGGCGCATGACTTCGAGGACTTCGTTGATCATCTCCGGGTCGAGGGCCGAGGTCGGCTCGTCGAAGAGCAGGGCCTTGGGTTCCATGGCGAGGGCGCGGGCGATGGCCACGCGCTGCTGCTGGCCGCCGGAGAGCTGCGCGGGGTACTTGGGCGCCTGGGAGGCGAGGCCCACGCGGTCCAGGAGTTCCAACGACCGCTTGTCGGCGTCCTCCCGCCTGCGCTTGCGGACTTTGATCTGGGCCAGCGAGACGTTCTGCAGGACCGTCCTGTGGGCGAACAGGTTGAAGGACTGGAAGACCATGCCGACCTCGGCGCGGAGCTTCGCGAGGGCCTTGCCCTCCTCGGGCAGCGGCTGCCCGTCGAGCCGGATCGTCCCGGACTCGATGGTCTCCAGCCGGTTGATCGCCCGGCACAGCGTCGACTTTCCCGACCCCGACGGGCCGATGACCACGACCACCTCCCCCTTGCCGACGGTGAGGTTGATGTCCTGCAGGACATGCAGCTCCCCGTAGTACTTGTTGACGTCACGCAGTTCGATCAACGGATCGACGGCCATGCCCAGCCCTACTCACTCTCAGCTGTGTCGTGGTTGCCGCAAACTATCCACACAAGAGCGGAGCCAAGGCACGACACGCACTTTTCGGGCATTAGCCGTATTTAACCTCCAGTTACTCCTCGGCGACCTCGGCGTACAGCTGCGAGAGCTCGGGCACACCACTGGCGGCCCACTCATGACCGGAGGCCACGACGTCGAACTCGCGCCCGGAGACGAGCCGTACGACGGGCTGGCCGTTCGCCCAGATCTCCCAGGCGGCGCCCGGCACCGTGCGCACGATGACGGTCCCCAGATACAGACCGGCGTCGTTGCCGAGCCAGGACAGGGTCTCCTCGTCGTCCCGCCAGCGCGGCACCAGTTGGTCGAGCGCCTCCAACGAGCTTGCGGTGTCGTCGAGTCGGATGCCCTCCCGGGCCGCGTGCGCGCGGAGCAGCTCGCACTCTGCCAGCAGTTCGGCGATGCCCTCGGGGTCGTGAGTACGGTGCTTCTCGCCCCGGTCGCCCAGGAATGGGATGTTCATCCGTCCAGCGTGTCATTCGCACCGCCGTGCGCACCACAGGGCGTCGCCGGTGGCGTGTCAGCACCCCGTCCCGAGCGGGGGAAAGCCCTTCTCCCGAGGGCGGGTTGGCCGGATGGTGGGCGCGATGTCCGCTTCGTACGGTCGGGGTATGAAGCGGACAGGCAAGTTGATGGTGATGTCGTCGGTGGCCGTCGCCCTGATGGTGAGCGGGTCGGTGGCCGCGGAGGCCGCTCCGGTCGCGTCGGTTCGGGCGGCACCCGATACGACCCGGGGGCGGCTGGTGTCGGTCGTCCACCTGCGGACGCTGTCCGCGCGGCAGGTGGCCGCCGAGCTGAAGAGCGACGAGGGCGGTGCCTGGGACACCGGGACCGTCCGCTACGGCGTGGACACGTACCGGGTCGTGTACCGCACGGTGGACGCGAAGGGCCGGCCCACCACCGCCAGCGGGCTGCTGGCGTTCCCGCGCGGTGGTGAACGGCGGCTGCGGACGGTGTCGTTCACGCACGGCACCGAACTCTTCAAGGGCGATGTCGCCTCGGTGTCGGACGAGGTGTGGGGCCAGGCGCCCGCCCTGACCTACGCGTCGGCGGGCTTCGCCGTCGTACTCCCGGACTACCTGGGTCTCGGCCTCGGCCCCGGGCCGCAGGCGTGGATGGACGTGCCCTCCGAGACGACGGCCGCGCTGGATCTGCTGCGGGCCGCGGACTCCTTCGCGCCCGCGGTGGGGCGGCAGTTGGGGCACGAGGTGCTGGCCACCGGTTTCTCCCAGGGGGCGTCGGCGGCGCTCGGGCTGGCGCGGGCGCTGCGGGAGGGGGCCGATCCCCGTTTCCGGGTCGCGGCGGTGGCACCGATCAGCGGTGCGTACGCCTTCCGGGACGTGTCGCTGCCCGCCCTGCTGGACGGGCGGGCGGACCCGAAGGACGGCGTGATCTACGCCGCGCTCGCACTGGTCTCCTTCAACCGGCTCCATCACTTCTACGACAGCCCCGGCGAGGTCTTCCGGGCGCCGTACTCCCGCACGATCGAGGGCCTGTTGGACGGCACGCACACCGGGCAGGAGGTCGTGGCCCGCACCCCGGGCACGATCGACGGGCTGCTCACCCGGCACGGGCGGGCACTGCTCGCGCACCCGACGGGCGGACTGGCCGCCGCGCTGCGGGTGACCGACGGGGTGTGCACGGGCTGGACCCCGCGGGCGCCCGTCCGGCTGTACTACGCCGAGGGCGACGAGCAGGCCGTGAACGGGAACAGCGAGCACTGCCAGGCGTCGTTCCGGGCACGCGGTGTCGGGGTGCCGCTGGTCGACCTCGGCACTCCGGACTACGGCGGCTCCCGCCATCTGGGCTCCCAGCAGGCGGGAACGGCGGCCGTGGTGCGGTGGTTCGTGTCGCTGCGCTGACCGGGCGGGTCTCCTCGGGTCAGACGTCCAGGTCCACGACGACCGGCGCGTGGTCCGAGGCGCCCTTGCCCTTGCGCTCCTCGCGGTCGACGTAGGAGTCGGTGACGGCCTTCGCGAACGGTTCGTTGCCGTAGACCAGGTCGATGCGCATGCCGCGGTTCTTCGGGAAGGCGAGCTGGCGGTAGTCCCAGTACGTGTACGGGTGGTCGTACTTCAGGGGGCGCGGGACCACGTCGGACAGACCCGCGTCGCGCAGGGCGGTCAGGGCGGCGCGCTCGGCGGGGGTGACGTGGGTGAGGCCCTCGAAGGCGGCCACGTCGAAGACGTCGTCGTCCGTCGGTGCCACGTTGTAGTCGCCGAGCACCGCGAACGGGCGGCTGCCGTGGGCGTCTTTCGCGACGGCCGCCTTGAGGGCCTCGAACCACTGGAGCTTGTACGCGTAGTGGGGGTGGTCCACCTCGCGGCCGTTCGGCACGTACACCGACCAGACGCGGACCGGGCCGCAGGTCGCCGAGATGGCGCGGGGTTCCTGGACACCCTCGTAACCGGGGTCCCCGGGAAGGCCCTTGACCACCTCGTCGAGTCCTACGCGGGAGAGCACCGCCACGCCGTTCCACCGGCCGGTCGCGTTGACCGCCGCCTCGTAGCCCGCCTCGCGGAGCTGGTCGAACGGGAACTGCTCCTCGGCCAGCTTGGCCTCCTGGAGGCAGAGCACGTCGGTGCCACTGCTCTCCAGCCAGGCCAGGAGCCTCGGCAGACGGGCGGTGATCGAGTTCACGTTCCAGGTCGCGATGCGCATGACTCACAACCTACCGGGCGGGTCTGACACTCACAGGTCCGCTGCCTCGCCCGGCGCCAGTCGCAGGTGCTCCGCGCCGCCGAGCGCGCCGATCTGGTGGTCGTAGATCGGGCGGGCGAGGTCGGTGAGCAGGGCGTCGTGGATGTCGTAGGCGCGCTGCGGCTTGACCTCGCGGACGTAGTCGATGACCTCGGAGATCTTGCTCCAGGGGGCCATGACCGGGAGCATCAGGGTCTCGACGGTGTGGTCGGGGACGGTGAGGGCGTCGCCGGGGTGGAAGACGCGGCCGTCGTCGATGAGGTAGCCGACGTTGGTGATGCGCGGGATGTCGGGGTGGATCACGGCGTGCAGTTCGCCGTGGACCTGGACGTCGAAGCCGGCCGCCGTGAAGGTGTCGCCGTGGCCGACCGTGTGCACGCGGCCGGGGAAGGCGGCGGAGAGCTGGTCCGCGACCGACTTCAGCGTCCAGATCTCGGCGGCCGGGTTGGCCTCCAGGCCGGCCCGCAGGCGGTCCTCGTTGAAGTGGTCGAGGTGCTCGTGGGTGACCAGGATCGCGTCGGCACCGACCGCCGCGTCCTCCTCGGTGAAGGTGCCGGGGTCGATGACGAGCGCCCGGCCGTCCTTCTCCAGGCGGATGCAGGCGTGCGACTTCTTGGTGAGCTTCATGGGTCCATCCTGCCGTTGCGCGACTCCGGGCGGGCGCCTCAGGGTGGTGCTTTCGGTGCCAGTCTGAAGATCACTCCGTGGGGTTCTGGAGATCACTCCGTGGGGGTCGTCTCCTCGCGGATGACCTGCTGGGCGACCTTGAAGGCGCTGTTCGCCGCAGGCACCCCGCAGTACACGGCCGCTTGGAGGAGGACCTCCTTGATCTCGGCCGGGGTGAGGCCGTTGCGCAGCGCCGCCCGGGTGTGGAAGGCCAGCTCGTCCAGGTGGCCGCCCGCGACCAGCGCGGTGAGGGTGACACAGCTGCGCGAGCGCCGGTCGAGGCCGGGGCGGTCCCAGATCTCGCCCCACGCGTACCGGGTGATGAACTCCTGGAAGTCGCCGGAGAACTCGTCGGCCTGCGCCAGCGCCCGGTCGACGTGCGCGTCGCCGAGCACCTCCCGGCGGACCTTGATACCGGCGTCGTAGGGGTCCGGACGGCCCATGACCTGCGGCGGTACGAGGGGCGGCGGCGCGATCTCGGCGATGGGCGCGAGCTGCGGCGGCGCGGCGGGGAGCGATGCGACCGGGGCCGTCACGACGGCGACCTGCCCGGTGGACGGGTCGTAGGCCGGCTGCCAGCCGGTGGAGAAGTGCCGGACGAGGAGGTCGGTGACGGCGGCGGGCTGCTCGACCGGGACCAGGTGCGAGGCGCCGGGTACGACGGCGAGGCGGGCGTCCGGAATGCCGGCGACCAGGGTGCGGGCCTCGGCGGGGCCGGTGACCTGGTCGTCCGAGCCGACAAGGACGAGGGTCGGCACACCGATGCGGCCGAGTTCGGCCCGTACGTCGAACGCGGCCAGCGCCTCGCACGCGGCGATGTAGCAGCCGGGGTCGGTGGTGCGCACCATCTGCACGGCCCACTCGGTGATCGCGGGCTGCGCGGCGGCGAACCCGCCGGTGAACCAGCGTTCGGGCGAGGTGCGGGCGATGGGGTCGAGCCCGTTGGTGCGCACGATCACCCCGCGCTGGCGGAACTCGTCCGCCGTGCCGAAGCGGGGCGAGGCGGCGATCAGCGCCAGCGAGGCCACCCGCTCCGGGTGACGCAGCGCCAGTTCGAGACCTACGGCCCCGCCGAGCGCGCAGCCCGCGTAGCCGAAGCGCTGCACGCCGAGGGCGTCGAGGGTGGCCAGCAGCCGGTCGGCCAGCTCGGACACCGAGCCGGTCGGGTGGGCGGGCGAGCCGCCGTGGCCCGGCAGGTCGTACCGGAAGACCCGCCACTGTTTCGCCAGTTCGGGCACCTGGCGATCGAACATGTGCCAGGTCGTCCCGAGTGACGGGCCCAGGAGGAGAACAGGGGCGTCTTCGGGGCCGTCGAAGCGGTACTGGAGGGCGGGGGTGTTCATGTCGCTCACCGCTCCAACGTAACCGGCATTTCTTACGGTCCGGTTGTGGGGCCCCCGGTCTCCCCACCTGGCTCCCGCACATCGACGGGGAACCCACACATCGCCTTCACCGGATTTCGGGCGGGGGCGGGGACGGGGAGTCCGTGGTGGGTGGTCTGCGGCTCCGACGGTGGGGGGGGCGTCTGTACGGCTCAGAGTTCGCCGGGTGCGCCCAGGCCGGTGAGGGCGCCGACCGGATCCAGGTCGGGGGTGCCTCGGGGCCACCAGTCCTCGTGGCCCGGTTCCGACTCGTAGGCGTACCACAAGCCGTCGCGGCCCAGGCGGAGTTGGACGTGGCCGTGGGGGTGGGTGAGGTGGTTGTGCCAGGGACGGAAGGCCGGGAGGTCGGCGGCGAGGAGGAGCGGGCGGGCCCGGTCGAAGCGGCCGGCCGGCGGGTCCCAGGGCTCTTCGAGCACCGCGAGGCCCTCGATGCCGCCCTGCCGCCAGGCGGCGACCGCGCGCGCCAGCTCGCCCGGGCCGCGCCCGGTGGCCTTGGCGAGGGAGGCGTAGAGGGAGCGGGTGGTGGCGGTCAGCCCGGAACCGGGGCGGGCGGCGGCGAGCCGTACCGCGTCCTGCCACAGCGTCAGGTCTCCGACCGGGTCCCGGCCGGTGCTCAGCAGCGCGTGCGCGCGGGCGGCGGCGTCGGTCGCCAACTGGTCGAGGGCGAAGGGATCCGGGCCGCCGGGCGCCGCCGGGTACACGGGAGGCTGCTCGGGGTGCGGGGGCGTGGGCAACGGGGGTGGCAGCGGCGGGAGTCGGCGCGGCGCGAGGGCATCGGTGGCCCGCACGCCCGGGAGCGGCGCCGGTTCCTGCTCCTGGGCGGCGCGGGCCGCGCGGGCCGCGTTGCGGCGGGACAGGGCGTCGAGCAGCGGGCGTTCGCCCCGGCCGCGCAGCAGGAGCAGCACGAAGGGGTCGGCGTCGAGGAGACGCGCGGTCTGGTAGCAGAGCGCGGCGGCGTGCTTGCAGGGGTGACCGGAGTCGGGGCAACTGCACAGGGGGTCGAGGTCGCCGGGCCCCGGCAGCAACGGAACGCCGCTCTCCGCAAGGGACTTGGGCATCTCCTTGTCGAGCAGCGCGGCGATGTGTCCCGGCCGGTCGGCGGCGGCGTCCAGGAACCGCTCCCAGTCCGCCTCGTCGAGCGTCCGCAACCGCACCTGCACGCGGTACGGACGCGGGCGGCTGCCCTGCACATACGCGAGCACGAGTCCCGGCGTCACGGTGATCGCGTCGACGTGTCCCTTCTCCGCGTAACTCCGGCCCCGCGCAAGCCGCTTGGCGTCCAGCGCGCCCTCCTCCAAGGCGGTCACCCAGGCGTTGCCCCACCAGGTCTCGGCGAAGCCCGTGCCGGCGTGCGAGGGGAGGGGTGGGAAGGCGGGGAAGGTACGGCGCAGGTCGCTGTCGCGGGAGGGGGAGGCCATCGAGGTGGGGGGTCGGGGGGGCGTGGTCGTAGGGGTGAGGGTGGTCGGGGGGGCGGTGGGCTGCTCTTCCGGGTCGGTACGGTCCGGTGTCCGTACGTCTCGACTCGCTTGACCTGCATGGTCGTTGGCGCCGGGCGGCACCGCGTCGGAGTCCTCGTCCTGGGGCATCCGGAAGGCGTCGGCGACCAGGTCCCGGATCGCACGGGCACGGACGGCTTCGACGCCGTTGGGTTCCTGGGCGCGCGGTCGTGAGGCGAAGGAGGGGCGGGGGCGAGGTGATCGGGAGGACGCGGGCCCGGTATCGGTCCGGACCCGCTGCACCTCGCGTCGGGCCGTTCGCAACGCCTCGCGCGCCGCATCGGCGGGACGGGTTGCCGACTGGTCCGGGGCATCGTCGCCGGCCGCCAGGGCGGGGAGATCGGCGTGGGTGTCCACCGCGTTGGCGGGGACACCGGTCGCGCTGTCCCGGGAGGTGCGTGCGGAGGCGCTCGTGGCGGAGTCGCCGGGCACCTCTTCCGAGGGGCCGGCCACCGTAGCCGCCTCGCGTCGAACCGGCAGCGCTCCGCGCAGCGCCGCGCGGGCGGCATCGCCGGGGCGCGGCACGGACGGCGAGGGACCGGCAGGCGGAGGTGCCTTGACCTCGGTCTCCCCGATCTCCTCGGGATCGCTCGGCATCGGTGCGCGAGCCACCAACTCCCCAGGATCCACCGGGCGTTCCGCACGCTTCTCCGGCACCCTCTCCCGACGCTCACGCGCCGCCCGCAGCGCTTGACGTGCCAGGTCGGCGGGGCGCATCGGTCGTTCGTCGGCCGGTGCGCTCGTCTCCTCCGGCGCCGGTGTCCGAGTCGGCTCGCTTTCGTCTGTCGCAAGTCGTGCGGCCCGCTCCTCCGGCTCGGCTTCGTCCGACTCAAGTCCGGCAGGCTGGTCCGGCGCGCCTTGGCCGGTTGCAAGTCCGGCAGCCTGCGCCGGCTCACTCTCGCCGGACTCACATCCCACGGCTTGCTCCGCTTCAGGTTCGCCCGCCCTGGGCCCGGCAGCCTGACCCGGCGCACCTTCGCCCGCTCCTGGCCCGGCGGCCTGCTCCAGCTCTCCCTCGCCCGTCCCAAGCCCCGCTGCCTGGTCCAGCTCGCTTTCGCCCGCCCCAAGTCCGGCAGCCTGCTGCGGCTCGCGTTCTCCGGACTCACATCCCGCGGCCTGCTCCGCCTCAGGTTCGCCCGCCCCGAGCCCGGCAGCCTGACCCGGCTCTCCCTCACTCGTCCCAAGCCCCGCTGCCTGACCCGGCTCACCTTCACCCGCTCCCGGCCCAGCGGCCTGACCACCCGCCCCGAGCCCGGCGGCCTGATCCAGCTCTCCCTCGCCCGTCCCAAGCCCCGCTGCCTGGTCCAGCTCGCTTTCGCCCGCCCCTGGCACGACAACCCGCTCGGCTTCACCGTTCCCGAGCCCCCCGCCCCGCCCCACCCCCGTCACGACGGCCTCCGCAGCGACACCAGATCCGACAGCTCCCGGTCCGTCAGCTCTGTCAAAGAAGACTCCCCGGAGCCGAGGATCGCGTCGGCCAACGCCCGTTTGGATTCGAGCATTTCGGCGATGCGGTCCTCGACCGTGCCCTCGGTGATGAGGCGGTGGACCTGGACGGGCTGGGTCTGGCCGATGCGGTACGCGCGGTCGGTGGCCTGTTCCTCGACGGCCGGGTTCCACCAGCGGTCGAAGTGGACGACGTGGCCCGCGCGGGTGAGGTTCAGGCCGGTGCCCGCCGCCTTCAGGGAGAGGACGAGGACCGGGGTCGCGCCGCTCTGGAAACGGTCGACCATGCGCTCCCGCTCCGGTACCGGTGTGCCGCCGTGGAGCAGCTCGACCGGGACCGCGCGGGCCGACAGGTGGGAGGTGATGAGGCGGGCCATGCCGACGTACTGCGTGAAGACGATCGCGGAACCGTCCTCCGACAGCAGCGTGTCCAACAGCTCGTCCAGAAGGGCGAGTTTGCCGGAGCGGGCGGCCAGGCGGTCTCCCGTGGCCTGTGCCGCCGTGTGCTCCTCCTTGAGGTACAGCGCGGGGTGGTCGCAGATCTGCTTCAGGGACGTGAGGAGCTTCAGGACCAGGCCCCGGCGCGCGATGCCGTCGGTCGTCTCGATCGCCAGCATCGACTCCCGCACCACCGCCTCGTAGAGCGAGGCCTGTTCGCGGGTGAGCGGGACCGGGTGGTCCGTCTCCGTCTTGGGCGGGAGTTCGGGGACGATGCCCGGGTCGGACTTCTTGCGGCGCAGGAGGAAAGGGCGGACCAGGCGGGCGAGCCGGGTCACCGCCTCCTCGTCCTCGCCGTTCTCCACCGCGCGCGCGTGCCGGGCGCGGAAGGACTTGAGGGGGCCGAGGAGTCCGGGGGTCGTCCAGTCGAGGAGTGCCCACAGTTCGGAGAGGTTGTTCTCGACCGGTGTGCCGGTGAGTGCCACGCGCGCGGGGGTCGGGATCGTGCGCAGTGCCTTCGCCGTCGCCGAGTACGGGTTCTTGACGTGCTGTGCCTCGTCCGCGACGACCATGCCCCACGGCTGCTGGGCCAGCGTGGGCGCGGCCGAGCGCATCGTGCCGTACGTCGTGAGGACGAAGCCGCCCGTCAGGTCCTCCAGGGTGCGGTCCGGGCCGTGGAAGCGGCGGACGGGGACTCCGGGGGCGAAGCGGGTGATCTCCCGCTGCCAGTTGCCGAGAAGGGAGGCGGGGCAGATCACGAGCGTGGGTTCGCGGTGTGCCCGGCGCAGGTGGAGGGCGATGAGGGTGATCGTCTTGCCGAGGCCCATGTCGTCGGCGAGGCAGCCGCCCAGGCCGAGGGAGGTCATGAGGTCGAGCCAGGCCAGGCCCCGGAGTTGGTAGTCCCGGAGGGTCGCCTGGAGACCGGGTGGCGGGTCGGCGGGCTGGATGCCTGCCGTCAGGCGGTCGCGCAGGGTGGCCAACGCGCCCACCGGGACGGCCTCCACCCGCTCGCCGTCGACCTCCGCCGTGCCGGTGAGCGCGACGGACAGCGCGTCGACCGGATCCAGCAGGCCCAGTTCGCGTTTGCGGGCCTTGCGGACGAGGGCCGGGTCGACCAGGACCCACTGGTCCCTCAGCCGTACGACCGGGCGGTGGGCCTCGGCCAGCATGTCCATCTCGGCCTCGCTGAGCGGGTCGCCGCCGAGCGCCAACTGCCAGCGGAACTGGAGCAGTTCCTCGCTCTCGAAGAAGCCCGTCCCGTCGGTCGCCGAACCCGGCGCCGACCGGACCACCGCCGCCGCCGTCAGGTCCTGTGCCAGGTCCCGGGGCCAGTGGACGGCGACCCCGGCCGCCGCGAGCCGGGTGGCCGCCATGCCGAGCAGGTCGCCCAACTCCTCCTCGGACAGGGCGAGTACGTCGGGCACGTCCTGTTCGGTGAGGCGGTCCAGCGGGGGCCAGACGCGCGCGGCCCGGCGTACCGCCAGCGCGGCGTCCACGCGTGCGCGTGGGCCGAAGGCGATGTCCGCCGTGCCCGCCCACAGGGCCGCCGCGTCGACCACGAGGGTCGGGTCGGCGAGGCTGTGCACCTGGACGAGCGCCGCGCCCGCGCTGCGTACCGTCCCGGCGCCGTCGAACAGGTCGTAGGCCGACAGGTCCAGGCGGAGCGAGATCCGCACGCCCGCGTCCATACCGGCGGCGACCTCGGCGGCCCAGTCCTGGGCGCCGGGCAGGCGCTGCGGCGGGCGGGCCGCGAAGGGCATCCCGGAGGTGTACGGCGCGGCGGGGGTGCGGGGCAGGGTGTCCGCGACCGCGTCCAGGAAGGAGCGCATCAGCGCTTCCGGCTCGGGCAGCCGCAGCGGGCCCGGGCCGGGCAGCGGGACCGCGTGGCCCTCGTACGGCAGGGCCGCCGCCACCGCGCGGACGTGCGCGATGTCCTCCGGTTCCAGCGGGCCCGCGCGCCAGGCGTCGTGGCCCGTCGCGGTGAGGCCCGGGAGCAGCCGGCCGCGCGCCGCGAGCCGCAGCGCGTGCAGGGCGGCGGCGCCCCAGCAGGCCGTGGCGGGATGGGCGGCGGGGTCGCGGCGGGCGCGCACGAGCAGCGGCAGTGCCGCTTCGATCGGCAGGGTCAGTGCGGGGGTGGGCCTGCGGCGGACTCCGGCGCCGTGTCGTCGTACGACGGTCAACTCGGTCTGTTCCACGCCCTCTTCGGCTTCGGGGAGTGCGCGCTCGCCGTCGGGGTCCCAGAAGGCGACCCGGCCCTCGCGCGGGACGACCGGGGACGGCAGGAAGACCGCGGCCAGTCGTGTGGAGATCTGCTCCGTGAGTGCCGTGTCCGTCATACGTCCTGTCACCTCCCGCCCGTCAGTCGTGTCAGCTGTCTTCGACTCTACGGGCGGGGTCTGACAATCGGCCCCGGGACCGGCCGGGGCCACCCGCTAGGGGACCGTGCGGGAGACGACGTACACCATGGGGAGGGCCGGGTCGGACAGGTTCACCACGATGTCCTGGGTGGGTGCCGGGTCCTTCTGCTTGTTGACGACGCCCCACCAGGGGCCCGGGCCCGTGAACCTCCAGCCGGTGATCTTCTGGTCGCGGGCGCTGATGGTGATGTCGTTCTTCTTCAGCGTGTCCCGGTTTACGTCGATGCCCGCGAGGAAGGTGTCCAGGCCGGCGTCGGTGGTCTGGAACTGGACGTAGAGGCGGCTGGTCTTCCAGTTGTTGGTCTCGTAGAAGGCGACCTCTTCCGCCGGGTGCGGGACGGGCACCTGGTAGAGGCGCCGCTGCACCTTGGAGGGCCAGCCCACGGTGAGCCCGGTCGCCGAGTACTTGTACTCCTTGTCCTTGCCGCTGTTGCGGCTCTGGTTCGCGGAGATCGCCAGATAGACGGCCGGGACGCCGATGAGCAGCACGATGATGAGCAGGGTGATCGCTCGGCGGCGGGCCTTGTGGCGGGGGTCCTCGGGTGGTCGCGGCGGCTCGTCGCGGGGGACGGCCTGGCGGGGCAGCGACGCGATCATGCCGTGTCCTGGCTGCCGCGCCGGAACTCCGCGAACCGCTCGTAGCGCTCGTACCGCTCGACCCGGCGGCGCTTGGCGCGCCGGAAGCGGCGGGCGACCAGGCGCGCGAGGTCGGCGGCGCCGACCATGCCGGCCTCGGGGCCGAGCTGGGCGCGCACTATGCGGGCCTCGGGGCGGTAGCCGCGGCCCGTGAGCTGGCGCTTGAACGCGTCCCGTGCGGGGCCGATCAGCAGGTCGTCGGCGGCCGAGACACCGCCGCCGATCACGAAGCAGGACGGGTCGAGGGCGGCGGCGAGGTTGGCGATACCGACGCCGAGCCACTGGCCGATGTCCTGGAGCAGCTCGATGCACATCGCGTCGCCCTCGCGGGCCAGCTCGGTGATCATCGGGCCGGTGATCTCGTTGATGTTGCCCTTGACGTGCTCGATGATCCCGTACGCCACCGGGGAGTCGGCCGCGGCCAGCTCACGGGCCTCCCTGACCAGCGCGTTGCCGGAGCTGTACTGCTCCCAGCAGCCGCGGTTGCCGCACGGGCAGCGGTGGCCGCCGGGCACGACCTGCATATGGCCGAACTCGCCGGCGACGCCGTACTTGCCGCGCTTGACCTGGCCGTCCTCCAGGATCGCGCCGCCGATGCCGGTGCCGAGCGTGATCATGACCAGGTGGTCCTCGCCGCGGCCGGCGCCGAAGCGCCACTCGGCCCAGGCGGCGGTGTTGGCGTCGTTGTCCACCAGGACGGGCACGGAGAGCCTGCTCGTGATGCGGTCCCTGAGGGGCTCGTTCCGCCACGACAGGTGGGGCGCGAACAGGACGCGGTTGCGTTCGGCGTCGACCCAGCCAGCCGCGCCGATGCCGACCGCGTGGACGTCGTGGCGGTCGGACAGGTCCAGGACCAGTTCGACGATGGTGTCCTCGACGACCTTGGGGCTCTTGGACTTGTCCGGGGTCTCCGTGCGGAGCTTCTCCAGGATGTTGCCGTCGGCGTCCACGACGCCCGCCATGACCTTGGTGCCGCCGATGTCGATGCCGACCGTGGGCACGCGGGGGGCCGTCAGGTGCGAACGCCGCTCCCGGGTTCCGACGGTACGGAGCGCGGGCGCGCGGCGGGAGCCTATGGGGGCGCTGAAGTTGCCGTAGGTGCTCATCAAGGCCCGATTCTGCCTCACCGTGACACCAGGTGCTGTGCGGGGGCGCGGAGGGGGTGCGGATCGTTGTTCAGTGCGGGTGCATCGTGGCTGGTCGCGCAGTTCCCCGCGCCCCTGAAGAAGGGGCGCTGTAGCGGGCGTCAGCCAATTCGCACTGTCCGGACATTACGACAAATATCACGGACGAAGCGGTGCACTCAGGGACGTACCAGGAGTTGGAACTCGAACGAGTAACGCGTCGGCCGATACGTATGGCTGCCGAATTCCACCGCGCGGCCCGTGTCGTCGAACGTCGTGCGTTGCATGGTGAGGAGTGGGGCGCCCTCCGTCTCGGCCAGCCGCTCGGCCTCCTCCGCCGTCGCGCCGCGGGCGCCGATGGACTGGCGGGCGCTGTGCAGGGTGATACCGGCGGTGCGCATCATCCGGTACAGGCCGGTGGCCTCCAGCTGCGCGCTGTCGAGGTTGAGCAGACCGAGCGGCAGGTGGTTGCTCAGGTACGCCATCGGCTCGCCGTGCGCGAGGCGCAGTCTGTCGATGCGGTGCACCTCGCTGTCCTCGGCCACACCGAGTGCCGCCGCCACCTCGGCGGACGCCGGGACGATGCTGTTGACGAGGACCTTCGTGGCGGGGCGCTGCCCGGCCGCCTCCAGGTCGTCGAAGAGGCTGCTGAGTTCCAGCGGGCGTTTGACCTGGCTGTGCACGACCTGGGTGCCGACTCCTCGGCGGCGCACCAGGAGACCCTTGTCGACCAGTGACTGGATGGCCTGGCGGACCGTGGGCCGGGACAGGCCGAGCCGGGCGGCCAGCTCGATCTCGTTGCCCAGCAGGCTGCCCGGGGTGAGCGAGCCGTGTTCGATCGCGGCTTCCAGTTGTTGGGACAGCTGGAAGTACAGCGGCACCGGGCTGCTCCGGTCCACGCTGAGCTCGAGCGTCACGGTCGGGTCCACTTCTGGTTTCGGCACGGGGCGAGCGTAGCTCTGTGAATGGTTGACGGGAAGTGATGTAGTTCGATTGTCCGGACATACGCATTGACAGCGTGCCTGGTCGGCCCTCAGTTTGTTTCCATGCGCATCGGAGTCATCGGTACGGGCCGCATCGGGACCATCCATGCCAGGACTCTCAGCCGTCATCGTGAGGTCGGTTCGCTGATCCTCACGGACGTGGACCCGGCACGGGCCCAGGAGCTGGCGAACCGGCTGGGGGAAACGGCGGCACCGAGTACGGAGGAGATCTTCAAGTGGGGCGTGGACGCCGTGGTGATCACGACGGCGACCTCGGCGCACGCGGAGCTGATAGGCAGGGCGGCCCGTTCCGGGCTCCCGGTGTTCTGCGAGAAGCCCATCGCTCTCGACCTGCCGGGCTCGCTCCAGGCGATCGCCGAGGTCGAGACCGCCGGAACAGTTCTCCAGATGGGGTTCCAGCGCCGGTTCGACGCGGGGTACACGGGTGCCCGGGAGGCGGTGCGCTCGGGGCGGCTGGGACGGCTGCACACCGTGCGGGCGACGACCTCCGACCAGACGCCTCCCCCGGCCGCCTATCTGCCGATCTCCGGCGGGCTGTACCGGGACGCCCTGATCCACGACTTCGACATGCTGCGCTGGGTGACCGGCCGCGAGGTCGTCGACGTGTACGCGGCCGGTTCGGACGCCGGGCCCGCGATGTTCCGCGAGGCCGGTGACATCGACACGGCCGCGGCGGTCCTCACGCTGGACGACGGCACACTGGCCACGGCGACGGCCTCCCGGCTGAACGGGGCGGGCTACGACGTCCGCATGGAACTCGCCGGGGAACTCGACCAGGTCGTCGTCGGCCTGGACGACCGGACGCCGATCGCGTCCACGGAGCCGACCGGGCCGCCGGCCGCGACCAAGCCGTGGACCGGTTTCCTGGAGCGCTTCGGGCCCGCCTACGAGGCCGAACTGGTCGCCTTCGTCGAGGTCGTGGTCGGCCAGCGCACCAACCCGTGCGACGGGCGCGAGGCCTTGCAGGCACTGCGGATCGCCGAGGCCTGCGAGGTGTCCAGACGCGAGCGCAGACCGGTCCGCCTCGCGGAGATCGCGGGCGCGTACGCGCTTGGTTGAGCGCGCTTGGTCGGGCACGTGCATCGCGGTCGGTCGAGCAGGCGTATCGCCGGGGCGGCCACGTCCGTCGCGATCACGAACTCGCAGTGCGGGCAGGGCAGTTGGTACGGCCGCACCACGTTGGTCTGCACGCTGTCCTTGGCCGCCTCCTTCGCCTCGGGGCAGTAGGAACCGAGGTGCAGCCGCACCCAGGGGTGGCTGGTCGGGGCCATGGCCTGCTTGTCCTCACGGGCGTCCTTGAAAGGCGCCCACCAGAAGTCCACCAAGGCCCGCTCGGCGCCGCGTTCGTAGACCTGCGTGCGGCCGACCCGCTCGCAGACGAAGCAGTCCACGCAGCACTCCAGCCGTGAACTCCAGTGCATGTTGCGGAAGTTGCCGCCGGTGATCGCTCCGGTCGGCTCTGCGGTGATCTCCGCGGTGCGCGGCATCCCCGGCTCCCCTCAGGACGTGTGGATCGGCAGTACCGTGCCCTGGGCGACCGCGCACAGGGCCTCCGTGCCGTCGTCGGCGACCGTGAGGACGTCGCAGCGGACCACGGCCTGGCGACGGCCGGCTCGCACGACCTCGGCGCGGGCGAGCAGGGTACGGCCGGCGGCCGGGCGGACGTACTGGATGGAGAGGCCGCCGGTGAGGATCGCCGGGCCGAGGACCGAGCCGGCGGCGAAGGTGAGCGCGTTGTCGGCGGCGTAGGAGAGAACTCCGCCGTGTACGTAGCCGTTCTGCTGGTGGAGGTCCTCCCTGATGTCGATCTCCAGCGTGGCGGCACCGTCCCCGAAGGCGCTCAGGCGCGCGCCGAGCAGCCTGCTGAAAGGCTGGCTCTCCAGCGCCTTCCGCGCCATGGGCAGGTCGAACTCGACAAGTGCGGTCACGAGGGCGTGCCTCCTAGGGCTTCCACTACGGCTTTCGTCACGGCCTTACCAGCGCACCGGCAGGGTACGCATCCCGCGCATCAGCATGCCCGGGAGCCAGTCGCCGGGCGGGCCGTCCAGGGCGAGGCCGGGGGCGCGCTCCAGGAGGGTGCGTATCGCGGTGCGTGCTTCGAGGCGGGCCAAGGGGGCGCCGAGGCAGTAGTGGATGCCGTGGCCGAAGGCGAGGTGGCCGCGGGCGTCGCGACGGATGTCGAAGCGGTCCGGGGCGGGAAAGCGGTCCCCGTCGCGGTCGGCCGCGGTCAGGCCGACCATGACCGGATCGCCCTCCTCGACGAGGGTGCCGGCGATCTCCAGGGGCTCGGCGGCAAACCGGAACGTGCCGTTCTCCACCGGGCCCTCGTAGCGCAGCATCTCCTCGATCGCGCCGTCGAGGAGGGCCATGTCGGCCCGCAGGGCGGCGAGTTGGCCGGGGTGCGTGAGCAGGGCATGGACGCCGCTGGTGAGGAGGTTGACGGTGGTCTCGTGGCCGGCGATGAGCAGGATGAAGGCCATGCCCCGCAGTTCCCGCGGGGAGAGCCGGTCGCCGTCCTCGGCGGTGGTGCGGATCAGGTCGCTGAGCAGGTCGTCGCCCGGGCCGGCGCAGCGCTTGTCCTCGATCAGGTCGGCGAGATACTCGGCGAGCCGCACGAACGCGTCGTACTCGCTGCCCGAACTGGTCGGCGCGACCGCCTCGTTGGACAGCTTGCGGAACTCCGCGCGGTCCATCTCGGGCACGCCGAGGAGTTCGCAGATCACGGTGATCGGCAGCGGATAGGAGAGCGCGTCGACCAGGTCGGCGCGGCCTGCCGGGAGCATCGCGTCGAGGAGGTCGTCGGTGATCTGCTGGACACGCGGGCGCAGTTCCTCGACCCGGCGCGCGGTGAACGAGCGGGTGATCAGTCCGCGCAGGCGGGTGTGCTGCGGCGGGTCGGCGATCAGCAGGTACTTGCCGATCAGCTCCTCGTCGAGGAACGTCACCCCGATCTTGCCGCCGTCCTTGGCCAGGCGGGGGTCGGTCAGCGCCGCGCGCGCCTCCTCGTACCCGACGATCAGCCAGGTCACGTGGTGCTCGTCCGCCACCGGCAGGCGCACGCGGTGCACCGGGCCCAGCTCGCGCAGCATGGCGTACACCGGATGCGGGTCCCGCCGGAACCCCTCGCCGAACTCCCCCAGGTCGATCACCTCGGTCATGCCTTCCCCCCTCCGGGACGATCCCCCGAGATCTCCCAGCGCAGTGAGAACGCACGGCGTCCGCCGCTAGTGCCCGTCCGACCCGTCCTCTTCGAGCAGGCCGGCGTCGTATGCCAACAGGGCGATCTGTACGCGGTTGTTGAGGTCGAGCTTGGCCAGGATGCGGGAGACGTGGGTCTTGACGGTGGCGACGCTCATGAAGAGGCCGGTGGCGATCTCGGCGTTGGCGAGGCCCTGTCCGACGGCGACGGCGACCTCGCGTTCGCGGTCTCCCAGGGCGGCGACGCGGTCACGCGCGCGTGCCCGGCGGATGTCGGTGGCGCTGCCCGCCGCGTGCTCCATCAGCTGGCGGGTGACCGCGGGCGACAGCACGGGATCGCCGGCCGCGACCCGGCGTACCGCGTCGAGGATCTCGGCGGGCGGGGTGTCCTTGAGGACGAATCCGGCGGCGCCCGCGCGGAGGGCCCGTAGCACCTGTTCGTCGGCGTGGAAGGTGGTGAGGACCACGACCTGGGGCGCGGCACCGCGGGCGCGCAGCCGTTGCGTGGCGGTCAGTCCGTCCACCGACGGCATACGGATGTCCATGAGGACGACGTCCGGGTGGACGCGGTCGACGAGTTCCTCGACCTCACTGCCGTCGGCGGCCTCGCCGACGATCTCGATGTCGGCGGCACCGCCCAGCATGAGGGACAGTCCGGCCCGCACCAGCGGGTCGTCGTCGACGAGGAGCAGTCTGATCGCGGTCATGGGGCTACGTAACCACGACCCCGCGCGCGGAAGCCCCGTCACGCATGCCTCCGTACGACACTCACCCCCACGGCAGCCAGGCTCGCACCCTGAATCCCCCGCCCTCCCCCGGCCCGTGCTCCAGCCGTCCCCCCGCCAGCGTCGCCCGCTCGGTCAGGCCGATCAACCCCTGGCCTGAGCCGGGGACATGGGGGACCTCGCCCTCGGGGGGCGGGTTGTGGACGGCGATCACGAGGCCGTCGCCGGGCGTGCCGGTGACCGTGACCGTGACCTCCGTGCCGGGGGCGTGCTTGCGGGCGTTGGTGAGGGCCTCCTGGGCGACGCGGTAGGCGGTGCGGCCGACCGAGGCGGGGACGGCGGCGGGGTCGGTGACCCGGTTGTCGAGGGTGACCTTCATGCCTGCCTCGCGGGACTCGGCGACGAGCGCGTCCAGGGCGCCGAGGGTGGGCTGGGGGCGGCCCGTGTCGTCGGGTTCGCCGGCGCGCAGGACGCCGATGATCTCCCGCAGGTCCTGGAGGGCCTCGTGGGCGCTCTCCCGGATGACACCGGCCGCCCGCGCGACCTCCTCGCGGGGCGCGTCCGGCCGGAACTCCAGGGCGCCCGCGTGCACGCTCAGCAGGGTCAGCCGGTGCGCGAGCACGTCGTGCATCTCGCGGGCGATGGCCTCGCGGGCGAGCCGCTGGGCCTGCTCGGCGCGCAGTTCCGCCTCGGTCTCGGCGCGCCGGGCGCGGTCGCGCAGGCTGAGCATGAGCTGCCGCTTGGAGCGTACGAACATCCCCCAGCCGATGACGGTGAGCATGAGCAGTTCGGTGAACGCGACCGCGCCGGCGTACGGCAGGTCGGGGTCCGGGCGCAGCCAGTAGAAGAGCGGGGCCAGGGCGAGTTGGACGCCGCCGATCCAGGCGACGTAGCGGAAGGGGCGGTGCACGGCGAGGGTGAACACGGCGACCATGGCGGCGCCGCCGGCCGTGTTCGACACGAAGCCGACGGGGATCATCGCGATCGCGAGGCCGACCGGCCAACGACGGCGCAGCCAGACCGCGCCGCAGGCGAGGACCCCGAACAGCTGGTCCACGACGGCGAGCGGGTGCGGGGTCGCGGTGTCGTGCTTGAGGGTCTGCGCGGCGACCAGGGCGATGACCACGGCCAGCAGGAAGCAGCAGACGTCGACGACCCAGTCGCGTGCGGTACGGCGGGGCCGCCCGCGCCGTTCGACGTCGGGGTCGAGTTCGTCGGCCACGGCGGACGGCAGCAGCCATCGGCGCCCCGCGAACGCCGGCGGTACCTGAGCGGTCCTGTCACCAGTCACGGTCGACAAATCTACGCAGCACCGGGCCCGGTCACCGCGTCGCGACGGCGATCGGCGACCAAAGTCGGGCCGGCGGAGACTTTCGGCGGACATGCCCCGCCCCGCGGCCCATGATCGTGGGGGGAGCCGCGGGGCGGGGGGTGAGCTGTGGTGCAGCTGGGCGATCGGCTCAGCAGCCGAAGTTGATCAGGTTGAACGTGACGTAGTGATCAGCGGTGTAGTAGTCCTCTTGGGTCTTCTTGCCGGTGATGATGCGCCGCGCTCCGCGCGTGGACGAACCGGGCGTCTTGACCGTGTACTCGTGGTAGTACCCGGACGCCTGGCTGGGCAGGACGCCTTCCTGGTTGCGGAAGACGGTGCCGTCCTGCGAGTAGGGGAAGGGGCCGTTCGACGCGATGAGGTCGAGCGTGTCGTATGCCTGGGAGGGCAGGGCGCTGTAGCAGATGCTGCCGACCGCGGCTGCCGCCGGAGTGGCGGTGGCGACGGTACCGCCCACGAGCAGGGCGGACAGGAGCGCGGCTGCGGTGCCGATGCGGGTGACGCGTGGGGGGAATCTCATGTCCCCCATGATGACGCGCGTAGACCGTGGCATGTCAATGACAACTCTGCAGATTTTCCCGTCAAGTCCGATGAGTTTTCCGGGAGTTAACGTGCGGCCCGGCGCCCCCACGCGGTCCCCACGAGGACGAGTACGCCGCCTGCCAGCCCGAACGCGCCGAGCCTCTCGCCGCCGAGCGCGATACCGGCCCCGGCGGCCCACAGGGGTTCGGTGCCGAGCAGCAGGCTGACGCGGGAGGGGGAGGTCCGGCGTACGGCCCACATCTGTACGAAGAAGGCGAACAGGGTGCAGAACGCCGACAGGAACAGCAGTCCGGCCCACTCGCGGGCCCCGAAGTCCGCGGCCGTCTCCCACGGTGTGGTGTCGGCGCCGGCCGACAGGAGCGCGAACACCGCGACGGCGGTGCCGAGTTGGACGGTGGTCAGGGGCAGCGCGTCGGCGCCCCGGACGGACTTGCTGCGGGACATGGCCAGGACGTGCAGGGTGCGGGCCAGGGCCGCGAGCAGCATGAGGAGGTCGCCCAGGGAGGGGCGGCTGAAACCGGCGCCCTGGGTCAGCAGCAGCACGCCGAGCACGGAGAGCGCGGCTGCCCCGAGGAAGGCGCGGGAGGGCCGGGTGTGCGTCACGGCGGCCTCGGCGAGCGGGGTGAAGATCATGGTGAGGCTGATGATCAGGCCCGCGTTGGTCGCCGAGGTGTGGACGACGCCGTAGGTCTCCAGGAGGAAGATCCCGGCGAGGATCAGCCCGAGCAGGGCCGCGCCGCGCCACTGGGCGGCCGTCAGGGCGCGCAGCGCGCGGTGGCCCACGACCGCCAGGACGGGCAGCACGAGGGCGAAGCGCAGGACCAGGACGGCGAGGACCGTACGGGCGGTGGTGATGTCCTTGGCGGCGAGATAGCTGGCGCCCCAGACGACGGCGACCAGCAGGACGGGCAGGTCGGCCTGCCAGGTGCGGCGGGGCGCGACGGCGCGCGGTACGGCGATCGAGGACATGGGGGCGGCTCTCCCGGTCTCCAACGGCTGGGTGGAGACAGCGGCGGCTCCCACTCGGAGCGATCACCGTACCGGCGCGGACCCCCGCTGACTAGGCGTTGTCCGCGTCCGCGTACGAGCCGTACGTCGGGCGGCCCGCCAGGTCGTACGACTGGATCGAGACGCCGGTGCTGGTGACGCGTCCGTCCGTGCGCCGGAAGGCCCTGGGGGCGGTGCCCTCGGGGAACAGGCGCAGGCCGGTGCCGAGGACGACCGGGAAGGTCACCAGGTGGATCGTGTCGAGGAGGTCGAGCTCGATGAGGGAACGGACGAGGGCGCCGCTGCCGTGCACCTGGATCTCGCCGTCGGTGCGCTCCTTGAGGTCGGTGACCTCCTTGGCGAGATCGCCGCCGAGGACGGTCGTGCCGGCCCAGGAGGGGTCGGTGAGGGTCGACGAGGCGACGTACTTCGGCAGGGCGTTCAGCTTCGACGCGATCGGGTCGGCGGGGTCGGTCCTGTCCGGCCAGTACGCGGCGAAGATGTCGTACGTACGGCGGCCGAGCAGATAGGCGCCGGAGCGGTCGAAGACCTCGACCACGAACCGGCCGAAGTCGTCGTCACCGTAGACGAAACTCCAGCCGCCGTGCGCGAAGCCGCCGCGGGTGTCCTCCTCGGGGCCGCCGGGTGCTTGGTAGACGCCGTCGAGGGTGACGAAGACGGTGGAGACGAGCTTGCCCATGTCGGGTGCCTGCTTCCTGGTGCGGGTCCGATGATGTCATCAGCTCAGACCCCTCGGGCCCCCGCAACTCATCGGTCGTCGCTACGGCGTCTCACCCGGCGTGCGTCGAGAACATGCCGCCGGTCGGGCCCTGCTTGTCGCCGCCCCGGGCCTTCTTCAGGGCGTTGGCGAGGCTCTCGATGGTGAGGGACTGGAGGATGACGCGGCCGTTGCCCTCCAGGGTGGCCAGGGAGGGGCCCTCGCCGCCGAACACGGTGTTCATCAGGCCCTGGCGGTTGAGGCCGCCGATGCGCTGGACGCCGTACTGGACGCCCTCCTCGAAGGCGACGAGGCAGCCGGTGTCGACCTCGATACGGCCGCCGAAGTCGGCCGGGTCCAGGTCGATGAAGTTGCCGGCGCCGACGATGATCACGGTGCCGTGCCCGGTGAACTTCTCCAGGACGAAGCCCTCGCCGCCGCTCATGCCGGTGCGCCGGCCCTGGAAGGCGATGGGCTCGATGTGCTGGTGAACAACGTGGGGGTGGGGGTTCTCGGCCCGCTGGACGGGCTGTCCCTCGCGGGCGGCTGCCGCGCGGATGGCGTCCGGCGGGCGGATCATCACGATCGGCTCGTGCATGACGCAACGGGTGCCGGGGCCCGGCGGGACGCTGTACGCGACGAGCAAGTCGGCGCTGGTCGGGCTGTCCAAGGCGCTCGCCCGTGAGCTGGGCGGGCGCGGGATCACGGCGAACATCGTGCATCCGGGACCGACGGACACCGACATGAACCCGGCGGACGGCCCGTACGCGGCCGGTCAGGCGGCGATGACGGCGCTGGGGCGGTTCGGGACGGCGGACGAGGTGGCGTCGATGGTCGCGTATCTGGCGGGGGCCGAGTACGTCACGGGGGCGGAGTTCGCGGTGGACGGCGGACACGCTGCCTGAAACCGCGTGGGGCGCACCGGTGTCGGTGCGCCCCACGCGCGCGTGCCACGTCAGCCGCCCAGCTCCTGATGCCGGGCCGCCAGCGCCGCCGCCCCCTGGTCCGTCAGCGAGCCGAACAACCGCAGGCGTGAGATGCCGCCGTCGGGATAGATGTCCACGCGTGCGTGCGTCCCGATCGCCGGGGTCGGGAGCACGAAGCGGTGGTTGGTGTCGGGCTGGAGGCGGGTGCGCGGGAGGAGTTCCGTCCAGTCGCCGTCTTCTCCGTCGCGTACCGACACCGACGCCCAGCCCGCGCTGTTGCCCTTCAGGTACGCCGTGTCGATCTCGATGGCGCGGATCTGGGACTGGGCGGCCAGGCGGTAGCTGATCCAGTCGTTGCCCCGGTCGCGGCGGCGGCGGGTTTCCCAGCCGTCGTCCATCTTGCGGGAGCGGCCGGGCTGGATGGTGTTGGTGGCGGGTGAGTAGAAGAGGTTGGAGGCGTCCTCGGCACGGCCGCCGTTCTCCAGGGCGACCACGTCGAAGGTGCCCAGCGCCGCCAGCCATGCCGGATCGGCTACGACCTCGCCGTAGACCCGCAGGCGCGCGATGCCGCCGTCGGGGTGCTGGTTGACGCGGAGGTGGGTGAAGCGCTGTTCGACCGAGACGGCGAAGCCGTTCGCCGCGTGGCCGCCGACCGCTGTGCGGGGGACGAGGGTTGTCCACTTCACGTCGCCGGAGAGCAGGTCCTCGGGGGACGGCGAGCCCGGCACCGAGACGCCCTCGACCGACACCGCCTGCGGGTAGTTGCCGCGGAAGTGGGCCGTGTCGACGACGATGCCCCGGACGACGCCGGGCGCGCCGAGGCGGACCAGTGCCCAGTCGTGGTCCTCCGCGGTCGGCCAGGGGTGTTCGGCCGAGGCGCCGCGGCGGCGGCGGGTCTCCCAACCGTCCATGATCTTGCCCTTGTGGCCGAAGTGCTCGGGGTCGAACTCGGCGGGCCCGGGTACGAGGAGGTTCTCGCGCTGGGCGAAGAACTCGTCGTTGGCGGCGATGACTCCGGCGCCGAGCTGCCGGTCGGCGAGGTCGGCGTACTGGGTGAAGGGGAAGTCGGCGGTGCGGTAGTCCGCGTACGGGTCACCGCCTCCGTAGGGGTTCGCGTCGCCGGTGAAACTGGGAATCGCCGTCACAAGGTCTGCCTTTCAGACGTAGGCCGCTGCGGGTGCGGAGGGTGAATCAGGGGGTCCGGGTCAGGAGTTGGCCCTTCGGGTCGGTGAACTCGCCGTCCAGCACGATGCGTTCGCCGCGCAGCCAGGTCGACTTCACGACGCCGCTGAGGGTCTTTCCGGCGTACGCCGTGACGCGGTTGCGGTGCTGGAGGGCCGCCGGGTCCACGGTGAACGTCTCGTCGGGGGCGAGGACCGCGAAGTCGGCGTCGCGGCCCGCCTCGATGGCGCCCTTCTGGTCGAGTCCGGCCAGCCCGGCTGTCCTTGACGACATCCAGCGGACGATGTCCTCCAGGTCGTGGCCCCGCCTGCGCGCCTCCGTCCACACCGCCGCGAGGCTCAACTGGAGGCCGGAGATGCCGCCCCACGCGGTGGCGAAGTCGTCGGTCTTCAGGTCGGCCGTGGACGGTGAGTGGTCCGTCACCACGCAGTCGATCGTGCCGTCGGCCAGCGCCTGCCACAGCAGGTCCTGGTTGGCGGACTCGCGGATGGGCGGGCAGCACTTGAACTCGCTTGCGCCGTCCGGGACTTCCTCGGCCGTGAGGGTGAGGTAGTGGGGACAGGTCTCGACGGTGATGCGGACGCCCTCGGCCTTGGCGGCGGCGATCAGCGGGAGCGCGTCGGACGAGGACAGGTGCAGGACGTGCACGCGCGCACCGAGGCGCTTCGCCTGCTCGATCAGCCCGGCGATGGCCGTGTCCTCGGCGTCGCGCGGGCGGCTGGCGAGGAAGTCGGCGTACTTGGGGCCGCCCTGCTGCGGGGCAGCTTCGAGGTGGTGCGGGTCCTCGGCGTGCACGATGAGCAGACCGCCGAAACCGGCGATCTCGGCCAGGGACAGGGCGAGTTGGTCCTGGTCCAGGTGCGGGAACTCGTCCACGCCGGACGGCGACAGGAACGCCTTGAAGCCGAAGACGCCGGCGTCGTGCAGCGGGCGCAGGTCCTTGACGTTGTCGGGCAGGGCGCCGCCCCAGAAGCCGACGTCGATATGGGCCTTCTCGGCCGCGACCGCCTGCTTCGTACGGAGGTTGTCGACCGTCGTCGTCGGCGGGAGGGAGTTGAGCGGCATGTCGACCAGGGTGGTGATGCCGCCGGCCGCCGCCGCGCGCGTGGCGGTCCAGAAGCCCTCCCAGTGGGTGCGGCCGGGGTCGTTCACATGCACATGGGTGTCGACCAGGCCGGGCAGCAGGACGTCGTCGCCGAAGTCCTCGAACCGTGCCCCTGGCGGGACTTGGGCGTCGTACGGGAGGACGGCCGTGATCTTTCCCCCGGAGACCGCGACCGCCGCCGCGCGCGTCCCCTCGGGAGTGATGACACGTGTGGAGCGCACCACCAGTTCAGCGTCGGACACCCGGACCCCTCTCTGCCACCGTTGTCGCTTCCGTTACTTCCGGGAAACGGGATTTACGTCCACGTAACGGAATTCAACGTTCTGTTGAAGGAGTCTTCACTCCGACTCCCGTACCGTCAAGGGCACACTTCTCCACGATGCGCCTCCCGCGCACACTCTGGATGTTTCCACAAAGCGGAATTACACTTCCGGCAAGCAGAACGTAGCTACGCACAGGCGGGGAGTCAACCGACCCCCGGGTAGGCTTCAGCCCTTCCCGCCCGTGCCGAAAGGAACGCGCCGTGCCGCCGTCCAGCGCCAGCACCACCGATTCCACCAAGTCCGCCACCGGTGGTGTCCAGTCCCTCGAGCGCGCCTTCGACCTGCTGGAGCGGATGGCCGACGCGGGCGGTGAAGTGGGCCTGAGCGAGCTCTCCGCGAGCAGCGGCCTGCCGCTGCCCACCATCCACCGTCTGATGCGCACGCTCGTGGTCTGCGGTTACGTCCGCCAGCAGGCCAACCGGCGGTACGCCCTCGGCCCGCGGCTGATCCGCCTCGGCGAGTCCGCGTCCCGGCTGCTCGGCACCTGGGCCCGCCCCTATCTGGCCCGGCTGGTCGAGGAGACCGGCGAGACGGCGAACATGGCGCTGCTCGACGGCGACGAGATCGTGTACGTGGCGCAGGTGCCGTCCAAGCACTCGATGCGCATGTTCACCGAGGTCGGCCGGCGCGTCCTGCCGCACTCCACGGGTGTCGGCAAGGCCCTGCTCGCCAACACCCCGGACCACGAGGTGCGCGCCCTGCTCGCCCGGACCGGCATGCCCGCCGCGACCGAGAAGACGATCACCACGCCCGACGGTTTCCTCGCGGCCCTGGAGGACGTGCGCCGCCTCGGCTACGCGATCGACGACAACGAGCAGGAGATCGGCGTGCGCTGTCTGGCCGTCTCCGTGCCCGACTCCCCCACCGCCGCCGCGATTTCGATCTCCGGTCCGGCGGGCCGGGTCACCGAGTCGGCGACCGAGAAGATCGTGCCGGTGCTCCAGCAGGTGGCCGGCGAACTGTCGGAGGCGCTGGCCAGCCAGAACCCCGCGTGAGCGCTGTACAGCGCTGGCCCGGCCGGTACACCGACCGGCACGGCGGCGAGGAGATCGTCTTCGAGTCGGACGGCCGGGAGCTGATCCGCACGACGATCCGGGGCGTCCGCTTCGAGGGCAACAGCATGGACGACCTCGGCGCGCCCGGCGGGAACCGTCCGGACGCCTCGTTCACCTTCTTCGACGGGGCGCTGTGCTCCTGCCTCCTGGAGTGGGAGGTGCCGATGCCCGTCGCGGTGGAGGGGCAGGGCGTACGAACGGCGGTGCTGGAATGCGCGTTGCGGCTCGGGGCGCCTGGCGGACCGGGCAGGGGCCTCGACGCGGAGACGCTGACCACCGTCCTGCGTCTCGACGGGCACGAGTACCGGAACAGGGACGGACACGGGGACTTCGAGCCGGCGCTGGAAGACGTCCAGCGTCGCCTTCCGGCGGAAGTCAGGCTCCGGGCCTGTATCGCGTGCGCCTGGTCCGACTACAGCCCGCTCGGCAACGGGCTGATGGCGGGGCTGGCCTGCTTCCGTGACGTCAAGGACCGCTACCGACAGGTGGACGGCAAGTTCGGCCCGACGGGCATCTTCACCCTCTGGGACGAGCGCACCGAGTTCGTCCAGGAGACCTGGCTGTGCGGGGAGTTCGAGCACCGGGCCGGGGACACCGGCTACCGGGGAGCCTTCCCCGCGCCGAACTAGCCCTGCCCGCCCCGAGGTTGCCCGAACAGGTCCACGGCGTTGCGCACGTCCGTCAGACCCCTCGCAAGCGCGCTCACCGAGCCGATCGCGCCGGCGATCAGGAGCAACGAGCGGCGCAGGCGCGGGATTTCGGGGACACCGTCGATCGTCATCGCCGCCAGCGCCGCGAGTTCGTCCTCGGCGATGACACGGTCGGGGAACTCGGCCGGATGCGCGGCCAGTTCGCGGCGCAACCGGGACACCGCGGTCCGCAGTTCCGCCACCCTCGGATCCTCGTCGCTGCCGGTCACTGACCTCTGTCCCAAGCTCCGCAACACAGCTCTCCCCCCTCGCACGTGGTCGTGCGCAAGAACTTTGTGATCCCGCCGCGCACCCCGCAACACTGGTCGGGCGCTGGGGACGCGGGCCAGTAAACGCCACCCGGTACGGGGTGCGCCACTCCACGGACCGAAATTAAGTCGGAGGATTCCGTGCCGTCGCCGCCCGGTCAGGTATGCAGGACGTATGACGCGAAACGAAGACCAGGTCGCCGGGCTGCTGCTCGCCGCCGGTGGCGGCCGGCGGCTCGGCGGGCGGCCCAAGGCGCTGCTGGAACACCGGGGGCGACCCCTTGTGGAGCACGCGGTCGGGGTCCTGCGCGCGGCCGGTCTCACGCGTGTCCATGTGGTCCTGGGGGCGCGTGCCGACGCCGTACGGGAGCGGGCGGAGCTGGCCGGGTGCGTGGTCGTGGAGAACCCGGAGTGGGAGCGGGGGATGGGGTCCTCGCTGCGGGCCGGGCTCGACTCGCTCGCCGGTACGGGCGCGCGGGCGGCGCTCGTGTCGCTCGTGGACCAGCCCGGGATCGGTGCGCAGGCGGTGGCGCGGGTGCTCGCCGGTTTCGAGAACGCGGACTCGCTCGTCTCGGCCGCCTACGACGGGGTACGCGGGCATCCGGTGCTGTTCGGGGCCGCGCACTGGGCCGGGATCGCCGAGAGCGCGACCGGGGACCGGGGGGCGCGGGCGTACCTCAAGGCGCACGCGGACGCGGTCGTGCTCGTCGAGTGCGGGGATGCGGCGGAGCCGTACGACATCGACACTGAGGCGGACCTCGTCCACCTTGAGTGACCGGGGTGGCACCGAGCGCCACTTTGGCTCGATCCGGAGAATCTCGACGTCAACAAACCATTGAACTTCCACGATGAGGAAACTAGTATCCACTGTTCAGAAGCTCCCGACGGCTCCTCGGGTGCTCCCCGCCCTACCCCGGGTCACCTGGCACCCGGTGCCTCGCTCGCCGAAGGAAGTGACAGTTCATGTCCGCACCAGCGCCGTCCTCGCCGGTCGTCGTCGACGCCGAGCCCCTGCCCCGGCAGGAGGAGGTCCTCACGGCCGAGGCCCTCGCCTTCGTGGCCGAGCTGCACCGCCGGTTCACGCCCCGCCGGGCCGGACTCCTCGCCCGCCGGGCCGAGCGCCGCGCGGAGATCGCCCGTACCTCCACCCTCGACTTCCTCCCGGAGACCGCCGCGATCCGCGCCGACGACTCCTGGAAGGTGGCCCCCTCCCCCGCCGCGCTGAACGACCGGCGCGTCGAGATCACCGGCCCCACCGACCGCAAGATGACGATCAACGCCCTCAACTCGGGCGCGAGGATCTGGCTCGCGGACTTCGAGGACGCCTCCGCGCCGACCTGGGAGAACGTCGTCACGGGCCAGCTCAACCTGATCGACGCCTACACCCGCGCGATCGACTTCACGGACCCCAAGTCCGGTAAGTCGTACGCCCTGAAGGGCGACGACGAGCTGGCGACCGTCGTCATGCGGCCTCGCGGCTGGCACCTGAACGAGCGGCACCTCCTTGTCGACGGTGAGCAAGTCCCGGGCGCCTTCGTGGACTTCGGGCTGTACTTCTTCCACAACGCGCAGCGGCTGCTGGACCTGGGCAAGGGCCCGTACTTCTACCTCCCGAAGACCGAGTCGCACCTCGAAGCCCGCCTGTGGAACGACGTGTTCGTCTTCGCGCAGGACTACGTCGGCGTCCCGCAGGGCACCGTCCGCGCGACCGTGCTGATCGAGACGATCACCGCCGCGTACGAGATGGAGGAGATCCTCTACGAACTCCGCGACCACGCCTCGGGGTTGAATGCGGGCCGCTGGGACTACCTGTTCTCCATCGTGAAGAACTTCCGTGACGGCGGGCCCAGGTTCGTCCTCCCGGACCGCAACGCGGTCACGATGACGGCCCCGTTCATGCGGGCGTACACCGAACTCCTCGTCCGCACCTGCCACAAGCGCGGGGCGCACGCGATCGGCGGCATGGCGGCATTCATCCCGTCCCGTCGTGACGAGGAGGTCAACAAGGTCGCGTTCGAGAAGGTCAAGGCGGACAAGGACCGTGAGGCGGGCGACGGTTTCGACGGGTCCTGGGTGGCCCACCCGGACCTGGTGCCGATCGCCATGGCCTCTTTCGACGCGGTGCTCGGCGACCGGCCGAATCAGAAGGACCGGCTGCGCGAGGACGTCGACGTCAAGGCAGCCGACCTGATCGCCGTGGACTCGCTGCACGCGAAGCCGACGTACCCGGGGCTCGTCAACGCCGTTCAGGTGGGCATCCGTTACATCGAGGCATGGCTGCGCGGGCTCGGTGCCGTCGCCATCTTCAACCTGATGGAGGACGCGGCCACCGCCGAGATCTCGCGCTCGCAGATCTGGCAGTGGATCAACGCGGACGTCGAGTTCGAGAACGGTGAGAAGGCGACTCCCGAGCTGGCGCGCAGGATCGCCGCCGAGGAGCTGGAGAACATCCGCGCCGAGATCGGCGCGGACGCCTTCGCCGCGGGCCACTGGCAGCAGGCCCACGACCTGCTCCTGGAGGTCGCGCTCGACGACGACTACGCGGACTTCCTGACGCTGCCCGCGTACGAGCAGCTCAAGGGCTGATCTTCAACTCGCCGGCACAGCGGTTCACTTGTCCGAGTGGCCCAGGGACTTTCCCGGGGCCACTCGGTCGCGTACGAGCTTCTTCACGGCCGTGGGCTCCGGGAAGCCCTGTTCGCGGCGGTCCCACACGACTTCGTCGTTGACGCGGACGACGAAGACGCCACCGGTGCCGGGCTTCAGGGACAGTTCCGTCAGCTCGGTCTCGAAAGTGGTCAACAGCTCCTGCGCCAGCCAGGCGGCGCGCGGCAGCCAGCGGCACTGGGTGCAGTACTCGATCTGAACTCGCTGGGTCATCCGAGGTGTACCGACCAATCCTGTTCCGCCGCCGGTCTGCCGTGCAGGTCGGGGACCCGCTTGAGCCAACTCGGGCGGCCCTGCTGTGTCTTCGCCGCGCGGAGGGCCTCCTCGGCGGCGAGTTCCTCCCGGCTGGGGAAGTCGGTGGGGAGCCAGGCCGCGGAGGCCCGCACGCGCGCGTGGAGGTAGGCGACGTACGCCTCCCGGACGGCGTCGGGGGTCGCGAAGCCCGGTTCGTCGGCCAGCCAGGAGTCCGGCACCTCCGCCGCGATGCCGCGCAGCAGTTCCTCGGTCACCCGGGGGGCGAGTTCGGCGTCGGCGGTCCGGGTGTCGGGGGTGTGGTTGCCGAGGGCGTGGTGGCGGAAGTCGTAGGCCTTCGTGGGGTCGGCGCCGTCCCAGCGGTGGTGGAAGACGAGGGCGGCGCCGTGGTCGATGAGCCACAGGCGCGGGGGTGCGATGCCGAGCGTCGGCCAGATCATCAGGTTCGAGCTGTGGACCGTACGGTCGACGTTGACGGTCAACGCGTCGAGCCAGATGACCTTCCCGGCCTCCAGCGGGTCGACCGTGCAGCGCGCGGCGACCTCCGGGGTGAAGTCCCGCGCCCCCGGCAGAAAGTCCATGCCGAGGTTCAGGCCCGCGCTCGCACTGTGCAGGTCCCGTACCTCCTGGTGGGGCTCCTCGTCGGCGATCTCCGGGTCGAAGTGCACGAGCACCAGCTCGGGGAAACGGAGTCCGAGGGCACGGGCCAGCTCCCCGACGATCACTTCGGCGACCAGTGCCTTGCGGCCCTGCGCGGAGCCGGTGAACTTGACGACGTAGGTCCCGAGGTCGTCGGCCTCGACGACTCCGGGGACGGAACCGCCGGAGCGCAGGGGCTCGACGTAGCGGGTTGCCGTGACCTCTCTCATGACGTGAGCATAGTGACCAGGTGTGACGGCCGGGACGGCGCGGTTCAGCGCCAGGAGGGGTGGCCCTCCGGGGTGGTGCCGGTGGTGAGCCTGCGTATGCCCGTGCCGTCGGCACGGACGGCCCAGATCGCCGGCTGGTCGAAGGGGCCGCGGACGAACGGCACCCACGTGCCGTCCGGGGACCGGACCGGGTCCATCTCCTGGGCGGCCGTCCGCACCAGGGTCCGGTCCTCCGTGCCGTCCGTCCTGACGATGTGGATGTCTCCGCCCGTGCTGACCCCGTTCTCGCTCGTCGAGCGACTGGAATCAGCCGCGAGGTCCGCCGTTCCCGGCCATCAGTCCAGGTGTTCCGCTCATGACGCCATCGGGTTCGGAACGGTTCCCCTCCCGCCCGCGACCTCACCCCGCCAGCGGGTTCGGCAACGGCAGATAGCGGGCGTCGGCGCCGTCCGCGCCGGTCCAGCGCAGCAGCAGGTTGGTCTTGCCCGGCAGGGTGGGCGCGGCGAGGAGCGCGGCGGCCTCGGGGAGGTCGTGGCGGGCGAGTTCGGCGCGGACGGCGGGCCAGGGGTCCAGCCCGGGGTGGCGTTCGGCGAGGACCCCGGCGATCTCGACGAGGTGGTTGACGACGAGGCAGTACACCAGCCGCTCCCACCCGGCGGCCCGGTCCACGTCCGTCAGCAGCTTCACGCCCTCCGCGTCCCGGTACAGCGCCTGCGCGGGCATGCCGTCCGCGTCGACGGCGACCAGCGTGTTCTGCAGATGTGCTTCGAGGACGACGCCGTGGTCCGCGAAGGCGGTGAGCGCGGGCGGTACGACCTGCCGCAGATACGCCTCCCACCAGGCCCCCGGGTCGGCCGTGACGGAGAGCGGGTCGCCGGCGAAGCCCTCCACCAGCCCCGCCGCGAGCAGCGGGGTCGTGCCGGGCAGGAGGTGGTCGCGCAGGCCGTCGCGGACCATGACGGCGAGTTCCTCGAAGGCGAAGTCGGCGGTGCGGTAGCCGCGGTCGCTCAGCCAGCCGGCCGGGCCGCCCATCGCCGCGAAAGCGTCCCGGACCGCCGTGTCGGTGCGCCGGAGTTTCAGCAGGTCGTGGCGCCAGAGCCGGCGTACGTCGTTGGTGATGCGCACGTCGAGGCTGAACTTGAGAAACAGGTCCTCGGCAGGGCCGTACACCGTACGGATCGCCGCCGTCGGCCAGACCGGGGTCCCGGTCCGGCCGAGCCGGATCAGCCGGCCGTCCGCGAAGGCCTCCGCGAGGCCGCCGCCGACGAGGTCGAGCTGCCAGGGGTGGGCGGGCAGCAGCCGGTAGCCGGGCGGGGCCGCGCCGAGGGTGTCCAGGGCCGATACGTCCCCCTCCTCCACGACCGCGTCCTCGCGCAGCCCCAGCAGCACCAGCGGGAAGCGCGCGTACGCCTCCGGGGCGTAGGGCAGCCAGCCCGCGACGGGGCCGCCGCCTCGCGCCTTGGGGGCGGGATGGTAGGGATGGCCGGTGATCAAGGACTGTTCGGAGCGGAGATACGGGTCGCCGGGCGCCGTCGCACTCGCGCGTGCGGTGAGCAGCGCGGCGACGGCGTCACGGCTGTCCGCCATCTCGGCGGGCAGTTCGTGGTGGGACACCCCGGTGTGCCGGGTCAGTTCCTCGGCGACGAGTTTCACGAGTTCGGTGTGGTCGACCCGCCGCCAGCCGCCGTCCGCGTACACCTCGGGCTCGGCGGGCCGCCGCTCGCCGCGCACCCGCAGCAGCCGACCGCTGCCCGGCAGCCGGTACACCCGTCGCTCCCCCGCGTCCGGCAGCGGCCGGGCCACCTCCCGCAGCAGACAGTTGAGCAGGGGCGCCGCCGCGTACGCGTCGGCGCGCTCCGCCACGTCGGCGCCCGGAGGTGTGAAGTCGACGCGATCCATTCGTTCCCCAAGTCCGTGTCCTGCGATCGCGATCAGTATGTCTCTCGTCGTCACCGACCAAGACGCCCCGTCCGCACCCGAGGAGTCGACCGTGGACCGTCCCCCGCTTCCCGAGGCCGAGGTCGCCGAGGAACTCGCCGCCGTACGGCCCGACCTCCTGCAACGGTACGCGGCCGAACTGCCCGGCGCCCGTGCGGCGGTCCTCACCCGGCTGTGGCGGGCCCTCGCCCACGAACCCCTGCCGTGGATCGTCGGCCGGACCCCGGGCCTGTTCCTCCGGCTCTCCGGCGGCCGGACGCTGCACGGCCCGCCCGCCGATCCCTACGCGACCGACGCGTACGTCACCGTCGTCCATCTCGACGGCGTGGCCTACGACGATCCGGCGCGGCTGATGACCGACCTCACCGTGCCGCACGGGACCGCCTTCGCGGTCGAACTCGGGCACAGCGTCGCCTCGTTGGCGCTGTCGCGGGCCAACCAGCCCGCCCGCTCGGAGGAGTGGCCGGAGCACGACTGGGAGTGGGAGCAGCGGATCGTCGACGGGCATCCCTTCCACCCCAACTGCCGTTCCCGGCCCGGGTTCTCGGTGGCCGAGCAGCTCGCGTACGGGCCCGAGCACCGGCCCGTGGTGGAGCTCGGGTCGGTGCCGGTGCGGGCGGAGGAGTGTCTGCTGACCGGGGTGTGGCCGGACGAACTGCGCGACGCGGGAAGGCTGTTGATCCCGGTGCATCCGTGGCAGGCGGCACACGTGCTCAAGCGGGCGGGAGACCGTCCGGTGGAAGCGCATCCGCTGATGTCCCTGCGGACGCTCGCCCTGGCCGAGGGTCCGCACGTCAAGACCGCGCTGAGCGCCCGGCTGACGTCCTCGGTGCGGGACATCTCCGTCTACTCGATCGGTCTGTCGGCGGCGCTGTCGGCGTTCGGGGCGACCCTGGCGACGCGCTCGGACGGTCTGTTGCACGTCACCCGCACGCTGGGCGCGGCGACGGCCAACTCCCCCGATCTGGCGGCCGTGTTGCGGGAGTCGCCGCAGACGTACGCGGCCACGGAAGCGGGCGAGCGGGTTCTGCCGGTGGCCGCTCTCGCGACCACCGGCCTGCCCCGATCGCCCGTATGGCTGGCCGAGTTCACGCGCCTCGCCCTCGTCGTCTGTCTGCGGCTGCTGGAGTCCGGTGTGGCCCTTGAGGCGCACGGTCAGAACCTGCTGGTGGTGCTGTCCCGTTCGGGTGCCCCGGTACGCCTGGTCTACCGCGATCTCGCCGACATCCGGGTCAGCCCCAAGCGCCTTGCCCGGCACGGGATTCCGGTCCCGGAGCTGAGCGGACGGATCGTCACGGACGACGAAACGACCCTGCGGCGCAAGCTGTTCGGCTCGCTGGTGGCGGGCGCGCTCGCGGGCACGGCGGGTTCCGGTACGGCGCTCAGGGCGGCGCTGGCGGCGGTCGTACCGGATCTTCCGCGGACGCCCGACCTGCGCGCACTGCTCGAACAGCCGCTGCCGGCCAAGGCGTTGACCCTGATGCGGCTGTCGCCGGAGCTGCCCGGGGACCAGTGGACCGGGCTGCCGAACCCGCTCGTTTTGGAGCCCGGTCCCTCTGATCAATAGGATCCGGCGATGATCACAAGACAACGGCTGGCGGCGGGGATCTGTGCCCTGCTCGCCACCCTCACGGCCGGGGTCGCCTTCCCGGCCGGAGCGGTCGCCGACGAGACGGACTCCACGGCCTCCCCCAAGGTCGAACTCGTGCTGGACGTCAGCGGTTCCATGAGCGCCAAGGACATCGACGGCGGCTCCCGGATGGCCGCGGCGAAGCAGGCGTTCAACGAGGTGCTCGACGCGACACCCGAGGAAGTGCAGCTCGGCATCCGCACACTGGGCGCCAACTACCACGGCAACGACCGGAAGACGGGCTGCAAGGACACCGCGCAGCTGTACCCGGTGGGCACCCTGAACCGCACCGAGGCCAAGACGGCGGTGGCGACGCTCACCCCGACCGGCTGGACGCCGATCGGTCCGGCGCTGCTGAAGGCGGCGGACGACCTGAACGGCGGTGACGGCACCCGTCGTATCGTCCTGATCAGCGACGGCGAGGACACCTGCCAGCCGCTGGACCCGTGCGAGGTGGCCCGCGAGATCGCGGCCAAGGGCATCGGCCTGACCATCGACACCCTGGGTCTGGTGCCGGACGCCAAGACCCGCGACCAGCTCAGCTGCATCGCGGACGCGACCGGCGGCACGTACACCTCCGTGCAGCACAAGGAGGAACTCTCCGACCGGGTGGGCCAGTTGGTGGACCGGGCGGCCGACCCGGTGGTGACCCCGGTCGCCACCGAGGGCGCGGCCCAGTGCGCCGGCGCTCCGACCCTCAAGTCCGGTCTGTACACGGACCGCGAGGAGTTCGGCAGGCAGCGGTTCTACCGCGTGGACGTCAACCCCGGTCAGGAGCTGCGTGCTTCGGTGAGCGTGGGCGCGGACCGCGAAGTGAACCCGGACTACGGGGTGTTGCTGCGGGCGGTCACCGTGCACGGCCGTGAGATCGTGCGCGGCGAGGGCACGGGCAACGGGCGTACGGACGTCATCTCCACCGGGCTGCGCTACCCGAAGGCGGAGAGCGACGACGACAACGCGCCGGCCGAGACCGTGTGTCTCCAGGTCACCAACTCCTTCTCGGCGGCCTCCGGCGTGAAGACCACCCCCGGTCTGCCCCTCGAACTGACCGTGGACGTGGTGGACGCGCCCAGCCAGGCGAGCGACGTGGCCTCCTTCGGCCTCGGGCGCGGCTGGTGGCTGCTCGGCGCCCTCGTGCTGACCGGCTTCGTGGCGGGTCTGCTCTGGGGCTGGGTGTCCCGCTGGCGTGTCGCGGTCTGGAGGACCAACTGATGCGGATCACACGTGCGTTGAGCGTCGCACTGCTCATGACCGGACTGGCCTCGGTCCCCGCGGCGGCGGACTCCTCGCCGTCCGCGAGCCCTTCTTCCTCCGACGACGGTTCGGCCCCCACCCAGGCCGGCACCTCCTTCCGTGCGGCCACGGAACTCGACCAGGGCCAGACGGGCACCGCGAGCGGTTCCACGGGCGACTACCTGTACTGGTCGTTCGCCGCGGACGCCGGTCAACGCCCCACCGTCAAGGCGACGGTGAAGCTGCCGGACACGCACGCCGGGGAGACCTGGCAGCTCGACGTGTACGACGGGCTGCGGCGCCGTCAGGCCTGCCAGTACGGGGCCGCGACGCGCACCGCCGCGCAGGGCACCGCCTCCCTGGACCTGGCGTGCACGCTGCGTACCGTCCGCGCCTGGTCCGAGACGTGGGCCAACGACCCGTTGCCCGGCACGTACTACGTCCGGCTGACGGTCGTGGACCTCCAGTCCTCGGACCTGGGCCAGCCGGTGAGCACCGAACTGCGGGTGGACTCCAAGGACATCGGCGGTGCGGCGGCGGTGGACGGCTCTCTGACGCAGCCGCTGACGCCGGGGATCGCGGCCAAGTCGGCTTCGGACAAGGCGAGTTCGTCGTCCACATCGGCCGCGCTGTCGAGCATCGAGCCCGACGGCGGCTGGTCCTCCGGCTGGTGGTCCGACCGCTGGGTGTGGACCGCAGTGGGCGGTGTGCTGGCCGCGCTCGCGGGGATCGGCGGGTACGCGCTGACGCGTGGCTCGGGACGACCGCGCAGGGTTCCCCCCGCCATGTGACGGTTCCTCAGAAGGCCCGCTTCCGGCGGGCCTTCTGCCCTGCGGGGCCGCTTCTCACGCCTCCCGCAGCGCCTTCGCGAGCGTGCCGACGCCGCTCACCTCGATGCGCCCGGCGCGCACCGCGTCGGCCACGCTCAACTCCCCCTGGGCGACGGCCGTGCAGGTGTCGACGTCGAGCACGAGACGGGCGTCGGGCTCCCGGGGCGCGGCTCCATCGCCGTAGACCGGGCCGTCCCCCTCCGCGCCCACATGCAGGTGGAACTCGCCTTCCTCCAACCGGACTTCGACGAGCCCCTCGCCCTCCAGCGCCCGCAGCAGGGGCAGCGCGAACCAGTGGGCGCGTACCGCGTCCGTGGAACGCCGCTCGCCCAGTTCGGGCGCACCCCAGGCGCCGAGGGCCTGGAGCACGGGCAGCAACTCCCGCCCCCGACCGGTGAGTTCATACACATACACGGCACCGGGAGGCGGCAGTCTCCGCCGGGTCGTCAGCCCGTCCCGTTCCATGTCCTTGAGCCGTGAGGCGAGTACGTCCGTGCTGACACCCGGCAGATCGGCGTGCAGGTCCGTGTAGCGGCGCGGGCCTGCGAGGAGTTCGCGGACGATCAGCAGGGTCCAGCGGTCGCCGACGAGGTCGAGCGCCCGGGCCGCGGAACAGTACTGGTCGTAGCTTCGGCGAGGTGACATGCGACGCAGTCTAGACATGTTGTTGGACTTTCCAAGCTCACACTTGGTAAAACCAAGCAACACACGAAGCCGATGGGGCGAGGGCGCAATGGAGTTCCGGCAGTCGAGCAAGCTCAGCGAGGTCTGTTACGAGATCCGCGGTCCGGTGATCGAGCACGCCAACGCACTGGAGGAGGCGGGCCACAGCGTCCTGCGGCTGAACACCGGCAACCCCGCGCTCTTCGGCTTCGAGGCGCCCGAGGAGATCCTCCAGGACATGATCCGGATGCTCCCCCGGGCGCACGGCTACACGGACTCGCGCGGCATCCTCTCCGCCCGCCGCGCGGTCGCCCAGCGCTACCAGACCCTGGGCCTGGAGGTGGACGTCGACGACGTGTTCCTGGGCAACGGCGTCTCCGAGCTGGTCTCCATGGCCGTACAGGCACTGCTGGAGGACGGCGACGAAATCCTCATCCCCGCCCCGGACTTCCCGCTCTGGACGGCGGTGACGACCCTCTCCGGCGGCAAAGCGGTCCACTACCTCTGCGACGAACAGGCCGACTGGTACCCGGACCTGGACGACATGGCGGCGAAGATCACCGACCGCACCAAGGCCGTCGTCATCATCAACCCGAACAACCCCACCGGCGCCGTCTACCCCAAGGAGATCGTCGAGGGCATCCTCGACCTCGCCCGCCGGCACGGCCTGATGGTCTTCGCCGACGAGATCTACGACCAGATCCTCTACGACGACGCCGTGCACCACTCGGCCGCCGCGCTCGCCCCCGACCTGGTCGTCCTCACCTTCTGCGGCCTGTCGAAGACGTACCGGGTGGCCGGCTTCCGCTCGGGCTGGCTGGTGGTGACGGGCCCGAAGCAGCACGCGAAGAACTACCTGGAGGGCCTGACGATGCTGGCCTCCATGCGGCTGTGCCCCAACGCGCCCGCGCAGTACGCCATCCAGGCCGCGCTGGGCGGCCGTCAGTCCATCCGCGACCTGACCGTGCCCGGCGGGCGGCTGTACGAACAGCGCGACGTGGTGTGGGAGAAACTCAACGAGATCCCGGGGGTGTCCTGCGTGAAACCGAAGGGCGCGCTGTACGCGTTCCCGCGGCTCGACCCCAAGGTGCACAAGATCCACGACGACGAGAAGTTCGTCCTGGACCTGCTGCTGCGGGAGAAGATCCAGGTGGTCCAGGGCACGGGCTTCAACTGGCCGACCCCCGACCACTTCCGCATCCTCACGCTCCCGTACGCGGACGACCTGGAGGCGGCGATCGGCCGGATCGGGCGGTTCCTGGGCGGGTACCGGCAGTAGCGGCCCGCTTCCCGCCGCCGTGACAGATACCTTCGCGGCGCCCTGGGTAGCTCCTCCGCATGACGGACCGCCCTTTACTGCTCCTCGACGTCGACGGCCCCCTGAACCCGTACGGCGCCCGGTTCCTGCGCCACCGCGGCTATGTCACCCGGCGGCTGTGGCCGGCGAACTGGTCGGCCCGGCAGAAACCGGGCTCCCGGCGACTGCGGCGGGGCCTGCGGGTGCGCCTGCACCCCGGGCACGGCGAGCGGATACTGGCGCTGCCGTACGAGCCGGCCTGGGCCACCACCTGGATGCACGAGGCCAACGAGATGATCGCACCGGTGATCGGGCTGCCCGGCGACCTTCCGGTCATCGAGTTCACCGACCTGTTCGCCAAGGCTCCGGACGGCCTCTACTGGAAGACCCGGCAGATCGTGGCCTGGGCGGCGGGCCGCCCGTTCGTCTGGGTCGACGACCTGGTCACCGACCTGGACGTACGGCATGTCGAGGAGCACCATGACGGGTCGGCGCTCCTCCTCAAGGTGGACCCGCGCAGGGGTCTACGGGAGAGCGATTTCGCGACGCTGGAGCGGTGGGCCCATAGCCTGTGAGGTATGGGTGATCTTTTCCTCGTACGGCACGGAGAGACCGAATGGTCCCGGTCGGGGCGGCACACCGGCTGGACCGATGTCCCGCTGACCGCGAAGGGACGGGAGGAGGCACACGGTCTCGTCCCGCTGATCCGTTCGCACCGGGTCGGCGCCGCCTTCGTCAGCCCCTTGCAGCGGGCCCGGGAGACCGCCGAGCTGATCGGCCTGACGGACGTACGCATCGATGTGGACCTCCGGGAGTGGGACTACGGCGGCTACGAGGGGATCACGACCGTCGAGATCCAGCGCACCCGGCCCGACTGGTTCCTGTTCACGGACGGGGTCGCGCCCGGGCCGCCGGACCATCCCGGGGAGAGCCCGGAGCAGGTGGGCCTGCGCGCCGACCGCGTGCTGTCCAAGGCGGACGCGGCCCTCGCCAACACCGAGGGCGTGGTCGTCCTGGTGGCACACGGCCATTTCCTACGGGTGCTCACCGCGCGGTGGCTCGGGCTGCCGCCGTCGGACGGGGCGCTGTTCCAGCTCGCGACCGGGACGCTGTGCCGGCTGGGCACGGAACACGGGCGGCCGGTCATCGCCGCGTGGAATGTCAGACCCCCGTCGTAGCCTTCGAATGAGCCGCGGACACCCATGACGCGGCGGGGAGGAGCACGCCGTGACACGACCGCCGACCGCCCCGCAACGGCGTGTCATCGACGCCGCCGATCCCGTCTCCGGGCGGCTGCGGGGTACGGAGGCGCAGCTCGCCGCGCTGGTGAGGCGGGGGCTCGCGTTCCGGCACCCGCGCCCGCCGCACGACCACTTCCTGACGCCGGCGGGGCACCGCATACGAGAGACGGCGCCGGAGATCCCCGAGCCCGTCGTGGAGGCCCCCGCGACCGCCGGGGTGTTCGCCGCGCGCATCGGCGGCGAGGAGACGACGGACCGCACCGGTCCGGCCCGTACGCGTGAGGTGCACAGCGCCTGGCAGGGACTGCTGGAGCTGCGCCGGATGACCAATCGCGACAGTTCCGTGGACCGGCCGTGCGGCTGGGAGCGGACGCATCTGGTGCAGGCCGCCGCGCTCGCCCTGGAGGCCGCCGGGCACCAGCCCGCCGGGCGGGACGCCGAGGGCTACCGGGTGCGCGCGACCCCGCAGCCGGAGGCCGTCGCCGTGCGCGACCCGGACGGGGAGGCGCTGCGCGCCTGCGCGGGGACGCTGGAGCAGGCGGGCTGGCAGGTGAGCGAGCACAACGAGCCGCGAACGGGGGCGAGTTATCTGCTGGCATCGCCGCGACGGACCTGACGGACATGCCAAGATCGGTCGAGCAGATCGTCCATCAGTGCGAGATATCGGTGCGAGATATCAGCACGAGAAGGGAACGCAGTGAGCGAGCCGTTTTCCGTCCCGGTGACCGTCCGCGGATACGAGACCGACGCCCTCGGGCACCTCAATCAGAGCGTGTACCTGCAGTACGCGGAGCACGCCCGCTGGGCCCTGCTCCAGGCCGCGGGAGTGGGCCAGGCCGAGTTACTCGCCCAGGGGGTCGGACCGGTCGTCCTGGAGACGACCGTCCGCTACCTCCGCGAGCTGCGCGCGGGCGAGGACGTCGAGGTGAGCTGTGTCTTCGAGTGGGGCGAGGGCAGGACGTTCCGGATCCTGCAGACGATCACCAAGACGGACGGCACGGTCTCGGCGGAGGTCGCGTCGGTCGGCGGGCTGCTGGCCCTCAAGGAGCGCAGGCTGGTCGCACAACCGCGGGATCACTTCAAGCAGTTGACGACGGAGCCGGGCCTGTTCGGGCTCTGAACGGCGACTACTCCGACCCGCGCCGGGTGTCGTAGGCCGCGCGGGACTCGGCGATGTAGACCCGGTTGCGCTCCGCCCAGTCCGTCAGCCGTTGCAGGGTCTCGTGCAACTCCTCGGCCACCGGGGTGAGTTCGTACTCGACCTTCGGCGGCACCGTCGGGTACACGGTGCGGGTGACCAGGCCGTCGCGACCAGGATCTGCACGCTCCATTTCCCGGAGACCCTGTCAAGAACTTCACGGACCGGGCACGCGTGCGCGTTCACGACCTGGACGGTAACACCGGTGTTCCCTCGGGACATCGCAACGGAGAACCATGGAGGCCACAGGCCATGTCGACCCTGTCCGAGTCACCGCCGCGAGCGCTGGAACGAACATACTCCCGCTGGGCGTCCCTCGTCGTCCTGTGCGCGGGGACGCTGATGACGATCCTGGACGGCAACATCGTCACGGTCGCCATGCCGGCGATCCAGAACGACCTCGGTTTCTCGGGGCCGGGGCTCGCCTGGGTCGTCAACGCCTAGCTGATCCCGTTCGGCGGACTGCTGCTCCTCGTCGGCCGGCTGGGCGATCTGGTGGGCCGCAAGCGGATGTTCGCGGCGGGGCTCGCCGTGTTCACCGCGGCTTCCGTGCTGTGCGGGGTCGCGACCAGCCAGGGGATGCTGATCGCGGCGCGTGCGGTGCAGGGTGTCGGCGGGGCGATGGCCTCGGCGGTCGTCCTCGGCATGCTGGTCGCGCCCGCGCGGCGGGAGCCGCATATTCGATACAGCCCGGAACCGCGTGAACAGGCCCGCGCCATCGCGGTGTTCAGCGCGGTCGGCGCCGGGGGCGGGGCGCTCGGCACGTTCCTCGGCGGGGCGCTCACCCAGACCCTGAACTGGCACTGGATCTTCCTCATCAACCTGCCGATCGGGATCGTGGCATGGCTCGCCGCCGTCCGCGTCCTCGCTCCGGAGCAGGGCGCCGGGCTCGACAGCGGCGCCGACTATCCGGGGGCCGCGCTGGTCACCGGCGCACTGATGCTCACGGTGTACGTCATCGTCGGCACCGGGGGCCGCGGCCTCACCGCGACCCTCCTCCTGGCCGCCCTCGCCCTGGCCCTGTTCGTGGCGTTCACCCTCCGCCAGGCCCGGTCCGCGCGCCCACTCCTTCGCCTCCGCCTGTTCCGCTCCCGGCTGCCGGCCGGGGCGAACGCCGTCCAGATCCTGATGATCGGCACGATGTTCGGCTTCCAGTTCATCGGCGCGCTGTACGTCCAACGCGTCCTGGGCTTCAGCGAGTTGCTCACCGGTACCGCGTTCCTGCCGGCGCCGGTCGTGATCGGCGTCCTGATGCTGGGCCTGTCGGCACGGACCATCGGCCGCTTCGGCGCGTACCGGGTGCTGCCGGCCGGGCTGGTGCTGATCATCGCCGGGATGGCCCTGCTGGGCCGGGCCCCGGCCGACGGCTCCTACCTCACGGACGTGCTGCCCGCGCTGCTCCTGCTGGCCGCCGGATTCGCCGCCGCGATGCCCGCGCTGACCGGGCTCGCCATGTCGGGGGCCCGTGAGGAGGACGCGGGACTCGCGTCCGGGCTCTTCAACACGACCCAGGTGGTGGGCGGTTCACTGGGACTGGCAGTGCTGTCCACGTTGGCGGCGAGCCGGACCGACGGACTGCTCGCCCAGGGCACGGAGTTGATCCCGGCGACGGCGGAGGGGTACCAACTCGCGTTCCGTACGGGTGCGTTGATCGCGGGCGGGGCGCTGGTCCTGGCGGCGGGGATGCTGCGGGGGCGCGAAGCCGTACGGCGGGCGCACGGGTGACGCCCCGGCCGTACCGCGGACGCTGTCGGCGAATCCACGGGCGGCCGGGTCCCAGTTCCGCGAATGTGACACTCCGGGTAGGAAGTGTCACAATTTCGGCGACACCATCCCGGACCTCCGGCACGGACTCACCGTGGCCCGGATCGCCTGGACGGAATCGGCCAACGGCATCCGTACCGCGGAGGCGCGCACCACGCCCCCGCGGGCACCCAGGTCACACCTCCCCGAACATCTCCCGGTGGTCCTCGACCCACTCCTGATAGGTCCGCGCCGGGCGCCCCAGCACCTCTCGTACGTCCTCGGTGACGACCTCGTTGCCGCCGTCGCGGACGTACGCCCTGCTGATCTCGGAGGCGTCGATGAACGTGTCGTCGAAACCCCGCCCGAGCAGATATTGGCGCTCGTCGAGCTGTACACGAAGCGGGCCCCGGGCAATGTCCTCGCCGGCTATCTGCCCGCGCTGCGCGCCGTCGACGGCACCGCCTCGCACAAGGGGTTGGCCCCCGGGTTTCCCCGCCGCCTGGCGCAAGGCCGCGAAGACGTCCGCCGCGTTCCGCGAGGCGCAGCGCGACGAGCGGGACCCCGGCACGGACGCCCGCGTCCGGGCGATGAAGCAGGAGGCGGCACACAGCGACGTGACCCGGGTCGAGACGGCCCAGCGGGTGTTCCTGAAGAAGGGCGACCTCGACCTGGACACACCGCTCAAGTGGAAGGTGTACGGCGACAGTTACGAGATCGGCTGACCGGTGAGGGGTACTGCCTCGTGCGGGACCAGGACGGAACCCGGTACCGGGTGCGGGTACGGCCGTTCCGGGGCGCGCACGATCCGTGCACGCCCCGGCCGCGGCCACCGGTCGAGGGCCGTCCCCCTCAACCGGAGCTCTTCAACTCGTCGCCTCGGTAAGGAGATTGGCGCCGGACCGGATCAGCCCTGCGCGGCGACGCGCGCCAGCCGCCGGGCCTCTTCCCGCGTGGAGCGGGCGATCGCGTCCTCGTCGACGTGCAACAGCCGGTTGTTCTCGACGATCTGACGGCCGTTCACGAAGGAGGCGGTGACGGGGGCCGCGGCGCCGAAGACCAGCGCGGTCACCGGGTCGGCGATCGAGGCGTGGGCCAGGGTGTCCAGGTTCCACAGCACCAGGTCGGCCAGCTTGCCCGGTTCCAGGGAGCCGATCTCGCCTGCGCGGCCCAGGACCTGGGCACCGCCGTACGTTCCGAGGCGCAGTGCCTGGCGGGCGTTGAGGGCGGCTTCGCGGTGGGCGCCGAGGCGGTTGATGAGGAGGGCGTTGCGCAGTTCGGTGTGGAGTTCGCCGGACTCGTTGGACGCGGTGCCGTCGACGCCGAGGCCGACCGGGACGCCGGCGGCGAGCATGTCGGGGACGCGGGCGATACCGGCCGCGAGCCGGGCGTTGGACGAGGGACAGTGGGCGACACCGGTCTTCGTACGGGCGAAGGCGGCGATGTCGGAGTCGTTCATGTGGACGCAGTGCGCCATCCACACGTCGTCGCCGAGCCAGCCGGTGGACTCGAAGTAGTCGGTCGGGCCCATGCCGAACAGCTCCTTGCAGAACTGCTCCTCCTCGACCGTCTCCGAGCCGTGCGTGTGCAGCCGTACACCGAGCCGGCGGGCCAACTCGGCGCCCTGCCGGAGCAGTTCGGTCGAGACGGAGAACGGTGAGCAGGGGGCCACGGCCACCTGGGTCATCGCGTCGAAGGAGGCGTCGTGGTGCTCGCGTACCGTCGCCTCGGTCGCGGCGAGGGCACCCTCCAGGGTCTCGACGGCGAAGTCCGGGGGCAGTCCGCCGTCCTTCTCGCTGCGGTCCATGGAGCCGCGGGCCAGCGTGAAGCGGACGCCCATCTCGCGGGCGGCGCCGATGATGGCGCCGGAGAGGTCGCCGGAGCCCTTCGGGAAGACGTAGTGGTGGTCCATCGCGGTGGTGACCCCGCCGCGCGCCATCATCGCGAGGGAGCCCTGCGCGGCGGCGCGGACCATCGGCTCGTCGATGCGCGCCCAGGTCGGGTACAGCGCGACCAGCCAGTCGAAGAGGTTGTGGTCGGTGGCCAGGCCCCGGGTGATCCACTGGTAGAAGTGGTGGTGGGTGTTGACCAGACCGGGGGTCACCAGGTGGCCGGTGGCGTCGATGCGCCGGACCACGTCGGCGAGTCCCTCGGGCGCCCTGCCCGCACCGAGCGACTCGATGCGGTTGCCGGCGATGACGACATGTCCGGTGGCGTACTCGGTGTCGGCGGCGTCCACCGTCGCGATCGCGCAGTTCTCGATGACGACGCGCTGAATCATCGTTACCATCGTTCGTTCCAACTTCCTTGCTTCTGTCCCGAGTTCGCGTCAGAGGTTGGTGACATCCACCGGGATCCTCGGCTCGCGGCCGTCCCGCAGGACGGTCGCCTCGATCAGGCCGTAGGGCCGGTCGGCGGCGAAGTACACAGCGCCGTCTTCGGTCGCGTTCTTCAGCCCGAACGGCTCCAGGTCCACAAGGAAATGGTGCTTGTTGGGGAGCGAGAAGCGGACCTCGTCGATCTCGTCGCGGTTCTCGATGATCCGCGAACCCATTTGGTAGAGGGTCTGCTGGAGCGAGAGGGAGTACGTCTCGGCGAAGGCCTGGAGCAGGTGCTGCTTCGTCTGCTCGTAGGACTCCTCCCAGTCCGGCATCTCCTGTGCGTCGTCGGACCAGTTGAAGCGCCAGCGGGCGGACACCTCGGTCGCCAGGATGCGGTCGTAGGCCTCGGGCAGCGTCGTGTACTTGTCCTTGACGTAGCCCCAGAACTCGGAGTCCGTCGAGTTGAGGACCGTCAAGTCCTTGAGCCCGGAGACGACTTCCCAGCTCCGGCCGTCGTACGTGATCTGGGTGAGCCGGGTCTCCTGGCCCTTGCGCACGAAGGAGTGCCCCCCGGTCGTGCGCTCCCAGGCGTACTCCTCGATGCGGATCCGCGCGGTCTTGATCGGCTCCTGGCTGGTCACGAAGTGCCGGGCGAGGTGGATGCCGAACTGCTCGGCGGACTCGATGCCGTGCTCCTTGGCGAACGCGTACACCGTGTTCTTGGTGGTGTCGGTCGGCAGCACGTTGGCGTTCGAGCCGGAGTAGTGGACCTCGTCCATGTCGCCGCTGAGCGACACGGACACGTTGAGGTCCTTGATGTGGTGGGTGGCGCCGTCCCGCGTGATCCTGACGACTCGGTTCTCGGCCTTGCCGTACTGGTTCTGTCCCAGGATGGTCGGCATAGCTAGCTCCCTCGGTATACGGAGTAGCCGAACGGGTTGAGCAGCAGCGGTACGTGGTAGTGCTCGCCGGGGTTCACGGCGAAGGTGATCGCCACTTCCGGGAAGAACACTCCGGTCGCACCGCTGTCCCGGTTCGCGGGGGCGTCCTGCTGCGCATCGGCTTGCTTGTTCTCTGAACGCTGCTTGTTCTCTGAACGCTGCTTGTTCTCTGAGCTCTGCCTGTTCTTCGAACTCTCGAAATACGGCTCCACCGCGAAGTCGAGCCGCACGTGTGTGGTGCCCGCCGGCAGCGCCGGCAGGTCCTTGCACCGCCCGTCCGCGTCGGTCGCGGAGCCGCCGAGCGCCTGCCAGTCCCCCAACGTGCCGCTGCGGGCCGCGAGTTGGACGGCGACGCCCTGGGCCGGGCGGCCGACGCTGGTGTCCAGGATGTGCGTGGACACCGAGGCGGTGGTGCTGGTACTCATGCCGTCTCTTCCTCTACGAGCTTGGCCAACCGAATGCGGTTGATCTTCCCCAACTCGACTCGGACGATCTCGCGTTCCCGCTCCGGCGAGTTGCCGATCCGTTCCTTGACGGCGTCACGCATCTGCTCGCCGGTCCGACCGGTGGCGCAGATCAGGAAGACATGGCCGAACCGCTCCTGGTACGCCAGGTTGAGGTCCAGCATCTCCGCCCTGAGCTCCTCGGAGGCGCCCGCCATGCCGCGCTGTTCACGGGCGGAGGTGGGGTCGCCGGGCTTGGGGCGGCCGATCGGCGGATGCCCGGCCATCGCCTCGGCCAGGTCACCCTCTGCCAGCTCCGCCATCGCGGCGTCGCTCGCGGAGTAGAGGTCCTCGGGTCCGGCGTACGGCCGGGCGGCGAGCAGCCGCCGCGCCCACGCCGTGGAGGCACACGCCTCAAGGAGGACGGCGAGCGCCGCGTCCTCCTCCAGGACGTTGAACCGGGCGAGGCCCGGCGGCGGCGTGGAAGTCGAAGTCACCGGAGCCTCCGTGGCCTAGTGCTGAACGGGCTGGCAGTAGCTAACGCCCTCGACAACACTACGTCAACACTTTGTTGAAAATTCCGGGTAACAAAGCCCCGGAAACCCCTGAAGCGCAGGTCAGGCGTCTTTCTCACGGTTCAGGTAGTTGTACACGGTGAACCGGCTGACCCCGAGGGCGCTCGCGACGGTCTCCACACCGTGCCGTACGGAGAAGGCGCCACGCGCCTCCAGTATCCGTACGACCTCCTGCTTGGCCTTGCGGTCCAGGTCCGCGAGGGGCTTGCCCCGCTTGCGCTCCATGGCGGCCAGGATGTGGTCCAGCGAGTCCGCGAGCTGCGGCAGGCGTACGGCGACCACGTCGGCGCCCTCCCAGGCGAGCACGACGTCGTCGGGACCGGCCTCGTCGGGCGGGAGCATCTCGCCGCCCATGGCGTCGACCAGCGGTTTCACGGCCGAGATGAACGGCTCGTCCCCGACGCCGGTCACCGGTCGCCCTCCCCGACGACGTTGAGCTGGAGCGAGATCCGGGTGGCACCGGCCTCCAGGGTCCTGCGCAGCACGGCGTCGACGGCGGTGAGCACCGCGTCGATGCCGCCCTCGGCCGTGTTGCCGAACGGCCCGACATCCACGGAGTCCAGCTCCGCCGCCTCGATGACCTCCCGGGCGACCACCGCGTGCGCGGGCGCCTCGTCGAGATCGAAGGGCTCTGTCGTGAACTCCACTCGCAATCGCACGCGCACAACCTAACGCGCGGTGTCGTTTTCCGCCGAGCCCCCTTGACAAGCTCCGACACCCGACGGCAATCTTCCATTAAGCAGAAACAATATTCCGCAATACGGAATATCAATCTCCAGTCGATCTCAACACCTCGACACGGAAGGGAGCGCGGCCCCCGATGGGATTCGCAGACCAGCGCTTCAACGTCAACCTGTCGATCCTCTTCACCGAACTCCCGCTCCTGGAGCGCCCCGCGGCAGCCGCCGCGGCCGGCTTCGGCGCGGTCGAGCTGTGGTGGCCCTGGGTCGACTCCCCCACCCCCGAGCGGTCCCAACTCGACGCGCTCAGGCGGGCGTTGGAGGACGCGGGCGTCCGGCTCACCGGCCTGAACCTCTACGCCGGGCAGCTGCCGGGCCCGGACCGCGGCGCCCTGTCGGTCCCGGGCGCGGAGTCGGAGCGGTTCCGCGCGAACATCGACGTGGCCGCCGACTTCGCCCACTCGGTCGGCGCCACCGCGCTCAACGCGCTCTACGGCAACCGCGTGGCCGGCGTCGACCCGGCCGAGCAGGACGCGCTCGCGCTGGAGAACCTGGTCCTCGCGGCCCGCGCCGCCGACCGGATCGGCGCGGTCCTGCTGATCGAGGCGCTCAACAAGCCCGAGTCGCCGCTCTACCCGCTCGTCAGCGCCCCCGCCGCCGTGGAGGTCGTCGACAAGGTCAACGACGCGACCGGCCTCGGCAACGCGCGCTTCCTCATGGACCTCTACCACCTGTCCATGAACGGCGAGGAACTCCCGTCCGTGATCGAGGAGTTCGCGGCGAAGACCGGCCATGTGCAGATCGCGGACAACCCGGGCCGCGGCGCCCCCGGCACCGGCACGCTCCCCCTCGAAGACCTCCTCGACCAGCTGCGGAAGGCCGGTTACGACGGCTGGGTGGGCCTGGAGTACAAGCCCGGCGACCGTCCGAGCGCCGAGGCCTTCGACTGGCTGCCCCGCTGACCTTCCCCGAAAGGCATCTCCCATGAGCAACCTCCCCAAGATCGCCTGGATAGGCCTCGGCATCATGGGCTCCCCCATGTCCGAGAACCTGCTCAAGGCCGGTTACGACGTCACCGGATTCACCCTGGAACAGGACAAGCTGGAGCGCCTGGCCGCCGCCGGCGGCACCTCGGCGGGCTCGATCGCCGAGGCCGTGCGGGACGCCGACGTGGTGATCACGATGGTGCCCGCGTCCCCGCAGGTCGAGGCCATCGCCTACGGCCCCGACGGCATCCTGGAGAACATCCGCTCCGGCGCCCTGCTGATCGACATGTCGTCGATCACCCCGCAGACCTCGGTCGACCTGGCGAAGGCCGCCGCGGACAAGGGAGTTCGGGTTCTGGACGCCCCCGTGTCCGGCGGCGAGGCCGGCGCGGTCGAGGCCGTACTGTCCATCATGGTCGGCGGCGCTCGGGCCGACTTCGACGAGGCGCGGCCGATCTTCGACGCGCTGGGCAAGACCATCGTGCTGTGCGGTCCGCACGGCTCCGGGCAGACCGTGAAGGCCGCCAACCAGCTGATCGTCGCCGTCAACATCCAGGCGTGCGCCGAGGCCGTGGTCTTCCTGGAGAAGTCGGGCGTGGACCTGACGGCCGCCCTCGACGTCCTGAACGGCGGGCTGGCCGGCTCCACGGTGCTGACGCGGAAGAAGGACAACTTCCTCAACCGGGACTTCAAGCCGGGCTTCCGTATCGACCTGCACCACAAGGACATGGGCATCGTCACGGACGCGGCCCGCAACGTCGGCGCCGCGCTGCCCGTGGGCGCCGTGGTGGCCCAGTTGGTCGCGTCGCTGCGCGCCCAGGGCGACGGCGGCCTCGACCACTCGGCGCTGCTGCGCGCGGTCGAGCGCCTCTCCGGCGCGCGCCTCTGAGACTTCCGGGCGGCGCCGTCGCTGACAACTGTCCTGTCGCGCCCAGGCGTTGGCGCCGCCCGGAATCATGCCCAGCAGTTCGACAACAGACGGCCCGTGTGTGCCGGACGACCCGGATGAGGGGTGGTCTTCGGCACCCCGCGGGCAGGGCCAGGACCGCGGCGGAGTGCGAGCCAGTGCGGTGGTGAAGGTTCCGAGGCCTCCTTCCCGACCTGAGGGAGGGAGCACCCCGGTCCCGTCGTACCCGCCGCGGTCCCAGCCGAACGCCTCTGCGGAGGCCCCCGACCCCGTCCGGCGGCGCGAACGTCCTGTCGCGCCCGGCCTCGCGCCGTCGGACGGCCACCACGACGAGCGCCGGACACGGACGATCCCGTATCCGGCGCTCCTCGGCGTTTCCGGGTGCGGAACCGTCGTACGCGCAGCAGCCTGAAGGCATGGCACATCCACCGGAACACCCGCACGTCGTGGTGCACCCCCCGGCCCTGGACGGCTCGCGCCGGGTCACCACCGGCGACGAGACCCTCGGCATCGCCTCCCACCTGGACGATGTCGTCGAGATCCTGCGCCTGGCCGACCTGGACCGGATCGAGGTCGAGGAGAGCGACCTGATCGAGTGGCAGGGCGGCGGGCCCGAGGACTGGCCCGGCCTGTCGGAACACCACGACCAGTGAACCTCAAATAAACCTCTGAACCTCTCCCGCGGGGCTTCAACCACCCCTGAACATGGGCACATTCGTCGCACGAGGCCCGCCGGCACGGGGGCGGCGGGCCTCGGCTGGTCGCCCCCGCGCGGCGGAGCCGCATATCGACACAGCCCCGCGCCCCTTTGGTCGGCGCTTCGCGCCTTCCGAACAAAGGGGGGCGGCCCATCCCACCGGATGAGCCGCCCCCCTGCACGCGCGCCGTGTCTCAGCTCCTCAACGCCCTTGTCGACGTCGGGGCATGACCCGGCTCCGTGGCGATCTCCTCGAACTCCACCACCGCACTGATGTCGTTCGTCCTGCTCATCGCGATGTTGGTGACGCGTTCCAGGATCGCCTCGACGACGACCGGGACGCGGAACTCCGCGGCGAGCTTCTTGGCCTGTTCGAAGGCGGTGGCGAGTTCGGCGGGGTCGGTGACCCGGATGGCCTTGCAGCCGAGTCCCTCGACGACCTTGACGTGGTCGACGCCGTAGACGCCCAGCTCGGGTGAGTTGATGTTCTCAAACTCCAGGTTGACCTGGAAGTCGATGTCGAGGCCGAGCTGCGCCTGCCGGATGAGGCCCAAGTAGGCGTTGTTCACGAGGACATGGACGTACGGGATCCGGTGCTGCGCCCCGACCGCCAGTTCCTCGATCATGAACTGGAAGTCGTAGTCGCCGGAGAGGGCGACGACGGACGCCTCGGGGTCGGCCTTGGCGACGCCGAGCGCGGCCGGGATCGTCCAGCCGAGGGGGCCCGCCTGACCGCAGTTGATCCAGTGGCGCGGGCGGTAGACGTGCAGCATCTGGGCGCCGGCGATCTGGGAGAGGCCGATGGTGGAGACGTACCGGGTCTCCGGGCCGAAGGCCTTGTTCATCTCCTCGTAGACGCGCTGCGGTTTGATCGGGATGTCGTCGAAGTGCGTACGGCGCTGGAGAGTCGACCTCCGCTCCTGTGCCGAGGCCGCCCAGGCGGAGCGGTCGGGGAGTCGGCCCGCCGCCTTCAACTCCCTTGCCACCTCGACGAAAAGCTCCAGCGCCGCCTTCGCGTCGGACGCGATGCCGTAGTCGGGAGCGAAGATCCTGCCGATCTGGGTGGGCTCGATGTCGACGTGGACGAACTTCCGTCCGGCCGTGTAGACGTCCAGTTTGCCGGTGTGGCGGTTGGCCCAGCGGTTGCCGACGCCGAGGACGAAGTCGGACTCCAGGAAGGTCGCGTTGCCGTAGCGGTGCGAGGTCTGGAGGCCGACCATGCCGGCGTTCAGCTCGTGGTCGTCGGGCAGGACGCCCCAGCCCATGAGGGTCGGGACGACCGGGGTGCCGGTCAACTCGGCGAACTCGACGAGGAGTTCGGCCGCGTCGGCGTTGATGACTCCGCCGCCCGCGACGATCAGCGGGCGTGAGGAGGCGTTCAGCATCCCGATCGCCTTCTCGATCTGGGCGCGGGTCGCGGTCGGCCTGTAGACCGACAGCGGTTCGTACGTCTCCGGGTCGAACTCGATCTCGGTGAGCTGCACGTCGATCGGCAGGTCGATGAGGACCGGGCCGGGGCGTCCTGAGCGCATCAGGTGGAAGGCCTGCTGGAAGACGCCGGGGACCTGGGCCGCCTCCAGGACGGTGACCGCCATCTTGGTCACCGGTCCCGCGATCGAGGCGATGTCGACGGCCTGGAAGTCCTCCTTGTGGATCACGGCGGTCGGGGCCTGGCCCGTGATGCAGAGGATCGGGATCGAGTCGCCGGTAGCGGAGTAAAGGCCGGTGATCATGTCGGTGCCGGCGGGGCCCGAAGTGCCGATGCAGACACCGATGTTGCCCGGGCGGGTACGGGTGTAGCCCTCGGCCATGTGCGAGGCGCCCTCGACATGCCGGGCGAGGGTGTGGTGGATACCGCCGGCGGCCTTGAGGGCGGCGTAGAAGGGATTGATCGCCGCGCCCGGGACACCGAACGCGTCGCTGACGCCCTCGCGCTTGAGGATCTCGACTGCCGCGCGGGCAGCGGTCATACGAGCCATGGAGTACTCCTGCTTCGGCTGTCGGATTCGCATCACCGTCGCGCCCCGCGGTGAAAACCAGGACTTCCACATTGTGGAATCTAAATTCTGCTATCTGGAAGTAATGTAAGTGGAGGGGGCAAGGCCGTCAAGAGAGGGACAAGCAGGGGTTTCCAGGAGGACGATGGGGCGCATGTCCGAGAGCGTGCCGGTGCGCTGTCCGGCCTGCCGACGTGAACACGTCTACGCCGCACCGTCGTATCCCTGTGTCTGCGGGGCCCCTGTCACCCCGCCGCTGGATCGGCGCGGCGTGGCGACGGTCGTGAACCACCGGGTGTGGGACGAGGACTGGATCGCGGTGCGCTGCGCGGCCTGCGGTCGCCTCGACGAGTGGCCGTACCCGGAACTGGGCTGCCCCTGCGGGACCCTGCTGCGGATTCCGGTCGCGGGAGAGGAACCGCCGGCCGAACCCACGACCGAACCCGCGGCGCAACCCGCCGCGCGGGTCACCAGGGCCGGCACCGACGTCCGGGGCCGGCCCGCCTTCCAGCCCGTCACGATCCGCACCGCGCGCGACGCGGTCACCGCCGCCGCGCTCTATCTGCGCTGGCTGGGCTACCGGGACATCCGCCGCGCCGACCAGCGGCCCCCGTCCGGCATCGGGCTCGCCGCCCGCGGCATCCTGGCGCAGGTCGACCCGACCGTGCGCCCGGCCTCACTGCGCGACGTGGAGTGCCTGTGGCTGACCGCCATGACGGAATCCACCGGCTGCGTCTACTTCTCCCTCGCGGGCTACGCCGACGACGCCCACGCCCGCGCCGACGAACTCGGCATCCCCCTGTTCGTCCTCGACCTCACGGGCACCCCCCAGCCGGTGAACGAACTGGCCGACGAGCTAGAGGCGAAGGGCTGTTAGTCACCCCTCCCGCACAGCCCCCTCCCGCAACTCGACCTTCCGCACCTTCCCCGACACCGTCATGGGAAAGGCGTCCATGATCCGGAGCGCGCTCGGAATCTTGTAGTGCGCCAGCCTGCCCTCGCAGAAGCCGCGCAGCTCCTCCAGCGTCGGCGGGTCCCCGGGATCGCGCGGGATCACGCAGGCCAGGACCTCCTCGCCGTAGCGCTCGTGCGGGATGCCGACGACCTGGACGTCCGCGATCTTCGGGTGGGTGTAGAGGAACTCCTCGATCTCGCGCGGGTAGATGTTCTCGCCACCCCGGATGATCATGTCCTTGATACGGCCGACGATCTCGACGTAGCCGTCCTCCCGTATGACCGCCAGGTCCCCCGTGTGCATCCAGCGGCCCGCGTCGATCGCCTCGGCGGTCTTCTCGGGCTCGTTCCAGTAGCCGAGCATCACGCTGTAGCCGCGCGTGCACAACTCCCCTGCCGTGCCCCGGGGTTGGGTCACTCCGGTCGCCGGGTCGACGACCTTGACCTCCAGGTGCGGCAGGACGCGGCCGACCGTGCCGGTGCGGTGTTCCAGGTCGTCGTCCCTGCGTGTCTGGAGCGAGACGGGGGACGTCTCGGTCATGCCGTAGCAGATGGACACCTCCGCCATGTGCATCTCGGCGACCACCCGTTTCATCACCTCGACCGGGCACGGCGAGCCCGCCATGATGCCGGTGCGCAGCGAGGAGAGGTCGTAGGTGGCGAAGTCGGGGAGGTTCAACTCCGCGATGAACATGGTGGGGACGCCGTAGAGGGAGGTGCAGCGCTCCTGCTGGACCGCCTTCAGGGTCGCCGCCGGGTCGAAGGACGCGGCCGGGATCACCATGCACGCGCCGTGCGAGGTCGCCGCCAGGTTGCCCATCACCATGCCGAAGCAGTGGTAGAAGGGCACGGGGACGCAGATCCGGTCCTGCTCGGTGTAGGCGATCAACTCACCCACGAAATAACCGTTGTTGAGGATGTTGTGGTGGGAGAGGGTGGCGCCCTTGGGGAAGCCCGTCGTACCCGAGGTGTACTGGATGTTGATGGCGTCGTCGCAGGACAGTTCGGCGCAGGCGGGCGGCGCGTCACCCGTGCTCCGGCTCAGCAGCGCGTCCCAGCTCGGGTCCCCGATGTACACGACCTCGCGCAACTCCGGGCACGCGCCCCGCACTTGGTCGACCATCGCCCGGTAGTCACTGCTCTTGTGGCTGACCGAGGCGAACAGGACCGAGATCCCGGCCTGTTTGAGGACGAACTCGACCTCGTGGGTGCGGTACGCCGGGTTGATGTTCACCATGACCGCGCCGATGCGGGCGGTGGCGTACTGGACGAGCACCCACTCGGCGCAGTTGACCGCCCAGATCCCCACCCGGTCGCCCTTGGCGACCCCGCTCGCGAGCAGCGCGGACGCCAACCGGTCGACATCGGCGGCGAATTGGGCATACGTCCAGCGCCGCCCGGACGGCACGTCGACCAGCGCCTCGCGGTCGGGCCACGCGGCGACCGTCCGGTCGAGGTTGGCGCCGATGGTGTCGCCGAGGAGTGAAGTCCCGCTGGTTCCATGGCTGTACGAGTTCATCGGCGGGTTCATCGGCGAGTTCATCGAGGAGTTCACCGGAAGTCCTCCTCGCGGTACTCAGCGGCCGACCCCGCGGCCGTGGCCTCGCGCAGCGCGATCCGGCGGATCTTGCCGGAGACGGTCTTGGGCAGGTCCGCGAACTCCAGTCGGCGGATGCGCTTGTACGGGGCGAGGACCCCGCGCGAGTGCTCGAACAGCACCTTCGCGGTGTCGGGTCCCGGCTCCCAGCCCTCCGCGAGCACGACGTACGCCTTCGGCACGGCGAGCCGCAGTTCGTCCGGCGCGGGCACCACCGCGGCCTCGGCCACCGCCTCGTGCTCCAGCAGGGCGCTCTCCAGCTCGAACGGGGAGATCTTGTAGTCGGAGGCCTTGAAGACGTCGTCGGAGCGGCCGACGTAGGTGATGTAGCCGTCCGCGTCCCGGGCGCCGATGTCTCCGGTGCGGTAGTAGCCGCCGGCCATCGCCTCCGCCGTACGGTCCGGGTCGCCGTGGTAACCGGTCATCAGGCCCACCGGACGGTTGGACAGGTCGAGCGCGATCTCGCCCTCGGCGACGCCCGGCGCACCCGACACCGGGTCGAGGAGTTCGACCCGGTAACCCGGACTCGGCCGTCCCATGGAGCCGGTCTTCAGCGGCTGGCCGGGGCTGTTGGAGACCTGGACGGCGGTCTCCGTCTGTCCGAAGCCGTCCCGGATGGTGACGCCCCAGGCCCGCCGGACCTGTTCGATCACCTCGGGATTCAAAGGCTCCCCCGCGGCCAGCGCCTCGCGGGGCGGGGTCCGCAGCTGGGTCAGGTCGGCCTGGATCAGCATCCGCCACACCGTCGGCGGAGCGCAGAACGTCGTCACCCCCGCCCGGTCCATCTCGGCCATCAGCCGCGCCGGGTCGAAGCGCGTGTAGTTGTGGATGAAGACGGTCGCCTCGGCGTTCCAGGGGGCGAAGAGGTTGGACCAGGCGTGCTTGGCCCAGCCGGGCGAGGAGATGTTGAGGTGCACGTCACCGGGCTGGAGACCGATCCAGTACATCGTCGCCAGGTGCCCGATCGGGTACGACGTGTGGGTGTGCTCGACCAGCTTGGGATGCGCGGTCGTACCGGAGGTGAAGTAGAGCATCAGCGGGTCGTCGGCCAGGGTCGGTTCGTCCGCCGTGAACTCGGCGGAGGCCGCGTACGCGTCCTCGTACGTCCGCCAGCCCTCGACCGCGCCGCCGACCGTGATCCGCGTGTAGTCCCCGGGCACCTCGTCGAACTTGTCGGCGTCCCCGGAGCGCACGATCACCTGCCGGACCCGGCCGCGTGCGACGCGGTCGCGCAGGTCGGCGGGGCCGAGCAGCGGGGTGGCGGGGATGACGACGGCGCGCAGTTTCATCGCGGCGAGGGCCGTCTCCCACAGCTCGGTCTGGTTGCCGAGCATGACGAGGATGCGGTCCTCGGCGCCGACGCCCTGGGCGCGCAGCCAGTTGGCGACCCGGTTCGAGCGCGCGGACATCTCGGCGAAGGAGAAGGCGGCCTCGGAGCCGTCCTCCTCCACGATGCGCAGGGCCGTGCCGTCGTTCCCGGCCGCGATGACGTCGAACCAGTCGAGCGCCCAGTTGAAGTGCTCGGGCCGGGGCCAGGAGAAACCCTCGTAGGCCGTGGCATAGTCCTCGCGATGCGCCAACAGGAAATCCCGGGCACCGCGGAACGACTCACTCGCCGTCGTCATCTGTCCTCCTCGTAACCGGACCATTGCCGGGCGGCTCTCTGACATCGTGTAATCCGTGATGTGGGTCTCACTACCCCCGTACGGGGGTGTGTGCAGCGGAACAGCCGCAATGAAGGGGCAAGCGGGTGGCGACGGACGCGGCGGGGACGGTGGAGATTCAGGCGGCGCTGGTACGGCTCCGGCGCGGCACGGGCCTGCCGGTCGCCTTCTGCGGCCTGGTGGAGAGCGGCCGGCAGCAGATGCGCATCAGCGAACTGAGCGGCACGCTGACCCCGTCCCTGCGCGCCCTCGCGGTGACCTCGGGCAACGGTCTCGGCGGCAGGGCGGTCGCCCTCGCCCGCCCGTGCGCCGTCCTCGACTACTCCGCCTCCCGCCAGATCAGCCACGAGTACGACGCCCCGGTCGCCACCGAGGGCCTCCGCTCGATCCTCGCGGTCCCGGTCGTCGTACGCCGCCGCGTGCGCGGTGTCCTCTACGGCGCGCTGCGCACCGCCCAGCCGTTGGGCGACCGGATGCTGAGCGCGGCGATGGAGGCCGCCCGGGACGTCGAACAGGCGCTGGTGGTACGGGAGGAGGTGCGGGACCTGCTGAACGCGGCGCGCCCGGCACCGGCCCCCGACCCGGCGGCGAGCGCGGTGTGGGAGCAGGTGCGGGAGGCGCACGCGGCGCTGCGGGCGCTGGCCCCGCGCATCCCTGACCCGGCACTGCGGGCCGAACTCCTGGACGTCTGCGGCCTGTTGACCGCCGAGGCGGACCCCGGTGACGCGGGGCTCGCGCCCCGGGAGCTGGACGTGCTGGCCTGTGTCGCGGCGGGTGCGACGAACGCGGTGACGGCGGAGCGGCTCGGGCTGCGGCCGGAGACGGTGAAGGGGTATCTGCGCTCGGCGATGCGGAAGCTCGGCGCGCACACCCGCGGGGAGGCCGTGGTGGCCGCGCGGCGGGCGGGGGTGCTGCCGTGACGGCAGCCCTCGTGGCGACCAGCTATTCATTCATCGGAGCTTTGAATTTCTCGATGCTGCACAGTTTGTTATTTCCCTCACGACCCCGTCCATCCGAATTTCAAGGACTGATTGCCTAATATTGGCCCGGACACGACACACGAGGGGAGCGGTGACCGTGCGACGGGACTTCAAGGAGCCTGCCAGAACCCGCCCCGACCTGGTCATCGGCCGGGAGGAGATGTTCTCCGCCGCCCGGGACCAGCTCGCAGGCGGCGGGAGTGTGCTGCTCCACGGCCCCGCCGGAATAGGAAAATCGACCGTCCTGCGGGCGTTGGCCGCGGAATACGGCGACACCGCGCGGACCGTGTTGCGCTGCTCGGCCACCGAGTCGGAATCCCATCTGCCCTTCCTCGCCCTCGCCGACCTCCTCGGTCTGGTCCTCGACGAGGTGTCCGAGCGGCTGCCCGGCGCCCAGCGCACCGCGCTGGAATCCGCGCTCACCGGCCGCGGCGAGTCCTCCCTCCAGCGCGACGGACTCGCCCTGCGCCTCGCCGTCCTGTCCGCGCTGCGCGCCCTCGCCGCCGACGGCCCCGTCCTCGTCGTGGCGGACGATCTGCAGTGGCTGGACCCGGCCAGCGCGGAACTCCTCGGCTTCGCCGCCCGGCGCCTGGGCGACACCCAGGTGCAGATGGTCTTCGCGGTGCGCACGGAGGGCCAGGAGTACGACCGGTATCTGAGCGCCTCCCCGCCGGACACCCTCGCGTTCCGGCTCAGCCCGCTCTCCCGGGCACAGGTGTCGGCGCTGCTCGACGACCGCGGCTACACCGGGCTGCCCCGCTCCACGGTCCGCGAGATCCACCGCACCAGCGGCGGCAACCCGCTGTTCGCGCTCGAACTGGGCCGCGCCCTGGCCGAGAACCCGACCCCGCCGAGACCGGGCGAGCCGCTGCCCGTGCCCACGTCACTACGCGCGTTGGTGCTGAGCCGGCTCGACATGCTGCCCGCCGAGGCGCGCCGCACCCTGCTGGTCGCGAGCGCCGGCGCCCGTCCGACCGTGGCCCTGCTCCAGACGGCGGGCCGGGAGAACGCGGAGGCCGAGACCGCCCAGGCCGCCGAACTCGGCCTGCTGGCAACGGAACCCGAGGGCCCCGCCGTACGGTTCGCGCATCCGCTGATCTCGGCCGCGCTGTACGCGGAGGCCCCCGCGCAGGAACGGCGGGCCGCGCACGCGGCGCTGTCGACGGCCGCCTCCGACCCCATCGAGCGTGCCCGGCACCTGGCCCTGGCGACCACCGGTACCGATCCGGAGGTCGCCACCCGGCTCGCCGAGGCCGCCACTCTGGCCCGCGACCGCGGGGCGCCCTCGGTGGCCGCCTCGCTGGGACTGCTGGCCGCCCGGCACACCCCGGGCGACAGCGTGCCGGGTTCCGACGAGCGGCGGTTGCAGGCCTCCGAGGACGCGATCACCGCCGGCGAGCTGGACCTCGCCCGGGACATCGCGCGGGAGGTGCTGACCCGGACCTCGGTGCCCGCCGAGCGGGTGCGGGCCTGGATCATCGTGATCGACACGGCCGGCCACTCCATGGCCGATGTCGACGCCGTCTTCCCGCAGGCCCTCGCCGACGCGGGCGACGACCCCCGGCTGCTCGCCCTGGTCCGCTACCAACTGGCCTGGCGCGCCCTGCTCGTGGAGGGCGACTTCGCCGAGGCCCGCGCGGAGACCGCTCGCTCGGCGGAGCTGGCCGCGCTCGCCGGTGACCGGCGCACCGAACTCCTCGCGCTCTCCTTCCAGGCGCAGACCGAGACCCTGATGGGCCATCCGGACGCGCCGCACACCATCAAGCGCGCGCTGAAGGAGCCTCAGGACCCGAGGGTGGCGTGCCATCACAACGGCGCCGGTTCGGCCCGGTTCCGCTGGCTGGTGATGAGCGATCAGCTGCCCGAGGCCCGTGCCACCATCACCGCGCTGCTGCGCGAGGTGCGGCGGCGCGGGTCGGTGGAGAGCGAGGTGCACTTCCTGCGCGGCTTCGCCGAGACCGAACTGCGCTCCGGGCACTGCGGTCGCGCCCTCGACCTGGCCCGGGAGGGGCTGCGGCTGGCCCGGGACTCCGGGATCGGCCAGACGGCGTCCGCGATGCTCACCGCGCTCGCCGAGGCCTCCGGCGGTGACGTCGAGGAGGCACTCGCGCTGGCCCGGGAGGCGGTCGAGCACGCCGAGGAGGACGGCGACCAGATGTATCTGTCCCGTGCCCTCGGCGCCCTGGGGTACGCCCAGTTGGTCGCCGGGGACGCGCACGGCACCGTCCGCTCGCTGCGGCGCGTCCGGGAACTGGAGCAGGCCCTCGGGGTGACCGACCCGGCACGCGGACGCTGGCACGGCGACCTCGCCGAGGCCCTCGTACGCGTCGGTGAGACCGCCGAGGCCCAGGACGTCATCGACGTGACCCGCGAACGCGCCCTGCGCCTCGGCCGCGAGAGCGTCCTCGCCGTACTCGACCGCGCCGAAGCACTGGTGCGGGCGGCGCGCGGCGAACACGACGAGGCCGTGGCGCAGCTGACGTCCGTTCAGGACCGGCTCGCCAAGCTGGGCTACGGCCTGGAGGAGGCCCGCGCCGCCTTCGCGCTGGCGTCGCTGCGCACGGGGCAGCCCGGCCCCACGTCGTACGACGAGGCGACCCGGTTGTTCCGCCGCTGCCGGGCGCTGCCCTGGCTGCGCCAGGTGGACGAGGCCGCCGTGGTCCGGCCGCCGGAGCCCGCGCCCGCGGCCCCGCCCGCGCCGGCCCTGGACGGGCTCGACGGGCTGGCCTCGATGGAGCGTCAGGTCGCCGCGCTCGTCATGGAGGGCGCCACCAACCGGGAGATCGCCGCCCGGCTGTTCATCAGCGTCAAGACGGTGGAGGCGACCCTGACCCGCGTCTACCGCAAGCTGGGCATCCGCTCGCGGGTGGATATCGTCCGACTGGCGGCGGGGCGCCGTCCGAACTGAGGACCCTACGGGTTAACTGTGCGGCGACCGAGGGTTTTCCCTGCCCAACTCCCCTAGGGGGTTCCCTCATTGGGAGCAGGGTGTGCCGGGTTCTAGCTTATGGGTGTGCCGCTCGCCCGGGCATACGGGGGTCGGTCCCGCGACCCCCGTTGCACACCCCCACACCCGCGCGACCCCCCACCGGCAACCCAATGAGGAGACTCATGTTCGGGCTCAACCGCGCAAAGAGAACGACCGCAGTCGTCGCAGCAGCAGCCGCTGCCGCAGCGACCGCACTGCTCAGCGCCCCCACCGCTGTGGCAGCCCCCCAGCCCATCGTCGGCGGTTCCACGACCACGACGACGTCGTACCCGTTCGTCATGCAGATCACGGACGCCTCGCAGAACCAGTTCTGCGGCGGCACGCTCGTCTCCGCGACCAAGGTGGTCACCGCCGCCCACTGTATGGTCGGCGAGACCACCAGCAGCGTGCGTGTGGTCGGCGGCCGTACGTACCTCAACGGTACGAACGGCACCGTCAGCAAGGTCAGCAAGATCTGGATCAACCCCAGCTACACGGACGCCACCAACGGCGACGACGTGGCCGTCCTCACGCTGTCGACGTCGATGCCGTACACGACGGCGTCGTACGTCTCCTCCTCGCAGACCAGCGTGTACGCGGCCGGCACCACCGCCCGCATCCTCGGCTGGGGCACCACCTCGGAGAACGGCAGCTCCTCCAACCAGCTGCGGACGGCGACCGTCCCGATCGTGTCCGACAGCAGCTGCAAGAGCTCCTACGGTTCGGACTTCATCGCGTCCGACATGGTTTGCGCCGGATACACATCCGGCGGCGTAGACACCTGCCAGGGCGACAGCGGCGGTCCCCTGCTCATCGGGGGCGTCCTGGCAGGGATCACTTCTTGGGGCGAGGGCTGTGCCGAGGCGGGTTACCCGGGTGTCTACACCCGGCTGACCACGTTCTCCAGCCTGGTGACCACGCAGGTCAACTCGTAACCCGGAAGAACTCCTGAGCACCCCTCAGGGAAATACCAGGGTGCGTTGCGGGCTTCCACGAGCAGCGCGCAACGCACCCTATCCATATGTCCGGTGGACCTTTCGCGGCCTGCTACTTGTCGGCGGTGAGCTTTCCCGCCGCTCCCCAGCTGTCGGCCGGCACCTCGTGGATCCACACCTGCACGCTCTCGGCGGGGATCCGGTACGCGTCGACGAACGCGTCGGTGATCCGCTTGACGAGGTCCCGCTTCAGCTCGACGTCACGCGGACCCTGCTGGACGGTCACGATGGGCATGCTGAACTCCCTTGAACGGCTTGTCCTTCTCGGTGAGTCCAGTCCATCGCGTCAGCCGTGCCCGACCAAGAAGCAGCCCGCGACCGCAGCGATCAGTTCTCGTGATCGCCGCAGGCCAGCAGCAGCGTGTCCAGGTGCGGAGGCTGCTGCGTGGCATGCACGGCAAGCCCCGTCGACAGCGTGAGGCCGGGCGCCGCGAACGGCACGAAGGCCACGCGCGGGCTGTGCAGCACACGCGCGTGGGAGGCGTAGACGACCGTCCACAGCGGGCGCGTGCCGATGCTGGCGAGGGTGTCCTGGAGGGCCCGCTCACCGGTCCGGGCAGCGGCTCGAAGCCTGCCTGGTGACAGGCGCCGGCGACGAGATCGACCAGCGCCGGGTTGTTCCGGCGCTCGGTGAGCGCGAGCGGCAGCGCGGCCAGTTCCTCGACGCGGATCTCCGGCCGCCCGGCCAGCGGATGCGCGGCGGGCAGCGCCGCCACCAGCGGATCGGCCCACAACGGCAGCACCCGTACGCCCGGCACCGGCTCGACCGTGCGGACGAACGCCGCGTCCAGCTGCCCGCCGGCGACCCGGGCGAGCCGCTCGCCGACGGGCAGCGAGAACAGCTCGACGGGAACGTCCGGTGCCCGCGCGGCGAACGCGCCGAGGACCCGGTCCAGATGCGCGCCGAGCCCGGTACTCGTCCCGATCCGCAGCCCCGGCGGCGGGGCGACGGCGGCACGGGCCCGCTCGGCGGCGGCCAGCGCCGCCCGCGCCTCGGGGAGTAGCCGCTCCCCCGCCCCCGTGAGCCGCACCCGCCGGGGCGACCGGTCGAACAGCTCGGCGCCCAACTCCCGCTCCAGCCGCTGGATCTGCTGACTGACCGCCGACTGCACGATGTGCAGCTCTTCGGCGACCGCGACGAAATAGGTGAGCTGCCGCAGTTCCATGGGCCCGACTCTAGAGGGGACTCCTTGACGCCTGTTTCAATGAGCGCCGGATGGGAGTGATGGCCATGGTGTCCACGGACCGTTTCCTCGCCTTCGCGGCGATGTCGCTGCTGGTGATCGTGATCCCGGGACCGAGTGTCCTGTTCGTCATCGGCCGCGCGCTCGCCCACGGCCGCCGCACGGCGGTGGCGACGGCGCTCGGCAACGTCTTCGGCTCGTACGTCCTGGTGACGGCGGTGGCGTTCGGCATCGGCGCGCTGGTGGAGCGGTCGGTCACGATCTACCTGACGGTGAAACTGGCGGGCGCGGCGTACTTGATCTACCTGGGCGTCCAGGCGTTCCGCCACCGCAAGGACCTGAAGGCCTCGGCGATGCGGACGGCCGCCCCGACGGAACCGCGCGGCGACCTCCGCACGATCCTGGACGGTGCCCTCGTCGGCGTCACCAACCCCAAGGGCGTGGTGTTCTTCGCCGCCGTACTCCCCCAGTTCGTGAACCACTCGGCGGGCAGTGTCCCGCTCCAGATGCTCCTGCTGGGCCTGATACCCATCTCCATCGGCCTGGTCACGGACACCCTGTGGGGCCTGACCGCCTCGGCCGCCCGCACCTGGTTCGCCCGCGACGACCGCCGCCTGTCGTTGATCGGCGGCGCGGGCGGCTGCACGATGATCGGCCTGGGCGTGACGGTCGCGGTGACGGGCCGCGCGGACTGACCGGGTCTACGGCAGCACGGCGCCGAACCGGATGTCGTACGACGTCCCCTTGTGCATGGTGTCGAGCATCCGCGCCCCCTCGGCGCTCACCTCGTCCCGCTGGTCCTTGGTCAGCTTGCCGAAGGGTTCGATGACGAGGACCTGGCCATGCCCGTGGCTGTCCAGCTTCCAGACCCCGGCGAGGAACCCGTCGACGAGGAATGTCCGGTGGGCGACATTTCCCTGCCAGGCACGACCCCAGTACGCGGCCGGTACGACCCGGGTGCGGTCGGCGTGCGAGAGGAGCAGGTTGTCGAACTCGGGCAGGAAGCGCGGCGGGGCCGGGGTGTCGGCGGCGGGCCGGGGCGCGTCCGGGAGGTCGAAGAGTTCGACGCCGTTCGGGTCGGAGAAGGTGACGAGCCGCGAACGCAGTCGCTCGAAGGCCTCGCGCAGCCGGGTCAGGCCCGCCCAGGTCTGCATGTCCTTGACGGAGGCCGGACCGAAGGCGGCGAGATAGCGCAGGACGGTCTCGTCCGGGTCGGGCGCGGGTTCGGCGGGCCGACCCAGCCAGTGCTCGGCGGTGGTGAGCGCGACCTGCCCACTCCTTCCCCACAGCCCGCGCGGGGTGACCTGGACGAGGGGCAGTTTGCACCGGGCGGCGATCGCGAGGGCCTGCGGATCGGCGTCCGGCCACTCCACGAGCAGCGCCTCACGCAACTCCTTCATGGTGCGCGGCTCCGCCTCGACGAGGTGACGGGCGAGCGCGGCGAGGCGATCGAGATCAACCCCCACGAGCCCCTTGCGGAAGTTGCCGAGTTCACGATCGCGGGCGGCCTGCACCAACGGGCGCAGGGTGAGGCAGTCGGCGGCGGTGTGGGTGTGGATCGTGGACCGCATGGTGACGATGCGGACGACGGCGCGCTCGGCCATCAGCCCGGAGAGTTCCTCGGGCGTGAAGCCGTCGAGACGGGCGGCGAGGGCGTAGTACGGCGGTTTGACGTTCTGGGCCTGGAGACCGAGGAGATGCTCGACACCGGCGCGGGCGGAGAGGGGCGAGCGGCGCAGGAGGAGCTGCCGGGCGAGGGTGGCGCGGTTGAGGGCGCGGGTGTCGAGTACGGGGGCGTGGGAGGGGCCCGCCTTGGTCGTCATGCTCCGCACGCTAACGCCGATTGCGGACAGGTCCCGTCCGCAACTCTCACCGAATCCGGGACCTGCCGCACACCCCTAGTCTGTTTGCCCCGTATATCCTGCTCATGCTCTGTGATCACGTAGGCGCAGACACAGATGCATACCTAGATGCATACCTGGATGCAGACACAGATACAGGCTCGATCGAGAGGCACCGTGATGCCCCAGCGACGCGCCCGCCCCACCTCGAAGAACGGCAGTACCGGCAGGACGTCCGGCTGGCGCCGCACACCGGCGCCGCCCCCGGCACCCGCGCCGAAGCCTCCGGCGTCCGCCGCCGACACACCGCCCTCCGAACCGTCCGACACGGGCAGCGTCGTCCAGGCCGCCCTGTACCGGGACGGCGTGCGGGTCTCGGCGCCGGACACCCTGGCCGACACCTTCCGCGAACTGCGCGAACAGCCTTCGGGCATGGCCTGGATCGGCCTCGCCCGCCCCACGGAGAGCGAACTCCTCTCCCTGGCAGCGGAGTTCGACCTCCACCCGCTGGCGGTCGAGGACGCGATGGAGGCACACCAGCGCCCGAAACTGGAGCGCTACGGCGACACCCTCTTCGTGGTCCTCAGCGCCGCCCGCTACTTGGACACGACGGAGGAGGTCGACTTCGGCGAACTGCACGTCTTCGTCGGCCCGGACTTCGTGATCACGGTCCGCCACGGCGCGGCCCCCGACCTGTCGGCGGTCCGCCAACGCATGGAGGAATCACCGGAGTTGCTGAAGCTGGGCCCCGAGGCGGTGCTGTACGCCATCCTCGACGCGGTCGTCGACGGCTACGCGCCCGTGGTCACCGGCGTCCAGATCGACATCGACGAGATCGAGACGGAGGTCTTCCGCGGCGACCCGGAGGTCTCCCGCCGGATCTACGAACTCTCCCGGGAAATGGTCGAGTTCCAGCGCGCCACCCGTCCCCTGGTGGGCATGCTGCACAGCCTGATGGCCGGCTTCGCCAAGTACGGCACGGACGAGGAACTCCAGCGCTACCTCCGCGACGTAGCCGACCACGTCACCCACACCAGCGAACGAGTCGACGGCTTCCGCCAGGCCCTCACGGACATCCTCACGGTGAACGCGACCCTGGTCACCCAGCAACAGAACGCGGAGATGCGGGCGTTGGCGGAGGCGGGGTTCGAGCAGAACGAGGAGATCAAGAAGATCTCGTCGTGGGCGGCGATTCTGTTCGCGCCGACGCTGGTCGGCACGATCTACGGGATGAACTTCGATCGGATGCCGGAGTTGCACTGGGTGCTCGGGTATCCGTTCGCCATTGTCCTGATGGCGGTTGTCTGCACCAGTTTGTACATCATCTTCAAGCGGAAAGACTGGCTCTGAGTAATCGCCCGAGGAGGCGCTTCTGCGCGGCAGTGCGGCCCAGATCGCAGGCTCCGACGATGCCTTCGAGGTCGCTGGGGAGAATCTGGGGAGAATGAGCCGCGTTCCGATTCCTGCGATCGCGGGTGTTGACCTGCGGAAGCCTCACCGCTGAGGCGCAGGCGCGAAGCACTGACCAGCACGGAGAGTAGCGAACTTCCCTCATGGAACGCCGAAACGGGTGGGCACAGCAGATCGCTGTGCCCACCCGTTTCGTGGGTCGTGTGGAGCGGACGGCTACGCGGCCAATACAGGCTGGCCGAGCAGAGCGTCGATGGCGCCGCGCCCCTTGCCGCCGGCCTCCGGCATGAAGTGGGCGTAGTAGTCCAAGGTGATCGTCGGGCTCGAATGACCGAGCCAACGGGCCAGGGTCACAACGGACTCGCCCGCTTCGAGGATGACCGAGGCGTACGTGTGCCGGAGCACGTGGAAGCCGTCCTTGCGAGACGCCTTCCACCGCTCGCCCTTCTTCCGCATGGGGATGACGCCGGCGGCTGCCAGAGCCGGCTTCCACACCTCGACGTTGAAGATGTTCGCGCGCAGGGCGTTGCCGTACGTCGTCGTGATGACGAGCGGGAAGTTCTTCGTCTCCCGTTCGGGCTCCGGGCCTCCCCACGGCAGCTCCACCTCGACCGCCGGGTACTCCATGAAGTACTGGGCCAGGGCCGCCGCGACCGACGGAGGCATGTCGACAACGCGGGTCTTGCCGCCCTTCGGCAAGGTGAAGTACAGCCGCCCGCCGAGGAGTTGAACCTGCCGACGGATGCGGAGAACTCCGCGGGCGAAGTCGACGTCTTCTGGCGACAAGCCGAAGACCTCGCCCTGCCGCAGCCCACAGCCCAGCGCGAGCACGACGGCGATGCGGTACCGAGCGTTGATCGCCTCCCGTACGCGCTGCTGCGCGGTCTCCAGCGGCCAGGCTTCCCTCTGGTCCTCCGGCGCCTTGGGCCACCGCACGGACTTGGCCCGCATCGGATTGCGCACCAGGCGCTTGTCGTCGATGGCGGTCTCGAAGATGTTCGAGAGCGTGCCAAGGATCTGCCGGGCGTATCGCGGTGAGAGCTCGCCCTCCAGCGTGGCGATGTATCCGCGCAGTACCGCCGGACTGATGTCCCGCAGGGCGACGGTGCCCAACTGAGGCTGAACGTGGAGGCGGACTCGTTCGTCGATGCGCTTGACCGTGCCGGGCGCACCGCGAACTCCCGTCTGCCAGAAGCGTGTTACGTAGTCGTCCAGCGTGATGGAGCCGTCGCGGGGATCGACGAACTCGCCGCGTTCGCTGTCGGTGCCGGCCCTGCGCAGCCACGCCTTGGCGTCTTCGAGCACGTCGAACGACTTGTCCCGTACGCCGGGGATACCGGCGACCCGGTACCGGGAGCCCTTGCCGTAGCGGGCGGTGCGTTCCCGCTTGCCGGTGTCGGGGTCTTTCTTCTTCTTGATCCAACGGTCTTCTATGTAGCCGGCCAAATACTTCCCTCAATGGCAGGTTGCGTTCGGTGGGAGTCGGCCGGGGATCAGGCGCCCGTGGCGTAGTCCGAGCGTCTCTGCGGTGCCGCGTCCAATGGGCTCAGGGTCGTATTGGAACGCGAGTCGGCCTGCTCCTGTTCGCGGATCCAGGCGTCGAGCGCTTCTATCCGATACATGACGCGACCACGCGGTCCCATCCGGAAACTGGGCGGGCCGTTTCGGCGATGCCGCCAGACATAGAGGGTGTGCGGGGACAGGCCGATGTATTCGGCGGCGTCTTTCACGCTCAGGAATGCCTGGCGCGTTGCAGGGGTGGCGTCCGGCACTGGAATGGCGCTCGGGTTCGGAGCAGAAGGCGGACGTGCGAGCATAGTTGGCCTCCGTGGGCGTGGCGCGAGGGTGGGTGTGGTCTGCCGGGCGGCGTGACATTGGAAAGGGGCGCTCTCCGCCGAGCGCGATCGGCGAACACCATCAATGGTGTGGAGGATCCCCGGTTTCGGTAACCGGGGATCCCGTGCTACATGCCCCAGCGAGTACGAGCCGTATGACCCTGGGCAAGCACTCGCCGGCGGCCCCAGGACTGTGAATCCGGCTCCGGAGGCAGGTCAGACGAGGCTGGGGATCCGAGAAGCACTGGAGGTGCGACGCGCAGCGCCTCGGCGAGAGCCACAAGGTCGTCGATGTCGCACCGCCGCTGAACGCGTTCGATGCGAGACAACATGGTGTTGGACATCGGGTGGCCAAGTGCAGTGACGCGGCGGACGAGTTGACGCTGCGACAAGCCGCGTTCGGTGCGGATGATTTCGATGGCGCGGGCCGTCCGCATTCCTGCGGGACCGATTTCCAATGAGCGTGCGGGCATGGCTCCAGTTGTAGCGTCCATTCGCCGGTTTGGTTAACCGGCGATCGTGGTCTATGTTCCCCCCCCGCCCACATAGGGAGCGGTTCCCCGCGCTGACACGACCCGAGAGCCGTCGCGCCGATCGCCGCTCAGCAACTGCTGCGACATGGGGTGTTGTGTTGTAGCTTGCCCGTCGGCGGCACGTCAACGGCTTCCCGATGTGATGCCTCTGGCTCGGAAACCGGCACAACTATTTGGTCAACGGCCGATCGTGCCCTACCGTTTTGCCACCGCCCCCTACCGCCTGCTTTTGCGGCTGCCTTTCTGCCGTAAGAGATTGCGCGGGATGGGGCTGGACTTGTGCGACCTGGGTGTGGCTATGTTGACGACACCCCCGGAAAGCGCGAGCGGCCATCAGCGCGCCCCGTGCCGCCGACAGGCCAACTCCCCCACCCCGTACGCCCGTACCGCCGATCGACGGTGAGCCGTGGGCTCCTGCCCACCTGCAACCGAGTGAGGACCCGCCCCTCTTGGCACGAATCCGCACCATCAAGCCCGAAGCCTTCGTCTCCGAATCCCTGGCCGCCGTCTCGCTGACCGCCGAGCGCACCTTCTTCGGTCTGCTCACCCAGGCCGACGACCAGGGCCGCCACCGCGACCACGCCGCGATCATCGCGGGACAGCTGTGGGTCCTGCGCCCCGAGCACACCCCGTCCGCCGTCGAGACGGATCTCGCCCAGCTCTCCGACGCCGGTCTGATCTGCCGCTACACGGGCCCGGACGACAAGCGGTACCTCCACGTCGTCACATGGCACCAGCATCAGAAGATCAACCGGCCGAGCCTGAGCCGTCTGCCCGACTGCCCTCGCCACAACAGCCCGTCCGGCACCCGACCGATCGCCGCCGCACCAGTGGCGGAGGCGAGCGTCACGGAGCCCGCACCGTCGCCTCACGCAACCCTCCGTGACACCTCCCGCGAAGCGCGCGAGCCTGCACCGCACTCAGCCCCTGATAGCGAAGCCGCAGGTCAGACGGATTTCACGGAGCCCTCCGTGAACGATTCGGGAGCCCTCCCTGCATCGGCGGTGACGCCTCACCGTCCGGATCTAGGACCTTGGATCTAGGAAGTACCCCTTCGGGGGCCGCAAGCGCCCCCGCGCCCGACACCGTCTCGGCCAAGGATCTCCTTGGCGAGTATGTGGCCGGGTGCAACCATCGCCCGCCGAGAGTCTTCCTGAGCCAGCTCGGCGAACAGGTGCGCAAGCTGCTCGAAGAGGACATCGCCCCGGCCCACCTCCGGGCCGCTCTGGCGCGCCATCGAGCCAAGGGCCTGTCCCCGAGGCTCCTGCCGAGTCTCGTCCACGAGGTCATGAACGCCACGCCTGCGCCCGCCACCCACAGGGCATGGACGAACCCCACCGACATCGACGCCGCCTACGGAGGTGACCTCTGACCGCCACCCTCACCCGCGAGCCCCACCGGGTCGGCCCGATCGTCGACCGGCTCAACGGCATCCTCGCCACTCGCGGCATCGACCCAGCGGTCACAGCCCAGGAACCACCGGCCGAGCCGATCACCGCCCTTGAGCTTGCGGACGCCCGCATCCCCGCCCGTTACCGCCGCGCCCTGGCCGACCACCCGCAGATCACCGCCTGGGCCGAGCGGATCGCGCGTGCCGGACGCCCTGGTCCCGGCGGACCGGGTATCGCCGAGGGACCGTCGCTGCTGATCGCCGGCCCCACCGGAACCGGCAAGACCCATCAGGGATACGGCGCCGTCCGCGCTCTCCTCTCGCGAGGGGTGCGCCTGCGCTGGGAAGCCACCACCAGCGCCGACCTGCACGCACGGCTCCGCCCTCGCGCCGGCCACGACGGCGAACGGGAACTCCAGACGCTGGCCCGCTGCCCGCTGCTGCTCCTGGACGACCTCGGCGCGGCCAAAACCAGCGAGTGGACCGAGGAGTTGACCTACCGGCTCATCAACCACCGGTACGAGCACATGCTCCCCACCCTCATCACCACCAACCTCCCCACCGCCGAGCTCCGCACAGCGCTCGGCGACCGCGTCGCCTCCCGCCTCGCCGAGATGACGGAACGCGTCATCCTCACCGGGCCCGACCGACGCCGTACCGCGCCCGCCGCCTGACGGCAGCCGCGTGTCTCCCTCCTCGTCCTCACCTCACCCCGCCCACTCAAGAAGCCTGCCCTCGATCGCGTGGGCCATTGGAGAGCCTCTGCATGACCCCTGGCACCACCGCACTCATCAGCGCCAACGGCACCGGCATACCCGCCTGGCCGCACTGGATCCCTGCGCCTGTGGCCGTCGCGGTCCTGGTTGCCGTCGCCCTGTCCGTCACATGGTTCCTACGGCAGCGCCTACAGAAGCGGGACTCCGAGCAGCGCCGTAGCACCGCCGCGGTCCGGGTCGCCGCCATCGCCGCGATCGGCTGCACCGCCTACAGCGCGGACACCAGCTGGCGGTTCGCCGCCGACTATCTCGACATGGGCAGCAGCATCGAACGGGCGGCGATGTTCGCCGCCGCCGAACTCGCCCTGTTCTCCACCGCCCTGCTCGCCCGGGCAAACCTCAACGGCCCGAAGCAAGCACCCGGTATGCCCGGCACCCTCACCTGGGTGATCACCGGCGTGCAGATCGTGCCCGCCTACGCCGAGTCCGGGCTGGTCGGCGGAACCGTGCGGGCCTTCGTCGGCCCCGTCCTAGCGGCCCTACTGTGGCACCTGGCCATGGGCATCGAACTGCGCCACCGCACCCCTGACGCCGACTCCCGCAGCCTGGCCGCAGTCCTCGCCCGACAGGCACGCGAACGACTGCTGGCCCGCCTCGGGATCACCGACCAGGACGCCAACTTTGCTCGGATCATCCGCGACCGCGCCCTCGACCAAGCTGTCACCTTGATCCTCCGGGCAGGGACCATGACACCCGACAAGCGCACCAAGTGGCGAGGCCGGCGCCTCACCCGCTGCCTGCACCAAGCCCTGGAACAGGCCGACGTCGACCGCGACGAGCGCCAGGACGAGCTGCTGCTCCGCAAGCTCGCAACCCGCCAACAAGCCGTCAGCCTGGCATCCGTCCCACTGCCCGCCCGTTGGCCCGGCCCGCCCGTGGGCTCGACGGGCGGTTCAGCAACCGCCCGCCCGCGCGCCGCGGCAACGAGGCGGGCAAAGAACGCGAGCCGCCCGCCCGAGAGCGACCCGGGCGATGACGCCACCGACCCGGTCGCCCGCCCCGAGTCCGAAACCCGCCCGCGCCAGTCCGCCCGCACCACGACAAGCACGGAGTCGCTTCCGGGCAAAAAGTCACCGGATGCCGATCCGGGCAAGATCGCGCGGGCGAAGCTGGACCCGTCGAACCCAAGGCCACGCGCGACCCTCGACGTCCTCACCGAATACGCCCATCGCATGCTCGGCGAGACCGGACGTCTCTCCCGCGACCTGCTGGAAGACACCGTGCGCAAGGACGGCTACAGCGTCGCCAGCGACACGGCCGGAGAGGTCGTCCGGACCGTCAAGGCCGAGCTGAAGGCCGCGCGCGCCGACCATTCCCACTGAAACCGCTCCGACCACAGCACCCAAGGAAGACCGCTCAATGCCCGACTCGAACCACGAACTCCCCACCAGCCAAAGGGAGATGACCACCTCAGCTCCATCGGGAGCAAGTTGGGGCGGAAGCGTAGCTTCCGCCAACCCCGTCCCCAAGGGGGACGGGGAGGACCTGCACCGGGGGGCGCAGGTCCATCAGGCTTGGACCGAGGGCGGATCGAAGCCGGGACAGGAGGAGAAGCCGACCGAGCGCCACAGCCGCCGCGAGCACGCCGACCGTGTCCGTCAGCGTCCGCGTCAGCCGCACGCCACGAAGCGCCTGCACCAGCCCAACACCCGTTTCGACGAAGAAGAGTTCGCGCTGATAACGTCCGCCGCCGCCGCCCGGTGCAACCTGTCCGTCGCCCGGTTCCTCGCCCGCGCCGCGCTCGCCGCAGCCCGTGACCTCGACCGCACGAGCGCCGAGATCGCCGGTGAACGCGAAGTGATCACCGCGCTGTTCGACAGCCGCCGCAAGCTCAGCTGGGCCGGCAGCAACCTCAACCAGGCCGTGCAGGCCCTCAACTCCGGTGCGCAAGGACCCCAGTTGGAAGCAACCATCGACGCGGTCCACCGCGCGGCCGAGAGCGTCCGCGACGCCTCCGCCCGCCTGATCGACAAGCGTGCCGCGTGATCCCCAGCGTCAACAACACCGGATCGAAGACCTTCGGTCTCCTCAAATACCTCTACGACACCGGCAAGTACGAGGACCACACCGACCCCCGTCTCGTCGCTCCTTCGACGGCATGTCCCCCGACCCCGGCCGCCACCCAAACGCCACCCTCAAAGACCTCCAGCAACTCCTGGACCAGCCCGTGATGGCCCTGCCGAAGCCCGCCCGCCCGGCCAAGCACGTCTGGCACACCTCCATCCGCGCGACAGCGGACGACCGGATCCTGTCCGACGAGGAATGGGGTGAGATCGCCCGGCGGATCGTGGCCGTCACCGGCATCGACCCCGGCAACGGGCAGCCAGGCTGCCGCTGGGCCGCCGTACGCCACGCCGACGACCACATCCACATCGTCGCCACCCTGGTGTGCGAGGACGGCTCCCGCCCCGACGACTATCGCTCCGGCAAACGCGCCCAGGCCGAGTGCCACCTCATAGAGAAGGAACTCGGCCTCCACCAGGTGAATGCGGGTGACGGCACCGCCGCCCAGCGGCCCACCAGCGCCGAACGCCACAAGGCCGAGCGCCAGGGCCGGGCGCGCACCGCGCGCGAAGAACTGCGCGAGACCGTACGGCGGGCGGTGGCCGGCGCGACAAGTGAGGAGGAGTTCTTCGACCGGCTGACCGCCGCCGGCCTCCTGATTCACAAACGGTTCGCCCCCTCCGGGGACCTGCTCGGCTACAAGGTCGCGCTGCCCGACGACCGCAACAAGGACGGCGAACCCGTCTTCTACCCCGGCGCGCGCCTCACACCCGACCTGTCCCTGCCCCGGATTAGGGAGCGTTGGTCCGCCGACCACCACGCCCAGGGCGTCGTACCCGCCGGTCCGGCGGAGCGTACGGCGCCGGGCGGACCGTCTGCGGCGCGTCGGTGTACGGCCGCAGCGGCGTGGCAGGCCGTGCTCGTCATCGAGTACGGCGACGACGCGGTCGCCTCCGCCGGCAAGGTCCTGGACGCCCTGGCCAAGACGTCCGCCGCCCACACCAGGGCCCAACTGCGCGACGCCGCAGTCGCGTTCGAGCGCACCACCCGCTCCCACGTCCGGGCCGAGCGCGGGCACAACCGGGCACTACGGCAAGCCGCCCGCGACCTCGTCCACGGCGGCCCCGCCCTCGGCCGGGGCGAGGACGGCGCCACGACCGCGATGGCGATCGACATGCTGCTCTTCGTCATCACCGCCGCGGCCCACTGGCACGCGAAAAAGGGCCACGCCCAACAGGCCGCCGCCCGCCGGGCCGCTGAACATCTGCGCAGCGCCTACCAGTTGGCCGCCGCCCAGCCGCTCGGCGCCCTCTACCAACGCGGCCGGTACCTCGGGCGCCCCCTCCTCCAGCGGCAGTCGGCGCTCCTGCGCGAGGCACTGCCGGAGCTGGCGGAGCAGATCCTCGCCGAGCCCGGCTGGTACGCGCTCGCCGCCACCCTCACCGACGCCGAAACCGTCGGCCACGATCCCGCCACTCTCCTGGCCCCGACGCCTCCGCACGGCGGGAACTGGGCACGGCCGAGTCCGTCAGCAACGTCCTGGTCTGGCGCCTGCGCCGGGCCGCCGCAACGGTGCCGTGTGGCTGCGCGCTTCCCGACTGGCTCTGTTCCACCTCGTGCGATTGCGCACGCAGGGTGACTATTGATCTTGGCGTGATTGTGGTTGAGGTCGCCCGAAAATCGCCCAGCTGACTGGCCGTCATCACGCAAGCATCCGAAGATGCCCGAGATGGCAGCTCTTGATCCTTTTTGACGTCTCGACCTGTCGATGCAATGACCACGAGAACCACCCAGACCTGTCCAGGTTCTTCACATTTGGCAGCATCTACCTTCATCTCTTGGGCAAGTTATGGAGTTCGACAGGCAAGTCTCTTGCCGCCCCCTTACCCGAACGCAACACCAGACGAGTCGCCACACAGAGGGTGAAAGCCTCATTAGGTAGCTCGCTCCGAGCCGTCCAATTGGACACTCCATGACGCACACTTGACCCGTTCTTGACTTTTATCGGCCACTGCGGGTTCGACACAAAAGCTCCTTCCGGAAGATCAACTCCCCTGTTGATCTCGAACCAGGAAGGAGTTGATCATGCGTCACAGACCCGTGCCCCAGGATGGATCACGTGCCAGACGTGCACGTCAGTCGCTTCGACTGCGGTACATGGCTGTCGGCCTAGTGATGGCAATGGCTGCGGAGACTGCGCTGATCGTGGGAGGCGGCAGTATGGCGGTCGCCGCGGGGGCGGCCACCGCAGCTTCCGACTCCGCGACCACGGTCGCGGCATCTGCGAAGGCCGAAACTTCTGCGGAAGCACAGGACGAGGCGTCTGCCGTGCTGATGGCCCGATTGCAAAACCGGAACATCGAGGTGCTGTCGGACCGGACGACGGATTCGACGACGTACGCGTTGCCCAGTGGGGAGCTGCGGACGGAGGCATACGCCGGTCCGGTCCGGGTGAAGCAGGACGGCGACTGGAAGGACATCGATACCTCGCTGTCCGACACGGGCTCTGACCTCACGCCGGCCGTGGCAGCGGCTGACGTCGCTGTCTCCGACGGCGGGGACACGCAGTTGGCGTCAGTGGCAAAGGGTAAGGAGTCCTTCGGACTGGGCTGGGAGGACAAACTTCCCGCCCCGACCGTCAAGGACAGCACCGCTTCCTACGACTTGGGCAGTGGCCAGACCCTGTCCGTCACCGCACTCGCGCAAGGCTTCTCGGAGAACCTGAAACTCACTCAGCAGCCGGACAGCGATTCCGTGTCATACCGGATCCCGTTGGATCTGGACGGGCTGAAACTGTCGCAGGCCGACTCCGGGCACCTGCTGCTGAAGAACAACGCCGGCGATCTGGTCGCAGAGGCGCCGGCGCCGGCGATGTGGGACGCCTCCAAGGACCCGGCCTCCGGCGAGTCTGCCCATCAGGAGCGGGTCGCGACGAAGATCGAGACCTCTGACGACGGTTCGCAGACCCTGGTGCTCACCCCGGACGCCGACTTCCTGGCGACGGCCACGTATCCGGTGACGGTGGATCCCACCACCACCCTGGCGGTGACCACCGACACCTGGATACAGACCCCGGACTACCCCGACTCGCAGGTCTCCTCGCAGGAGCTGAAGTCGGGCACCTACGACTCCGGCACGGATCTGGCGCGCTCGTTCCTGAAGTTCGACGTGTCGAAGTTCGTCGGCAAGCACATCACCGACACCAACTTCGCCCTGTACAACTACTACTCCTCGACCTGTTCGACCACCGGTTCCGGCACCACGGTGCGCCGGATCACCTCCACCTGGTCGTCTTCGACGCTGACCTGGGCGACCCGGCCCTCTTCGTCCGGCACCGGTGCCGTCGTCAACCTCGTGCCGCACGGCTACAACTCGAGCTGTCCGGCTGCCTGGTCCAACTGGGACATCGACACCATCGTGCAAGCCTGGGCCGACGGCAGCCCCAACTACGGCCTCATGGTCTACGGCACCAGCGAGACCGACTCCCTCACCTGGCGGCGCTGGCGCTCGGCAAACTACACGACCTCCGGGTACGCGCCGAAGCTGACGGTCACCTACAATTCGTACCCGTCCGCGCCGAGTTCGACGGCGATATCGCCGTCGCAGCTCAATGCCTACAACGGCAAGCGGTACGTCACCTCGCTCACGCCGACGCTGTCGGCGAACGTGTCGGACCCGGACGGCTCCAGCACCAAGGCGCAGTTCGAGGTCACGGCGGACCCGGCGTACGCCGACACCACGTACACGTACACCGCCACGTCGGCCTCGGTCGCCTCCGGCGCGACCGCGAAACTCGCGATCCCGTCGGCCTCCGCCTTCCCGGCCGGTGTGCACCTGCGGTACCGGGTGCGGGCCTACGACGGTACGGACTACGGCAGTTGGACCGGCTACACCACGTTCGTGATGAACACGGGCAAGCCGAACGCACCGACGGTCTCCTGTGACACGTACGAGCAGAGCGGCTGGACGGCAAAGGCCGACGCCGCGGTGTCCTGCACCCTCGACACGGACTCGAGCGACGGGGCCGGCTACTACTGGGGCCTGGACGACGGCAGTGTGCCCAACCGCAAGCTGGATACGACCAACGGAACCGGTGGAGACGCTCTCGCTGTCTCCATCGATCCGGACGAGGGCTGGCACACGCTGTACGTCAAGACCGTCGACTCCGGAGGAAACCTTTCTTCAAGTGCCACGGCGTACTCCTTCGGTGTCGGCGAGGACGGCGCCGCAATCACCGCGCCCAAGGATGGTGTGACCACCGCCCGTCGTGTCCCGCTGGAGGCGAGGGGACTGACGACCTACTCCAGTATCCAGTGGTACTACCGTCTCGGCGACGGCGACGACTGGACGCTCATCCCGGCTTCCGATGTCGTCACGGCTTCGGGCGGGAACGCGGTCACGTGGCCTGCCGCCATGAGCGGCGGTGTGGCGACCAAGCTCGTGTGGAACGTCGCGAACACTCTCGGAGCCGACACTGATCTGCAGATCCGCGCACTCGTCTCGGACGGCACCACCAACGCGTACACGGCGAGCCGGAGCATCGGGCTGGACCGGGCCGGCGGCTACGGCCCCACCCGGGACATCGGCCCGGGTTCGGTCAATCTGCTGACCGGCAGCTACAGCATCGTCGAGACCGACGCCGATCTCTTCGACATGCAGGTCCTCCGCCGAGCGGTGTCCCGTACCTCAGAGCGCGAGGTCGAGGACGACGCGGCCACCGTGTCGGCATTCGGTCCCGGCTGGACAGCCGGTACCGGAGCAGACATACAGGCGGCCGGCTTCAGAACCATCACCAAGAGCTCGGACTCGGCCGTCACACTGACCGGTCTCGACCAGGAGACCAACGTCTCCTTCACTCTCAGCAACGGCAAGTGGACGTCCACGGACGCCGACTGGCTGACTCTGACTGGCACCACCAGTGGCACGTCCTTCACCCTTGCCGACGGCTCCGGAATCGTCTCGACGTTCCAGCTCTCCAGCACCGCAGGCACCTGGAAGCTCGACACTGTGGCGGACACCAGCACGGACGACACCATCACCGTCTCGCAAGCCGTCTTCTCCGGTGACGACGTGCTGGCCCGCCCGAAGTACTCCGTCACCGCGGCGAACGGGACCGATCCGGCGGACTGTGTCACGGACCTGACCAAGGTCGGCTGCCGTGCGCTGGAGTACGTGTACGCGGACTCCACCACCGCCACCACGAGTTCGCTCGGTGGCTACACGGGTCGTGTCAGCGAAGTCCGGCTGTGGGCCGCCGATCCCGGCGCGAGCAAGACGACGTCGACGGCCGTGGCCGCGTACACCTACGACAGCTCCGGATACCTGCGCCAGGCATGGGACCCCCGGGTCAGCACAGCTCTGAAGACCACCTACACCTACGACAGCACCGACCGAATCGCCACTTACACCGAACCGGGCCGGCGGGCCTGGACCTTCACCTATGGGTCGGTCGGATCCAGCGCCACTGCGGGCGCCGGCATGCTGCTGACCGCCACCCGAGCCGGCGCCACGTTGGACGACCCCGACACCACGACCACGATCGTCTACGACGTGCCGCTCAGCGGTGACACGGCTCCCCACCAGATGACTGGTACGAACGTGGCGGCCTGGGGGCAGGACATCGCTCCCACGGACGCCACGGCGGTATTCACTTCCGGCACGGTGTCGAGCAATCTGGCATCCGACCTCGCACAGGACGCCTACACCGCCGCCTCCGTCTCCTACTCGGATGCCTACGGCCATGCCGTGAACGAGGCGACTCCCGGCGGGCACATCAGCACGGAGGAGTACAACGGCGACGGCAACGCCACCTACGAACTCACCGCAGCCAACCGGGAACTGGCCCTCGGCACAGCGAAGAACTCGGATGACGCACTCGCACGCCTCGGCCTGCAGGACGAAAGCGACACAGCCCTGCGCGCCCAGCTGCTCGCCACCGTCCACACCTACGACACCGACTCGAACGCCCCTCTCACCGAGACCGGGCCCCTGCACATGGTCACTCTCCAGTCGGCCCTGACCGCCGACGCGAGTGCAGCGTCCCTGAGCGCGGGCGATGTCCGGGCCGCGCGCCAACGCATCACCTACACCTACGACGAATCCCGACCCTCAGGAGCTGAAGCCAGCGGTCTGGTCACCACCAAGACCGAAGGCGCACTGATCGACGGCTACGGCACCCTGGCCGACAGCGTCGTCGTGACGTACTCCTACGACTGGGACACCGGCAACCTTCTGAAGGAGACCACGAACCCCTCCGGACTCGCCCTCGCCACGGGCCACACCTACACGTCCGACGGCGAAGTCAGCTCGACCACACGTCCCGGCTCCGACGCGGCAGGCACAACCGTCACCACCACCGCACGGTGGACCGGCAGCGGCTCGGGAACCTGCGCCGGACACCCGGAATGGGCCGGCCTGACGTGCACGGAGACCACGGCCCCCGCCTCCGACAGCAGCGCGTCGACCGTCACGACGTACACCTACGACCGCTGGGGCAGCCAGGCCAAAGTCACGGTGGCTGCCGGCGGCAAGACGCGTACCACCAGCCACACCTACGACGACGCCGGACGCCTGACCAAGACGACGGTCACCGCGGACACAGGCACGGCCCTGCCCGACGAGACCATCACCTACGACACGACCACCGGCCTCAAGAAGACCCTCACGTCCAACGGAGGCACCGCTGCCTACGGCTACGACGCACGAGGGCGGCTGACCAGCTACAACGACGGAAACGGCAACAGCACGACGACGTCCTACGACAGCCAGGACCGCGTCACGAAGACCGCCGACTCCACCGGCGCCACGACCACGTTCGTCTACAGCGCCGACAGCAAAGGCGATCGCGTGGTCACCGAGACGGACTCCGTGGCCGGAAAGTTCACCCTCACCTACGGCGCCTCGGACCGGCTGGAGAGCGAAACCCTGCCCGGCGGCAGCACCCTGGCCATCGAGTACGACGAGACCGGGGCTCCGATCGAGCGGCTCTACAGCGCCTCGGGCGGCACCGTCGAACTGTCGGACAACATCGCGTACACCATCGCCGGCGCCTACGCGACCGACAGCCAGACGGCAGGCACCACCACCAACACCGCCTACACCTACGACGCCGCCAACCGCCTGACCAAGGCGAAGAGCACGGACGGCGACACAGTGTGCAAGAGCCGCGCCTACACCCTCGACAAGGCGGGCGAGAGGACCGCCCTCACCACAAGCGCGGACTGCTCCAGCACGACCACGACCAACTACACCTACAACGCGCAGAACCGCATCAGCAACAGCGGCTACACCTACGACGCTTTCGGCAACGCCACCGCCACGGCGGACGGATCCGCGTACACCTACTACACCGACGGCACGCCGCTGCAGGTCGTCAACGGAACCGACCGGGAGACCTGGAACCTGGACGCGGAACAGCGTCTGAGCACGGCGACGGTGGCCACGAACACCAGCGGTGCCTGGGCCACGTCCTCCACCCTGACCAGTCACTACAACGGGCTCCGCACCACGCCCAGTTGGAACACAGACGGCACCAGCACAACCCGGTACGTCACCGACCCGGACGGGAACCTCCTCGCGCTGACCGACACCGGCAGCACCGCCAAACTCCAACTGAGCGACGTCCAGGGCAATATCGCCGTGGAACTCAACGTCGGCACCGGCGCGGCCGAGATCCACGCGTACGACGAGTTCGGCAACACGGACAGCACCAACCGATTCGGCTGGCGGGGCATCACGGAGTCAGCCGACCGGCGTCTCAATGGAATCGTTCTCCTATACGGCCGCATATACCTGCCCACCCTGGGCCGGTATATGAGCCAGCAGTCCACCGACAACACCAATTCCGAGGAGCAGGGCACCACCTCCACGGATTCCTTCACCCTGCCCTTCGGAACGGAGTACTGATGACTCGGCTGAGACGACTGAGACGGCGCCTCACCGTGGTGCTGCCGATGCTGGCAGCCATGCTTCTGATCTCCACACAGTCAGCCCATGCTGATACGGACATCCAGTACCTCTGGGCGTGGACGAAGAAGACAAACGTGGTCACGCACGAATGGGACTATGTCAACACCACCGGGGAGAGCGTCAAGTTGACCATCACGAAGGAGCACATCACCACGGTGGAGGGAGCAATCGACGCGACTGGCGGGGCAACCGGCAATCTGGCCACCAAGTTCTTCGGCGCTCTGGGGATCGAGGTCGGGCTCACACTGCACGGCAGTGGGTCGAAGACGGTTACCCACTCGATCGTGAAGGAGGTCACCATCCCCAAGGCGGATGGCAAGTACATCTACTACAACGGGACACGGAAGGCCAGCGGACGGTATGAGCGCTGGGCGTGTGGTTCCCACAGTTGCGCGCGGATGGGCTACAAGAGTGGCCACAGTTGGAACAGCGACTCCGCCGGGAGTATCAGCTGCAAGAAGCCGGCCCAGGACGGGCTGTCGGCGTTGGTGAAGAAGAGGTACTGCTAATGACACGGCCTGGCCGAGAAACAGGAAAGAAAGCCAGCCGGATCGCGGCCGGATTGCGGCCGGCAGCCGTGCTGGCCGCAACGGTCCTGATGGCGACAGCGTGTTCCTCGTCCTCGCAGGACAAGGATGCGAAAGCGACGGCGTCCCCCAAGTCAACCGCGATTTCGGTGGCGGAGTGGATTTGCAAGAACGACCAATTCCACTGGGGAAAAATCAGCACCCAAGGGAAACTGGTCGCCGTGTCGCAGTTGGTTCGCGTCAAAAAAGGTGAGCAGGCTGCGAACGTCACGTTCCACGCGATTCCAGTACGCAAGGTGACAGCCAGCGTCGAGGCCAGCGGGAAGGTGTCCGAGGCATCGGTGTTCGCCTCCCTGGAACGGCACATGAATCTCGGAGGGAAGTCGGTTGCACAGAACGGGGAGTCGGTACCGCTGCCCGGCGCCGCGGGCCTCGGAACTGTGGACATGACTGGAAAGACCGGCGACTACCTCTCGGTCATAGGCGTGCAGGTGGTTGAGGCGAGCTTCGTCCAGGGGTGTGTCGGCGACAAGAAGACTCCGGTCTACGGCACCGTCACCACGTGGTACGGGAAGACCCAGGGCATGATCAAGTGCGGCCGGAACACGGGAACCTACCCGGGTTTCCGGGAAGCACATGACCTGGTGTGCGGGCAGGAACCCCAGACCTGACCGTGCTTTGTGGTCCAGTTAACTACCCAGGTCCCGCCGCCATCCAGGCGGCGGGACCTCTCCCGGTCAGAAATCCCGTGTCCCGACTCGATGCACCGGTGCATTACCAACCCGGCGGCGACAAACTCCGCCAACCTCGCATGCCGCTTCGGGCGGCTGCGCGGGTGCCGGCGATGCTCGGCCACCAGGCCGCTCGATCTCCTCCGGGGCGTGGCCCTCGCCGAACAGAGCGCTCTGGCGACCGGTGGCCGCCGTCAGCTCCTCCGGGCGCAGCACCAGCCGGACGGTGCCCTCCTCTCCGCCGGCGTCGAGCAGGCCGGCGTCGGTCCACACGTGCAGGACGCCGCGCACCCGCTCGGCCACCGCCAGCGAGGACAGCCGTCCTTCGTGCCGGAAGGTCCTCGACAGGCTTCGGCCGTCGGCCAGTTCCACGACGGCCTCCAGCCGGGTGCGCACCACTCCAGCGGCGGCCAGGCGCTCGTGGAGTTGCTCGGCCGACGCCTTCGCGGCGAACACCACCGGTTCAAGAAGGTGCGCGGCTGGCTCGAAGACGTACGACACGGTGTGCTCACCGGCATCGGTTCGTACGGAGAGAGGACGCTCGTACTGCCTGCGGGCGGTGCGGTGGGCGGCGATGCCCTCGGCGCCGAACCGGGCCAGCACCTTGCGCTCGGGGAGCGCCGCGAGCGCGCCGACCGTGCGGACGCCCAGCCGCTCCAGCAGATCCGCCAGTCGGGGGACGCCCAGAACGCCCAACGGATAGGGGGCCAGCCGGGCCGCGTCGCCCCACGCGCAGGACCGACCGCTCCCTGCGTCCAGCACCAGGCCCAGTCGTGGGAGCATCGGTTGCGGAAGTATCCGCGGGTAGCGAAGCGACCGTGCCGTCGGGGCCAGGCAGCCACAGGTCCGCTTAGCGCGGTACCGCGGACGCGCCGCGCCCGACGGCCGCCACCCGTACCCGCCGACCGCGCAGCAGGCCGTGGCCCTCGCGGCTCCCCTCCCATGCTGCGGGTACCACGTTCATCCGGACCTCGGCGCCCTCCCACGCCCCGGCCTCCAGCAGCACCGATCCGCTGCCCCGCAGCACGGCAGCCAGCCGGCGGGCGATCTGGCCAGGCACCGTACCGAGGGACGACCGGGACCACCTCGGCCAGGGTGGCGACCACCTGCGCCCATTGGCGTCCGGGCTCATCGACCCGGAGGACATCGAGCGCCTCAGGCAGATGAAGATCCCCCGGCCATGAGTCGGTGGTGGAGATCCCCCGGCGCATGGTGCAGTTCTTCCTGGAGGTGAAGAAGGTTGACGAGGACCCCGACGTTTGAGGAACTGTTCCGTGACTGCCAGCGGACGGCCGTCCATCTGGAGATGCGCGACGCCTACATGAAGTCGGACCCGGCCTGAATCGACTGGAAGGCCGGCATCGCACTCGACCCGGCCGAGCGCTGGGGCGACTGGCACGCCATCGTCACGGACGCGACCTCGCGAACCGTCAAGGTCCGCCGGGCCCGCATCGTCTCGACTCCCGTCAGCGAGTACATCCGCTTCGAGTACGACGTGACGGGCGGCCTCAACATCGCAGCCGGCGAGAACGTCCGCTGGCTCTCCCGGCGACACGCCACGGACCTCGCGCTCCCGGGCAACGACTTCTGGCTCTTCGACTCCAACCTCGTCCTCGTCAACCACTTCGACGGCGAAGGCGAAAACATGCAGGTGGAACTCACCGACGATCCTGCGGTCGCCAAGCTCTGCGAGTCGGCCTTCGAAGCCGTATGCGCGCGGGCAACACCCCACGCAGAGTTCCAGTTGGCCTGACAGCACCAACAACGCCTGCAGCGCCGCCGATCACGTCCGTGCCGACGGCTTAGGGGCCAAGAGGTCCAACGCCTCCTCCCATTGGAAGCGGTCGGCGCCACCGCCCGCTTTCGGCTTGTGTGGTTCGTACGATCCGACCAGCACTCCCATCCCCCGCAGCCGTGCCAGGCTCTGCTGGTACGCGGGGTGGGCGGCCTGTGCCGCGTTCAGGTACGGCAGTACGGCGGTGGGGATACCCATGCCGTATGCCTCGCACAGGATGCCCAGGGCAAGGGTGTCGGAGATGCCTGCGGCCCATTTGTTGACCGTGTTGAAGGTGGCCGGCGCGACGACGATCGCGTCCGCAGGCGGCAGGGGGCGGGCTTCGCCGGGCGTGCGCCAGGCGGAGCGGATCGGATAGCCGGTCTGGGTCTCGATCGCCTCGGTGTCGAGGAAGCCCAAGCCCTGTGGGGTGGCGACGACACCGACGTCCCAATGCCGTTCCTGCGCTGCGGTGATCAGCTTGCCGACATCGCCGGCGATACCGCATGCGCACACGACGATGTACAGGAAGGGCTTCTTGTCCGGGGCGTTCGGCTCGCTCACGCGGGGACTCCCAGTTGTCGGCTGAAGTGGTGCAGTTCGGGCAGCGTACGACGGCGGTCGCGGGCGGCCATGTCGGCGACCAGGTCGCGCACGGCGGGGCGGCGGACGTCCTGGGCGGCGCAGGTCTCGGCGATCCGCAGTGCCTGGTAGCCGTCGGAGAGGCGGCCCTGCTGGCTGTAGGCGCGGGCCGTTTCCACCCACAGGGCCGCTCGGCGTTCGGGGACGGGGATGTGCCGGCGCATGAGGGGCCGGGCCGCTTGCAGGGCGAGGCCCGCGTCGCCGAAGGCCACCAGGGAGCTGAGCTCGTGGAGGGCGACGTTGGTGGGGCTGAAGTTGGCCCAGGCGTCGGGACGGTCAAGGGAGACGTACCGGGCCACTTCTTTGGCCTCGGCGAGAAACTCCTCGGTTGCCGCGCGGTCGCCTCCGCCGCTGGCCGCGGTCACCCCGCGCAGCAACAGCAGCCCGACTGCGGCAAGGTATTTCGGGGAGCGACGGTCGTAGGAGCCGACGAGTTGGTCGGCCGTGTGCCGGACGAGGGTGACGGCCTGGGCAGTGTGCTTCTCGCGGGCCAGGACGTGGGCCTGCACGCGGACACTGGAGGCGAGGACCACCGGGTCGCCGGAGCGTTCGGCCTCGGCCATCGCGCGGCCGACCGCCAGCCAGGCGTTGCCCTGGTCGTGCTGTTTGAGCAGCAGGCTGGTCGAAGTCTGGTACGCGGTGGCCAGAAGCGCGGACAACGTGTCGCTGTCCGTCGCGGCACTGGAGGCGAGCCGCAGGTTGGCGATCAACCCGGGCAGAGTGCGTTCGAGTTCCGTGTAGTCGCACGTGTAGAAGAGCCTGCGGGCCGCGCCGACCTGCTCACGGAGGACTGCCGTGGCCAAGGGGGCGCCGGTGCTCGCCGGGTACAGGCCCGGCAGGAGCGCTTGTACGAGGTCGTCGTGGGCGGCGGCCGAAGTGGCCGGGGTCGCGAGTGCGGCGATGCTCGCGGCAAGGAAAGTACGGCGGTGCATGTCTTCGGTTTCGGGGTCGGCGGTAGAGGGATCAGGGGCCGCAGCAAGACCCAACTGCTGGGGCGGAATCTTGAGTTCCTGAGCAACAGCGCGCAGGACGCGGATGTCCTCCGTGCCTCGTCCGCTCTCCAGGCGGCTCACCTTGGACTGGTGGTAGCCCAGCACGGCGGCGACGTCCTTCTGCGAGCGCCGCTGTAACACCCGTGCCTGACGGATCACTTCGCCGATCCGTCTCGCTTCGCCATGTCCTTCGGGCATCTGCCACGGCCCCTTCCGCCGTCGCCGATCCTGCCTGCCCAACCGAGCGTAGATCAGGCGCACTTCACCGTCATGCAGCTCCTGCATAACCGATGCAGCGCCGGCACCTGGGCTAACCACCCACCGCCACGGGCTGGTTGCGTGATGTGGCCGCACCTACCCCGGGAGGCCGCTCATGGCAGCGCACCAGCTCACCCTGTCCGTACCCACCACACCAACTGCGGTCACCGACGCCCGGCACCAGGCGATGAACGCGATAACAGGCTGGGAGGCGGAGCTGGACGACGAGCTGATGCACACCGTCGAGCTGCTGATCAGCGAGCTGGTCACCAACGCGGTCCGCCACGCCGGTCCCGGCCAGATCTCGATGACCGTGCGGCTCGTAGAAGCCGTCCTACGCGTCGAGGTCAGCGACTCCAGCCCCGCACTGCCCCAGCTCACTTTCCCGGACGAGTGCAGCGAGAACGGCCGGGGTCTGTTCCTCGTCGCAGCTCTGGCCGACCGGTACGGCGCCGAGCCGACGCCCACGGGCAAACGGTGCTGGGCCGAGATCGACCTGTCCACCGGCTCGAACCAGAAAGACGCCATCTCCCTTCCCCTACAGAGGAGTTGACCGTGACAACCACCGCCTCCACCCCGACCCGGGCCGCAGAGGTGATCGCTGTACGCCCCGGACCTCCGCTCGCCGGCACCGTCACCGTCGACGGCTCCAAGAACGCCGCCCTGCCGTTGCTGGCCGCCGCGGCAGCGCTCGGTCGCCCGGTGCGGCTGACCAACGTCCCGGCCAACACAGACGTGCAGATCATGCTCGCGCTGCTGCAGCAGGCGGGTTGGCACGTGGCGCAGCCTGTAGGGGAGCCGACCTCTACGGTGATCCTGCCGACCGAGAGCCGACGCACGCACGCCGAGCTTCCCCAAGCCGCCCACATCCGTGCCTCCTACTACCTGGTACCCGCCCTACTCGCCCGCCACGGGGAGGCCCGGCTGCCGTGGCCGGGAGGCTGTCGAATCGGCGCACGTGGGATGGACCTGCACTTCACGGTGTACGAGGCGTTCGGCGACTGCACAGCAGTCGACGACTCCGGCTACCGTGTCGAAGCCGTCACACCGCGCACCGGCACCGTCTCACTGGTGTTGCCGTTCCGCTCGCGCGGGGCGACCGTGGCCGCCGTACTCCGGGCAGTCACGACCAGCCGCCCGTTACGGCTGGGCGAGCCCAACCTCTCCCCGGAGGTCCTGTGCGTGCTCGACGCCCTGGAGACGGTGGGCTGGGAGACCCGGACGAGCGAGCGCCTCCTCACCCTCACGCCACCATCCTCGGGCCTGATCGACGGCATCGCCTGGGAAGTTCCCGGCGACAAGATCGAGGCAGGCACACTGGCGTGCGCGATCGCGGCAACCCGCGGTACAGCCCGCATCCAGGGCGTGCACGGCAGGGACGTAAACCCGCTCATCGCTGCCCTCCGACGGCTGGGCATCCCTGCCGGCGCCGATGCCGGCGTTCTCTCCGTCCGTGCCCGAGACGCGCGACCGACGAGTCGTGGTCTCCAGGCCATCGCGTCCCTCAGCCCCGGCGGGCTGGACGCCGACTTCGAACCACCCCTGATGGCACTCGCCCTCAGCCTTCCCGGCACCCACCTGTTCGCCGACGCCATAAACCCCGGCCGCCACAGCAACCTGCTACCCCAACTGGCCCGCCTCGGAGCCGACTTCGAGGAGCTCTCCCCCACCGAGTGCCGCCTGGCCGGACCCCAACAGCTCACTGGGACAGGCGTGGAGGCCACCGACATCCGTACCGGCTCCGCTCTCATGGTCGCCGGCCTCACCGCCCAAGGCGTCACCACCGTCGGCGGCCTCGACCAGCTCCGCCGCGGTCACGCTGACCTTCCCGGCAAGCTGCGCGCCCTCGGTGCCGACATCTGCGAGGTCACCCCATGACCCGTCATCGCACCGTACGACAGATCGTGGCCACCACGGACGTGCACTCCTCCTTCGACAACACCGCCCCCTTCCTGACTCACCTCCACGCCCTCCGCCCCACGTCACTCATCGTGGACTGCGGGGACTTCTTCGAGGGCAGTGGCTACTACCGCCTCGCCCACGGCACCGTCGAACGCGACATCCTGCTCAAGCTCTACGACGTACTCGCACCCGGAAACCACGGCTGGCCCCACCACTTCGAACCCGACCTGCACCGACTCACCGTCTGCGCCAACGCCGTCGACGCCACCGGCCAAGGGCTCTTCCGCCGCCTGCACACCACCCGCATCGCAGGGCGACGGGTCGCGATCACAGCCGTGATCGGGCAGCAGGCGTTCAACGCCATCCCTGCCGAGCATCGAGCCGACCACCGCGTGACCGACCCCGTCCAAGCCCTGCGCGAGGTAATGCTCACCCACCACCACGAAGTCGACGACTGGATCCTGCTCAGCCACTCCGGCTTCGACGAGGACCTCAAGCTGGCAGCCGCCTGCCCCTTCCTCGACGTGATCTTCGCCGGGCACTGCCACAGCGCCCAGTACGGCCCGGTCCGCGTCGGCGACACCCTCATCGTCAAGGGCCGCGAACTCGCCGACGGGTACGCCATCGCCACACCTGTCGGACAAGGCTGGGGCGCCGGCACCACTCGCTTCCCGGACCGGGCAGCGGCCCGTGTCCCGGCCGAACTGGCGCCGCTGGAAGCAAAAATCGGCGGACTCAGGCAGCAACTGACCGCCGTCCTCGGCCCCGTGACCAAGGCATATCGGCACCGGACTCCCGATCGCCACGACCTGCTCGTCGACCTCGCAGCACGCCTGCGCACAGGACTCGGCATCGACGCGGTCATCCTCAACGAAACGGTGCTGCGTCCCTTCCCGCTCGGCAACACCCTCACCCTGGGCGACCTGCTCGCTATCGAGCCCTTCGACAACCAACTGGTCCACGCGAACATCCCGGCGGACTTCCGCAAGAACCTTGATGGCCTGCTGGCCCATCTCACCGAACAGGCCGGCCCGCTCGTCACCGCGCCGGATCCCCTGCCGGACGGCATCACCAGCGTATTGACCACCGACTACCTCGTCGGCACCTGCCTCGCCGGCCGCGCCCACGCCGCAGGGCTGCTGCTCAGCCAAGCCGTCAAGCACGTCCTCACCGCGCCGGCCCAGGGAGGCACTCGATGATTCTCACGGGCCCCGAGATCACCGCCGCCGCCCAGGACGGCCGCCTTCGCATCACCCCCTTCGCCCCCGACCAGGTCAACCCGAACAGCTACAACGTCCGCCTCGGCCCCACTCTGCTCACCTACACCGCCGACGTCCTGGACGCCCATCAGCCCAACCCCACCCGTGAGTTCACGATCGGCCCGGACGGATACGTCCTCCAGCCCGGCGAGTTGTACCTGGGTCACACCCTCGAAGAGGTCGGCTCCGACACTCTCCGCTGCTGTTCGGCCGTTCCTCGGTCGGACGACTCGGCCTGTTCGTCGAGATCACCGCCCCCATCGGAGACATCGGCTTCCACGGCCAGTGGACCCTGATGCTCACACCGATCCGCCCCCTGCGCGTCTACGCGGGCATGAGGATCGGACAGATCATGTTCTTCGCCTCCGTCGGCCCGATCGCCCTGTACAGCGGCAAATACCAGGCGGCAGACGGTCCGCAGCCCTCCCGCTACTGGCGCGACGTGACAAAACTTCGGGCGGTGGCCTCGTGATCCTTACCGGACCCGGCATCGCCGCCGCCCGAGCCTCGGGCGAGATCACCATCGAGCCGTACGACCCAGCCCGCCTCTCCCCCAACGCCTACGACTGGCGCCTCGGCGACACCCTGCGCATCTGCGACGCCAACCTGGACGCGGCGACCCCCACCCCGTACTCCGAGACCACAATCCCCACGTCCGGGCTGGTACTTCAACCCGGAGTGCTCTACCTCGGCGTCACCCACGAACGAACCGGATCAGAGACGTACGCCCAGTTCCTCAACGGCGACCGCACCATCGGCGCGCTCGGCATCTGGGTCCACGTCTCCGCCCCACTCGGTCACCAAGGCCACGCCATCCACTGGACCTTGGAGATCCGCGCCGCCAGACCCGTCCGGGTCCATCCCCGGATGACCTTCGGCAAGCTCGTCTTCCTCCACTGCCTCGGCACACCGGCCAGCTACCAACTACACGGCCTCAAATACACCGCGACCGCAGGCATCGACATCTCCCGCCTCTACGAAGAACTCGCCGGAGGTACGACATGAGCCCGCTGATCGCGACCGCCCTCGACCTGCCCTTCGGCAGCGCCGGCGGAAGTGTCGAGCTCTTCCTCGACCTCTATACCGGCGAGCACCCTCTCCTCCCTGCCCGCGCTTTCATGCTCGCCCCGCAGCCTCGTCCACCACGTCTGCCTGCGGGACTGGAGTTGCTGGACGTGCCGGGCAAGTGCCTGTCCGGGCCACCGTTCGCCCTGTACGTCAACGCACTGCGCAGGGCTTTGTCCCAGCTCATCGACCCGGCGGACATCGATGTGCTCCACCTCCAGCACCTCACCTTCGGTGGCACACCGGCCCTGATCCGCGCGCTGCCCACCCGCCCACGCATCGCACTCGTCCACGGCACCGATCTGCTCTTCGCCGAAGCCCGCAACGACCAACTCCGAATCCTGCGAGAGAGCACCCGCGCCGCCGACGCCATCGTCGTCCCCACCGGCGCCATGGCCGACCGACTGCTGAAGCTCGTACCGACCACCAATCGCCGGAAGATCACGAACATCCCGTGGGGCATCCCCGACCACCTGCTCACCGACCCGCCACCACGTCCCGGGAGGCGTCCAGCCGGACATTTACGCTTGCTCTACGCCGGACGCCTCACCTCCGAGAAGGGCATGGAGACCCTCCTGCGCGCATTGCCCGCGATCGAGGCAGTCGAACTGAGCATCGCCGCACCGCCCCACCAGTTCCGCACCTTGACCCCGCTCCTGCGTCTGCTCAAGGTCCACGTCCGATATCTCGGCTGGCTGAACCGCCCGCAACTGTGGAACACCTTCGCCGACCACGACGCCCTCGTCATGCCGTCGACCACGCTCGAAGCCATGGGGCTCGTCGCCCTCGAAGCTCAAGCCTGCGGACTGCCGGTCATCTACCAGCCCGTCCCCGGACTGAGCGACGTCCTTGCCGCGAGTGGCCACAGCACCGACTTCACCAACCCGGCGGTCCTTGCTCATGACCTCACCCGGCTCCGCACCACACCTGGCCTGCTCCCGGCACTCCAGGCCGCAGGCCACGCTAACGCGGCCCGCTTTCCCCTCACCGCTACCGCAGCCGCCCTCACCGACCTGGGCAAACAGCTCATCTGACTTGCCCGCGCCGCAGTCAGATCCGTACCAGCGCCTCACTACGCTGACCCACGGGACATCACACGGCCCACGATCGATCGGGAGACCATGGCGCTCGACCTCGACACTGACCGCATCCACCAGCTCCTCCATGACGGGGTCCGCGACAGGGTCTACCCCGGTGCTGTCTGGGCGATGGGCAACAGCCTCGGGATCCTGGCCAGCGGCACCGCAGGCGTCCTGGATCCCGATCAGCCGGACGAACCGATGCGGCACGACACGGTCTTCGACGTCGCCAGCCTCACCAAGATCCTCGCTGTGTGGTCGACCATCGGCTGTCTCGTCGAGGACGGAAAGCTCCAACTCGACACACCGCTGGGCGACTTCTGGTCCGAGGTGAGTGGACGCCCTCTGGGGCAAGTGACCGCACGTCACCTGCTCACGCACACGGCCGGCGCCCCCCTCCGGGCCAACCTCAAGAACCTCTACGGCACCGATCCCCAGGACGTCCGCGACGGCGTCCTGCGCGAAGCCCTGCACCGGCCGCCCGGCGAGGCCGTGGAGTACACCGACCGCGCCGCCCTCATCCTGGGCTATCTCGCCGAACACCTCTCCGGCCAGAGCCTTGACGCACTCGCAGCCGACCGCGTGTGGCAACCCCTTGGCATGACACAGACCCGCTTCGGTCCGTTGCCGGCTGGTGTCGCTGCCCGCTGTGCACCAACCGAACTCGACGACAACACGAAGACCCATCTCAAGGGATCTGCACACGACTTCTCCGCGCGCTTGCTGGGCGGAGTGTGCGGTATCGCGGGCACGTTCTCCGTCCTCGACGACCTTGCCGCATTCTTGCGCTACCTCTTGGCCCCGGCCCGAGTGAGCCAGTCACCCGGATTCGGCCCGGACTGGGTCAAAGAATCCCTGCAGCTCCACACAGGTGAACTCACCCCGCCCCGTGGCCTGTTCTGGCACCCGGCCCTGGGCACCACACCCAAGACCGACGATGTATGGGTCCACTACGGCTTCACGGGCACGGGCATGTGGATCTCCCCAGGTAAGGACCGTTGGGCGGCTCTACTCACCAACAAGCTCTACTTCACCCGTGACCGCGAGCCACTCACACAGGTACGCAACGCCTTCCGCTCACACGCCTTCACCTGAGCCGGGCCTGTTAATGGAGCTCCTTCGGCGAGTTGAGCAAGCACTACTACGGGCAACCCATCGCCAACGCCACGACCATGAAGGTGATCGGGGCCTACGGCAAGGGCACTGCGGCACGACCTCCGCGTGACATCGACATGTTGTTCGTGATGCCGGCCGAGGGCACCGCCTGCTCCACGGACGTGATCAGCGACGGCTTCACGCACCGCTGTAGCAACAACTGCAACAGGGTGTAGCCCCTCGGCTGTCCCAGATCGCGGATGGGCCGGGTGGCACTGACGAACCATCTTTCTTCACCGGCGTGGCACGTCCGATCGATCTCCTAAATGACAGACCGTGAGCGAGCGAAGCAAGCGCCGGACAGAACGGTCACAACGTATCGGGACCAGAGAGCGTCTGAATAGCTGAACCACTGGTGGCCACTGGGGCCGCCCAGTCGTATCTCGGAAGTCGTGTAGGGATCTCCGGCTCGGGGAAGACACCGGCCAACGGAGACAACGCATAGGGGGATGCACATGCCAGGGGCGACGCCAACGGCGTCACCGGCATGCCGAACCCGGTGACCAACCGCCCCACCTGGGCTGAGTCGAGCGACCTCCCAACAGCACGGACGACCACCGCTCGACCAGCGCCAGGCTCCTCGGCACGACCCTGGCGGGTTCGTCGCGGACCTCGCCATCGCGCCTCCGGAAGGCCCTCATCCCGTGCTGCCCGACCTCTCAGCGGTTCCATCCTGGGCCGCCGCCTGCCTCGTCGCCCTGACCACCGTCACCACCACGCTCGTCACGCTGGCGCGCACCCTCGTCCGCGCCCTCCCCCAGACCGCCCCGGCGCGGCTGGAGTGGTGGCGTGAGCTGCTCCGCTACCGCCTCACGGTTCGCGAACTCAAGGAAGCCCGCCGAGCGAACCGACGCCGCACCCACAACACCCGGATATCCAACGGTGATACGGACAGTGTCCGTGCAGGGGACGGCCAGCGCGAGAGCGCCGACCCGTGAGGGAAGGTGCGGCGGGCCTCAGTTGGCGACTGGGATGTCCGTTCGACGGACGCCCTGGTCGTCTTCAACCCCGGCCGGCAGGGTCAGCCACCGAACCGCACCCGCGGCACCTCCGGCACGTCCACCTCGTATGGGACCGTCCACGGGTCGAAACCCTCTCGACGGCAGGAGAGGACCAGGCGCATCGGCAGATTGAGCCACTTGTCGCGCCATCGTTCCTCCCGGTCGTCGCCCTCCCACCAGAACGGTGAGCGCGTGCGCTCCAACGCGAACGGCCGCCCCCTGCCCACGGCGAGAGCGAACGGGACGACCGTATGCCCGTTCCGGTCCGCGCCGTCGGAGCCAGGCACGAACCGCAGCGGCCCCCACACCTGGGCGGCCACCTGCTCCTCGGTCGGTCCCCCAGCGAGTCGGGGCGTGTAGTCCATGTCATCGCTCTGCGCGACCTCGACTCGGATCTCGTCGAGATGGCAGAGCGGAAGCGGGCCGACGAGCCGCACGCTGAGCGTCGCCCGGTCGCCCTCGCCCATCTCGATCCGCACGCTGAACTGCGGCAGCAGGTCAGCGTGCCAACGGTCCCGTTCGATGCGCGCGACCGCGTCCGCGGTGGCGTTCGCACGGCGCGCCGCCAGCCACGCTCCCCCGGTAGCGATCGCGCTGAAGACGGCCGTTGACCCGGCGATGATGGAAGCCCAGGGTGTTCCCATGAGGCGGGAGCGTAGCGGGAGTTGCCGAAACCGGATGCCGTGACTTCGGCAAGCGCATCGTTTGACGAGCTCAGGAATGCTTCGTCGGGCGGAGCGGTCGGCCACTCGCCAGTAGTGCTTTAGATGGCCTCACGGAGGAGATCCGCGTGGCGGGCGTACTCCTCGATCACGTGCACAAGGACGAACCGCACATCGGTGTCACCGAATTCCGGTTCGGAACGATGCACTCGAAGTCGACAGTCACCCTGGCAAACACCTGACGAGACTCCGCCCAACTCGGGACAGTCCGGAGCCTCCGCCGATCCCGGATCGCTGCATCCGGCAGTTGTTCTAGGCCATCGGCCCGGCCAACGTGGAACACAAACGTGCGGCAAAGGCATCCTGGTAACAACCTCCTGATTCGGCCGGGCGAGTGAGGCGTCGCGAGCGACCATGGAAGGCTGGAGTTCCTCGACGGCGCCAATCTGGTCCACCCGTTCAAGGAGCACTGGAACCTTGACGTCATGCCCGGACCGGTACCGCCGAAGCGGCACCCGCGTTAGGCGTCGTGGCTGTCGATAGAGACATCGGCGCGGGTCAAGTACGGACATAGAGCTCGTGCCGTTCACTACCTGACCTCGAACAATCGATGACCCCACATCGCAGTACGCGTGGTCATATCCGCCTCTTTTGGTCCCGCGCGATGTCAGACTCCTCGGTGGGGAAAGGGGTATGCCATGGGGTTCGGGTTCCGAGTCGGGGTTCCTGGGATGAGCGTGCGCGTTTCGACACGTGGGGTACGTACCTCCATCGGCCCGCGGGCGGCGAGGCTCAGCGTGGGCACAGGCGGGGCCCGGATGTCGTCGGGGCTCGGGCCCTTCTACGCCTCAAGTTCCCTGAGCGGAAACCGACGGCGAACGACCACGCGGCGATCTTCACGTCCTCGAACCGTCGTGCCTTCCGCTGCCCAACTCCACCGAGCCCGCCGCCAGGCGGAACGAGCACGGCAGGACGCCGAGCGAAATGCGGCCATCGCTCAACTACGTGCGCTGCGGGAGCAGATGACCAGCGTCCATTTGCAGTCGTTCCCCGCGGCTCACGCACCAGCGATCCCTGAGGTACCTCAGCTGGGTCTGCCCTGGGCGCTGGCCGAGGCCCAGACGTTCCATCTACAGGGGGTGGGGCGGCTGGCCCGCGCCGAGCGGGCCGCGGCCAAGCAGCGCGCCCAACAGGATGCGCCCACGTATCTGGCCGCAGAGTCGGCACGTCTGGCGGCGGTATGCGGCCAACTGGCCGGCGAGGCCCAGCAGTGGTGGCAGGCCCTGGTCGCCAACGACGAGGAAACGGTCTGCGAGGCGGTGAACGCGGCCTTTTCCGACAACCCGGCCGCGGGCTGCGCCGTCGGCGTGGACGGTTCGGTGCTGTCGGTGGTGATGCGTCAGCAGGACCTCGACTCCCTGCCCACCCAGACAGCCGGTCTGACGCCCGGCGGGCGCCCGACCCTCAAGAACCTCACCAAGCGCGACCGGTTGCTGTGGTGGCTCACGGCCATGGGCTCCAACATCGTCGCCACGCTCAAGGAGGGCTTCGCCACCGCGCCCGGCATCACGGCCATCGACCTCGCCGTCCTGACTCGCCTCCCGGATACGCAGCGCCTCGGATTCGTGGCGTACGGCCGCTGGACGCGCCAGGCGATCGAATCCACGCCCTGGCGGAACGCCGAGGACGCCCTGCGCTTCCTGGACATCGGCCAAGACGTCGCCTGCTCGGTCACGACCACCGCGTCGGGCAACCTGTCCAGCGCGATCAAGCCGCTGGACACCACTCGTCTGACCGGTCTCCAGGAACTGCTGGACCATGCCCAGGACGAACCCGACGCGGGCGAGCCCTCGCTCGCCGACCTCGACATCAGCCTCGGCGCCAACTCCCGCCCCGACGGCGGGAACCCGGTCGTCGACCCGTATCGGATCAGGTCCTTCGCCGAGTGGAGGCAGGAGACGTGTTCAGCACCGCCTCCGATGCCGTCCGCACCGCCGGCTGTCCCGACCGCGCTGATCCCCGGCCAGACCCTCGCGCTGCCCGAAGAAGCCTGGGACGGACTCCACATCGCCTTCGGATTCGCGGGGGCGGATGCCGATCTCACTCTCTTCCTCACCAGGGACGACGGCCGTGTCGCCGGCGACGAGGACTTCGTCTTCTACAACCAGCCATCCGCCGCCGACTGCGCCGCGCGCCTGCTCGGCAAGGGGCCCGAGGGACCACACACCGTCGAACGCGCCACCGTCCACCTGTCGGCTCTGCCCGAATCGGTCCGGCGCGTGGCGATCGCCGTCAACATGGACGTCGACACAGGACTCACCTGCGGCTCCCTCACCTACGCCGCCTTGCACATGACCTGCACGACAGGAGCGACCTGGACCTTCCAGCCGCCCTCCGACCCAAACATCCGGGCCATGGTCGTCGCCGAGCTGTACCGCCACACCGTCGACGGCCGCCCCGCCTGGAAACTACGCGCCGTCGGCCAGGGCTGGGCAGACGGCCTCAACGGCCTCGCCCGCGCCCACGGAGTCGACGTCGACTGACCATCAGGGTCCAGAGTTACACCTCGGGCGCCTCAGTCCGCCTAGCGGACGCGACCGATGACAGACCACAGCTCGCGAACGTGAGAGTGACGTGACCGGTAGTCCGGTATCTCCAAAACCAGCGGCCAGGGCAGGCGCCTTCTAACCTCGATCTTTCGTGACGGTCTGCCGACGGAGTCGGCAGACCGTTTCGCGTTCCGTGGCTGCTTGAGGGCGGGCCGGCGGCCCGACCGTCGTGTCGGGTGGGCTCCGGGTTCCACTGCTCCGGAGACGGATGGTCCTGCTTGTAGGGACGGGAAAGCTACTGGTCAGACTGGGTTGGGCAGTTGGTCGAGCCGTTCGAGGGCGTCGGTGACGATATGGGTCCAGGGCCAGTGGCGGGCGAGGCGGAGGATCCGGCGGCGGCCGGTGGTGACGAGCTGGCCGGCCGGGCTGAACAGGCGGAGTCGCAGGCGGCGGGGTTCCCAGAGCCGGGTCTTGCCGTTCAGTGCAAGCATCGGCATCCAGGCCAGCAGGTCGAGTGCGATCTGCACGATCTCCAGCCAGACCCTGTTCTGCGCGGTGTCGTGCAGGGGCAGGTTCCGCAGGCCGGTCGCACGGGCGGCCCGGATGCGGTCCTCGGCCCGTGCCCGCAGGCGGTGGCGGAGTTCGAGCCCGGCGATGGGCCGGCCGGTGGTGTTGGTGGCGAAACAGGTGATCCGCATGCCGTCGGCGTCCGTGATCCTCAACTGGGCACCGGGGTGCGGTCGTTCCTTCCGGACGATCAGCCGCATGCCCTTCGGCCAGCCGTCGAGCATGTTGCCGGTGAGTTCGGCGACCCAGGCCCCGTCACGGATCTCTCCGTCGGGCTCGACGGCCGGGGTCCATGCCGCAGGCGGCACCTTGAGAACGGCCTGGTGGATTGCGTCGGTGATGGTCATGCCGACCGAATACGACAGCCACCGGCCGCGTTTGGTGAGCCAGGCCACGAACTCGTGAGTGCCGCCCGCGGAGTCGGTGCGGATCAGGGTCCGGCGCCCACGTCGATAGGACTTGGGCAGCTGGGCCAGGGCCAGTTGGGTGGTGGTGATGTGATCGGCGGCGGTGTTGCTGCCCGCGTTCCCGGGCCTGAGCAGAGCGGCAACCGGCTCGCCGGACCCGCCCGTGCCGTGGTCGACGAAGGCCATCAGCGGGTGGTGGCCGAAGGTCTTCTTCCAGGTCGCAGCCGTGTCTTCCTTGTCGGAGTGCGCGATCACCAGGACGCCGTCCAGGTCCACGGTCACAGAACCGGTCGCATCCGGCGCCGTCTGCCCGGCCACCTTCCACACATGCTGACGCACTTGGGACCGGGCACTGCGGATCGCGTTCAAGGCGCGTTGGCCGCCCGCTGCGAGCGTGTCGATCAGCCGGGAGACCGTCGGGTCCGAGGCTACCGGCCCGAACACGGCCGGCTCGGCCCGCAGCATGCCGACATCGGCCAGGCAGTCGCCGCCCAGGGCGACCGCGAGCGCCACATCCAGCAGGATCTTGCCGGGATCGTGCACCGCCCGCAGCTTGCGCCAGGGTGCCAGAGCCCCCGATATCGCAGTATCCAGGCCCGTCTTGCGGACCGTCTCCACCAGCAGCACGGCCCCGGCCTGCGAGACCACTCCACGACCACTGCCCTCAACGCCGACACGCGGGTACGACCCGATACGCTTCTTCACCTGAGAAGTGCTTCTTTCCACGGCACGATCTGGACCCTCGACAAGTCCTATCGTTCCAGGTCAGGAGCACTTCTCGCGTTTCTGATCAAGCCTCGGACAGACCACCTTGTGTAGGGTCGGGGGCTGGCGCGGTGGCGTAGTACGTACGCTCCGTTTCCAGCCCCCGCCGCATCGAACCGTGCGTGCGGTTCTCCCGCACACGGCTCACCGACGCCGTTCACCACCGGCATTCGGCCTGCCCCGCCAGTCCCGGAAGGGTCTGGGTGCAACAACGGTTCCGTGCAGGGCGATCAGTCCCAGGGAGTCTTGGGCGGCGAAGGCAACCACCGCCCAGCCGAACTTCCTGGTGCGCCGGTGCTTCTTGGCGAGGAACCCGCCGATCCGCATCCGCGCGTACGAGCCGATCTGGTCAAAGACATGGGCCGAGTTCCCGAACCGGAAATACGCGGCCCATCCGTGCAGGAACGCGTTCACGTCCTCCACGATCACCTTGACCGGCCGCAACAGCCTGCGTCGGTCCGTGAGTTCACGGATCCGGTCGCGGGCGTGCTGCATCGCCCTTGTCGAGGGCCAGCGGGCGAGGAAGGCAACCGGACGCCGATTGCCGCGCGGCCGGGACTCCACCCACCGATGGTGGAAACCGAGGAAGTCGAACCCCTCGCCGTCCACCCGCAGGTGCACAATCCTGGTCTTGGCCGCCTTCGGCTCCAGGCCGAGTTCGGCCAGCAGGCCCTTCAGCCGCTCCAGAGCGGCTTCGGCCTGCGCGCGGCTGGCGCACATCACCACCACATCGTCGGCATAACGCACCAGCACCCCGTGATCCCGTGTCGTCCACGCCCGGTCCAGCCGGTGCAGATAGACATTGGCCAGCAGCGGGGAGATCACGCCCCCAACGCAATGGGCAACTTCTGCTTCGAGGTGACGCTCGGCTACCGGCGCTTGGAACTCCTCCCTCGCGCGGAGGGTAAGGAGCGTCGCAATGGGTAGTAGGTTTGTGACATGGTGCGTGGTGATCGTGTCGATAGCGTCGAGTACGCCCGGCGGGTCAACGCCGCCGCGGATCTGGTCGGGGCGGGTGTGCCCGTGGCCGCAGCCGCCCGCACGTTGGCGAGCAGGTACGGGGTGTCGGTGCGTCAGGCACGCCGGTATCTGGAGCAGGCCATGGCTGCTGGACGGGTCGAAGTCCCCGAGTCGAGCGTGGTGTTCACCGTCAAGCTGCCCGGCTCGCTGGCCGGGCAGATCCGTGCTTGTGCTCACGCGAGTGACCGGGCCATCTCCGCGGTGGTGGCCCAGGCCCTGGCCGAGTTCCTGGAGCGGGGTACCCCGGAGGGCCGGCCTCGCAGGTGAGCGGCCGGCTGGTGGAGACGGAGGCGGTCTTCGACCGTCATGCGGCGGCGGACTTGTCCGCGGCCTACGCGGTGTTGGTGCCGCAGCGCCGGGCCCGGGTGCGGGCCGGCCCCGATCAGGCAGGAGGAGCCGGTGACCAGCGCGGCGATCTACGCCCGGGTGTCGTCCGCCCGGCAGAAGAAGGACCAGACGATCGGCTCGCAGACCGCGGCCCTGCGGGCACACGCCGCCGGACAGCGGCTTGAGCTGCCCGAGGAGTGGGTGTTCGAGGACGAGGGGCACTCCGGGGCGACGTTGGTGCGGCCCGCGCTGGAGCGGCTGCGGGACCTGGTCGCCCAGGTCGGCGTGGATGTGGTGCTGTGTTACGCACCCGACCGCCTGGCCCGCAAGTTCGCCTACCAGGCCCTGCTGATCGAGGAGTTCGCTCGGGCGGGCACCCGGGTGGAGTTCGTACGGGGCCCGCGCGGCGACACTCCCGAGGACCAGCTGATGGTCCAGTTCCAGGGCATGTTCGCCGAGTACGAGAAGGCCCAGCTGATGGAACGCTACCGGCGGGGGAAGACCTACCGGGCACGCTCGGGGTCCATCAACGTGCTGGGCGGCGCCCCGTTCGGCTACCGATACCTGCGCAAGACCCCTGATTGCGGGGCCACTTACGAGATCGTCGAGTCCGAGGCGGCGCTGGTGGTGGAGCTGTTCCGCCGCTACACCGACGACGGAGCCTCCATCGCGGACCTGACCCGCTGGCTCACCAGCAGCAGCACCCCCACCCGCACCGGGAAGACCCGCTGGGACCGCAGCGTGGTCTGGGGCATGCTCCGCAACCCCGTCTACCAAGGTCAGGCCGCCTTCGGCAAGACCCGGACCGTCCACGAGTCCCCGGGGCTGAACCGCCGAGCGAGGCTGGAGGGCCGCACCACCCCACGCGCCGTCAAGTACGAGGACCGGCCCCGCGAGGAGTGGATCACCATCCCCGTCCCCGCGCTCGTCAGCCCGGCCACCTTCGAACGGGCCGCCCAGCGGCTCGCCGACAACAAGCGCTTCGCCTCGCGCAACAGCAAGGTCCCCTCCCTGCTCCAGGGACTGTCGGCCTGCGTGAACTGCGGATACGGCTACTACCGCACCTCGACCACCACCTCCTCAGGCAAGAAGATCTACTACTACCGGTGCCTGGGCTCCGACGACTACCGCTACGAGGGAGGCCGGGTCTGCACCAACAAGCCCGTCCGCGCCGACTACCTCGACACCGTCGTCTGGGACCACATCATCGGCCTGATCGCCGACCCGCACCTGATCCGGTCCGAGATCGACAAGCGGCTCGACCGCGCCCGCACTTCCGACCCCGCCACCCGCCAGCGCAGCCGTCTCGAACTGGCCCTGGCCAAGGCCACGGCAGCGATCACCCGCATGATCGAAGCGTTCCAGGAACAGCTGGTCACCATTGATGAACTGCGGGCCCGGATGCCCGGCCTGCGGGCCCGGGAAGGCAACCTGCGCGGCCAACTCGACGCGCTGGACGCCCAGCTCGCCGACCGTGATGCCTACCTCAAGCTCGCCGACGACCTCGAAGGCTTCCTCGCCCAGCTCCGTGACAACGCCCAGACAGCCGAGATCCCCGAGCGCCAGCGCGTCCTGCGGCTCCTCGTCAAGGACGTCCTCGTCGGCCCCGAGAAGATCACCATCCGGCACCGCATCCCCGTCCGTGAGCATGCCGCCGACGACGAGCATCAAGATCGAGACGCTACGGAGGGTGACTCATGCCCGAGTTACCTATTGCGTTGGGGGCGTGATGACCCCGCCCTGGGGAGTGCCGGACACCGGCCGACGGACCTGCCCGTCCTCCATGACCCCGGCCGGCAACATCGCGCGCAGGAGCTTGAGGACCGACCGATCGCAGACGCGTTCCTCGACCGCCTGCATCAACTTCTCATGACCAATCGCCTCAAAGCAGTTGGCGATATCCGTCTCCACCACCCAACGCCTGCCCCGCCACGCCTCATCCACGAGGACCTGGAGGGCATCGTGTGCTCCGCGCTTCGGCCGGAACCCGAACGAGCACGAAAGCATGTCGGCCTCGAAGACCGGCTCGAGCACGATCTTCAACGCGGCCTGCACGATCCGGTCGCGAACCGAAGGAATCGACAACGGCCTCTGCTCCGCCACGCCGGGCTTCGGAATGAACACCCGGCGCGCGGGCAACGGCCGCCAGCGGCCTTCCCGCAGTTCCGCGGCCAGCTCACCAAGGAGACGGTCAACGCCGTACTCCTCAACTTCAGCCAGAGTGGTGGCGTCAATGCCCGGCGCGCCGCTATTACGACGCACCGTCACCCACGCGCGCCTCAGGACGTCCCTGCGGTGGACCTTGTCCCCCAGCGCGTGGAACCGCCGTCCGGGACCGGCCTTGGCCGCCCGGTAGAGCGCATGCTGCAAGGCTCGGACCGGATCCAGCTTCAGGGATCCCGACGTGGTGGAACCAGCCGAAACGGCACTCACCAAGTCCCTCCAGACAACCTGCACATCGACGAAGCAGCGGCCCTTCCCTGGCCGGCGGTTGTGTTGTCCGCCGGCTCGTCGCGGTACTACGGCCGCCTCCGACGCCCACCCGGCCCGCGCCCACTTCCCGGGGATCACCCGGTTATAGGACGCGCAGCTTCCGGCAGCACCTGTCCGCAGGCCGCCGGGCCGGGGAGGGCCTCCCCAGTTCCCGCTGTCACCGTCGCAACGTTCCATGCCCCATACGCCGGAGAGTCCCTCACGGCTGCATCTCCAGGATCTTCGCCGCTTCCATGGCCTTCGCCCTGATTTCGGGGGCTCGGCACTCCCTGTCCCCGCCCCGAGAGGCGGGCCTCTAACGACGCCGCAGGCTTCGCGTGATGCTACGGACCGCTGCTTTGCTCCCCCTTACAGGGCTTTCGACACTGGGCTTCGACGCCGGGCGTTTCCCCCCGACGCCGCCAGTCTGCTACCGGGCCTCCTGGCAGCTACCCGGACCGGACTTCCACCGGCAGGCGACAACGAGCTTACGACTCAAGATCCGCTACATCACGAAGACCTCCGAGTCTGCTGGGCGCGCGAAATGCCGAGGCTAGGGGCAGTCCGCGACCTCAACGCCAGCGCTGGGAAGTCGAAAAACGGGCCACCCGCGACCGCAGCACTTCCCGCTAGCCCTCAGTGACTCATAACAGCGGGATCTTCCGACGAGGAAGGCGAACGGTAGATCGCCCCAGCTCAGCGTCCGATTGTGCGGCATCTCTGCAGGTCAGCGCCACCGAGTAGACGACTTCAAGACCAACTGGTGCCCGTGTCTTCGCGTGGCGCGAGAAGCCCTCGAAGACGTTCCAAGGCGCGATCATCGGGACGGGCGTCCTCCAAGGCCGTGAGCAAAGCCCGCCGGGCTGCCGGACCGCCCCCGCCATAGAGGTACCGGGCGATCTCCCGTAGGTGGTCGCGTGCCACGTTGAGGTCCGCGATGGGGAGCAGACCGACCGAACCCATACGGCGACGCATGTCTTGCAGGATCCCCTCGCGGAAACCATGGCTGCCCATGTCCTGTAGGGCTTCCAACGCCTCGGTCAGTTCTAGCTCCGCCTCGACGAGGGCGGGATCGGACGTCACAACGTCCCCGGCAAGGATGCCGACGACCTCATCGAGATTGGCCGGCGTCCACGTCGCGGCAAGGCACTGGGCGCGAGCCGCAATCAGTGCGGATCGAAGATTCAAACGGGTGGGGAAATCGGCTGCCAGGATCTTAAGTTGGGCGACCGCCTCCGGAGTACCCCGCCGACTCAACGTCGCGGGCAGTGACTCGCGCCAGTCCAGAGCCTCCATCTCAGGAGTCATCGTGTACACACCGAGCGGACGGCTGCTCCCTTCCTGGGAGAAGACTGTGCTGAGCCACCGGTACAGCGTGCTCAGTCCTGCTTCGTCCGCGCAGACCTCGACATGCCCGCGCTCAGAGCGCCCGGCGCATTTCAGCGCGAGGGCTCGGCTGAAACGATCGGATGCATCGATCAGCCACTTCAGTCTTGGCCATGCCTCGAAACCATCGGCCTCCAGGAGCAACACGGCGGCAAGCGCGGGAAGATCGAGGTCCATGTCGACGCCGCTCTGCTCCACGGCTGACAGGGCCGACTCGGCAACCAACCGTGCGAGGGCGTTGTCCACGGTGAGTAGGCGGGTGAGGAGGCTGGACCATGTCTGGACCAACGCCGATCGACCGTTCTCCTTCTCAAACGCCTCCGCCGAAACGGACCACGCATCCGCAGCAGGGGCCGAGCCGAAGTCGGGAATCAATGCCGCGGAGAGCGCAGCCAAAGAGTTCTCCCACATTTCGGTGACGACCGAGGACCAGTTCGCCTCCACACACTCCAGCACTAGCGGCTGACAGCCTTCGTTCAGTTGCGCTCTCGCAGCCACAGCTATCGAACGAGTAATTCCCTGCGCGTCGTTGACCAGCGCTCGCTGCAGCAGCAGACCCCACATTGTGGACGCGGTCAAATGCCGGGGGTCGGCGATCGCGCCGGACCAAGCGCTCCAGCGATCGGCCTCGAGGTCGTCCAACCGGCCCTCGCGGTCGAGCAGAAGCAGCGCAAGCACACCAGCCCAGGCACGCATGTCCTGCTTGCCCAGACCGAGCCACTCATCGGCATGATCGTGCTCACGGCGCAGGAACTCCAGAGCGCAATCGGGGAGCTGGGCGAGTTCATCCGCCGTGAATACGGAATACCCGGGCCAGTCGCTGATTTCGCCGTCGAAGCGGTACTTCCCTTTGCCCGTATTCGGATCGAACTGCATGTTCCAGAGCAGTAACCAGAAACTGTCAGTGTCGTGCTGGCGGACCCGGTCCAGACGCTTCCGCTGCTCCGCGATTAGCTTGGCCTTGTCGGGCCAGGGCTCCGGAGAGGCGGCCCGGTGGTTCATGCGCCATGCCTTGGCCAGATCGCTGTCGATCTCGATCGGCTCGTAGAACCAGCTCAGGTACGGCCAAGCCGGGTTGTCCTGGTTCTCATAGGCGAGTTCGAAGTTCTCTCCGCTCTGCGGAGAGAACAGGACCCCCGTAAGCCGGGCGTACGCGTCCGCGAGTCCAGGAATCTCGGCGAAGTCGGCCGCACTCTTCAACGCCCAGGGAAAGTCACCTGCGTCGAGCAGCATTTGACGATCACCGTGAGGGTCGTGCTCCTCTCCGAACCCCCTGCGGCGGGGCTCCCATTCACGCACGACGAGCCACGCGAAATAGTTCATGGCCTGTCCCTCGCTCAGGCCGTGGACGAGCAATGCGTGGGAAAGCGCGCGTCGCAGCTTCCGAACCGCGATCGGCTCCAGCCCGTCCGATGTCACCGGGTTGAGAGCGTGTGGAAACTCCACCTTCTCGTGACTCAGCATGTGTTCGGTGATGATCCGGGCCAGGTAAGGAAGCATCGACTCGGCGTCGGGAACGCTCAGCGCCCGGTCGACTGTGTCCGATACGAGCCTGCCCTCCGCGAACCCATTCATCTGGCTGCGGGTCCCGGCTGCGTCCTCCTGCACAACCCGCGCCAACCAGGTCACGAGTCGGTGCACTTCCGCCTCGGGACAAACTGCAGGCAGGGCCGCGACGAAGTGCTCGTACGTCCCGTACCGGTCGCCGCTCGGTGGCTCGATCAGCGTGTCGAGCATTGCCGCCGTATCGAGGTATCGAGGCCAGAGCAGGGTCAACAGAACGCCTCTGAGGCCAAGGCCCGGGTCCATCCCGCTTCCCGGTTCGAGCGCTGTCAGCACTTCGTTCAAGGCTGGTGCGGTCAAGGTCTCGTCACATACGAAGGCGGCCTTGGCGGCGTGCGCGCGATTGCTGGCAGGCCACCGAGGGTCTGCCGCCACCTTCAGCAGCAGCGGTGCCAGGTCCGGTGAGGGACACTGCTCCGCGAGCCTCAGCGCCACCTCGACCTTCGCCCGGGTCTCCCAGTCCTCGAAATCCGCAGGATCCAGCGTGAGCACCGGAGCGAGCTGACGGCCCAGACCAGGGTGTCCGAGCACCCAGCGGGTCAGCTGCCACCGGGCCTCACCGAATTCGACATCGGCGGCCCTCTCCAGCAAGCGACGGACGATCAGTTCCCTGATGCTGTCGGCATCGACAAGTCCGCTGTGCATCGTCAGGCTCTCCGGGTCCGCCGAGGCGAGCCACTGAGTGCGGTCGGGAGCCAGAGCAACCAGCCAAGCGGCTGTTTCCCGGAGCGACACGGGGATGCCCGCCGTTTCCTGGTCCGGCGCTCCGACCAGGAACAGACGGCGAAGTGCGGCGTCGGGGACGGAGCGGGAGATGAGGTGCTGAGCGGCGAGGAAGGCAGCGAGCGACGAATGCCTGAAAGCGGATCTATGGTTTCCGCTCGCCGTGAATAGCCCCGTGGAAAGCACTTCTTCGACGACGGTCGCAGTCACTTCGAAAGGCTGACAGCCCGAGGTCCGTTCGGTGCCTCCGGCGAGGGTTCCGACGTCCAGGTCGGTCGTGCTCGGTCGCCCTGTTCTCAGATTCCCCCGCCACAGGGTGCGTCGGCCTGACAACACGAGTCTTGCGGCGATGCGGCCCGCGACTTCCAGACGCTGCTGCCATGTCGTTGCCTGCACAGGCATGGGGAGACGGTAGAGGTCGTACTCCTGGGACAGCAGCCGGACGCTGTCCTCGAACAGCTCCTTGGTGCTGCCCTTGAGGCTGCCGCTGACCCGGTACTCGCGCACAATGAGTTCCAAAGTCAGAGGCACACTCGCAAGGGCTCCGGCACGCCGGGCGACAAGCTCGGAGATCAGTTGCTCCCCGTGGACGCCGGCGCTGTCGACCAGCGCCATCGCGTCGGCTTGCGATAGCGGAGCGAGGTCAACCAGAGAGCACTTACGGAAGGCGTCGTTCAGGACACGAGTCAGATCAGGTGGGTAGTCACCCGTACGACAGGCGACCAGCAGTTTCAGTTTCCCGACGTCCTTGTTCCTCAGGCCCAGCTTGAGGTAGGTAGGCAGATTGCGGCAGATCTCGCTCTCATCGGCCTGGTCGATCACCACCGTCACACTTCCAGTGCTTGGCGATGGGTTCTGCCCCACGGTCACGCTCGGCAGCCGGGCGAGGTGCTGGCCCAGGACCATGTCCCAGGTGGCCGCTGTCAGGTCCGGGCCATCGACCCACACACAACAGTCCGCGCCTTCAACAAGAGTCGGGGCGTCCCACATCGGCAGCCCCTGCACCAGAGACCTGAACACCGTGCTCTTTCCTGCACCGGGCTCGCCCAGCAGTACCGTCGCTCCTTCACGCGACACGTCGCTCGGGACGACGAGCGCCCCTGGCACGGCATCGGTCCCAGGGGGTGCCACCATGTGCTCGCCGCTCAGGAATCCATCGCTATCGAGCGGAAACAGGTCCCCGTCGAGGGAGGTGTCAGCTCGTACGCGGCACAGGCGCGGGACTTGTACCGTGAAAACCTCGTTCGTCATGGCACCAACCGGCCCAACCGCTCCAGGGCCGCGTCGTCGGGACGGGCGAACTCAAGAGCGGTGTATACAGCCATGTGCGCGGCCAAAGGATCCCGGTAGTCGTTCATCCGTCGGACGATCTCGCGCACATGATCACGGGCCATGGGTAGTTCCGCGGCCATGAACGCATGCGGCAGGCCGAGTACTTGCCCCATGTCGGAGAGAAGGGCCTGCCGAAAATCAGCCTTGGACATGTCTCCGAAGGCCATCAGAGCGTTCACCCACTCGGTGTCCGTGGATGATGGCTTGTCCGTATCAGTCGCGGGTCCAATGGCCCGGCTCGAACGTGAATCGGCACGTCCATCGGTGTCCGGCAGCAGTTCACAAATCAGGGCCGCCGCCGCGGCGGCGGCATGTGCAGACGCACGGTGCTGTGAACCGGACGCGTCGTCACTTCTCTTGTCCGGGTCAGCGTGGTCGCTGATGCCACGGAGCGTGAGGATCTGGAGTCCCTCGGACAGAGCCGCAGCTCGGGCGACACCAGCCGATTCCATCTCGATGGCCAAGGAGTCCTCGTAGTTGGACATGATCTGGGTACGCAAGGGTGTATCCGAGGAGTTCAAAACCACCTCGCCGGCGATGACGGGTTCGAAGTGGACACGCGGGCCGGCTCCCTTCCAGGTCTCACGCACATCGTCAGGAACCCACGTGTGCCAGGTCTCCGTGCAAAGCGCCGTACCGGCCGCCTGTTCCAGTCTGTGCGACACGGCGCCCGGCGCCGGGCGCGCGCGGAAACCTCCGGGCGCTTCTTTCCCCGGGTGGAGATGGTGGACCTTCGTCGGCACGATTACGTCTCCGAGCGCGACTGACGGTTTCAGACCGCCCGCGACGCCGACGAAGAGCAATGCCTGCGGATTCAGCCACTGGCGGACCCGCTCGCTGAGGGCAGCGGCGCCCAGGTTGCCAGCACCGATTCGGGCGACGGCGATGGTTCCGCTTGCCCCCGGTAAAGTCCCCGCCACACAACGAGTGCCCTCCGGATGAACCAGCGTCGATCGGTCGTGGAGCAACGCCAACACCGCCTGGAACTCGACCGGCAGAGCAGTCAGGATCACTACGTCTGCGCTCGGACCCATGTCCCCCACCTCGGCCACGGTGAACAGTTCTCGGCAACACTAGCTTGGCCTGGGCATGTGGCACTGCTCAGACGGATGGCAGCGACGCGGCCGGTGGGCTCGGAATTTAATTCTCGGGACGAGGCGTCAAGAGGCACGGAATCCCGAGGGCTGAGGGCGCGACCGTGTGACCTGCCGAGGCGGGTACCGCCTGCGCAGGGCCTGGCGCGCAGCTCGGCATGTAATTCCTACCAACGTGGGGCTTCGGCAACCTGGACGAACGGCTCCGCGACGAGGCATGACCCCAAGGCATGCCCACACCGGCGGTGATAAGAGGGCGCCCAGAAAACCCCGTGTTCACGTCGCCCCGGAAACACGCCGGATGGTTTCAGCAAGTCCTCGCACGTACTGCCGCCGCAGGGCTCACCGCCTTCGCTGACGCCTCACCACTCCGTACCTCACCATACCGCCAGAGAAGCCCTCGCTTCTCCGCTGTATCCCCCACGCAGCCATCGGCAGCGCCCAGGACGCTGCGTACACAATGCACGGCTTCCCGTCGTCGGCAGCGACCACGCCTTCCGCCTCGGCGGAACATGCGCAGATGCATTCTCCAGCGTCCAGACCGGCCTCTCCACCCACCTGAGTCGCAGCCGCCTGGAGCGATACCACCGCGCCGTCCACGATCTGCGCATCGCCGCGGTCTCCGGACACCTGGGAATAGGTTTGGAACGGCCCGTCTCGATACATCAGGGTGGCTCGGTCAGACCTCCGTCCATCCACCTGCTGCCTTGACCACTCTTCGTGACCATGGAAAGTCATTGAGTGGGCCTTCCCACCATGCCTCATCGCCCCTAGCAGAGACGGCTTCTGGGGAGAATCTGGGGAGTGCAGACGGCTCTGGGGAGCCCGTGGGGAGAATCGACTGCGTAATCGGGCATGCATCTGAAAGATTCAGAAAGACGGATCAGCCCAGGGCAGAGACCGATTCAGCAGCATCACCACAGGTCAGCGCCCCCAGGTAGACAACTTCAAGAAGATTTCCTCTTGGGCGGCGATTTTGTTCGCGCCGACGCTGGTGGGGACGATCTACGGGATGAACTTCGATCGGATGCCGGAGTTGCACTGGGTGCTCGGGTATCCCTTCGCGATCATCCTGATGGCGGTCGTATGCACCAGTCTGTACGTGATCTTCAAGCGGAAGGACTGGCTCTGAGCAATCGCCTCGGGAGACGCTCCCGTGAGCGGACGCAGCCATCAGGACACCCCGGACCTCGACGACCTGGCTCCCGCGTCCCCGCAGGTCTCTCCGCGATCGATGTGCGACGCGGAACCGAACCACCCCGGGGACCTGCCCTTCCGACTCCTGGACTTTCGCACGGCGGCCCTCGATCGGGCCGCGGCAGAGACCAACGGGGGGACCGATCCGCTGGAAGACGCGGCGACCCTCTGGGACGGGGACAACTGGGTCACCGGCACCAGCGACTTCACTTCTTGACCTGTGATGGGCTCACGTTGGCGTACCGTCCGGCATCCCACCGGTCAGGCGTTCCGCAAGGTCGGATAATCTCGCCACGGACTTCCCCCACGTCGGGTTCCACCAGTGCGACACCCCACCACACACAGGAGCCGTCGTGGCACCGAGCACCTCTCGCATACGTCGACCGAGAGCCACCGCCCTGGCGCTCACCGCCGCGGTCACCGCCGTCACCTCTCTGGTCTCCGCGGTCCCCGCGACCGCCACCGGATACCCGACGGCGGCCGGTCCCTGGAGCGCCGTCACCGCGCTGACCGGCGCCGACGGGCAGCAGACCCTGATCGACGTCGAGACCGCCGGCGACGGCACCACGTTCGCACTGTGGCGCGACCGGGCCGCCGACGGCACGCACTGGAACTACGACGTCGCCGTCAAGTCCGCCGGAAGCGGCACCTTTGGCGCCGTCCACACCCTGGCCACCGGCCGCGAGAGCACCTCCCCCGCGGTCCTGACCGTGACGCCCACCGGGCGGGCCGTCGTGGCCTGGGTGGAGGGCAGGGACGCCGACGCCGACCTTGCCGCCGTCGCCGCCATCTGGACCCCGGCGGAGGGCGGTTGGTCGGATCCGGTCCCGATCGCCTCGTACCCGGGCGGCACCTACCTCGGCCTGCCCCGGATCGCCTCGGCGGCCGACGGCACCCTCACCGCCGTATGGGACCAGGGCGAGTTCGACGACTACAAGGTCATGACGGCAGGCCTCGCCCCGGGCGCCACCGCCTGGTCGACGGCGCAGCCGCTCGCGTCGGTCACCACCGGTTCCGTCTACGACCTCGCGCTCGCGGTCGCCCCCGACGGCTCGGCCACCGCGGTGTGGGACGTCTACGACCAGGCCGCCGACGGCATCCAGCACACCGTCCTCACCGCCACCCGTGCCACGGCGGACGGCAGTTGGAGCGACGGGGCCGTGCTGCCCGGCGTGGGCCACACGGACGGTGTCGTACAGGTGACGTCGGACGCCAAGGGCGCCACCACCGTGCTGTGGCGCGGCGCCAACGCCGCCGGGACGAGCACCGACCTGAACGCGGTGACCCGGACCTCGCCCTCCGCAAGTTGGGGCGCTGTGCAGACCGTGGTCGCGGGCTTCAACTACAGCGACGGCAGCGACCCGTTGACCGCGCCCAACGGCGACCTCACCTATGTGTGGGCGGGATGGAGCAGCGCCGACGGCGAGCCGGTCGTAAGGGCCGTCACCCGTTCCGCGAGCACCGGCGCCTGGTCCGCCCCGAAGACGCTGTCCACCGGGTACGTCACCTTCGACGTGGACGCCTCCATCGGCGCCGACGGCACCGTGCAGGTCGTCTGGCCGCAGGTGCCGAGCATCGACAACGGCGACGACCACTACCTGGAGTGGGCGGTCCGCGCCGACGGCACCTGGAGCAGGGCGACCGCCCTCAACGGCGCGCCCGTCCCCGATGTCTCCAGCACGGAGGCGCTGTACGGCGAGGTCGCCGCCGGTCCCGACGGCCGGGCCACCGTCCTGTCGCGCGAAGCGGTGGGCAGCGGCGACTTCACGAGCCAGGTCTCGGCCCGGTGGCAGACCCTGCTGGCCAAGCCGGTGATCACCTCGAAGGCCACGCTGAGCGGGACCGTCCGTACCGGCTCCCAGGTGACCTGCAACGCCGCCTGGACCGGCACCGGCGCCAAGGTCGCCTGGTCCTGGCTGCGCGACGGCGCGGTCGTCTCCGGTGCCACCGGCAGGACCCGCACCCCGACCGCCTCCGACTACAAGCACAAGGTGTCCTGCCGGGCCACGGTCACCAACAGCGCCGGTTCGACGCCCTCCACCTCCGCCGCCGCCACGGTCGCGGTCGGCTCCGCCCTCAAAGCCACCAAGGCGCCCGCGGTCACCGGCACGGCAAAGACCGGCCACAGGCTCACCGCCGCCCACGGCACCTGGTCGCCGACGGCCACCACGTACACGTACGTCTGGAAGCGCGACGGCAAGACCCTCCGTGGAGCCACCAAGTCGACGTACGTGCTGGTGAAGGCCGACAAGGGGCACAGGATCACGGCGACGGTGACGGCCAAGCGGTACGGCTGGACGAACGGTTCGGCGACGACGTCCGCGGTCGTCGTGCGCTGAGGCCGAGGGCCGGGGCCGCGGGACGGGAGGCATCCGGGCCGTCGGGATGCGGCGGGCGGGGCGTTGTCAGTGGTGGGTGGCAGCATCGGGCGTATGACGGATTCCACGGCATTCGACTGGCGGTCCTTCCTGCTCGGGTGGAGCGGGGAGTGGGCGGACTCCTTACTGGACGGCGAGACGCGGGGCGAGGGTGACGAGGCCGCGCGGCGGGCGCGCTGGCTGGGGTTCCCTCCCGCCTCCGAGGAGCGGATCGCCGTCATGGAGGAGCGTCTCGGCCGGCGGATGCCCCCGTCGTACCGCGAGTTCCTCCAGGTCAGCGACGGGTGGCGGCACGCGGGCGGGTTCGTGTGGCTGCTGGCGGGGACCGAGGACGCGCGCTGGCACGACAACGAGTCGGGGCTCGCGGACATGTTCGAGGAGTACCTGGACGAGGACGCCTCGCCCGAGGAGCGACGGGAGGCGGACCTCTGGCGGCGCGGGCTGCAGCTCGACGTCGAGTCCGACGTCGTCCACGTCCTCATGGATCCCGAGGACGTGGACGAGGACGGCGAGTGGGCCGTGTACACCTGGGCGAGCTGGCGGGCCGAGTCGCCCGAACGGCACGCGAACTTCCGTGAGTTCATGCGCGACATGCACCGCGAGTTCCACAGTGTGCGGGCGCGCCGGAGCGACGGGGAGCCGGTGTTCGCCAACGACACGACGCGAAGGCTGGACGCCCTGGTGGAGGAGGCCCGGCTGGAGGCGCTGCGCGGCGGCTGGGAGCGGGCCGCGAAGGGGCTGGACGAGGCCAAGGGGTACGGCAGAGCGCGGGCCGCCGGGCTGGGTGACCAGATACGGCGACTGCTCGGACAGACCTACATGGTGTACTTCGACGGCCTGGTGACGGACCCGCGGTACGCACCCGAACTGCTGCCACCGCTGGTCGCCGAGCACGCGGCGCACTCGTACCGGGACGACTCCACCGTGTCGTTCCCTCTGCGGGGCGCCGACGACGACCTGATGTCGCTGGCCTACGCGACGCTGGATCAGGTGCGGAACGGCACGTACCGGTACACGGCGGCCGGACCGTTCGGGGAAGCGGTCGAGCGGGCGCGGGAGTCGGCGCGGTGGGGAGACACCGACGGGGCATGGCGGACGCTGCTGGATGCCCTGCCCCTGTGGGAACCGCTGGGACCGGACCACTTGGCGCCGCTGGGGTGGGTGGCCGACCCGCTGCTCGGGCCGCTGCTGACCCCGGAGCGTGGCCGTGAGCTGCTGTCCACTCCGAGAGGCGGTCAGGCCGGCGAGGCACCGAGGCCGACGGCCGGTCTCGACCCGGGCGACCTCGCCTGGCTCGCGGAGCCGGACCGGGGCAACCACCGCACGTCCTACCGGTTCGTCCTGGTGGAAGGCGCGGAGCCCGAGGAGCTGCCCGCACGTCTCGGGGACGGGAACGCGGACAGCTCCGTGCTGAGCGAACCGATGACCTTCTGGGAGGCGCGCCACGGATCGCCGCACAGCACAAGGGAGTTCTCGTCCTACGACGACAGGGCTCTCATGGCGGTCGGCCGGGCCGGCACCGGCTGGAGCTTCGCCTTCGACGGCGATCCCGCCGGGTTCAACAGGCAGCGCTTCGTCTCCCCGGCCTCGGCCACCGGCGTGGGCACCCGCGCGGTGGTGGTGTGGAGCGGGCTGCGGGCACGGCACGGGGACCCGTTCTTCCACCTCTCGGTGGCGCGGGACGGTGTCGAGCAGTACGCGTTCACGTACGCGGACGGAGAGGTCCGGCAGAGCGGGGAGATACCAGGGGCGCTGCCCCCGAGCCGGTTCTTCGGTGACCTGGAGGACGGGGCCGAGGTGGAACGGTCGCTGCTGGAAGCGGTGGCCGGGGAGTTCGGTGCGTCTCTGCCGCGTCATGCCCTGGTGCACGGACGGCTGCACACTTTCACCACCCGCTCCTGGACCCGGCCGCCGAAGCACGGCGAGACGTACATGGTGGTGCGGATACAGCCGGGAGGACATCCCGGAGCCGCGCGCCCGGCGGACGGCTCCCCCGGAGGCGACACGGTCAAGCATCCGTAATGATTTTCATTTGACTCTACCGGTCTTCTAGTAGTGACAATCGTTTCCATCTACGGTCGAGGGTGTTCCGCTCCACCGGGCCCCGCCCTGTGTGCGAATCCCCTCAGCCCGTCAAGGAGACCCCGTCGTGCGCACTGCCGGCATTCCGATATCCCGCCCCGCCCGCCTGATCGCCGGCGCCCTGACCGCCGTAGCCGCACTCGCCGCCACCAGCGGCTGCTCCACCGCCTCCTCGGACAACACCGCCGACGCCGCCGACGCCGGATCGACGACGGCGGGCAGGACCATCAAGGTCGTGGCGGCGGAGAACTTCTGGGGCAGCATCGCCGCGCAGCTCGGCGGAGCTCACGCGCAGGTCAAGAGCATCATCAACAACCCCAACGCCGATCCGCACGACTACGAGCCGACCGCAGCCGACGGCCGGCTGGTGGCGGGCGCCCAGTACACGATCGTCAACGGAGTCGGCTACGACGCCTGGGCGGACAAGCTGCTGTCCGCCAACCCCGAGAGCGGGCGTACCGATCTGAAGGTCGGCGACCTGGTCGGCGTCAAGCCGGGCGGCAACCCGCACCGCTGGTACTCTCCGGACAACGTCCACCAGGTCATCGAGAAGATCACCGCCGACTACAAGAAGCTGGACCCGGCGGACGCCGCGTACTTCGACGCCCGGAAGGCGACCTTCGAGACCAGGACCCTCGCGCCGTACACCAAGCTGATCGGCGTCATCAAGGCCAAGTACGCGAACACCCCGATCGGTGCCTCGGAGTCCATCGTGACCCCGCTCGCCGAGGGGCTGGGCCTGAAGATGCTCACGCCCGAGTCGTTCCTGGACGCCATCAGCGAGGGCACCGACCCGACGGCCAAGGACAAGCAGACGATCGACCGGCAGATCGGCCAGAAGCTGATCAAGGTCTACGTCTACAACAGCCAGAACGCCACCCCGGACGTACAGGCCCAGGTCAAGGCGGCCAAGGCCGAGGGCATCCCGGTCGCGACCGTGACCGAGACCCTCACCCCGGCCGGGGCCTCCTTCCAGGCGTGGCAGGTACGGCAGTTGGAGGGCATCGAGAAGGTCCTGGGGCAGGCGACGGCCAGGTGAGCACCGTGAATCCGGCCACCCGGCCCGGCGACACGGCCGCCCGGCACCGAGTCTCCGCACAGCCCAGCGCGTCACAGCAACCGCGCTCCCCCGTCGTGTCGTTGCGCGGTGCCGGCGTGCGCGTGGGTGGCCGCACCCTGTGGTCCGGTGTCGAACTCGACGTCGGTGCCGGGGAGTTCGTGGCCGTCCTCGGCCCGAACGGGGTCGGCAAGTCGACCCTGGTCAAGATGCTGCTCGGCATCCTGCCGCCGGCCGCCGGCGAGGTCGTCGTGCTGGGCGAGGCGCCCGGCAGGGCCGGTCACCGCATCGGCTATCTGCCGCAGCGCCGCAGCTTCGACGCCAGCCTGCGCATCCGCGGCACCGACATCGTGCGGCTCGGCCTGGACGGCGACCGCTGGGGCGTACCGCTGCCGGTGCCGGCCCGGTTCAGTGCCCGGCGCCGGGCCGCCCGGGACCGTATCGCCGAGGTCGTCGAACTGGTCGGGGCGAGCGCGTACGCGCACCGGCCGATCGGCGAGTGCTCGGGCGGTGAGCAGCAGCGGCTGCTGATCGCGCAGGCGCTGGTCCGCGACCCCGAACTACTGCTGCTGGACGAGCCGTTGGACAGTCTCGACCTGTCGCATCAGGGTGCGGTCGCCGCGCTGATCGGGCGGATCTGCCGGGAGGCCGGCGTCAGCGTCGTCATGGTCGCGCACGACGTCAACCCGATCCTGCCGTGGCTGGACCGGGTGGTGTACATCGCCGAGGGCGGTGCGGTCGCGGGCCGCCCGGAGGAGGTGATCACCACCGAGACGCTGTCGCGGCTCTACGGCGTACCGGTGGAGGTGCTGCGGACCAGTGACGGGCGGCTGGTGGTGGTCGGCCAGCCCGAGGCGCCCGCCGTCCACGCCGACCGGCACGCCGAGGGGGGCAGGCCGTGAACTGGGCGGACGCGAGCGCCGGTTGGTCGTGGAATCCGGTGACCGACCTGCGGCAGATCTGGGCGTTCGCCTTCATGGTCAACGCCTTCCGGGCCGGCACGGTCGTGGCCGTACTGGCCGCCGTGATGGGCTGGTTCATGGTGCTGCGGCGGCAGAGCTTCGCCGGGCACACCCTCGCGGTGGTCAGCTTTCCCGGCGCGGCCTGCGCGACGCTGCTGGGCATCGGCGCCGGGTTCGGCTACTTCGCGTTCTGCGTCGGCGGCGCCCTGGTGATCGCCGCGATCCCGCGTGCCGGGCCGGGCGGCAGCGGTCAGGAGTCGGCGCTGACCGGCACGGTCCAGGCGTTCCTGCTGGCCTGCGGATTCCTGTTCGTCGCCCTGTACAAAGGGTTTCTCGGCGGGGTCAACTCCCTTCTGTTCGGCAGCTTTCTGGGCATCACCACCGTCCAGGTGACCGTGCTGACGATCGTGGCGGCCCTCGCGCTCGGCGTACTGGCGGTCGTCGGACGGCCGCTGCTGTTCGCCTCCGTCGACGAGGACGTCGCCACCGGACGCGGGGTGCCGGTGCGGGCCCTGTCCGTGGTCTTCCTCGTCCTCCTCGGGACGGCGACCGCCGAGGCCAGCCAGATCACCGGCACCCTGCTGGTGTTCGCCCTGCTGGTGATGCCTGCCGCGGCGGCGCAACAGCTCACCGCGCGGCCCGCCGCGAGCCTGGCACTGTCGGTGCTCATCGCGGTCGCGGTGACCTGGAGCGGGCTGATCGCCGCCTACTACTCGCCGTACCCGATCGGCTTCTACGTGACGACCTTCGCCTTCGCGGTGTACGTCCTGTCCCGCGCGGCCCGCACACTTTCCACGGCCGTCGGCGGGCACCGTACGGCGGGAGCGGGTGCTGTCGCATGAGCGCCTTCGCCCACCCCTATTTCGTGCACGCGATGCTGGCCGGCACCGCGATCGCCCTGGCGGCCGGTCTCGTGGGGTACTTCCTGGTGCTGCGCGCCCAGGTGTTCACCGGCGACGCGCTCAGCCACGTCGCGTTCACCGGAGCGCTCGCGGCCCTCGCGCTCGGCTACGACCTGCGGCTGGGACTGTTCGCGGCCACCGTGCTGTTCGCCGTGATCCTCGGCACGCTGGGCCGCCGCAGCCGCGCCGACGACGTCGCCATCGGCAGCCTCTTCTCGTGGATCCTGGGTCTGGGCGTCTTCTTCCTCACCCTCTACACCACGTCCCGCAACACCGGAAACGGCACCGCCGGGGTGAACGTCCTCTTCGGCTCGGTCTTCGGCCTCTCCGCCGGTCAGGCCGAACTGGCCGCCGTCGTCGGGGGTTTCCTCTGCCTCGCCGTGCTCGCGGTCGCCCGTCCCCTCCTCTTCGCCTCCGTCGACGAGGCGGTGGCGGCGGCCCGCCGGGTACCCGTACGCCTGTTGGGCCTCGGCTTCCTGATCCTGGTCGGCGCCTGCGCGGCCGAGGCCACCCAGGCGGTCGGCTCACTGCTGCTGCTCGGTCTGCTCGCCGCCCCCGCCGGCGCGGCCCAACGGCTCACCGACCGGCCGTACCACGCCCTCGCGCTGGCCGCGGGACTCGCGGTGGCGGAGATGTGGGCGGGCCTGGCCCTGAGCTACTACGTCCCCCAACTCCCGCCCAGTTTCGCCATCATGGCCGTCGCCACCGCCGTCTACGCGGTCGCACTCCTCGCCGTTCGCCGGCCCCACGCCCGCGCCGGTCTCGCGGGGGCGTGATGAGCGCACCGGCCGACGACCTGGACCTCATCGGCCGCCGCACCGCCCAACGCACCAGCGTCGTACGGGCGTTGATCGACCACGGCGGCTTCGTCGGCGCCCGCGCCCTGCACGACACACTGAAGGCGCACGGCGCGCGCGTGGGCCTCAACACCGTGTACCGCACCCTGGCCGCCCTCGTGGAGGCCGGTCGCGCCGACGTCGTACGCGACCGGGGTGGTGAACGCCTGTTCCGTCACCGCCCGTTCCCGGAGCACCAGCACTATCTGCTGTGCCGCGCCTGCGGGTTGAGCGTCGCGGTCGACTCGGAGGCGGTCGAGACCTGGGCCGGGCGGGTGGCCGACATCTCCGGTTTCGCGGAGGTCGAGCACACCGTCGAACTCACCGGCAGGTGCCCGCGATGCCAGGCAATTTCATAATGGGATTCATTTTCATGTAGCGTTGCCGCAGCTCACCGATAGCCATCGCAGTCGTCCAGGAGGACCCCATGGCCGTTCCCAAGCGGAAGATGTCCCGCAGCAACACCCGCCACCGCCGCGCCCAGTGGAAGGCGACCACGCCGCCGCTCGTACCGATCACCGTCGACGGCGTCGCGTACCTGGTGCCCCAACGGCTGGCGAAGGCGTACGAACGCGGCCTGCTGCGCCCCGAGGGCTGACCGTCCATGTCCGACGACTCCTGCGACCGGCTTCCCGTCACCGTCCTGTCCGGCTTCCTCGGCGCGGGCAAGACCACTCTCCTCAACCATGTCCTCGGCAACCGCGAGGGCCTGCGCGTCGCCGTCATCGTCAACGACATGAGCGAGGTGAACATCGACGCCGCCCTGGTGCGCGGCGGCGAGGCGGCCCTGTCCCGTACCGAGGAACGCCTGGTCGAGATGACCAACGGGTGCATCTGCTGCACCCTGCGCGACGATCTGCTGGAGGAGATCGACCGGCTGGCCCGCGAGGGCCGCTTCGACTACCTGCTCATCGAGTCGTCCGGCATCTCCGAACCCATGCCGGTGGCCGCGACCTTCGCCTTCGCCCGCGACGACGGCGCCACCCTCGGGGAGATCGCCCGCCTGGACACCATGGTCACGGTCGTCGACGCCGCGAACTTCCTGCCCGAACTGGCCGGCGGCGACGAACTCGTCGAGCGCGGCCTGGACCAGTACGAGGACGACGAACGCACCGTCAGCGACCTGCTCATGGACCAGATCGAGTTCGCCGACGTCATCGTCCTCAACAAACTCGACCTGGTCGACGAGGAGTCGGCCGACCAGTTGCGGGCGACCCTCACCCGGCTCAATCCGGCGGCGCGCGTCGTCCCGGCCGTCCACGGCCGCGTGAAGGTCGGCGACGTACTGGGCACCCGGCTCTTCGACCTGGAACGCGCCCAACAGGCCCCCGGCTGGGTGCGGGAACTCAACGGCGACCACGTCCCCGAGACGGAGGAGTACGGCATCTCCTCGATCGTCTTCCGCTCCGAACTGCCGTTCCACCCGGGCCGGTTGTGGACGTTCGTGACCGAGGGACTCGACAGCGGCGCGTACGGGCGGATCCTGCGCTCCAAGGGGTTCTTCACCCTGGCCGGCCGTCCACGGGTGACGGGGCTGTGGTCCCAGGCAGGGTCCGTCGCCCGCTTCGAACCGTCCGCCGCGAGCAACCCCGACAGCCCCGACAGCCAGGAACTGGTCTTCATCGGCACACATCTGCACCCGGAAGCACTGCGCGCCGCCCTGTCCGACTGCCTCATGGCCGACGGCGAGGACCTCCCGCCCGTCGACCCGTTCCCCGCCTGGGACACCTACGGCATCGACGACACCTGCGCGCACGAACACCCCGAACTCGTGGCGGGCGCCTGAGAACCCCGGGCCCGGTTCATGTGAGGAAACGGAGTCCCGTGAGCGCCTCCGCGTCCGACCACATCGCGGACGCCCGTGCGAGCGATTCGCGGTGCAGGCCACGGGTGATCGGACGCGGGACGCGCTCCCTGGGCACCCAGCGAGATCCGTACAGGGTCCCGCCCACGAGGTCCGGGGCGAGAAGAGCCCGGGTGACCGCGGAGGAACGCTCCAGCGCGGGCAGTGTCCCCCGGCTCCCCCACCGTCCCCGGCCACGGCTCCACAGGACGTCCAGCGCGCCGGGCACGTATGCGGCCACCACGGACACGCGATGCCCCGCCAGCCGCACGCGCCGGTCGAGTTCGGCCGCGAAGAGCACCTTCAGCAGTTCGTCATCGGCACGCCCGACCGGCCGGCCGGAGTCCCCGGGACGCGCCGACTTGCCGGTCCGCGCGAGTCGATGGGCGGGATGGCACACGGACAGCACCACGCTGTCCTGGCTCCGCAGCAGCAGGGGGTACAGCGCACCTGTGAGCGCGAACAGGCCCGGATAGCACGGTACTTGCCCCGGTGCTCGGGAGGCGTCGTCGGCCGTGTGCAGGACCAGTCGGTCCACGCGCCCCGCGCCGAGATCGGCCGCGTACGACGCGACGCGATGTACGGATTCAGGCGCTACCGGATCCACCGCCAGGGCCGTCACCTCGCCCGCGCCGGGCTCCCGCCGCAGCCTGCGGCCCAACGCGTCGGCCGCGTCCGCGTCTCGGGAGCACAGCAGCACGTCGGCGCCCCGGCGAGCCAGCGACCACGCCGCCAGGTGGCCGGCCCCCGATTCGGCACCGGTGACCACCGCGACCTGTCGGCCTCCACGCTGACTCATACAGCCGTCAACGACCTTGGACCGGGCAGGTTGCGGTCGCGGTCAGCGCGGCACGGACCACGTGGAGCAGCAGGCGGACGCACACGGTTCGTGCCGCCCTCCGCCGGCGCCGGGGAGCCACCAGTTGGCCCGGCCCGCGAGGCACATCGCGGCGGGCACCAGGACGCCTCGGACCAGGGTGGCGTCCACCAGGACGGCGAGGGACAGGCCGAAGCCGAGGATCTTGAGCGAGGTGATGTGGGACAGCACCAGGGTGCCCATGCTGACGGCGACGACCAGCGCGGAGGCGGTGACCAGGCGTCCGGTGCGGGCGAGGCCGAAGACCACGGCCGCGCGGTTGTCGCCGTGGGCGGTGTAGTGCTCCTTGACCCGGGAGAGCAGGAAGAGTTCGTAGTCGACGGAGAGCCCGAAGGCGATGCAGAACAGCAGGGGAGGAATGCTGGTCTCCAGGGTGCCGGTGGGGGTGAAGTCGCCGACCAGCCAGGCCGCGTGGTGGTCCTGGAAGACCAGCACGATCGCGCCGAAGCTCGCCGTCAGGCTCAACAGCCCGACCAGGATCGCCTTCACCGGCAGCAGCAGCGACCGGGTGAAGAGCAGCAGCAGGACGAACGTACTGATCAACATGGCGAGTCCGGCCCGCGGGAGAGCGCCCGCCATCGCGTGTGTCGTGTCCGCCGAGAGCGCGGCCGGGCCGCCGACCAGTACGGATCCCGGGGCGGGCAGTGCCCGGACGGCGGCGACCAGGCGTTCGGCGGCCGGACTTCCGGGTGCCTGGGGCGCGGCGAGGGTCAGCAGGGTCGCGTTCCGGCCCCGGTACGCGGGCGTCGGGGGGCCGGTGCGCCGCCCGTCGCGGTAGCTGCCGGAGGGCGAGCGTACGGCGGTGACACCGGGCAGCCGGGAGAGCCGGAGCGCGTAGTCGGCCACGGCGGCATCCGCTGCGTGCCCGCCGGGGGCGGGCGGGGTCAGTACGAGGTTCAGGACCCGGTCGGGCGAGGAGGCGAAGTCGGCGGAGACGCGGTCGGCCGTGGCGTGGGAGGAGGCCGACGCGGGCAGGGTCCGTTCGTCCACCAGGCCGAACCCGGCATGGCCGAAGGGCAGTGCCATCGCGGCGAGGAGCAGGCAGCACCCGCCGCCGAACAGCACGGGCCTGCGCGCCACGGCCAGTCCGACGCGCCGCCATCCTGGGCTCTCGGCGGACGCTCCACCGGCCCGGCGCCGGAATCGCCGCAACAGGTCACCGCGGTCCAAGTGCGGGCCCAGCACGGCGAGAAGGGCCGGCACCACACCCAGCGCGGCACCCGCGGACAGGGCCACCACGGCGATCCCCGCGCATGCCAGGGACTTCAGGAACGGCATCGGCAGAAGCAGCAGGGCCGAGAGGGCCAGCGCCACGGTGAGGGCGGAGAAGAGGACGGTGCGGCCCGCCGTCCGAACGGTCTCGTTGATGGCCGACCGCTCGGGCAGTCCGGCGGCGACGGTCTCGCGGTAGCGCGCCACGAGGAACAGCCCGTAGTCGACGGCCAGTCCGAAGCCCAGCGCGGTGGTGATGTTGGCGGCGAACGCCGAGACCTCCATGAACTGGCTGAGCAGCCGCAGCAGGGCGAGCCCGCCGGCCACCGACAGGAGGCCGATGACCACCGGCACGAGGGTGGCCGCGAGGGAGCCGTAGGCCGCCACGAGTACCAGCGACACCAGGGGGGTCGCGAACAGTTCGGAGCGCGTCAGGTCCGACTGGCTCTCGACGACGGCTTCGTGCCTGCCCCACGCCGGGCCGGTGGCCGAGACGTCCAACAGCCCTTGGGCGCCGGTGAGTCGGGGCACGACCCGGCCCGCCGTGCGGACGCGGTCCGACTCGCCGCCCCGCAACTCGGCGACGACGAGGGCCGCCCGGCCGTCGCGTGAGCGCAGCGCGGGGTCGCCCGTGGTCCAGTACGACGCGGCCCGGCGTACGCCGTCCAGGTGGGCGACACGCTCGGTGAAGGCCGCTCCCGCCGTGCGGGTACGGGGATCGTCGGCGGACCCGCGGGTCCGGACGAGGAGGACCACGTCGTCGGCGGGCACGGTGAATTGACGGGCCACGGCCCGGTCGGCCCGCTCGGCCTCGGTGGTCCCCGGGGTGTAACCGCCCTGCGACAGCCGGTCGAAGGCGCCGCCGGCGAAGAACGCGCAGACCACCGCGAACAGGGCGGCGACGCACAACACCCGCCAGGGGGACGACGAAGAGCGGTCCTCCCGCGGGCCGTTCGGTCCCGCCGCCCCTTGTTCTCCTCGCGCGTCCGGTTCCTTCTGTGTTCCGAGCATGCTGTGCGCACTCATCCGGGCTCTCTCCGCATCGGCACCGACGAACGACCGAAAGTAGCTAACAGTAGTTAGTTGACTACTTACAGTAGAGTCTCGGACGTTCGCCGCCGTGCTGACGCAAGGAAGGAACGCCGTGCCTCTTGACCCACCGCTCGCGGAACCACCGCCGCCCTCCCCTGCGGACCAGTTTCTGTACCGGGCCGCGCGACAGGCCCGCAACCAGGCCGAATACCACGGGTATCTGCTTGTCTTCCGCGGCGCCCCACCGCCCGTGGAGCGGGTCCGCGACCATGTGGTGGCCACCGCGTCCCGGGTCCCCGCGTGGTCGTACCGCGTCACCGAGCGGCGCGGCCGTCTCGCCTGGGAGGCCGCCGCCGACGCCGAACCCGGCCGCCACGTCCACGAAGTGCGCCTCGCGCCGGGCCCGGACCCCGTCGGACGGGCGGCGGACGCGCTGCTCCGGCTGCCCTTTCCCGCGACCGCGCCGGACTGGGGACTCTGGCTGCTCCACGGCTGGGCACCGGACGAGTACGTGCTGTGCTACCGGGTCCATCACGCGCTGCAGGACGGCATGGGCGGCGCTGCGACCGTCGGCGCGCTGTTCGGCCCCGGCGACCACCGGCTGCCGCTGACCGTACCGAAGGACGCCGAACCACCCCTGAAAGCAAGGGAGTTGGTGACCATGCTCGCGGCCGACATCCCCGCCGCCGTCCGCCACACCGCCCGCTGGACGCCGGGTCTGCGTCCGCCCGGCGCCCAGCGCACCGTGCACCACACCCAGGTCGAGGTGGAGCGGCTGCGCCGACTCGGGAAGGCGGCCGGCGCGACCCTCAACCAGGTCTACCTCGCCGCCACCGCCGGCGCCCTCCGGGCCTGGAGCCCCGCCGACTGGAACACGGAACACCGGTCCGGGCAACGGCGTTTGCACGCCTTCATGCCGTTGGACACCCGTCCCGCCGGACTTCCACCCGCCTCCCTCGGCAACCACATGGCGATGCTCCGCATCCCCCTGCCCTGCGCGGAGCCCGACCCCCGCCGCCGCCTGGAATCGCTGGTCCGCGACGCCCGCGCGACGCCCGCGCGGCGGGCGGCCACCCGGGCCGGGCTACGGGTCCTGCCCCGCACCGGTGCCGCGCTGATCAGGTACTTCTTCGGCCCCCGGCGCACCGCCCTGACGGTCACCAACATCCGTGTCCCCGACGGACTGTGCTTCGGTACCGACCCGGTCGTCGCCTCCATCGGGCTGCCCGTCCTGCTGCTCGACCACGCCCTGATGGTGGGTCTGTCCAGCTACGGCCCCGACGCCGGCGTGTTCTTCATCTCCGACCGCGGCGATCCCGACCCGGCGGCCCTGCCCGGGCTGTGGCTCGCCGCGCTCACCGAACTCGAGGAGGCCCACGGATGCTGACCCTGCTGACCGGCGCCACCGGATTCCTCGGCTCCCATCTGCTGGCCCAACTCCTGCGCCGCCCCGGCCAGGTGACCGCACTCGTACGACAGGACGGCGAGGGCGGCTGGCAGCGGCTGGAGCGTGCCCTGCGCGCCACCGGTGAAGCGGTGCCCGACGACCTGCGCGCGAGGGTGCGCCTGGAGCGCGCCGACATCGCCGAACCACTCCTCGGCCTCACCCCCGAGCGCCACCGCGAACTGGCCGGACAGGCGGACGCGGTGTGGCACAGCGCCGCCGCCATCGACCTCGTCGCCCCCGACCACCGCCTCGCGCGGGTCAACGTCGACGGCACCCGGCACGTCCTCGACCTGGCCGCCGCCGCCCCGGGCCACCGCCCCCGGGTCGTCCTCGTCAGCACGGCCTACGTCGCCGGCGGACGTCTCGACGGCACCGTGCGCGAGAGTGAACTCGACGACAGCCACGGCTTCCTCACCCCGTACGAGGCGTCCAAGTACGCGGCCGAGCAGGTGGCCCGCGCCTGGGCCCGCACACATCGGCGCCCGGTGACGGTGCTGCGGCCGGGCATCCTGGTGAGCGACCGGCCGCTGCCCGCCGGGGCACCGCGGCACCCGCTCGCGGAGGCGGGCGCCCGGCTGTCGATGCTGGCCCGGCGCGATCCGTCCCGGCTGGTACCGGAGGCAACTCCCGGCCGTCCCCTGCCCGTTCGGATTCCCGGCCGGGAGGACGCCGTACTGAACGTCCTCCCGGTCGAGTACGCGGCCCGGGCGGCGGCCCGTCTCGCGCTGCGCGAACCGGCCGCACCGGTCGAGACCTTCCACCTCACCCACCCGCACGACACACCGGTGCGGGAGTGCCTGGACCTGATGCGTGACGTCTGCCCCTGGCTGGACGTGCGGATCGACCCGCAGGCCGTACCCGGCCCCCTCGATCCGGCCGTGCGGCGGCTCGCCGGACTGATGGGCGGCATCCACGCCTATACGTCCGTACGCCGCCGCTACGACCGCGGCGGCCTGCTGGAGGCGCTCGCCGGCGCCGTACCGGACCCGATTCCCCTGGATGCCCGGTATCTGAGCGCCGCCCTGGCGGCAGCCGTGTCCTCCCCTCAACCCGTCAGCGCGTAAGGGAGTTCAGCATGTCCGCAACCTACGAGCAGATCGTCGGCATCCTCGCCAAAGAGCTCGGGCAGTCCCGTGAGGAGATGGGCCCCGACACCACCTTCGAGGAGCTGGAACTCGACTCGCTGTCCCTCCTGGAGCTGGGCGTCATCGTGCAGGAGCGCACCGGTGTCACGCTGGAGGGCGTCACCGCCGGTTCCACGCTCGCGCGGACCGCCGCCCTGCTCGACGACGCCCTCGCGTCGGCGCCCGCGGAGTCCGGCCGGTGAGGCGCGAGGACGTCGTCGTCACCGGTGTCGGGCTGGTCACCCCGGCCGGTATCGGTGCCGACGCCACCTGGCGGGGGATGCTTGACGGGCGGCCGACGGCGGCCACGGATCCCGAACTCGCCGATCTGAAGGTCGACTTCACCTGCCGGGTCCCCGGCTTCGACGCGGGCCGGCTGCTCGGGCGCTCGCGCGCCTGGCGGCTGGACCGTGTCACACAGCTCGCCCTCGTGGGCGCGCGGGAGGCGGTCGCCGACGCCGGGCTCGACACCGGTGACCGGGATCCGACGCGGGTGGCCGTCGTCCTCGGCGTCGGCAGCAACAGCCTGGAACGCTATCCGCAGGAGTTCGGGCGGCTCAACGCGCGGCGGGCGGAACGGATCTCACCGCTCGCCATCGTCCGCAGCGTCCCCAGCATGGTCCCGGCCGAGGTCGCGCTCGACCTCGGCGCCCGCGGTCCGAGCCTGTCCGTGGCCACCGCCTGCGCCTCCGGGACGACCGCGCTGGGCATCGCCCGGGATCTGCTGCGCGGCGGCTCCTGCGACATCGTCGTCACCGGCGGCGCCGAATCCGGCTGCGCGCCCGGAGTGGTCGCCTGCTTCCAGCAGATGCAGGCACTGTCCGCCCGCACACACGACCCCGCCGGCGCCTCCCGGCCCTTCGACCGGGACCGGCACGGCTTCGTCCTCGGTGAGGGCGCGGGCATCCTCGTACTGGAGCGCGCCGGGCATGCGGCGGCGCGCGGTGCCCGGCCCCGGGCCGTGCTGGCCGGCTACGGCGCGTCCAGTGACGCCCACGACATCGCGGCTCCGCACCCCGAGGGCCGGGGCGCGGCCGAGGCCATGCGCGCGGCGCTGCGCGACGCCGGGCTGGCTCCTGCCGACATCGGCCACGTCAACGCGCACGGGACGTCGACCCCGCTCAACGACATCGCCGAATTCCGCGCGCTGCGCGAGGTGTTCGGGCAGCCCCCGGTGGTGACCGCGAACAAGAGCGTCCTCGGGCACGCGTTGGGCGGGGCCGGCGGCATCGAGGCGGCGCTGACCGTGCTCACCCTCCAGCAGCAGACCGTCCCGCCCACCGCCAACCTCGACACCCTCGATCCCGGCATCGACCTGGACGTCGTACGCAAGTCCCCGCGCCCGGCCCGGATCCGGGCCGCCCTGAGCAACTCCTTCGGTTTCGGCGGCCAGAACGCCGTCGCCCTGTTCACCACCCTGACCTGACGGGCCGTCATCACCATGCTCCTGAGCGCACCGCCGTCCCCCGCCTCCACCGCCGCCCTGACCCTCCCGGCCCAACTCACCCCCGACGACCTCGAGTTGGCCGCCGCTCCCCTGCCCATCCGCATCACCCCCGAGGCCCGGGAGCGCGCCGCGGCCTGCCAGGCCTTCCTCGCCGGGCGACTCGACTCCGGTACGACGGTCTACGGCGCCAGCACCGGCTTCGGGCCGCTGGTGGGATACGCCGGCCGGGCGGACGCCGCCGAGCAGTGCGACAACGTGCTGGCCCACCTGAGCTGCGGACAGGGCGAGGACCTGCCGGTGCCGGTGGTGCGCGCCACGCTGCTGGTACGGCTGGCCTCGCTCGCCCGCGGCCACTCCGCCGTCGGACCGCAGGTCCTCGACGCCCTCGCCGCGGCCCTGGGCACCGGCTTCACCCCCGCCGTACCCCGTCTCGGGTCGGTCGGGGCCAGCGGCGACCTGATCCCGCTGGCCCACGCCGTCCAGGCACTGCGCGGACGCGGGCGCGCCTACGTGGGGGATATGGCGATGCCCGCCGCCGAGGCGTTGGACCGCGCCGGGCTACGGCCGCTGGTCCTCGACGGCCGTGACGCCCTGGCCCTCGTCAACGGCACGTCCCTCACCGCAGCTGCGGCGGGCCTCGCCCTGGCCCGGCTGCGGCGCGCCCACGCCACGGCGCTCCGGCTCACCGCTCTCCTCGCCGATCTCCTGGGCAGCGCCCCCGGGTTCGCCTCGGCGGCACTGCTCGACGCCTTCGGCCATCCCGACGCCGTTCGCGCGGGAGCCGCGCTGCGCGCACTGCTCGCGGGAACCGTGCCGACCGGGCGGCGCCCGCTCCAGGAGCCGTACAGCATCCGCTGCGCGCCGCAGTTGCTCGGCGCCGTCGGATCGAGTCTCCGGCACGCCGGGGAGGTCGTCGGCCATGATCTCGGCGGCATCAGCGACAACCCGCTGTGTTTTCCCGAGCTGGACGAGATCGCCCACGGCGGCAACTTCTTCGGGCAGCCCGTCGCCTTCGCCGCCGATCTCCTCACCCTGGCCGCCGTACAGACCGGCAACCTCGCGGAACGCCAGCTCGACCTGCTGGTCGACCCGCACCGCAACGGCGGGCTGCACCCCATGCTCGCCCGCGAACCGGGCCGGCAGCACGCCGTACAGGGTGTGCAGATCGCCGCCACCGCGATCCTCGCCCAGATGCGGCGCACCGCGACCCCGGCCTCCGTGCAGAGCCTGCCGACCAACGGCCACAACCAGGACGTCGTCCCCTTCGGCACCCAGGCCGCTCTGAACGCCCTGGACCAGGCCGACTCGCTGCGCCTGCTGCACGGTTCACTGGCCCTCGCGCTGCGCCAGGCCGCCCATGTCGGTGCCCGCCGCCCCATCGCGCCGGCCTGCGCCGACCTCCTCGACCGGCTCTGCGACGCGATCCCGCCCGTCGACCCGGACCGGCCGCTCGACGCCGACGTGCGCGCGGCGGCCGACCTGCTCGACGGTCTGCCGCGGGAGCTGCCGGGCTGTCCTACGAAGTGATGAGGTCGGGGGCGGTCCAGCCGTCGAGGTCGTAGTCGGACATGCAGCGGTCGACGAGTGCGCCCAGTTCGTCCCCTTCGTCGCCGAGGCCGCCCTTCACGGCGTGCCGGTAGGTGTCGACGCGCACCTGCTCCGCGCTGCCGCCGTAGCGGCGTTCGTAGAGTTCGTGCCGGCCTGCGAACTCGCTGCCGATGCTGTCCCAGAGCAGCTTCATCAGCTTGACGCGTTCCTCGGCGGTGGTGCCGTGGGAGCCGCGCAGGTATGTGTCGAGGTAGGGGCGGAGCTGGGGGTTGCGGAAGTCGTGCCCCCCGGCGACGATTCGCCACCCTTCGGGCGGAACTCCGGTGTGTGCCTGGGTGGTTGGCCGGCGACTTCCGGCCGTGCCCGTCGGAGTGGGCGGGGATCAGCCGGAAGTCCCCCCAGGATTACCGGGATTACCGGGATTACTTGCCGTGGCCGTCGGAGCGCTTGCGGTGGAGGGTGAAGTTCTCGAACACCGACAGGTCGCCGTTCGGCTTGTTCACGTTGTAGTAGGTCACGTGCATGCGGGTCGTGTCGCCGGCGTGCCGGCCGGGGTCGACGGTGAACGCGGCGAAGCCGTAGGGGTGTTCGGTGTCCCGGACGCCTATCCAGACCGCCTCCTCCTTGGTGTAGGTGGAGGTGCGCTTGCCGTTGGAGCCCGGGGTCGCCGACACGGACGTGATCACCTTGCCGGTGCCGTCGGTGAAGAACTTCTGGTTCGTGGTCCCCGAGACGCCACCGCCGCCGAGGATCATGTGCACGGTGCCGAGACCGGTGTCGATGTCGTCGGTGGCCGTCGTGACCGGGTTGGGGGTCAGCGTCTCGGTGCCGCTGACGACTCCGCGAACGGCCAGCGAGCGCTCGTAGTTGTGCTCGTGGCCGCACAGCACCAGGTCCACGCCATAGCGGTCGAACAGGGGGCCGTACCGCTGGCGCAGGCCCAGGTCGGCGCCGTTCGCGTCCGAGGAACTGACCATGACCTGGTGCATGGCGACAACCACCCAGTCGACCTCACGGGAGGCGCGGGCCGCCTTCAACTCCTTCTCCAGGAAGGAGAGTTGACGTCCGCCGGAGTAGCCGCTGATGTAGACGTCGCCGCCGTCCTGGAGGCAGTTGTCGTCGTTCTGCAGCACGATCACCCGGACGGAGCCGGCCGTGAACGCGTAGTAGAGGCCAGCGAGTTCGGCGTCGGTCTCGGTGGACGGGAGGGCGAAGTAGGCCTGGTAGGCACCGAGTCCGATCGGGCCGTTGGCCTTCTCGATCTCGTGGTTTCCGGCCGCCGGCATCCAGGGGCGGAAGCGGGCCGAACGGGTGTTGTTGGTGAAGAAGTTGTTCCAGGTGCGGACCCGGTCGACGTCCAGGTTGGCGTAGCACAGGTCGCCGTTGAGCAGGTGGAAGAGCGGGGCGACCTGCTCGATGCCCGTGACGATGTCCTTCGTCGCGGGAGTGGAGTTCGCGTCGAGCCCCACCGTGCCGTCGGCCGCCCAGGTCACCTGCGGGGCGGACTGGTCGCCGAAGCTGGTGAAGGTGAGCGGCTTCCGGCCGCGCGGAGCGGTGCGGAACGTGCCGCTGTCGGGGGTCGCGCCCTCGTGGGTGGCGAGGTAGAGGTAGTCGGTGTCCGGGGTGAGCTTGTTCAGCGCGGCGTGGTGGACGTGGACGGTACGGCCGGAGGTGCCGTCGACGTAGGTGACGGTACGGGCCTCGGCGCGGGAGCCGAAGCCGTGCTCCAGCGTGCCGTAGCGCACGACGGGTCTGGTCACCGGTCTGTCGGTGATCCACGAGACGGTCATCTGGGTGCGCGGGTCCGCGCCGAAGGTGAGGTGCAGGCCCTGGACCGGGGACGCGCCGGAGGAGTCCGCGGTGAGGTGGAGGGCCGGGGCGGCGAACGGGGCGGCCTGCGCCGTGCCCGCTCCCAGCAAGGGGGTGACGGCGGCCCCGGCTCCGGCCGTGCCGAGGAGACCCAGCGCGTGGCGCCGGCTGACCCCCTCGGACGACTGCGCCGACCCGTCCGGCGTCTCGGTCTGTGTGGTCATGGTGCCCTCCCTGGCGAGCAGTTGAGCTGACGACGTCCGCACCCTGGCGCTTCCCGGCGGCCCCTGAGTGAACAGTGCGTTGCCAGACGGGATGCGCGACCGGAGGGGCGGGCCGCGGGGGCGATTCTTGCCACGGGCTTTGCCAGGGGACGCCATTTCGTTGACACGGGCGGGCGGGAGTTGGGGAATCGTTTCCGGCCACCCGCCACCGGTCGCCCGCGACGCGGCGTCACGGCCTGGCGGCGCCGCACCGGGCCGCGCGGGAGGCGCGCCCCACTGACGCCGAGCTGCCGGCCGTCCTCTGCACGGCCTTCGGCGACACGGGTCCCGGGGCCCTCGCGGTCGTCGCCGTCGACAACGGCATCGCACGCGTCCTCGTCCGCCGCGAGGTAACCCGTCCGGGGCCCCAGGTCCTTCTTCGCCACGGCGTACGCGCCACCGCCGTCCGGGTGAACCGCGATGACCTGCCCGTACGACCCGACGAGCACCGCCGGCAGACCGGCACAGCGCGGCCGGCCCTTCGAGGCTGGTGAGATGGCTGCGGTCGCCCTCCCCCGGCCGCAGCGGAACCCTGGGCCGCGGTTCGCGGCGGGCCAGACCGAACGCCATGGATGACCTCGCGACACAGAGGGTGGGGGGCTGTTTCGAGGTCAGTGTGGCCGTCCCCCGGCGCACGGGACGCGAAGGACGCGCCCACGTCTCCCGCACCCACCAGAGCCCCGCCGCAGTGGTCTAGACCGCCCGGGGAGGCCAAGGTCACAGCCGCGTCCTCTGCTGCTCACCTGCACGTTTGCCCTAGCATCCGAGCATGACGGTCCTGCCTGACGACGGGCTCTCGCTGGCCGCCGAGTTCCCTGACGCGACCCATGAGCAGTGGCAACGCCTGGTGGCAGGCGTACTGCGCAAGTCGGGCAAGGAAGTCTCGGACGCGGCAGCGGAAGACGCCCTTTCCACCTCGCTGGAGGACGGGCTCCGCGCCCGCCCCCTGTACACCGCGGACGACTCCGCACCCGAGCCCGGCCTCCCCGGTTTCGCCCCCTTCGTACGGGGTGGCCGCGCCGAGGGCAACACCCTCGGCGGCTGGGACGTACGCCAGCGGCACACGACCGCCGACGCCGCCGCGGTCCTCGCCGACCTGGAGAACGGCGTCACCTCACTGTGGCTGCTCGTGGGCGAGCAGGGCATCCCCGTCGCCGCGCTCGACCGGGTCCTCGACGGCGTCTATCTCGACCTGGCGCCCGTCGTCCTCGACGCGGGCCCCGAAGTCGCCTCCGCCGCGGACGAGTTGCTACGGCTGTACGCGGCGCGCGGAGTCGACAGGCAGGCGGCGCGCGGCAACCTGGGCGCCGACCCGCTGGGCTTCGCGGCCCGTACCGGAGCCGAGGGCTTCGCCTTCGCGCCCGTCGCCGCGCTCGCCCGGCGCTGCGCCGAGGAGTACCCCGGGCTGCGCGCGCTGACCGTGGACGCGCTGCCGTACCACGAGGCCGGCGGTTCGGCGGCACAGGAGCTGGGCGCCTCGCTGGCGACCGGTGTCGCCTATCTGCGCGAGCTGACCGAGGCGGGACTCACCGTCGAACAGGCCGTCGGCCAGGTGGAGTTCAGGTACACGGCGACCGCCGACCAGTTCCTCACCATCGCCAAGCTCCGCGCGGCGCGCAGGCTCTGGGCGCGGGTCGCCGAGGTGTGCGGGACGCCGGGCGGGCAGGTGCAGCACGCGGTGACCTCGCCGGTGATGATGTCCCGCCGTGACCCGTGGGTGAACATGCTGCGCACGACGGTCGCGACGCTGGCCGCCGGGGTGGGCGGCGCCGAGTCCGTCACCGTGCTGCCCTTCGACCACGCGCTCGGCCTGCCGGACGCGTTCGCGCGCCGGATCGCCCGCAACACCTCGACGATCCTGGTCGAGGAGTCGCATCTGTCCCGGGTGATCGACCCGGCGGGCGGCTCCTGGTACGTGGAGCGCCTCACGGACGAACTCGCCCACGCGGGCTGGGAGTTCTTCCAGCACATCGAGCAACAGGGCGGCCAGGCAGCCGTGTTGCGTTCCGGCAGCCTCCGCGAGGACCTCGCCACCACCTGGGCGGCCCGCAGCGCGAAGCTCGCCGAGCGCCGCGAACCCATCACCGGCGTCAGCGAGTTCCCCAACCTCGCCGAACGCCTCCCCGAGCGCGCGCCCGCCCCTTCGGAACCCTCCGGCGGTCTGCCGCGCGTGCGCCGAGACGAGGCCTACGAGGCACTGCGCGCCCGCTCCGACGCACACCTCGCGGCGACCGGCTCCCGGCCGCGGATCTTCCTGGCCGCGCTCGGCCCGGCCGCCGCACACACCGCCCGGCTCGCCTTCGCCGCGAACCTGTTCCAGGCGGGCGGCATCGAGCCCGTCACCGCGGGCGAGTTCGCGGACAGCGGTGCCACCGTGGCCTGCCTGTGCTCCAGCGACGCGCTGTACGAGGAGCAAGCCCCTTCGATCGCCGGGGAGTTGAGGTCGGCCGGTGCCGGGCACGTGTTCCTCGCGGGCCGTCCCGGGCAGTACCCCGGGGTCGACGCCTATGTCTTCGCGGGCTGCGACGCCGTAGCCGTACTGTCCGCCACCCTCGACCGCATGGGAGTGTCCTGATGGCAGCGATGGGGCGCATCCCCGACTTCTCCGGGATCGAGCTGGGGGCCCCGGCCGCCGAAGCCGGCCCCGACGAGTGGCGTGACGCCGTCAAGAAGGCGGCGGGCGGCGACGACCTGCTCTGGGAGACCCCGGAGGGCATCGCGGTCAAGCCGCTGTACACCGGGCAGGACCTGGAGGGCCTGGACTTCCTGGCCACCTACCCGGGCATCGCGCCGTATCTGCGCGGCCCGTACCCGACGATGTACGTCAACCAGCCCTGGACGATCCGTCAGTACGCGGGCTTCTCCACGGCCGAGGAGTCCAACGCGTTCTACCGCCGCAATCTCGCGGCCGGCCAGAAGGGCCTGTCGGTCGCCTTCGACCTGCCCACGCACCGGGGTTACGACAGCGACCACCCGCGCGTGACCGGTGACGTCGGTATGGCGGGCGTGGCGATCGACTCGATCTACGACATGCGCCAGCTCTTCGACGGCATCCCCCTCGACAAGATGACCGTGTCGATGACGATGAACGGCGCGGTACTGCCAGTACTGGCGTTGTACATCGTGGCGGCGGAGGAACAGGGCGTACCGCCCGAGAAGTTGGCCGGGACCATCCAGAACGACATCCTCAAGGAGTTCATGGTCCGCAACACCTACATCTATCCGCCGAAGCCGTCGATGCGGATCATCTCCGACATCTTCGCCTTCACCTCGCAGCGGATGCCCCGCTACAACTCGATCTCCATCTCCGGATACCACATCCAAGAGGCGGGCGCGACGGCCGACTTGGAGCTGGCGTACACCCTGGCCGACGGCGTGGAGTACATCCGGGCGGGCCGGGAGGCGGGGATGGACGTGGACACGTTCGCACCCCGGCTGTCCTTCTTCTGGGCGATCGGCATGAACTTCTTCATGGAGATCGCCAAGATGCGCGCGGCCCGTCTGCTCTGGGCCAAGCTGGTCAGGCAGTTCGACCCGCAGAACGCCAAGTCCCTCTCCCTGCGCACCCATTCGCAGACCTCGGGCTGGTCGCTGACCGCGCAGGACGTCTTCAACAACGTCACCCGCACCTGCGTTGAGGCGATGGCGGCGACGCAGGGCCACACCCAGTCACTCCACACCAACGCCCTGGACGAGGCACTGGCCCTCCCCACCGACTTCTCGGCACGCATCGCCCGCAACACCCAACTCCTCATCCAGCAGGAGTCCGGCACGACCCGGGTCATCGACCCCTGGGGCGGCAGCGCGTACGTCGAGAAGCTCACCTACGACCTCGCCCGCCGGGCCTGGCAGCACATCGAGGAGGTCGAGGCGGCGGGCGGTATGGCCAAGGCCATCGACGCGGGCATCCCCAAGCTGCGCATCGAGGAGGCCGCGGCCCGCACCCAGGCCCGCATCGACTCCGGACGCCAGCCGGTCATCGGCGTCAACAAGTACCGCGTGGAGACCGACGAGCAGATCGACGTCCTCAAGGTCGACAACTCCTCCGTACGCACCCAACAGATCGAGAAGCTCCGACGGTTGCGCGCCGAGCGCGACGAACAGGCCACCCAGGACGCGCTGCACGCGCTGACCCGCGCGGCCGAAGGAACGGGAAATCTCCTGGAGTTGGCGGTGAACGCGGCCCGCGCGAAGGCGACGGTCGGCGAGATCTCCGATGCGCTGGAGAAGGTGTACGGGCGGCACGCGAGCCAGATCCGTACCATCTCCGGTGTGTACCGCACCGAAGCCGGCGAGTCCCCGTCCGTCGAGCGCACCCGCGCCCTCGTGGCCGACTTCGAGGAGTCCGAGGGCCGCCGGCCCCGCATCCTGGTCGCCAAGATGGGCCAGGACGGCCACGACCGGGGCCAGAAGGTGATCGCCACCGCCTTCGCCGACCTGGGCTTCGACGTCGACGTCGGCCCGCTCTTCCAAACCCCCGGCGAGGTGGCCCGCCAGGCCGTAGAGGCGGACGTGCACATCGTCGGGGTGTCCTCGCTGGCCGCCGGACACCTCACCCTCGTACCGGCGTTGAAGGAGTCCCTCGCCGAGGAGGGCCGCGAGGACATCATGATCGTGGTAGGCGGCGTCATCCCGCCACAGGACGTACCGACACTCCTGGAAATGGGTGCGGCGGCCGTCTTCCCGCCCGGGACGGTGATCCCGGACGCGGCCCACGACCTGGTACAGCGGCTGGCCGCCGACCTCGGGCACACCCCGTGATCGATGTCGACACCTATGTGAAGGGCGTACTCGACGGAAAGCGGGCCCTGGTGGCCCGCGCCATCACCCTCGTCGAGTCGACGAAACCCCAACACCGTGCCATGGCACAGGAGTTGCTGACCGAGCTGCTCCCGCACAGCGGCCGGGCCCGGCGGATCGGCATCAGCGGTGTGCCGGGCGTCGGCAAGTCGACGTTCATCGACGCGTTCGGCAACCTGCTCACCTCGCTCGGATTCCGGGTCGCGGTGCTCGCCGTGGACCCGTCGTCGACCCGGACCGGCGGTTCGATCCTCGGCGACAAAACCCGCATGGAGCGCCTGGCCGTGGACCCCGCGGCCTTCGTACGCCCCTCTCCCACCGCCGGCACACTCGGCGGCGTCGCGAAGGCGACCCGGGAGTCGATCGTGGTGATGGAGGCGGCGGGCTACGACGTCGTACTCGTCGAGACGGTTGGCGTCGGCCAGTCGGAGACGGCGGTCGCCAACATGGTCGACTCCTTCCTGTTGTTGACCCTCGCCCGCACGGGCGACCAGTTGCAGGGCATCAAGAAGGGTGTCCTGGAACTGGCGGACGTCATCGCCGTCAACAAGGCGGACGGCCCGCACGAGCGGGACGCGAAGAGCGCGGCGCGCGAACTGGCGGGCGCGCTACGCCTGATGCACCCCGTCGACGCGGCCTGGACACCGCCGGTGCTGAGTTGCAGCGCACGCGAGGGCACGGGCCTGGACACGGTCTGGGAACGCCTGGAACAGCATCGTTCACTGCTTGACTCCACCGGCCGCCTGGCTGCCAAACGCAGCGAGCAGCAGGTGGATTGGACGTGGACGATGGTCCGCGAGGAGCTTCTGGGCCGCCTGCACTCGGACCCGACCGTACGCGCGCTGGCCCCGGGCCTCGAACGGCAGGTGCGGGAGGGCGAGTTGACGGCGACCCTGGCGGCAGAGGAAATCCTGCGAGCCTTCGAATCCCGGCTCAGCTAACTCTTTTAGGGGCACGGGCTGTATCGATTTGCGGCTCCGCCGCGTGGGCGCGCCCAGCCCCCACCGGCCGAAAGCCAAAACTCGCCCATCCCGGCGGAGCGGCTGTGGGTCAATCCGGACTGCGGTCTGAAGACCCGCGGCCGGCCCGAGACCCGGGCGTCCCTGGAGCACCTGGTCGCCGCGACCCGCACGGTCCGCGAGGAGCTGACGGGTTCCCGATCCGACCGGCGGGGCGGCCGGGAGGACGCCCTCCCCGCCCCGCCGTGAGGTGCCCGCGAGACGATGTCCCCCACCGCCCGGAGAACTGGAGCACCCACGTGACCAGCCGCATCACCTTGATCTCGCCGGCGATGAACCGGTCCCTGCGGGAGACCCGGTTCGACGACGACGGCCCGCTCGACGCGAGCGGTACGGCCCGCGCCGAGTCCGCCGCCGGCTCGCTCCGCGCGGCCGACCGGGTGCTGGTCTCCCCCACCGCGCGCTGCCGGGACACGGCGTCCGCCCTCGGCCTGACGGCCGTACCGGAACCGGAGTTGGCGGGCCTGGACATGGGCCGCTGGCGGGGCCTGACGCTCGACGAGGTGATGGGCCGGGAGCCGGACGCGGTGACGGTCTGGCTGACCGACCCGGGCGCGGCGCCCCACGGGGGCGAGTCGGTGCGGGCGTTGTGCGCGCGGGCGGCCCGGTGGCTGGACGCGGCGGCGGAGTTCGAGGGCCGGATCCTCGCAGTGGTCGAGCAGGAGATGGTACGGGCGCTGGCGGTCACGGTCCTCGACGCGGCCGGACCCGCCTTCTGGCGGCTCGACGTACCGCCGCTGACCGCGACCGACCTCAGCGGACGGTCCGGGCGATGGAATCTGCGGCTCGGGCGGGAACTGGGCGCGGCGGGCTGCTAGTTCGGGACGGGAACCGCCGTGCTCACCAGTTCAGGTGCAGGGCGTACGGCGAACGGTGGATCATCGTCGGCCGCATGGTGACCGGGCGGTGCTCCGCCAGCCGTAGGCCGGGCAGGCGGCGGGTCAACTCCTCCAGAGTCACGCGGAGTTGCTCGCGGGCGAGCTGGGAGCCCGGGCAGCTGTGCACGCCGAAGCCGAAGGCGAGGTGGCGGCCGGGAGTGCGGGTGATGTCGAACGTGTCGGCGCGCGCGTACCGCGTCTCGTCACGGTTGGCCGCGCCGAAGGCGACGAACAGCGTCGCCCCGGCGGGGAGTTCGGTGCCGGCAAGGGTGACCGGCCGGGTGGTGATCCTGCGGAAGCCCTGCAGCGCGGTGTCGTAGCGGGCCGCCTCCTCGATCGCCGCGGGGATGCGGTCGGGCTCGGCGCACAGCAGTTCCCACTGGCGCGGGTGACGGAGGAGATGCAGGACGGTCGTGCCGATGAGCGCGGTGGTGGTGAGGTGTCCGGCGATGAGCAGGTTCTGGAGGTGGGCGACGAGTTGGTGCCGATGCTCCAGGGTCGGCGGCCCGTCCGTGACGGAGGCGATCAGCTCGGAGCAGAGGTCTTCGCGAGGCTGGTCGTACCGCGCCCGTACGTACCGGTCGAGGGTCCGCTGCATCGCGACGACGTCCTCGGCCGCGGCGATCTGCTCGTCCTCCTCCAGGGGGCGGAACAGCAACTCCTCGGCGCGGAGGCCGCCGTGGACGACCCCGGGCAGGTCGGCGGGGTCCAGGCCGACGATCCTGCCGATGACCTCTCCGGGGAGCCGCTTGGCGTACGCCGACATCAGCTCGACGTGCCCGTCCTTGACGAACGTGTCGACGAGGGCGGCGGCGCGCTCGGCCGCGTAGGGCAGGACGGCCGTGACGCGGGCCGGTGAGAGGCCGCGGACGATGGGCGCGCGCAGTTGCTGGTGCTGTGCGCCGTCCGCGGTGACGACCACGGGCCGCCCGCCGAAGCCGCCGCCGAGGACGGCGAGCGCGGCGGGCGACGGCATCACGTCGGGCAGCAGGGCCACCGCCGAGGAGAACTCCTCGGGGCGGCGCAGGACTTCGCGTACGTCGGCGTCCCGGGCGACGAGCCAGGCGTCGAGTTCGGCGAGGCGGGTGAGACCCTCGGTCTGTCGCGCCCGGGTGTAGTGCGGGTACGGGTCCCGCTGCAACTCGTCGAGCCTGGCGTGCGGTTCGCGGTCCACGGGACGCCCTTCGGCCGGTGGTGCGGTGCGGGTCGGGCTCATGGTGCCGTACGCGCGTGCGGTACGGAAGGGAAGTTCCGGGCAGGGTCAGAACACCACGGTCCAGCCCTCCCGCGCGGCCTGTTCGGCGGTGTACGAGACGCCGTGCACCTTCAGGCCGTTGGCGTCGAGGAGGGTGATCTCGCCGCCCTGGTTGCCGAGTTGGACGCCGTCGGTGAGCGGGACGAGCAGGGTGGCGCCCGGGGCGAGGGTGCCGGGCGGTACCGCGCAGGAGTGGCCCAGCCGGTCCCGGACGCGCCAGCCGGTGGGGTCGAGCGGATCGGGCGAGGCGTTGAGGAGGGTGACGTTCTCCGCCTCGGGCGCCGGGCCGCGCGGGTTGACCAGGGCGGCGACGACGCGGACGGGCTGCCCGCCGGGCTCGTTGCGCGAACCGTCGGTGCCCTCCAGGGTGTGGCCGGTCGTGTCGTCGGTGTGCCACGACTGGCTCTGGAAGGCGAGGAAGATGCCGACCCAGCGCGACTGCGCCGGGAAGTGGATCAGGATGCCGCCGTCCTGCCAGACCCCGTCGTCACCGCTGAAGCGGCGGCTGTTGCCCTGGTTCATGTGGATGTCGTGGACGCCGTTGCCGGGCAGGAACCCGAACACCTTGTCCTTGACGGTGGGTTCGGGGCCGAAGCGCTCACCGAAGACGTACAGCCGGGCGTCCGGGTCGTCGACCGCGCGCCGGACGTAGTGGTCGAGGAGGTCGGCGAGGTCGTTGTCGGGACCGCTCGCGTCCGGCGGCAGCGTGCGCAGCTGCGCCGGGTCGAAGAGGTTGCCGCGCACGAAGTCGAGGTTGGGGCCGCCGGGTCCGGGCAGCAGGGTGTTCCAGCCGCTCGGGAGGCTCTCCAGACGTGCGGTGACCGGGTGTTGGAAGTCCTCGCTGACGAGGTAGAGCAGCTCGGAGGGCTTCTCCTGGGACAGGACGTTGACGGCGGCCCGAAAGTGTGTGCCCGAGTCGTCCGTGAGATGGATCTGGTAGTGCGGTGTACCGGCGGCGCCCTCGCGCCTCGTGTCGACCGCCCGTGTGATCAGTACGCCGTAGGCCTTCAGTGGCATGACGACCAACTCCCCCTGCGGGCAGGCGGGATGCCCGCCCATGGGACACAGCGTAGGGGGGAGGCGCCCGCTCCGGCCGGGGCGCGGGGAAACTCGGGGCGGCTGTCCGGTGTACGTCTGCGTGCCTATGAACCGCTAGGCCATGGGTGTGAGCCGCCGGTGAACGTATCGCCGATCACCACAGGTTCTCTACGATCCCTACATGGTCAACTTCCGTCTTGAACGCACGGCACCGCTTCCCCTGGAGGAGGCGTGGCGCCGGTTGACGGAGTGGCCGCGCCACGCCGATGTGGTCCCGCTGACCCGGGTCACCGTGGTCACTCCCCCGCCGACCGGCGAGGGCACGGTCTTCGTGGCCCGCACCGGCCTCGGCCCCTTCACCTTCGACGACCGCATGGAGGTCACCGTGTGGCGCCCGCCGTCGGACGACGAGCCGGGCCTCGTCCGGTTGGAGAAGCGGGGGCGGGTCGTCCTGGGCTGGGCGGAGATCGAGGTCCGGCCGGGGCCGGGGGGCCGTAGCCGCGTGGTCTGGGAGGAGGAGCTGCGGGTCCGCTTCCTGCCGCGCCTCCTCGACGGGCCGTTGCGGTGGGCGGCGCGGTCGATGTTCGGACGGGCGGTGAACGGGCTGCTGAGACGGTCGTCGTAGCGGACACGGTCCGCACAGCGTCTCTACGGAGTCAGTCCTTGCGGCCGGTCACCGCGACCGTCACGCCCAGGCCGATCATCGTGAGCCCGCCCGCCCCGCCGACCGCGGAGAGCCGGCGCGGGGAACGCGCGAACCAGTCCCGTGCGGTGGCGGCGACCAGCCCCCACACGCTGTCGGAGATCACGGCGATGAGGTTGAAGACCAGGCCGAGCAGCAGCATCTGCGCCGTCACACGGCCCTGGTCGCGGTCCACGAACTGGGGCAGTACGGCGGCGAAGAACACGATCGTCTTGGGGTTGGCCACCCCGACGGCGAACCCCTCCCACAGGGTGCGCAGACCGCTGTGCGGGGCCGTGTCCTCGCCGGTGAACGCGGCGCGCAGCGACCCGCGTTGACGCCACGCCTTGATCCCGAGGTGGACGAGGTAGGCGGCGCCGGCGAGCTTCAGTGTCGTGAAGACGAGCACCGAGCGCTCCACCAGCGAGCCGACGCCGAGCGCGACGGCCACGACGAGCAGGTAGGCGCCGAGCGTGTTGCCCACCACGGTGGTCAGCGCGGCCCGGCGGCCGTGGGCCAGCGCCCGCCCGATCACGAACAGCACGCTGGGTCCGGGGACGATGATCAGCAGGAAGGACAGGGCCGCGAAGGCGACGAGTCGGTCGGTGGACACCATGGGGCCATGCAAGACGGGAGCGCCCTGCGCCGCAACCCATTTCCCGGCCCCACGAGATCGATGTGACCGAGGAGGTCGACGAGGTGGCTGTGGCCGACGAGGTCGATGTCCGGTGGCGGGAACAAACGCTCTAGTGTGAGGGCCCTGAACGGCCCTTCCGGGCACGGGAGATCAGGAAAGGTGACCGGCGGATGTCGCTTCGTCCCGGGGACACGGAGTCGATCGGCGGATACACACTGGTCGACCGGCTGGGCAGCGGCGGGATGGGCGTCGTGTATCTCGCGCGGTCGGCCTCGGGCCGCCAGGTCGCGGTCAAGGTCGTGCACGCGCAGTACGCGCTGGACGAGGAGTTCCGGGCCCGCTTCCGGCAGGAGATCGCGGCCGTCCGCCGGGTGAGCGGAGCGTTCACCGCGCCCGTCGTGGACGCCGACCCGGACGCCGATATCCCCTGGATGGCCACGCTGTACGTGCCGGGCCGCACGCTCGCCGAAGTCGTCGAGAAAGACGGCCCGTTGGGCGGACAGGCGCTGCGCACGTTGGCGCTGGGGCTCGTCGAGGCACTGCGGGACATCCACCAAGCCGGTGTCGTCCACCGGGACTTGAAGCCCAGCAACGTCCTGCTCGCCGAGGACGGACCCCGCGTCATCGACTTCGGCATCTCCCGCGCCGCCGACAACGAGACGCTCACCGTGACCGGGCGGCTGATCGGCACGCCGCCCTTCATGTCCCCGGAGCAGTTCGCCGCGCCCCGGGACGTCACCGCCGCCTCCGACGTGTTCTCGCTGGGCTCCCTCCTCGTGTACGCGGCCACCGGAAACCGCCCCTTCGACGGCGCCAGCCCGTACTTGACGGGCTATCAAGTCATGTACGAGCAGCCGCAGTTGGACGGCGTGCCGGAACCGCTGCGCGGCATCGCCGAACGCTGTCTGGACAAGGACGCGGCGGCCCGGCCCCAACTGACCGAACTGCACGGCCTGTTGCTGGCCCTGTCCGACTTCACCGCGGCGGACCTTCCGGGAACGGAACGCCCCCGGCCGGGCACCTCCACGACCGTCCCGGACGCCGGACGGCGCCCGCGCCGGGGCCGGCGGCTCGTCATCGCCCTCGCCACCACCCTGGCCGTCACCACGCTCGGCCTCACGACCCTGCACTGGATGTCGGACCGCGCCCCGTCCCCGGGCCCCTACGACGCGCTGTCGCCCTCGCCGTCGGCCTCCACCGCCGTATCCCTGCCCACCGGCTGGCAGCCGTGGCGGACGAGCCTGCTCACCGCCAAGAAGGGCGATCCCCTCGACTACGGCGAGTCCGGCTGCGTGGCGGGCGGCGGCAGCACCGTGTACTGCGCCGGTACCGGCTTCACGGTCACCGCGCTCGACGCCGCCTCCGGGAAGGTCCGCTGGCGGTCGGGCACCAGCCCGGAGACCTCGCGCCCCGTCGGTGTCCGGGACGGCCGCGTCTACACCTACGTCAAGCCGGACTCGACCGCGACCTACATCACCCGGCGCCTGGTGGCCCTGGACGCGAAGACCGGCGGCCGGCTGTGGGAACACCCGGTCAGCGAGGACCGGAACGCCGTCCTGTTCGACGGCGGAATCCTCGCGATGGACGAGAACGCCACGAAGTTCGTCGCCTACGACGATGCGGGCCGCGCGCTGTGGACCGCGCCCGCCAAGTCGACGGTCGGAAACGCCTGCACTCCGGCCGTGCTGGGCGGCGCCCCCTACGGCCTGTGCACTCCGGCGGACGATCCCGCCAAGGACGATGTCGGTCTGCTGCGCCTGGACCCGGCGGACGGCACGTCCAAGGAGATCACCCAACTGCCCACGGGGGCCGAACCGTTGGGCGTGAGCGGCAAACTGCTGGTGTTCGCGGTGCCGAAGCTGGCGGACGGCTCCTTCGGCAGCGGAGAGGACCAGGCGTACACCGTCCTGGAAGAGGTGGACCCCGCCGGCGGGGGCGTGCGGGTCCTGCTGCCGGCCGGCACGCGCGGCACGCCCACCTTCGTCAAGGGCGTCCTCTACTTCGTCCGCCCCAACGGAACGGTCACCGCCGTACGGGCGAGCGACGGCAAGCGCCTGTGGCAGCGCGGGACGGACATCGAGAACCTGTCGGCGCCGGTGTTGTCCGCGAAGTCCGACACCCTGTATTTCTCCAACCGGTTCGGCCGTCTGCTGGCCCTGAACGTCAGCACGGGCGCGGTGCGCCGGCGCACCTCCGCCCTCCGGAACCCCGGCGACTCGGCCTACGAGACCGTCCCGTACGTCCTGCTCGTCAAGGACGCGCTCGTGGCGGTGGCGGGCGACACGGCCTTCTCCGTACGACCGGACCGGCCGAGTCTCCCTCGCTGACGGCCGGTTCTCAGGCCACCGACCCGATCCGCCCCACCCTCGCCGGCGTCCCGTCGTGATGGATCGGCGTGTGCGCGCCGGTGAGGGAGACCCCGCTGCCGCCACGCCTGTTGGCGACGATCTCCGAGGCGATCGACAGGGCCGTCTCCTCGGGCGTACGGGCGCCCAGGTCGAGACCGATCGGGGACCTCAGCCGCGCCAACTCCAGCTCTGTGACGCCGACTTCGCGCAGCCGCTCGTTACGGTCGAGGTGGGTGCGGCGGGAGCCCATCGCGCCGACGTACGCCACCGGGAGGCGGAGGGCCAGCCGCAGGAGCGGTACGTCGAACTTGACGTCGTGGGTGAGGACGCACAGGACCGTGCGGGCGTCGACGTCCGTGCGCTCCAGATACGTGTGCGGCCACTCGACGACGATCTCGTCGGCGTCGGGGAAGCGGGTCCGGGTGGCGAAGACGGGGCGGGCGTCGCACACCGTCACGTGGTAGCCCAGGAACCTGCCGATGCGGACCAGTGCGGAGGCGAAGTCGATCGCGCCGAACACGATCATCCGGGGCGGCGGCACCGAGGACTCGACCAGGACCGTGAGCGGCGCCCCGCAGCGGGAGCCCTGCTCGCCGATCTCGACCGTGCCGGTGCGGCCCGCGTCCAGGTGGGCACCGGCCTCGGCCGCGACCGTACGGTCCAGTTCGGGGTGGGCGCCGAACCCGCCGTCGTAGGAGCCGTCGGGGCGTACGACGAGTGCGCGGCCGAGGAGTTCGGCCGGGCCGGAGACGATGCGGGCCAGTGCCGCCGCCTCGCCGCGGGTGGCGGCGGACAGCGCGGTGGTGACCACCGGGCGGGCGGGGTCGGCCGCCCGTACCGGGGTGACGAGGATGTCGATGACTCCGCCGCAGGTGAGGCCGACGGCGAAGGCGTCCTCGTCGCTGTAGCCGAAGCGTTCGAGGACGGGTTCGCCGTCCGCGAGGGCCTGTTGGCACAGGTCGTAGACCGCGCCTTCCACGCAGCCCCCGGAGACCGAGCCGATCGCCGTGCCGTCGGTGTCCACCGCGAGGGCGGCGCCGGGCTGGCGGGGTGCGCTGCCGCCGACGGCCACGACGGTGGCTACGGCGAAGTCGCGTCCGTCGACGACCCACCGGTTCAGCTCCTCGGCGATGTCCAGCATGTCTCGGTCTCCTTAAACGAGGTCAGGGACAGGCGCCCCGAAGGGGCGCGGGGAACTGCGCGACCAGCCACGACGGACCTGCGGCGGACCACCGGCCCATCGCGGCTCTCCCAGCGGAGCGCTACCGCACGCCCAGCCAGCTCTCCACGGGGTGGAGGGCGAAGTAGACGAGGAAGACGACCGTCAGGCCCCACATGAAGGGGCCGATCTCCCGTGCCTTGCCCTGGGCGGTCTTGATGGCGACGTACGAGATGACTCCCGCGGAGACGCCCGCGGTGATGCTGTACGTGAACGGCATCACCACTACCGTCAGGAACACGGGGATCGCGGTGGCGCGGTCGGCCCAGTCCACGTGCCGGGCGTTCATCAGCATCATCGAGCCGATGACGACCAGGGCGGCGGACGCGACCTCCTGCGGGACGATCGCGGTGAGCGGGGTGAAGAAGAGACAGGCGGCGAAGAAGAGACCGGTGACGACCGAGGCGAGGCCCGTTCGCGCGCCCTCCCCGACGCCCGTCGCCGACTCGATGAAGACGGTCTGGCCGGAGCCGCCCGCCACGCCGCCGATCGCGCCGCCCGCGCCGTCGATGAACAGCGCCTTCGACAGGCCGGGCATCCGGCCCTTGGCGTCGGCGAGTTGGGCTTCGGTGCCGACGCCGATGATGGTCGCCATGGCGTCGAAGAAACCGGCCAGGACGAGCGTGAACACGATCATGCCGACCGTCATCGCGCCGACCCTGCCCCAACCGCCGAACTCCACCTGGCCGAAGAGCGAGAAGTCCGGCATGGACACCGCGCTGCCGTGCAGTTCGGGGGCGGCGCCGCTCGCCCACTGCTTGGGGTCGATGACCCCGGCGGCGTTCAGGACCGCGGCGACGGCCGTGCCGCTGATGATGCCGATGAGGATCGCGCCGGGCATGTCGCGGGCCTGGAGCATGAAGATGAGGAGGAGGGTGCCGGCGAACAACAGGACGGGCCAGCCCGCGAGTTCGCCCGCCGGGCCGAGGGTCACCGGGGTGGCCTTGCCCTGGTGCACGAACCCGGACTTGTAGAAGCCGATGAGGGCGATGAACAGGCCGATGCCCATCGTGATGCCGTGCTTCAGCGCGAGCGGAATCGCGTTCATGATCATCTCGCGCAGGCCGGTGACGACGAGCAGCATGATGACCACGCCGTACATCACGCACATGCCCATCGCCTGCGGCCAGGTCATCTGCGGGGCGACCTGCGAGGAGAGCACCCCTGAGACGGACAGGCCGGCGGCGAGGGCCAGCGGCACCTTGCCGACGAAGCCCATCAGGAGCGTGGTGAGGGCCGCCGCGAACGCGGTCGCGGTGATCAGGCCCTGCTGGCCGAGCGTGTCCCCCGCGACGTCCTTGCCGGACAGGATCAGGGGGTTGAGCAGCAGGATGTACGCCATCGCCATGAAGGTGGTGACTCCGCCGCGCACCTCACGCGCGACGGTCGATCCCCTTTTCGAGATGTGGAAATAACGGTCGAGCCAGGACCGGCCGGCCGGGACGCGGGTTCCTTCACCCGCGTCCTCGGCGGCGGTCCTGGGTTCCACTGACTGCTGGGTCATGGGGCCATCTCCCAAGGTTCACAGGGGCACTCGCGGACCGCCGTCGGCGGTGCGCGGGATTTGGGATGGACGACCCGGGGGACGGCCCGAGACGAACAAGGGGACTCGGAGGCTCACATACCGGTGAGGTGCTCCGGGCGTACCGGTGTCCTGTTCAGTTCCAGCCCGGTCGCGTTCCGAACAGCCGCCAGTACGGCCGGAGTCGACGACAGGGTGGGTGCCTCGCCGATGCCGCGCAGCCCGTACGGGGCGTGCTCGTCGGCGAGTTCGAGCACATCGACCGGAATGGTCGGGGTGTCGAGGATGGTGGGGATCAGGTAGTCCGTGAAGGACGGGTTCCTGACCTTGGCGGTCTTCGGGTCGACGATGATCTCCTCCATGACCGCGATGCCGAGACCCTGGGTCGTGCCGCCCTGGATCTGGCCGATCACGGACAGCGGGTTGAGCGCCTTGCCGACGTCCTGCGCGCAGGCCAGCTCGATCACCTTGACCAGGCCGAGTTCGGTGTCGACCTCGACGACGGCGCGGTGCGCGGCGAAGGTGTACTGGACGTGCCCGAAGCCCTGTCCGGTACGGAGGTCGAAGGCCTCGGTCGGCCGGTGCCGCCACTCGGCCTCGATCTCGACGGCCTCGCCTTCGAGGACGTCGACCAGATCGGCGAGGACCTCGCCGGCGTCGGTGACGACCTTGCCGCCCTCCAGGAGGAGTTCGGCGGTGGCCCACGCCGGGTGGTAGGTGCCGAGCTTGCGGCGGCCCATCTCCAGGACCTTCTCGCGGACCAGCTCGCAGGAGTTCTTCACGGCGCCACCGGTGACGTACGTCTGCCGGGAGGCCGAGGTCGATCCCGCCGAACCCACCTGTGTGTCGGCCGGGTTGATCGTCACCTGGGTGACGCCCAGCTCGGTACGGGCGATCTGCGCGTGGACGGTGACCCCGCCCTGGCCGACCTCCGCCATCGCGGTGTGTACGGTGGCCACCGCCTCGCCGCCGACAACCTCCATACGGACCTTGGCCGTTGAGTAGTCGTCGAAGCCCTCGGAGAAGCCGACGTTCTTGATGCCGACCGCGTAGCCCACCCCGCGTACGACGCCTTCGCCGTGCGTGGTGTTGGACAGGCCGCCCGGCAACTGCCGTACGTCGGCGGCCTCTCCGGCGGCGAGCCACTGCTGCTCGGGCGGCATGGGCATCGCCTTGACGCGGCGCAGGAGTTCGGCGACCGGGGCCGGTGAGTCGACGACCTGCCCTGTCGGCATGACGGTGCCCTGTTCCATCGCGTTGAGCTGACGGAACGCGACCCGGTCCATGCCCACCTTGTCGGCGAGCCTGTCCATCTGGGCCTCGTAGGCGAAGCACGCCTGGACCGCGCCGAAGCCGCGCATCGCGCCGCAGGGCGGGTTGTTGGTGTAGAGGGCGATGGCCTCGATGTCGACGTTGTCGATGACGTACGGTCCGGCACCGAGCGAGGAGGCGTTGCCGACGACCGCCGGGGAGGCCGACGCGTAGGCGCCGCCGTCCAGGACGATCCGGGCCTTCAGGTGGGTGAGCTTGCCGTCCTTCGTGGCGCCGTGCTCGTAGTAGAGCTTGGCGGGGTGGCGGTGGACGTGGCCGAAGAAGGACTCGAAGCGGTTGTAGACGATCTTCACCGGTTTGCCGGTGCGCAGGGCCAGCAGGCAGGCGTGGATCTGCATCGACAGGTCCTCGCGACCGCCGAACGCGCCCCCGACCCCGGAGAGTGTCATGCGGACCTTGTCCTCGGGCAGGCCGAGCACGGGCGCGATCTGGCGCAGGTCGGAGTGCAGCCACTGGGTGGCGATGTAGAGGTCGACGCCCCCGTCCTCGGCGGGGACCGCGAGGCCCGACTCCGGGCCGAGGAACGCCTGGTCCTGCATGCCGAAGGTGTACTCGCCCTCGACGATGAAGTCGGCGCGTTCGCGGGCGGCTGCCACGTCGCCGCGCACGATCGGCTGGCGGTGGACGATGTTCGGGTGCGGGACATGGCCGATGTGGTGGTCGGTACGCCCCTCGTGGACGAGGATCGCGTCCGGCGCCGTGGCGGACAACTCGTCGGTGATGACCGGGAGTTCGCGGTACTCGACCTTGATCTTCGCGGCTGCGCGACGCGCGGTCTCCGGGTGGTCGGCGGCAACGATCGCGACCGGCTCGCCGTGGTGGCGGACCTTGCCGTGCGCGAGGACCGGGGTGTCCTGGATCTCCAGGCCGTAGTTCTTCACGTCGGTCGGGAGGTCGTCGTAGGTCATGACGGCGTAGACGCCCGGCGTCTTCAGCGCCTCGACCGTGTCGATGGAGACGATCTCGGCGTGGGCGACCGGGGAGCGCAGGATCTGGCCCCAGAGCATGTCCTCGTGCCACATGTCGGAGGAGTACGCGAACTCGCCGGTGACCTTGAGGGTGCCGTCCGGGCGGAGCGTGGACTCGCCGATGCCGCCCTTGGTCTTGGAGCCCTGGGTGACCTTGGTGGGAGTGCCGATGGGGGCGCCTTTTACGGAGATGTCAGACATGTCAGACCGCCTCTCCCTGCCGGGCCGCCGCCAGGCGCACCGCGTCCATGATCTTCTCGTAGCCGGTGCAGCGGCACAGGTTGCCCGAGAGCGCCTCGCGGATGTCCGCGTCGGTCGGGTTCGGGTTGTGCTCCAGCATCTCGTCGGCGGCGACGAGGAGACCGGGGGTGCAGAAGCCGCACTGGACGGCGCCGGCGTCGATGAACGCCTGCTGGATGGGGGCGAGTCGGGTGCCCTCGCCGGTCTGGGAGTCGGTCGGCTTGGCCTGCCGGGCAGGAGACCCATCCTGAAGAAATGTGACACTCGGCGCCGAAGTGTCACATTTCTCGGGACCACATGCCCGCTGCCGCGCGTACTCCGCGAGCCCCTCGACCGTGACGACCTCGCGGCCCTCGACCTGGCCGGCCGCGACCAGGCACGAACACACCGGAACGCCGTCGAGCCGGACCGTGCAGGAACCGCACTCTCCCTGCTCGCACGCGTTCTTCGAACCCGGAAGGCCCATCCGCTCCCGCAGCACGTACAGCAGGGACTCGCCCTCCCACACGTCGTCCGCTTCCTGCGGGCGGCCGTTGACCGTGAAATTGACGCGCATCAGGCGACTCCCTCCGAGTGGGCGGCGGAGCCGCGGTAGGACTCCCAGGTCCAGGTCAGGGTGCGGCGGGCCATGATGCCGACCGCGTGGCGGCGGTAGCTCGCGGTGCCCCGGACGTCGTCGATGGGGTTGCAGGCGGCGGCGCACAGGTCCGCGAACTGCTTGGCGACCGACGGGGTGATGATCCGGCCGTTGTCCCAGAAGCCGCCCTCGTCGAGCGCGGCGTTCAGGAATTCCTCGGCGGCCTTCGCCCGGACGGGTGTCGGCGCGGCCGAGCCGATGCCGGTGCGGACCGTGCGTGTGGCGGGGTGCAGGGCGAGTCCGAAGGCGCAGACCGCGATCACCATGGCGTTGCGGGTACCGACCTTGGAGTACTGCTGGGGGCCGTCCGCCTTCTTGATGTGGACGGCGCGGATCAGCTCGTCGGGCGCGAGCGCGTTGCGCTTCACGCCGGTGTAGAACTCGTCGATCGGGATGAGCCGGGTGCCGCGCACCGACTCGGCCTCGACCTCGGCGCCGGCCGCGAGGAGCGCGGGGTGGGCGTCGCCGGCCGGGGAGGCGGTGCCGAGGTTGCCGCCGACGCCGCCGCGGTTGCGGATCTGCGGGGAGGCCACCGTGTGCGAGGCGAGGGAGAGGCCCGGCAACTCGCCGCGCAGGTTCTCCATGATCCGGGTGTACGGGACCGAGGCCCCGAGCCGCACGCTGTCGGCGCCGACCTCCCACTCGTAGAGATCGCCGATACGGTTCAGGTCGAGCAGGTACTCGGGCCGGCGGTGGTCGAAGTTGATCTCGACCATCACATCGGTGCCGCCCGCGATGGGCACAGCGGTGGGGTGCTCGGCCTTCGCGGCGAGCGCCTCCTCCCAGCTGGCGGGGCGAAGGAAGTCCATGACCGGCTCTCTTCTTCGTCTCGTGGGTCGTACGGATCAAGCCAGTTCGTGTGCGGCGGGCCCGGCTCGTTCATGCGCTGTTCATGCAGCGTGAGGTCAGTACACAGCGCCGTGCGCGGAGCGGGTCAGTCACGGAAACCATGAAGGAGTTGGCTGGCCAGCGCGGGCATCTTGTAGATTCATATGAACGGAGGTCATCAGTAACCCCTCCGATTCCCTGTGGAAACGTGGGAAACAGCCCCGCACGGCCCCGCACCCACAGAACCTCTTGGTTCATCGTAGTTTTCTAGACAAAGAACGGCGGCGACGGCGATGCGGCTGCGCGCACTTCTGGACACCGATGCGCTGGGGCTGCGGCTGCTCGGCGGCGAGGACGAGCTGGACCGCACGGTACGCGGGGTGATGACCACCGACCTGCGGGACCCCAGCCGCTACCTCTCGGGCGGCGAGCTGGTCCTGACCGGTCTTGCCTGGCGCCGCGACGCCTCCGACTCCGAGCCGTTCGTACGCATCCTGGTGTCCGCCGGGGTGGCCGCGCTGGCCGCCGGCGAGGCCGAACTGGGGGCGGTTCCGGACGACCTCATCGCCGTCTGCGCCCGGCACCGGCTGCCGCTGTTCGCGGTCCACGAGTCGGTGGCGTTCGCGACGATCACCGAGCATGTCGTACGACAGGTGTCCGGCGAGCGGGCCGGCGATCTGGCGGCCGTGGTGGACCGGCACCGCCGGATGATGACCTCGGGCCCGGCCGGCGGCGGCCCGGACGTGGTCCTGGACCTGCTCGGTTCCGACCTGGATCTGCGGGCGTGGGTGCTGTCGCCGACCGGGCGGCTGATCGCGGGCTCGAAGGTGTCGGGGCCCGCGCTGCCCGCCGACGTCTGCGCGAAGCTGGCCGCCGAGCAGCTGGCCGCCGCCCGCACGGGCCGCCGGGGACCGCACCGGCTGGCGCTGGGCGGCTCGACGTACTCGCTCTTCCCGATCCGCGGCGGCGGGCGCCCCGCGCAGGGTTCCCGGGACGTGCGCGAGACGGTGCTGTCGGACTGGCTGCTCGCGGTCGAGGCGGACGCCGGGGACTGGCCCGACGAGCGCCTGGACCTGCTCCAGGGCGTCACACAGCTGATCGCGGTCGAGCGGGACCGGCGGGACGCGGCGCGCACAGTACGCAGACGGCTCGCACAGGAGGTCCTGGAGCTGGTCCAGACGGGTGCCGCGCCGGCCGAGATCGCCGCACGGCTGCGGGTCGCCGCCCCCGTACTGCTGCCCGGTCTCGGGGCGGCCCCGCACTGGCAGGTGGTCGTGGCCCGGGTCGAGTGGGACGGCGCCGCCATCGAGGCGGGCCCGGTCGCCCAGGCGCTCCTGGAGGAGATCCTGGTCGACCCGCTGACGACGGGCCCCGAGCCCGCCGACCGGATCGCCGTGGCCCACTCGGGCGAGGAGGCGATCGCGCTCGTACCGCTGCCGGCGGTGTCGGCGGAGCACGACGGCTCCGAGTCCGGGATCCACGCGGACGCGCTCCTGGCGACCGTACGGGATCCGCTGTCGGCCGGGCTCGACGGCGACGGGCGGGTGACGCTCGGGGTGAGCGCGGCCGTGCACTCGGCGGAGGGGCTGCGCGGGGCGCTGGAGGAGGCGCGGCACGCACGGCGGGTGGCGGCGGCGCGTCCGGGGCGCGTGTGCGCCGCCGGGCACCAGGAGCTGGCTTCGCACGTGCTCCTCCTCCCCTTCGTGCCGGACGACGTGCGGCGGGCGTTCACCGCGCGCCTGCTCGACCCGCTGCGCGACTACGACCGCCGGCACCGCGCGGAGCTGATTCCGACGCTGGAGGCGTTCCTGGAGTGCGACGGTTCGTGGACGCGCTGTGCGACCCGGCTGCATCTGCACGTCAACACGCTGCGCTACCGGGTCGGCAGGATCGAGCAGTTGACGAGTCGGGACCTCTCGCGCCTTGAGGACAAGCTGGATTTCTTCCTGGCGCTGCGGATGAGCTGACCCGGCGATCCCACGACTTTGTGAATTCTTTCACCCACCCTCTTGGCCGGGCCGTGCGATCCGTGCTGAGATGCCAGCACTCAACAGCTCAATGGTGTGCTCGGGGAGGGCAACGTGGCGCATTCCGCCATGTCTGGACACGGAACGACCGAAGGTGACGATCCCCTCCAGACCGCGGTGTGGCGGCTGCGCTCGCGGGCCTGCTGGGCCGACGCGGCGGCGCTGCTGCGGCCCGACACCGCGGCGCCGGCCCTCCAGCGGACCGCGCTGCTCGTGGAACGGTGTCTGTACACCGAGCGGGGCTGGGAGGAGGCCGAGGACGCGCTGCGCACGGCCGAAGCGCTGGCCCACAGCGACGACGAACGCGGCGCGGCGGCCTGCGAACGCGGTCAACTCGCCTACGCGGCAACGCTGCACGGGGTCCGCGACCGGGCCGACGAGGCGCGGGCCGCGCTCGGGCGGGCGGCGGCGCTGATCCCGCCGGGCGGTTCGGGGCGGGCACTGCTGGACTTCCGGCGCGGGCTGCTCGCGGAGAACCTGGCCCGTTCGCCGCAGGCCGCGCGGGCCGCGTACCGGCGTGCACACGCGGGGGCCGCCGACCAGGCCGACCCGCTGCTGCTGTCGTTCACCTGGCGCCATCTGGCCGGACTCGCCCTGCGGGACGGGGAGTTGGCGGAGGCCCGGCACGGCTTCGCCGAATCGCTGCGGATCCGGGAGGAGTTGGGCTACCTCGTCGGTACGGCGCCGGCCCTCGCGTCGCTCGCGGACGCGGAGGTCGAGCCGGAGGCGTCCCGGTTGCGCGAGGAGGCCCGGCGGCTGTTCAAGCTGCTCGGCGGTGTACCGACGTGGCTGGCACGGCAGTTGGCGGTGCCCGCGCCGGGGGCGGCCACGGCGTAGGTCAGGAACCCTCGGTCCGGTTCTGGACGACGTTCACGATGTGGTGCACGAACCGCAGGACGGACGCCCGGAGTTCGGGGTCGCGCGCGACCAGCACCACGACGGCGACGAGCAGGAGGAAGGACAGGAGGCCGCCGCCGCGGCCCGAGCGGGAGTGGCCGCGGCGGGCGCCCATCTGCGCGGCGCGCATCCCGTCCTGCGCCGCCTGTCGCGCCGACTGCTCGGCGCCCCGCTGCGCGGCCCGCTGTGCGGCTTGTTGGCCCGGATTCGGAAACATCGGCGCTCTCCCCCACGGAACCACGGAACGGTCGTCCCTTTCCGTGGGGCACGTCACCACCGGCCGACCGGGTTCCCGGTGCGGCCCTCGGTGGCCGGACCCGGACCCGCTCGTGACCGGAGTCACATATTCGGATTCACGCGGCTCCCGCGAAGTGCTCCCGCACCAGTGGCTGCACCACGTCCCACTCCCCCGCGACCAACGCCTCCAGGAGCGCGAGGTGTTCGGCCGCGTCCGCCAGGAGGTCGGCCCGCCCGCGCGTCACGGCACCGCCGGCCGGCGGCCACTGGGCGCGCCGGTGCAGGTCCTCCGCGATCTGGACCAGCTGCGCGTTCCCGGAGAGGGAGAGGAGGGCGCAGTGGAAGGCCCGGTCGGACTCGGCGTACACAGCCCGGCTCCCGGAGGACGCGGCGCGGACGGTCCCCTCGGCGAGGGGGCGCAGGTCCGCCCAGCGCGCGGCGGGCACCGTACGGGCCAGCCGGAGCAGCACGGGGACCTCGATGAGGGCACGGATCTCCGCGAGTTCGGCGAGTTCCCGGGCGCCGCGCTCGATCACGCGGAAACCCCGGTTCGGTACGACCTCGACGGCGCCCTCGGCGGCGAGCTGCTGCATGGCCTCGCGGACGGGGGTGGCGGAGACGCCGAACCGGTCGCCGAGCGCGGGCGCGGAGTAGACCTCGCCGGGGGTCAGTTCGCCGCCGACGAGCGCGGTGCGCAGCGCGTCCAGTATCTGACCGCGCACGGAGGAACGCTGGACGACCGCACGCGGGCGCGGGAACGGCGTCTCGCTGTGCGTGTGCTCACCGCGCACCGCACCGGCGCCGTCCGCGAGACCCCGGTCCCGGTCCACATCGGCGGCGCGCTGCTGCGGCGGCACCCGGGAGCCACGGGCAGGCGCATCCGGAATTCCGGTCCCGGCGGAGCCCTGCGTGCCCTGCTTCACGGGTCCTCCTCCGGACGTGTCGGTACTTGGGGTCATTACGGCGTCTTGTTACTCGTCCGTCAAGCACCTTAGGCGCAGATCGGACTAGTTCAAATTACGGGAGGGGTTGGTAAGGTAAGCCTTACCTCTAAACCAACGGCGAATCGGTGGTCCCGGCATGCCCCTGCCCCCTTCGGCCACAGCGGACGCGTACGCCCGCCTCACCGAGGTAGTCCCCGGGCTCGCGATCACCGAACTCACCCCCGGACAACCCACCCCGACCGGCGGCGGCTGGGCACACGCCGCCGCACTCGCGGAGGGCGGAGCCGACCTGGAGGCATTCCTGGCCCGGGACGACGCCCAGGTCCTGCGCGACCACGGCCGAAGGGGCCGCCCGGACGTGATAGCGAGCTTCGGCCTGCACCGCTACGCCTGGCCGGTCTGCCTCCTGTTCACCGTCCCGTGGTTCCTCCACCGCCGCGTCCCCCGCCTCCCCGTGACCCACGTCTCCTACGACCGCACGGCCGCCGGTCTCGACATGGGCCACCTGGCCGTCCGTACCGGCCCCTTCGCCTGCCTGCCCGGCGATCCGGCGGCGGCGCTGCCCGGCGCGCGGGTGGTCGCGGACGAGGAGGCGCTGCGGGCGGAGGTGCGGGCCGCGGTCGCCGAACACATGGAGCCGGTACTGGCCGGCTTCGGCCCGCGGATGCGACGGCGCGGTCGCGCCCTATGGGGCATGGCGACCGACGAGGTCGTGGAGGGGATCTGGTACGTCGCCGACCTCTTCGGCGAACAGCCGCGGGCCGTACGGGAGTTGGAGCGGCTGCTGCCGGGCGCGACCAGGCCGTACGTCGGGTCCGCCGCGTTCCGCGAGGTGGCCGGACCGAACGGCGAGTCGCTGTCCACCCGGGACCGGGCGAGCTGCTGCATGTACTACACGCTGGACGCGGACGACGCCTGCGCCACCTGTCCGCGCACCGGTGAGGCGGAGCGGGTCACCAAGCTGCTGGCCGCCGCAGCCAGTTGAGGCACCCTCAGTCACACACTCCACTCGGGGCCCGCTAGGATCGGCCGCGAACGAGACACCCACCCGGTAACAGGTGCTTCACAACTTCCTCACTTTTCGCAGGAACTTTCCGTGGAACCACCCGTACGGGTAGTCTTATTCGAACTCAACTCCCGCCCCTCAAGCGGCAGTTCGAGCAGAAAGCCGCCCTGGGCATCCCCTTGCACCTCCTTGGCGGCCTCTTGCCCCGAAAACGCCTGAGGGCCGTTGGGATTGGGCCACTATGGCGGGCGTTACGCCCTATCCCAATGCAAGGGACCCCAGATGAGACTGACCGACATATCGCTGAACTGGCTGCTTCCCGGCGCCGTACTGCTCCTGGGCATGCTGGCGGCGGTGGCGGTGCTCGCGCGGAGCAAGCGGTCCGGCGGGGAGCACGCGAAAGACGACTCGTGGGAGCGCACGGAGGAGCGCCGCAGGCGCAAGGAGGCCATATACGGCATCGCCTCCTATGTCCTTCTGTTCTGCTGTGCGGCGGTCGCCGCGGCACTCTCCTTCCACGGACTGGTCGGCTTCGGCCAGGAGAACCTCGGCCTCACCGACGGCTGGGAGTACCTGGTCCCGTTCGGCCTCGACGGCGCGGCCATGTTCTGCTCCGTCCTCGCGGTCCGCGAGGCCAGCCACGGTGACGCGGCCCTCGGCTCCCGGATACTCGTGTGGACGTTCGCGGCAGCCGCCGCCTGGTTCAACTGGGTGCACGCGCCCAGGGGTGTCGACCACGCGGGCGCCCCGCAGTTCTTCTCCGGCATGTCGCTGTCGGCCGCGGTCCTGTTCGACCGCGCGCTGAAGCAGACCCGACGGGCCGCGCTGCGCGAGCAGGGTCTGGTGCCGCGTCCGCTGCCGCAGATCCGTATCGTCCGCTGGCTGCGGGCCCCCCGCGAGACCTACAGCGCCTGGTCGCTGATGCTCCTGGAGAACGTGCGCAGCCTGGACGAGGCGGTCGACGAGGTGCGCGAGGACAAGGCGAAGAAGGAGGAGACCCGACTGCGCCGGCGCGACCAGCAGCGGATCGAGCGGGCCCAGCTCAAGGCCATAAGCCGGGGCCAGCGCGGCCTCATCGGCCGGGGCCGGACGCCGGAACCGCAGGCCCTGGAGCGCGGCTCCTCGCAGCCCTCCGCGGAGCCTGCTCTATCGACGCCGGAACAACTGCCGGTTCGCACGCGTCCCTCACTCCAGCCAGTCCGCGGGGCATCTGACCCGATAACCGTCGACCTCACCGCCGAGGACGACACCATGGCCCTGCCGCGACTCGACTCCCTGGAGCGCAAGCTCAAGGACCTGGAGCAGCAGTTCGGCTGAGCCCGAGCCGGAAAGCAGGATCCGGGACCGGGCGACATCGGGACGGGGGCGGAGTCCAACGGGACGCCGCCCCCGTCCCGTTGCTCATGCCGTCTCGGAATCGAGCTCGAACCAGACGGACTTGCCCACCCCGTGGGCCGACACTCCCCAGGCGTCCGCGAGGGACTGCACCAGGACCAGGCCCCGCCCGTGCGTACCGTCGTCGGCGTTCGGTACGTGCAGTCTGGGCCTGCGGGCCACGAAGTCCCGTACCTCCACGCGCAGTCCACGGGGTCCGACGGTCGCCGTCAGCACGGCGTCGTGGTCGGTGTGGATCAGCGCGTTGGTGACGAGTTCACTCGTGAGCAGCTCCGCTATCTCCGATCGTCCCGGCCTCCCCCAGTGCCGTAACAGTTCACGCAACGCCCTCCGGGCTTCGGGCACCGCCCGCAGGTCCGCGCGTCCGAGTCTGCGCCTCAGTTGAGGCGGCTGCGCCGGTTCCGTGGCGCTGTCGGCCTTGTCCTCCACCGCTTTCGCCGAGGAGGCCCCGATCGCCATGGGACCGCCCCCTCGTGCTTGCCTCTTCATGACCCCCGCCTGCACGCCGGTTTCCGGTTCCCTCCTGCTCGAACACCTTCACGGGGATCCATGCCCTCGTCGGGAACAGGGCAGTCATGTCGAATCATCAACGACCAGGTGTTCGGCCACAGTTGCGCCGAACCCGGCGGGGCGGAGGATTCGGGGGCGACGCCGTCCGTACGGTCGAACGGCCACCGTACGGAGCATGCGTCCCGGGTGGGGCGGCCGGGGCGTTCCCCTCCGGGGTGCCATGGCTCCCGGCGCGGGGACCAGACACCCCGTGCCGTCCTGACCACCGGCGATCGAACCGACTGCCGATGCGGGGCTGCCGATCCGGCCGTAGTCCGCGAAGCCGTGGGGCGGTTGGTCCCCCGGACCTCCCCCGAGGCCCGACCTCCGCGAAACTGGCCGGAATCAGTCGTTCAGGAACCGCGAACGGCTCCTCTACGGGGCCTACTTGCCGCCGATCCCCTTCGTGCCGATGTGGAAGATCTTGTGGGTCGTGCGGGTCATGTCGACGATCAGTTTGGTGGTGTCCCCGCCGCCCCAGGTGAGGGTGATGGCGGCCTCGGTGTAGTCGGCGGTGCCGTTGTCCGTCACCTTCCACCTCATGGGGGTGTTCTGCGCCTGGAGGACGCCGTCCGCGTGGTTCTTGTCCTCCCAGGCCCTCAGCTTCTTCAGGTAGGCGGGGGTGAGGTAGTACGCGCGCAGTTGCTGGGCCAGCTTGCCGCCGCCGCTGTCGAGGTCGCTCTCGGCGTCGACGTAGGCGCCGTAGAAGTCGGCGATGCGGGTGATGTTGTCGTCCGGCGAGCCGCTCACGGTGCGCGGGGCGCCGGCGGATGCCTGGGCCGCCACGCCCAGCCCGAGGGCGAGGGCGAGGCCGGCGGCGAGGGCGGTGCGGCGCGTGGCCTTCTTGCTGTTCACGTGTGGTCCCCGTTTCGGGTCGATGCGGTGCTGTGGTCGAAACGAGCTTCGGCGCCCGGCGGCGGCGACCGCAACGACCGACACCGACCTCGCGACGGTGGAACCGTCCCACCCCCGCTGACCTCCTCATATGGGGAGTGCCTGGGATGCCGTCCCGGGACGCGACACGCACGGGGGAACGGTGTCGGGCGAGGGCAACGACAAGGACGTCGAGGAGTTCGCGGCACTGCTGCGCCGCCTGAAGGCACGCACGGACCGCAGCTACAGCCAGTTGGCCCGCCGCCTGAACATGAACGCGTCGACCCTGCACCGCTACTGCGTGGGCGAGGCGGTGCCCCTCGACTTCGCCCCCGTGGAACGCTTCGCGGCGCTGTGCGGGGCGACGGCGGAGGAGCGGCTGGAGCTGCACCGGTACTGGATCCTGGCGGTGGCGGCACGACAGCGGCCCCGGGTCGCCGCGCCGCCGGCGGAGAGCCCGGTTCCGGTACCGGTACCGGAACCGGACGAGGTCCCCGAGGCGACGCCCGGCCCCTGGTACCGCCGACGCCTGACGCTCACCGCCGCCGTAGTGTGCGCGACGCTCGCCCTGTGGGGCACCCTGTCGGCGGTGTCCACCCACGGCACGGCCAGGCCGAAAGCCTCACCGTCCGCCCTCCCTGCTCCCCTCGCCTGGACCGCCGACTCCCAGGTGTGGACGATCCACTGCAGCCACGACTACGTCGTGGACGAGTCACCCACGCAGGTTCCGCCGCCACCGGCCCCGGAGGACGCCGGAGCCTGGGCGGCGAAACAGCACGCGGTGCACGGGCACGACACGAACATCGAGATCTCGGTGCAGGGGCGGACGTCCACGGCGGTCGTCCTGGAGGCGCTGCGGGTACGGGTCGCGGGACGTGCCGCGCCCGCGCACGGCACCGCCTACGCGATGGACCAGGGCTGCGGCGGAGGTCTGGTCCCCCGCTACTTCGGGGTGAACCTGGACGCCCGGCACCCCCTCGCCCGCCCGGTCGCCGGAAGCGACGACCTGGGCAACCGGACCCCGGCACTGCGTCTGCCGTACCGGGTCTCGGCACAGGACCCGGAAGTACTGATGGTCACCGCCCGCACCACGACCTGCGACTGCCGCTGGTACCTCGAACTCGACTGGTCCTCCCAGGGCCGCACGGGCACGCTCCGCATCGACGACCACGGCAAGCCGTTCCGCACGACGAGCATCAAGGGCCTGCCGCACTACTGGTACTCGGCGAAGGGCTGGGCGCCTTACGACGGTTAGGGCCGCGGCAGGTTCCGGATGTTGGAGCGGGCCATGTGCAGCATCCGCCCGACTCCGCCGTCCAGCACGATCTTTGACGCCGACAGCGCGAAGCCCGTCACCATCTCCGCGCTGATCTTCGGCGGGATGGACAGGGCGTTGGGGTCGGTGACGACGTCGACGAGGGCCGGCCCGTTGTGCTTGAAGGCGGCTTTCAGGGCGCCTTCGAGGTCCTTGGGCTTCTCGACCCGCACTCCGTACGCACCGCACGCCCGCGCCACGGCCCCGAAGTCGGGGTTCTTGTTGGTGGTGCCGTACGACGGGAGGCCGGCGACCAGCATCTCCAACTCGACCATTCCCAAAGAGGAGTTGTTGAACAGGACGACCTTCACCGGCAGGTCGTACTGGACGAGGGTGAGGAAGTCGCCCATCAGCATGGAGAATCCGCCGTCGCCGGACATCGACACGACCTGCCGCTCCCTGTCCGTGAACTGGGCGCCGATCGCCATCGGCAACGCGTTCGCCATCGACCCGTGGGAGAACGAACCGATGACCCGGCGTCGCCCGTTGGGCGTGATGTAACGCGCGGCCCACACATTGCACATCCCCGTGTCGACGGTGAACACGGCGTCCTCGTCGGCCAGTTCGTCGAGGACGGAGGCCACGTACTCGGGGTGGATCGGGACGTGCTTCTCGACCTTCCGTGTGTAGGCCTTGACGACGCCCTCCAGCGCGTCGGCGTGCTTCTTGAGCATCCGGTCGAGGAACCGCCGGTCCCCCTTCGGCTTCACCCGCGGGATGAGACAGCTCAGCGTCTCCTTCGCGTCGCCCCATACCGCGAGGTCCAACTTCGAGCGCCGGCCGAGGTGTTCGGGCCGTACGTCGATCTGGGCGATCTTCACGTCGTCGGGGAGGAACGCGTTGTACGGGAAGTCGGTGCCGATGAGGATCAGCAGATCGCACTCGTGGGTGGCCTCGTAGGCGGCGCCGTAGCCGAGGAGACCACTCATCCCCACATCGAAGGGGTTGTCGTATTGAACCCATTCCTTGCCGCGCAGGGCGTGTCCGATCGGGGACTTGATCTTCCCGGCGAACTCCATGATCTCGGCGTGCGCGCCGGCCGTGCCGCTGCCGCAGAACAGGGTGACCCGGTCCGCCTCGTCGATCATCTCGACGAGCTTGTCGATCTCGGTGTCGCCGGGGCGGACGGAGGGGCGGGAGGTGACGAGGGCGGTTTCGACGGCCTTGTCGGGGGCGGGCTCGGAGGCGATGTCGCCCGGGAGGGCGACGACGCTGACCCCGCTCTGCCCGATCGCGTGCTGGATGGCGGTCTGGAGGAGCCGGGGCATCTGCCTGGGACTGGAGATCAGTTCGCTGTAGTGACTGCACTCCTGGAAGAGCCGTTCCGGGTGGGTCTCCTGGAAGTAGCCGAGGCCGATCTCGCTGGACGGGATCTGCGAGGCGAGGGCGAGGACCGGGGCCATGGAGCGGTGGGCGTCGTAGAGGCCGTTGATGAGGTGGAGGTTGCCGGGGCCGCAGGAGCCGGCGCAGGCGGCGAGCTTCCCGGTTATCTGCGCTTCGGCGCCGGCGGCGAAGGCGGCGGTCTCTTCGTGGCGGACGTGGATCCAGTCGATGGCGGAGTTGCGGCGGATCGCGTCGACGACCGGGTTGAGGCTGTCGCCGACGACGCCGTAGAGGCGCTCGACTCCGGCGCGGACGAGGATGTCGACGAACTGTCCGGCGACGTTCTGCTTGGCCATGGCTCTCAGGTGCCCTTCGGTTTCCGGTGTCCTGCGGATCCCTCTGGGTTCCATGAATTCACAGCACAGGCCGTCACGCCTCCCAAACGGCGGCGGCCGTGCGGTCGTCGGCATAACCCTTGACCCGCACTTGGGTGTCGGCGAGGAACGCGGCGAGACCGGGCGGGGTGGGTCCGGACCACCGCCCCGACAGATGGGCGGACAGCTCGGGCTCGCCGCGCAGCGGTTCGGCGAGGCCGCCGGTGCACATGAGGAGGGTGTCGCCGGGGCGGGCGACGGAGGCGCGGAAGCGGAAGGGTTCGCGGGGCGGTTCGGGGGCGGGTTCGTACGGGCTCGGCGGGGTCGGGATGCCGAGGTCCATGGTGAGCCGGTCGCCCTCGGGCGTCTCGGCGGGCTGCGACCCGAAGCCGACGACTGCCTCGCCTGCCGTGTCGCCGACGGCGGGCTCGATGTCCTGCCACTCGCCGTCCCGCAGCCGGAACAGTCCGCCGGGGCCGACGCCGAAGAAGACGCGGGTACGGCACTCGGGGTGGGCGGGGAGGAGGAGGCAGCGCAGGGTGGCCGAGTACTCCTCCGGTTCGACGCCCTGTTCGGCGGCGCTGGCCCGGAGTTTGCCGAGGCTGCGGTCGGTGAGGCGGTGGAGCCCGGACTTGAGATCACCGCGCCGGGCAGCGCGGATGTCCTCGGCGAGCCGCGCGTGACTCCGCCCCACGGCCCGCCCGATCCAGTGACAGGCCTCGGCGGCGGCCCGGTGCGCCCCCGGCGTGGCCCGCGCCCCGGTCGCCATCGCCACCAGCACCAACGCCTGCTCCCCGACCCCGAACCGCGCGGTCAGCAACGAGTCCCGCCGCGGCTCCCCCCGGAACCTCGCGGAGTCCCCCCGCACGGACACGGCCCTGATCGTGCTCGTCCCGTACCGCGCCCCGTCCAGCACGGTGTCCGCGACCAGGTCGTCGAGGTCGTCCGGGTCGGCGGGGGGCAGGGCGGTGGGTTCGGCGTCGTAGGTGGGCGGACCGGAGCCCACGTAGTCGAGGGTGAGGGACGCGGGTGGGGGTGGGAGGGCGGGAAGGTTGGGAGGTGGGACGACAGGGAGGGGCTGTGGGGTGGGGGCGGACGCGGCCGGTGGCTGGGGATAGGGGCGCGGGTCGAACGGACGGTCCGGGCGGGGGGATGGCGGGGCGAGGGCGGGGTTGTCGGTGGGGGGCGCGGAGAGGGGCTGCGGGGAGGTGGGCTGAGGGGAGGGGCTCCGGGCGGACAGCCCCTCCGGACGGAGGTCCCCCGGAACTCCGGCTGGACTGTCGGCAGGGGGTGCGGGAATGGCCGGTGACTGCGGATAAGCGGGCGGGGAGGACGAGCCATCCGGACGGAGAGACTCCGAAGCCCCGGCGGGATCGTCCACAGGACGCGCGGGAACCACCGATGACTGCGGATAAGCGGGCGGGGAGGACGGACCATCCGGACGGAAAGGCTCCGGAGCCCCGACGGGATCACCCACAGGACGCGCGGGAACCACCGATGACTGAGAGCCGGAGAGCCCGTCCGGACGGCGGCCCGCCGGAGCGACGGCCGGGTTGTCCGCAGAAGGCGCGGGATCCGCCGGACGCCGCGGGTACGCGGGCGGGAACTCGGCACCGGCGGGCCGCTGAGGGTCGGCCGGCGAGAGGTCGGGCTGTGTGTCCGTGCCGCCGGGGGCTGCGGTCGGGAGGTCGCCCGGAGCCGCCGGGTCTGCCATGTCACCCCGGAGGGGAACGGACCCATCACTACCCCCCGCCGAACCGCCCCCGGCACCACCCGCCCCCGCAACACCGGACGAGCCACCCCCATCGCCGTCCCGAACCGCCCGGGGCGGCGCCCCATCCACCGGAACCCGTGACTCGGCAGCAGCGGTGCCCGGTGCCCCCGTCACCTCATGGAGCGGAGGTCCAGGCGGGAACGGCGGCGCACTGGACGGCGGTTCCCAGGAAGCACCCGGCGCGGCCGAACCCGTAGCCGCAGAAGGTCCGGAGTCGGGTTCGGCGCCCGCGCGGGGCCCCGGGACACCCGGGCCCCCCGGACGCGCCCGCTCATCCGCCGGAGGCACCCCCACCGTCCCCGCCGCCGAGGCGAACCGGTCGTCCACGGAGTCGGCCGCGGCCGTGGGTCCCGTGTCGGCCGCGGTGTCGTCGTACAGCTGGCCCCACCAGTCGTCCTCGTGACCGGTCGGCGTTCCCCCCTGCTGGCTCATGCCCCTAATTGTCCACCGCGCGGGCCGGATGAAAACGGGGCGTCGGGAAAATCCGGTGCGCGCCCCTCCTCGAACGGCGTGTCGGATGACGGACCGAACACCCGTCCGACACAGAGCCCCACAGGGCCGCCGGGCGATTCCACCCCCCACGGGAGAACCGCCCGGCGACAACCGGGTGACCCGGCCCCAGATCCCCTACATGCCTGCGCACGTCATGGAGCCGGGTCACGTTCCAAGTGACCGAATCCCGTCGCGGGTTCGGCCCGTCCGGTCCCGAGTGTGACCTGTCTTCCTGAGGATCCGCTGTGCTGCGCGGACCGTCCCCCGCGCGATCCGCCGTCTGCGAATCCGCAGGCCAATAAGGCTCAATACGACCATTTCGGGCGGCAGTTGATGCCCTGGTGGCGCAACCTTGGCAGAGGGGCGGGCGGTACGGCGATGATGTGCCGAGGCGGGTTCGCGCCGTGGCTGTTTTCCGCCACGGCGCGCGCGACGCGACGGGGTCTTCGGGGAGGGGCGGCAGCCGATGCTGGGAGCGATAGGTCTGGACGAGGCCCACGAGTCGGCGTACCGGGCACTGGTGTCCGTCGGCGCCGCGGACGTGCCCGATCTCGCCCGACGGCTGACGCTCGGGGAGTACGACACCGAGCGCGCCCTGCGCCGCCTGGAGCGGCACGGACTCGCGGCCCAGTCGTCGGCCCGCCCCGGCCGCTGGGTCGCCGCCCCGCCCGGGGTCGCCCTCGGCGCCCTGCTCACCCGGCGACGGCACGAACTGGAGCAGGCCGAACTGGCCGCCGCGCTGCTCGCCGAGGAGTACCGGGCGTCGGCCGCCGAGACCGCCGTACACGATCTGGTGGAGGTGGTGAGCGGCGCCGCGGCCGTCACCCAGCGGTTCCTCCAGCTCCAGCTCGGCGCGAGCGAGGAGGTGTGCGCGCTGGTCACCGGGAACCCGGTCGCCGTCACCGGCATGGAGAACGACGCGGAGGAGCAGGCCGTCGGCCGCGGGGTCCGCTACCGCGTCGTCCTCGAACGCGCGGTGCTCGACCTGCCGGACGGCATCACCGAACTGACCGCCGCGGTCGGCCGGGGCGAGCAGGTGCGGGTGGTGGACAGGGTGCCGACCAAACTGGTGGTCGCCGACCGGACCCTCGCGATGGTGCCGCTGACCTCGCACACCGCGGAGCCCGCCGCGCTCGTCGTGCACGCGAGCGGCCTGCTGGAACTGCTCTGCGGCCTCTTCGAGTCGGTGTGGCGGAACGCCCTCCCGCTGCGCCTGAGTCCGCCCGGCGCCACCGAGCAGGAGCCGGACGGCCCCGACGGCACGGACCTGGAGGTGCTGTCCCTGCTGCTGGCCGGGCTGACCGACGCCAGCGTCGCGAAACAGCTCGGCCTGGGCCTGCGGACGGTCCAGCGCCGGGTGAAGCGGCTGATGGAGCTGACCGGCGCGACGACCCGGCTGCAACTGGGCTGGCACGCCTACGACCGGGGCTGGGTGGCCCGGGGCTGACCTGCGGTCTCACCCGGGATCCCGCAGGCTGGGCAGATGGGAGTGGGTGAACTCCTGCTGGTCGGCGTCGTCATCCTGTTCGGCCTGTGCGGAGTCTTGGTGCCCGGAGTGCCGGGGTCGTGGCTGGTGTGGGCCGCGGTCCTGTGGTGGGCGCTGAAGGACCCGCGACCGGTCACCTGGGGCGTCCTCGTGGGCGCCACGGCCGTCCTCCTCCTCTCCCAGGTGGTGCGCTGGGTCCTGCCGCCCCGCCGGCTGCGCGCGAGCGGCGCGACCCCCCGGATGGGCGTGTACGCCGGAGTCGGCGCGCTCCTCGGCTTCGTGCTGATCCCCGTGCTCGGCGCGGTCCCCGGCTTCATGGCCGGGATCTACGTCCACGAGCGCCTGCGGCTGGGCCGGCACGGCGAGGCCATGGCCTCGCTCCGTACGGCGATGCGCTCGGGCGGCTCCAGCGTGCTGACGGAACTGTTCACCTGCCTGCTGATCGCGGGGGCATGGCTGGGCGCCACCATCTGGGGCTGACCCCATCCGGGCCCGCCCACGCCGGGTTAACACATCGGATCTCTCCCGTTCTATTGACGAGCAGACGCCCCTTCTCTACGTTCCCTCCCGGGATAGCTCCGATGAATCTGCTCAGTCCGCTGGAATCGCCGAGCCGCCGGGAGACACCGTGTCCAGCCCGTCCAGACGTACCGTCCTCGCCACCGGCTCCGCCCTGGGCGGTGCGCTCCTCGCCGGGGGCGTGCCCGCGCAGGCGGAGGCCACGACCGATCACACAAGCGCGGCCGACCCGTGGCGCGCCGTCCTCGACGACGCCGACCTCGTCTGGCAGCGGATGCCGACGACCTGGTACGAGGGCCCGTTCCTCGGCAACGGCTTCCTCGGCTCCGGCATCTACGCCGAGCCCGGCGCCGAGACGAGCGCCGTCCGCTTCAACGTCCAGCACTCCGAGGTCCAGGACCACCGCCCCGAGTACGGCTCCCTGTTCGGCCTGGCCCGGCTGCCGATCGGCCACTTCACCCTGGAACCGGTCGGCACGATCACCGGCCTGGACTGGCGCCTCGGCCTGCGCGACGCCGAACTCACCGGCACCCTCACCACCGACCGGGGCACCCTCGCCCTCCGCGCCCTCGTCCACAACGACCGCTCGGTCCTCGCCGTCGAGGTCACGCCCAGCGCGGGCGAGCGCGACTTCCGCTGGGTGTTCCACCCCGCCGACGCGATCAGCCCCCGCGCCGCCTTCAAGCCCCTCCCGGACGGCTACACCGGCAACCCGCCCGCCGAGGTCGCCGACCACGACGGCGTCTCGGCCGCCGTACAGCCACTGCTGTCCGGCGGACAGCATGTGACGGCGTGGCGGGAGCGGAGGGACCGGCGGGCCCGGACGCTGTACGTCCATGTCGCGCACTCGTATCCGAGGACGACGGCCCTGGACCGGGCACTCAAAGAAGTGCGCCGCGCCTCCCAACTCCCCTACTCCACGCTGGCGTTGACGCACCGCGCCTGGTGGCACGCCTACTACCGCAAGAGCTTCCTCTCCCTCCCCGACGCCCGGATCCAGCGCTTCTACTGGATCCAGCTGTACAAGGTCGCCTCGGCGGCCCGCCGGGACGCGCCGGTGATGGCGACGAGCGGGCCCTGGCTGGAGCCGACGCCGTGGCCGAACACCTGGTGGAACCTGAACGTGCAGTTGGAGTACTGGCTCATCCACGGCTCCAACCATCTCGAACTCGACGCGGTGACACGGGCGTTGAGCGAGTTCCGGGACAACCTCGCCAAGGAGGTCGCGGCGCCCTACCGCGCCGACTCGCTCGGCATCCCGCGCACCACCGACCCCCAGCTGGTCAACGGCGCCGCGGGCACGCTCACCGGCTACGGCGTCGGCATCCCGGGCCAGGACTCGCCGACACCCGAGGTCGGTGACCTCACCTGGGCCCTGCACAACGTCTGGCTCAGCTACCGCCACACCATGGACGAGTCGATCCTGCGGGACGTCCTCTTCCCGCTCCTGCGCAAGGCCGTCAACTACTACCTGCACTTCCTGGAGCCGGGCACGGACGGCAAGTTGCACCTCCCTGCCACCTTCTCCCCCGAGTACGGCGGCAACTCACGGGACTGCAACTACGACCTCATGCTGCTGACCTGGGGCTGCCGCACCCTCCTCGAATCCGCCGAACTCCTGGGCATCGACGACGAGTCGGCGCCGCGCTGGCGCGAGGTGCTGGCCAAGCGGGTGGCGTATCCGACCGACGCCAACGGCTTCATGATCGGCGCGGACATCCCCTTCGCGAAGTCCCACCGCCACTACTCGCACCTCCTCGCGGTCTACCCGCTGTACGAGGTGACCGGCCGCACCCCCGACGAACTCGCCCTGATCGAGCGGTCGTTGGCACACTGGGTCGGCTTCGAGGGCGCCCTCCAGGGCTACACCTTCACCGGCGCCGCCTCGATGTCCGCACTGCTCGGCAAGGGCGAGGACGCCCTCGGCTACCTCGGCCAACTGATGACCCGCTTCATCCAGGCCAACACCATGTACAAGGAGTCCGGCCCGGTCATCGAGACCCCGCTGTCGGCGTCCCAGTCGCTGCACGACATGGTCTGCCAGTCCTGGGGCGGGATCGTCCGCGTCTTCCCGGCCGTGCCGGCCGCGTGGGCGGACCTCACCGTGCACGACTTCCGTACACAGGGCGCCTTTTCGCTCAGCGCGGTCCGCAGGAACGGCGCGACCCGCTGGGTACGGCTCGTCAGCGGGGCGGGCGCGCCCTGTGTCGTACGGCACGGGATCGCGGGCCCGGTGGACGTGCGGGACGACCGCGGACGGCCGCTGCGGTACACGTCCGTGGCCGAGGGGACCCTCCAAGTCGCCCTGAGGAAGGGCGAGTCGGCGCTGATCACCGCCAGGGGCGACCGTCCCGACCTGACGATCGCCCCGGTGCGGCCGAACGCGGACGCCCCGCGCTGGGGGCTGCCCCTCAGCTGAGCGTGCCGAGACCGACCGTGTCGGCCAGCGCCCGCATGCCCGCGTCGTTGAAGTGGAGGTGGTCGCCGCTGTCGTAGGCGGGCAGGATCCGGTCCGGCTGCTCCGGGTCGCGGACGGCGGCGTCGAAGTCGACGACCGCGTCGAAGGGGCCGCCGGCACGGAGGGCGACGTTGATCCGCTGCCGCACGGCTTCGCGGGCCGCCGTGTACCCGCTGTTGCCGCCGTAGGGGGTGAGGGTCGCGCCGATGACGCGGATGCCGTGGGCGTGGGCGCGGGTCACGAGGGTGCGGTAGGCCTCCGCGAAGGCGTCGGGGTCGGTGGCGTTCGGGGTGCCCTTGATGTCGTTGACGCCCTCCAGGACGATCACCACCCGCACGCCCGACCGCGACAGGGCGTCGGCGTCGAGGCGGGACAGGGCGCTCGGTCCGACGTCCTCGCGCAGCAGGCGGTTGCCGGAGATGCCGGCGTTGAGGACGCCGAGGCGACGGGACGGGGGCAGGGTGTTGAGGCGCTCGGCGAGCCGGTCGGGCCAGCGGTGGTTGGCGTCGCGGGTGGAGCCGTTGCCGTCGGTGAGGGAGTCGCCGAAGGCGACGACGCTGCCGGCCGCCGGGGCGTCGAGGACGTCGACGCCGGTGACGTAGTACCAGGAGGTGGTGGTCGTCGTGTACGCGGAGCCGTCGCTGTCGGCCGCCCAATTGCCGCTCGGGGCAAGGTAGTTGGTCTGTCCGGCCGCGCGATGGTAGGTCGCCGGGCCGGAGTCGTCGGGTGTGTGGACCGTGATCAGGAGGTCCGCTCCGGCGGGTACGGCGAGCGGGACGGGGTCGGTGACCAGGTCCTCACCCGCCGGGATCGTGACCGTCCGGGCGCCGTCGAAGGTCGCGGTGCGCATCGAGCCGGGCACGGCGTCCGGACCCGACCCGCGCAGGGCGACGGTCACCGCGTCGAGGCGGAGGGGGGCGGTGCCGAGCCGGTTGGTGAGCCGGACGCGGGTCGCGTCGCCGCCGACGCTGAGGTGGACGACGTTGCGGAAGGAGGCGCCGGAATGGGCGGTGGTGGTGCCGGAGGGAGCGGCCTCCCAGGTGCCGGTCCAGGTGTCGAAGGGTTCGGGAGCCGGGGCTTCGGCGGTCGCCGTGCCCTGCCCGACTCCCGCGCCCAGTACGACCACCAGCATTGCCACGACGATCCGTCCGGCCCCGACCATGAGCGCTCCGCCTCTCCCCGCCGACCACTAGGAGGCGACCGTGGCACGCGGGGACGGGCGGACGGCGGAGCATCACCGGTGGCCGCCGCCGTATCCGCCTGTCCGGAGTAGGGCGGAGGACGTAGATCCCGAAGCCGATGCGCCGGGCGGGCAGGCGTGTTTGGCTGCGGGCATGACCGAATTCACCGACGCCGAGCGCGTGTACCTCAGATCGCAGCGGCTGGGACGACTGGCCACCGTCGACCCCAAGGGGCAGCCGCAGGCGAATCCCGTCGGCTTCTTCCCGCAGGACGACGGGACGATCCTGGTCGGCGGCTACGCGATGGGCACGACGAAGAAGTGGCGCAACCTGAAGGCCAACCCGAAGGTCGCGCTGGTCGTGGACGACATCGTCAGTGTCAGGCCCTGGAAGGTACGGGGCATCGACATCCGCGGCGAGGCCGAACTCCTCGTCGGACCGCACGAGTTGGGGCCGCACATGAGCGAGGAGGTCATCCGTATCCATCCGCGGCGGATCCACAGCTGGGGACTGGACGCCGAGTAGGGGGTTTCGTCCGGATCGGCGTTTCGGCGCGCCGGGCGCCAAAGATCGGCGATTCTTGCCCAGTTGGGGGATGCCTGGTAGGACTGTGGCGCGCCGTCACCGTCACATGTTCGATTCTGCGGGGGTTCATGTGGTCGCCACGGCCTTCACGTCTTCGCCGCGACGCCCGGATGTCCCGCCTCCTGCTCGGCGGCGGCTTCCCGCCGTCGCCCGGCGGGCCACCCGGCACGGGCTGGTGCTGTCCGCCGTCGCGGTGACCGTACTGCTGTGCGCGACGGCACTGGCCGCGCTCGCGGCGCTGGCCGGGAGTTCGGTGCAGGCCGGGGCCGTAGGACGGCTGGCCGGCGACCCCGGCGCGCAGGTGAACGTCAACGCGTCCTTCCGGGCCGGGGGGATGGCCGCCGCCGACCGGGATGTACGGGCCGCCGGCGAGCGGGTGTTCGCCGGGGTGCCGCAGCGGACGTATGTCGGACTGCTGGGCACCTCGCCGGTCTCGGTGACGGGGATCGACGGGGTGGCGGGCCCGCCGCGCGGTCCCGGGGGCAGCGGGCTGCACCCGGTCGCGGTGCAGGACGGGGGCCGGTTCGGGCGGTTGACCGCCGGGCGGTGGCCCGCCGGTACGGCCGACGCCCCGGCCGGCGCGTTCACCTCGCTGCCCGATGTCCCGGTCGCCACCGGGTCCACCGCCCCGGCCGACACGGCGGTGCCCGAGGCGCTGGCCAAGCGCCTGGACGTGACGGCCGGTTCCCGTCTCCGGGTGCAGGACGCCTTCGGCCGCGCCATGACGCTGCGGATCACCGGCGTCTTCCGGGCGACCGGTGCCGTCGGGTTCTGGCCCGCGATGGCCGGTGACCTGACCCGGGGCGAGACCGCGGACCAGGACCTGCTCGTGGTGTCGGCGTCGGCGCTCAACGGCAGCGCCGTCCTCAACGGGCATCTGACGGCCCACTGGAGCATGCAGCCCGACCTCTCCGGGCTCGACGCGGACGGCCTCGCCGGGCTGCGCGACCGGCTGCGCGCGTTCTCCGGCAGCCAGGGCCGCGTGTCGGTGTTCGGCGGCCGGGAGCCGTCACTGGACGACCTGACGGTGGCCTCCGGTCTGCCGGGCGCGATCGACGACCTGACGGTGCCGACGGTGGCGGCCCGTTCCTCGCTGTACCTGCCGAGCGTGATGCTGGCGGTCCTCGCCCTCGCCACCCTCGTACTGGCCGCCCGCCAGCTGACCGTGCGGCGGCGCGACGAACTGGCCCTGCAACAGGCCAGGGGCGCCGGCACCCTGCGGTTGCTGCGCGGCGCTGCGGCCGAGTGGGCGCTCACCGGCGTCCCCGCCGCCGCCGCCGCGCCCTTCCTCGCCGGGCTGCTGCACCCCGGCAGCCGGGGCGCCGACGCGTGGGCGGCCGTAGGCCTGACCCTGCTGGTGCACGCGGCGGCGGTGCTGCTTCCCGTGCTGCCGTCGGCGCGCGCACGGCCGGCGCGCGGTGCGCGGGCCGCCGCCGCGCAACGGCTGGGCGCCGACCTCGCGCTGCTGGCCGCGGCGACCCTCGGTTACCTGGAACTGCGGCGGCACCATTCCCTGATCGCCGACGTCGGCACCGGCAGCGCCTCCGCCGACCCGGTGCTCGTCCTGGTGCCGACCCTGGTGGCCGGCGCCGCCGCACTCCTGCTGCTACGGCTGCTGCCGCTGACCTCGCTGCTGCTGGACGCGTTCGGCCGGCGTAGCCGGGGCCTGGTTCTCGCCCTGGCGGGCTGGCAGTTGAGCCGGCGGGCCGAACGCAACGCGGGGCCGGTGGTGCTGATGTGCCTGGCCGTGTCGTTGAGCGCCTTCGCCACCACCGCGCTGGCCTGTCTGGGCGGCCTGGCGTCCGAGCAGGCCGCGTTCACCGTCGGCGCGGACGTACGGATCACCCCGTCGGCGGACGACGGCTACCCCGCCCCCGTACTGGGCGCCGCCTATCGCTCACTCCCCGGAGTGACCTCCGCGACCCCGGTCACGCAGTCGACGGTGAACCTGCCCGGCGGCGCCACCGAGAACCTGGTCGGCACGATCGGCGGGCCCGTGCCCCGCACCCCGGCACCGGTGGTCTTCGGGATACCGCTCCCCGGGCGTCCGACCGCGCTGCTGCTGGACGAGCGGCTGCGCAGCGACGGCGACCGCACGGCCCCGAGCCTGGAGCTGACCGTGCAGGACGCGTCCGGCCTCGTCAGCGCGGTGACGACCCACCTGCCCGCCGCCGACGGAGCCCGGCACACCCTCGTGATCCCGCTCGGCGTGGCACTGAGCGGCGGCCACCCGCGCGCGTATCCGCTGACGGTCACCGCCGTGAACGTCCTGCCGCAGCCGAACGTACGGCCCGCGCGGCTGGACCTGGACCTGCTCCGCGTCGGCGCGCGCGGCGCCACGGACACCTGGGTCACCCGGCTGCCCGGCGGACAGACCTGGACCGACGGCACGGACCACGCCGCCGACTCCACCGAGGGCGCCTGCAAAGGGAAGTTGTCCGGCGGCTACGGTCCCGGCGCCCCCGGAGTGTGCGCGATCGTTCCCGGCGCCTCGGAGGTACTCCGGACCACCATCAGCACCGGCATCAAGCCTTCCCAGTCCGTCGGAGACGCCTTCGGCGGTCTGTCCGACAGCGACTACGACACCGTGTCCGGCAGCCAGGTGCGCTTCGTGGCGGGCTCGGGCGGTGATCCGGCGCCGCTGCCGGTACGCGCCGACGCCTCGGCGTTGCGCGACGCGCGCCTGACAGTGGGCGGCACGACGACCCTGGATCTGGGCAAGGGCCGGATCACCGCCAGGATCGTGGGCCGCGTCGACTCCCTGCCCGGACTGGGCCGCGGCCAGGGGCATCTGATCGCCGACCAGCGCCGCCTCGCCACCGCGCTGACACTGGCCGGTGTCGACCAGGAGGACCCCGCGTTCTGGCTGCTCGACAGCACCGACAGCGCGCGTACGGCCGCCGCCGTCGAGGCGCAGCCCGCGCTGGGCGGCGTCACCACCGCTGCCCGCACCGCCGTGTCCCTTCAGGCCGACCCGTTCCGCGGCGGGCTGCGCCGGGTACTGGAACTGGTCCGCTACCTCGCCCCCGGTTTCGCGGTCATCGCCTTCACCGTGCACGCGGTGGTCTCCACCCGGCAGCGCCGCAAGGAGTTCGCCCTGTTGCGCGCGATCGGCGTCCGCACCAAGAACCTGTCCGCGCTGCTGGCCGCCGAGCAACTGAGCCTGGCGCTGTTCGCGGTCGTCCCCGGGGCACTGATGGGCATGGCCCTGGCCTCGGCGGTACTGCCACTGGTCACCGTGGACGACACCGGCCAGGCCCCCTATCCGCCGCTGCCCCAGATCGTCCCCTGGGCCACGGTGACCCTGACCGCGCTGACGACCGCCCTGACCATCAGCGCGGCCGTGCTGACACTGGCCCGCCTGCTGTCCCGGGTGGACCTGGTACGTGTGCTGCGAGCGGGGGAAGACCGGTGAGCCGTGGGGCGGAGCGTGGCGGGGAGCCGCCCCGCAGCCAGGCGCACGGCGGTGCCCCAAGCCGTGGGCACGGGCGCGGCACTGAGCCGACCCATGCGGCCGGACGTGACACGAGAGGGCAGCCGGTGACCCGAACCGTCGAAACAGGCACGGCGGCGAGCCGCCCCGCAGGCAGCCACGCGGCGGTGCCCCAAGCCGTGGGCACGGGCGCGGCACTGAGCCGACCCATGCGGCCGGACGTGACAGGAGTGGGCGGACCGTGAGCCGAACCATGGAAACGGACGCGCCCGTGAGACGACCGGTGCAGCCCAGCGCAGCGGTGACGCGGCGTCTCATACGCAAGGAGACCCGGGGCGATCTGCCGCTGCTGGCCTGCCTCGCGGTGCTGGTTCTGGTGTTGACGGCGCTGTGTGCCTGGGCTCCCGTCCTCGCGGGACGGCAGGAGGACCGGGCGTTGCGGCAGCGCGTCGACGCCGCGCAGGCCCAGGCGCCTCTGATCAGCCTGAGCACCACACCGGAGGTCTTCACCACCTCGCCGCCCTCCGTCGACATGGCCACCCTGCTCGGGGCCGGCCGCACCCTCACCGAGCAGCTCGGCGGCTCCGCCGCGCGGCACCTGACGTTCACCGACGGCGGCAGCTACGACTACGACCCGGCGTCCCTGATCACACCGAAGCCGCCGGGACCCGCGAACACCACCACCCATCTGACGGCCAGTTACCTGCCGTCCGCGCGGGCCCATCTGCGCTATGTCAGCGGCCACGCGCCCGCCGACCACACACCGCCGGCCACCGCGCCCCAGATCGGTCTGTCGCAGGCCACCGCGCAGGCGCTCGGCGTCAGGCCCGGCAGCCGGCTGGCCCTCGAGTTCGCCAGGACGCCCGGCGCACAGAGCGCACCGCCCCACGCGGAACTGCTGGTGAGCGGGGTCTACCGCACCAAGGCCGCCGCCGACGACTTCTGGACCGGCCGGGAGACGCTGGACCAGCCGTCGCGCTACCCGGCGGAGCGCTCCACCGGCACCGTGCTCGCCGTCCAGGGCCTCGTCGGCCGCGACGCCGCCGACGTGCTGGCCGGCGCCGGGGTCGGCGGCCCCCGGGTGACCTGGCAGCTGCGCGCCGACCTCTCCGGCGCGGCGCTCGACCGGGCCCGCGCGCTGACCGGTCCGCTGTCCCACTACGGCGCGGACCTGAGCGCCGCCCGGTGCCAGGGCAGCGACTGGGTCACCGGCGACATCGGCTGCGAGATCGGCGGCCAGGCCACCCAGTCCCTGCTGCTGACGGACTCCCTGACACCGCTGCTGGCCGCGTTCACCGCGCAGGACGACCAGGCCAGGGCGCTGGCGACGTATGCCGTCGACGCGCTCGCCGCCGTCGCGCTGGCCACCGTCGCCGTCGCCGTACGACTGCTGCTGCGCCGGAGGCAGGCGCATCTGCGGTTGCAGCGGGCGCGGGGCGCGTCCACCGCGCGGCTGGTGCTGCTGCGGTGTGCCGTGGCCTGGCCGGTGGTGCTGGTCGCCGCGCTGCTCGGCTGGGCGGCCGGACGGGCTCTCGCGCCCACCGGCACGTCCGGCTCGCCGCAACCTGTGCCCGCCGCCCTCGCCACCGCCGTGGTGGCCCTGACGGTGCCGCTGATGACCTGGCTCGCGGTCCGCGAACCGCGCCGACCCGGCCGGTCGCGCCGCTCGCGCCGGAAGACCGCCGTGGGCCGACGCGTGGTCCTGGAACTGACGGTGCTGCTCGCGACGGCGGCAGGCGTGGTCGCGCTGCGCTCGCAGGGCCCCGACGGGATCCTGGGCGCGGTGCCGGTACTGGTGGCGCTGGCCGTCGTGGTGATCCTGCTGCGGATCCATCCGCTCGTACTGCGCCTGGTGCTACGGCGGACCCGGCGCGGCCGGGGAGCGGTCGGCTTCGTCGGGGCGGCCCGGGCCGCGCACGACGCCCCGGCGACCGGGCTGGCCCTGTTCGTCCTGGTGCTGACCCTGGGCACGGCCGTGTTCGGCGGCCTGGTGCACCGTACGGTCGACGACGGCCTGGCCACGGGCGCGGCCTGGACCACCGGCGCCGACGCGAGCGCGACCGCGGCGGGGACCGCGACCGCCGTACCCGGGGCGGGCACCACTACCGACATACGGACCGCCGTCCAGCGTCTGTACACCCTCGACATGGTGGGACGGACCGACGGCGCGGTGTTCTCCCAGGTCGCCGTGGTCACCGTGGATCCCCGTCAACTGGCCGCCGTCGCCCCGGAGTCACCGCTGGCCGACGCCCTGCTGTCCCGGCTGGCCGCCCCGTCGGGAACCCGTGCCGACCCGGGCGTCCCCCTGCCGTCCTTCCTCTCCCCCGACCTGCGGGCGAGGGAACGCACCGGCGACTTCACCTCCACCGTGGTGACGCAGGGCGAGCCCCCGGTGGACCTGACCTTCGAGCCGGTCGGCACCCTCACCGCCGCGAACCTGCGCGACCCCCTCCTCGGCCCGGTCACGGCACAGATCGCCGCCGGGACGCCGATGCTGATCACCACCGCCACCGCCGAGGATCTGCTACCTCAACAGTCCTCAGGCAGCACGGTGTTGCTCCTGAAGAGCGAAGGTCCCGCGACTGCCGAACCCGCCGCACTGCGGTCGGCGGCGGCCAAGGCGCTCGGACCGCTGGCCCGGATCCTCGTCCGCTCCGAGACCCTGAACTCCCTGCGCGCGGACGGCCTGACGCAGGGTCTCGGCACGCTCTACGCCACCACCTCGATCCTGGCCGCGCTGTCCGGCCTGCTCGCCCTGGCCCTGGAACTGACCCTCACCTCCCACGAGCGCAGCCGCACCACCTCGTATCTGCGCACACTCGGACTCGGCGGCAAGGAGGCCGGGGCGATGCACTTCCTGCAACTGCTGCCGCTGGCGGTGGCGTCGGCGGTGGGCGGCACACTCCTCGGACTGCTCGAACCGCGCCTGATGGCAGGGACGTTGGACCTACGGCAGTTCACCGGCGGCCCGGCCCAACCGGCGCTGCGCACCGACTACTCGCTGACCCTCGCCCTCGTCGCGGGCGTGACCGCGCTGATCCTGGCGGCTGCGGCCACGGAGACCGTCCTTGCGCGCCGGCGCCGGCTGGGGGCGGTACTGCGCCTGACGTGAGGGACGGCCGGAGGGGACGAACCTCTTACCGGGCGCGCTTGTCGCCGCCCGCCCCGTCCCCTGCCTCTGTCTCCGCCCCGGCCCCAGCCTTCTCCGCATCGGACTTCGCCCGCCGGGCGGCCTCGTCGGGCCATACGCCGATGTGGTCGCTCTCCAGGGCCAGCCGCACCCGCTTGCGCAGGTGCAGCCGCTCGGTGAACTCGCCCGGCAACTGCAGCCGGCCGCTGCCGTCGAGCACGGCGTACTCCTCGGCGGAGTGCACCTCGACGCCGTCCTCGCCGGTGGCGACCCGGCGCAACACCTCTGTCGACGTACGGCCGTTGCGGATCCGTACGGTGCGCTGGACCTGCTCGGAGACGAGCGCGTCGTGGGTGACCACGACCACGGTGACGCCCAGGTCCTCGTTGGCCCGGCGCAGTGCGGCGAAGACCTCGTCGCTGGTGGCGGTGTCGAGTTCGCCGGTGGGTTCGTCGGCGAACAGCACCCGGGGTTCGTTGGCGTTGGCCACGGCGACGGCGACCCGTTGCTGTTCGCCGCCGGAGAGGGTGTCGGGGGTGCGGTCCCGGCAGTGTCCGACGGACAGCAGGTCGAGCAACTCCTCTGCCCGGGCCCGGCGTTGGGAGCGCTTGATCCCGGTGTACGACATCGGGAGCATCACGTTCTCCGCCGCCGTGAGGTAGGGCAGCAGATTGCGGGAGGTCTGCTGCCAGACGAAACCCACCGTGCCGCGCCGGTAGTCGAGCCGCTCACGGCGCTTCATCGCGAGCAGGTCGTGTCCGGCGACCTCGGCGGCACCGGCCGTCGGCACGTCCTGGCCGGAGAGGATGCCCAGCAGGGTGGACTTGCCGGAGCCGGAGGCCCCGATCACCGCGATCATCTCGCCCTGCGCCACGGCCAGATCGAGGCCCTGGAGAGCCTGCACCTCGACGCCCTCGGTCCGGTAGATCCGCACCAGGTTCTCGCAGACGACCAGTCCCTCCTCGCGCCGGGGGGCGGCGGCAGCGGCGGCCCGCCGACGCAGCTCGTCCAAGTCCGGTGCCCTGGACGGCTGTTCGTGAACTGCCACGCGGTCCCCCGAGGAGGTGAAGTGTGCGGACGAGCTGTCGGACAGCCGCCAGGGTAATGCGGAAGTGCGTACGAGGTCGGCCCCGTCTCCCCCTTGCTCCTTACTCCTTACTCCTTACTCCACCGAACCCAGCGCGTCTTCCAGGGTCAGCAGCAGCACTTTGCGTTCAAGTCCCCCCGCATAGCCCGTCATTGATCCGTCCGCGCCGATCACCCGGTGGCAGGGGCGGACGACCAGCAGCGGGTTGGCGCCGATCGCCCCGCCCACGGCCCGGACGGCGGGCCGGGACGCGCCGATGCGGGCGGCGATCTCGCCGTACGTCGTCGTCGCGCCGTACGGGACGGAGTCGAGGGCGTTCCACACGCGCTCGCGGAAGTCGGTGCCGGAGGTGCGGAACTCCAGCTGGAATTCCTTGAGTTCACCGGCGAAGTAGGCGGCGAGCTGCTCACCGGCGGCACGGAAGGGGCCAGGGTCCCGCCGCCACTCCGGCTGGACGGTACGGCCGCCCTTCTGGCCGGGGACGGAGAGGGAGGTGAGGGCGCCGGTGCCGTCGGCGGTGAGGAGGAGCCGACCGAGAGGGCTCTCGACACTCGTCCACCGGACGGTGGCCGAGTCAGTCACCAGGTCGGTCACCAGGTCGGTCACCCGATCTGTCCTCGGGTCGGTCGTCGGGTCGGTCATCGGAACTCCAACTCCCCTGCCGTGCGCAGGTGTTGTACGGCGTACGAACGCCAGGGGCGCCAGGCGGCCGGAACATCGGCGCCGGGCGGCGCCACGTCGGGATCGCCGAGGGCGCGGGTACGGATGACGGCGACGGTGGCGGCGTCCATGCCGGGCAGCGCGAGCAGGGCGTCCTGCGCGTCGTCCCGGTCGACCCCGGCGTCGAGTCGTACGGTGCCGTCGGCCAGGGCGGTGGCGAGGGCGGCCAGGGGGTCGCCGGGCGCGGCCCCGGCCAGGGCGGCGGGCTCGGGGAACAGATGGGTGAGGGTCCCGGACGGGGCGTCCAGTGTCTTGCCGTGGCCAAGCACCAGCCGCTCGGCCGCCGCCCGCCCCACCAGGGCCCGTACGGCGAGTTCCTCGGGATCGGCGGCACCCGGTGAGCGCAGGCCCGGCCGGGCGGCGACGAGCGGGGCGAGCCGGGGATCGTCGCCGAGCCGTTCGTCGACGGCGTACGGGTCGGCGTCGAGGTCGAAGAGCCGGCGCAGCCGCTGTACGGCGGTGGTCAGGTCGCGGTGGTCGGTGAGGTGCAGGCGCGCGTCGAGCCAGCCGCCGGGGTGGGCCGGGGTCGCGGTGCCGAGGGCGCCAGGGCGTTCGCCGACGGCGGCGATTCCGGTGCCGTACGGGAGGCGGAGGGTGCGGCGGTAGGTGCGGCGGCCGGGGGTGCCCGTGAGTTCCTCGATGCCGGGGATGGCCTCGCGTTGCAGCAGGTCGAAGACGGCAGCGGACTGGTACGGGCCCCGGTGCGCGAGGCGCAAGGGGATTCCCGCGGCCGACCCGGTCCCCCTCGTCGGCCCCTTGGGGGCGCTGGTGCGCAGCTCGCTCGGGGTCGACGCGTAGACGGCGCGGATCGTGTCGTTGAACTGGCGGACGCTGGCGAACCCGGACGCGAAGGCGATCTCGGTGATCGGCAGGTCGGTGGTCTGCACCAACACGCGTGCGGTGTGCGCCCGTTGGGCCCGGGCGAGGGCGACGGGACCGGCGCCGAGTTCGGCGGTGAGCTGCCGCTGGACCTGCCGTGCGCTGTATCCCAGCCGCACGGCGAGCCCGGCGACACCCTCGCGGTCCACCACGCCGTCGCCGATCAGCCGCATGGCGCGGCCCACGACATCGGCGCGCGCGTTCCACTCGGCCGACCCCGGTACGGCGTCCGGACGGCACCGCCGGCAGGCCCGGAAACCCGAGCCCTGCGCGGCGGCGGCCGTGGCGAAGAACCGCACATTGCGCCGCATCGGCGTCACGGCCGGGCAACTGGGCCGGCAGTAGATCCCGGTCGTGGCGACGCCGAAGAAGAACTCGCCGTCGAACCGGGCGTCCCGGCTCCGTACGGCCTCGTACCTGCTGTCTTCGTCCATCACGCCCTCCAGTCTCCGCCATCCCCGGGGCCGGGGCTGGCGGAAATCGGACGTGGCGTTGACGCGGTGCCGGACGGGGCCGAGAGCCGGGCTGAGCCATCGGAGGCCGGGCTGAGCCGGCGTGGGCCGGGCTGAGCCGGCTGAGGCCGGGCCGGCTACGCCCGGCGCCCCCGCTTCGCCTCCATGGCCGCCTTCCCCTCCGCCCCCTTCCGCTTCCAGTCGCGGCGCAGTTCGGCCCGGACCCGGGCGTCGGTCTTGGCGACGATCCACTGGTTCTCGCGCATGAGCTTGCGGTAACTGTCGAGCCGGCGTTCGGGCAGCTCGCCCGAGTCGACGGCGGCGAGCACCGCGCAGCCCGGTTCGGCGGTGTGGGCGCAGTCGTGGAAGCGGCAGCGTCCCGCCAGTTCCTCGATCTCGGCGAAGACCTGTCCGACCCCGGTCTGCGCGTCCCACAGTCCTACGCCGCGCAGCCCTGGCGTGTCGATCAGCACCCCGCCGCCGGGCAGGACGAGCAGGTTGCGCGTGGTCGTCGTGTGCCGGCCCTTGCCGTCCACGTCACGCGTCGCCCGGACATCCATCACATCCTCGCCGAGCAGCGCGTTCGCGAGCGTCGACTTGCCCGCACCGGACTGCCCGAGCAACACGGACGTACCACCTGCGGCGACCGCGGCGAGGACGTCGATCCCCTCCCCGGTGGCGGCACTGACACTGAGCACCGGCACACCCGGCGCCGTCGTCTCGACGTCCTGCACGAGATACGACAGCCCCACCGCGTCCGGCACGAGGTCGGCCTTGGTCAGCACGACCACGGGTTGGGCGCCGCTCTCCCAGGCGAGCGCGAGAAACCGTTCGATGCGGCCGAGGTCGAGTTCCCCGGTCAACGCCACGGCGACGATCGCGTGGTCGACATTGGCCGCGAGGATCTGCCCCTCGGACCGCTTGGAGGAGGTGGAGCGCACGAAAGCCGTACGACGCGGCAGGAGCGTCCGCACGTACCGCGGACTACCGCCCTCGGGATCGACGGCGGCCCAGTCGCCCGTGCACACGACCTTCATCGGGTCACGCGGGACGACGAACTCGGTGTCGGCACGGACCGTACCGAACGCGGTGATGACGTCACACAGACCACGGTCGACCCGTACGACACGGCCGGGCAGGAGACCCTGCTCGGCGAACGGGGCGAACTCGGCCTCCCAGTCCGCGTCCCAGCCGTAGACGGCAAGAGGGTGCGAAGAAACCGGAACAGAAGAGAAAGACAAGGGGTGACCCTTCACAAGGGTGGCCCCGGCACCGCGCACACAGACGCGGGAAAGGAGTGAGGTCAGCCGGCGGCCACGGGAGTGGACTTGACGAACTTCCGGATGCGGGCAGCGCCCGTCACAGAGACAGCCATCGGTCACACCTCCCACAGCACGAGCCAAGCCACCGGCGGCACCTCAAGGCGTGCCGCTCGAACACCACGAAGAGTAGAAGGCACACGGGCCGCGACGCCAGCGAATTAGGGCGCGCTCTCGGGCCGGCACGTTCACCTCCGTGGCGAGGCGAGCCGGACGAACTCGCCGTCGTGGTGCACCAGTGGCCCCCCGCTCACCCCGTGGCGGGCGTCGAGCACGCGGCCGACGACGAGCGCGTGGTCGGCGATCGTCAGGACGCCGACCGTCGCGACCACCAGCGAGGCGAGCACACCGTCGAGCAGGGGGAGCCCGAAGGGCCCCCGGTGCCAGGAGGTCGCCGTGCCGAACTTCGGGACGCCTGTGCGGGCGAACCGGCGGGCGACGTCCTCCTGGTCCTCGGCGAGGAGGTTGACGGCGACGTGGCGTGCCGTCTTCATGGTCGCCCAGGAGGCGGTGTGCAGGCCGACGGCGAACGACACGTGGGGAGGGTCGAGGGAGACCGTGGCCAGGGAGGTGGCGCACAGGCCGATGGGGGCGTCGTCGCCGGCGGTGATGACCGCGACCCCTTTGGCGTGGTGGCGCATGACAGCCCGGAACGGGGTCGGCCCCCTGACGTCCCGTGCGTCGCCGTCCGGCCGCGGTGCGGAGATGTCCGTCGTCACGCCGCGCTCTCCGGCTCCCGTACCCGGTCGAACAGATCGTCGGCGCACTGCTCGATCTGGACGGTGAACGGCGACGGTTCACCGGGACCGTAGGCCGCGAGGTGCGCGCGCCAGTCGGCGCAGGCACCGTCGGTGTCCCCCAGCGCGTACCGGCTGGCGCCGCGCCGGTAGAGCAGGTCGGGGTCCTCGTCCGCCAGGGCGGGCACCGCGATGTCGAGGTCCGCGAGCGCGCGCCGGTGTTCACCGAGGTCGTGCAGCGCGACGGCCCGGTTGGCCCGCAGTACGGCGCTGTCCTCGATCTCGACGGCGTGGTCGAGGTCGTCGACCGCTTCCGCGAGGCGGCCCGCGGAGTAGACGAGTACGGCGCGGTTCGCCCAGGCCGCGACGTAGCCCGGGTCCGCCTGAAGGGCGGCGGTGAAGCTCTCGTACGCGCCCTGCTCGTCGTTCTCCGCCAGGAGTGTGCCCCGTGCGCACAGCAGGTTCGGGTTCTCGGGGTCCAGGGCCAGGCCCGTGTCGATGTCGGCCCGGGCCTGATCGGCCAGGCCGAGCTCCATGAGCAGGTCGGCGCGGTTGACGAACGTGTCCACGTGGCTGGGATCGAGCACGGCGGCGTAGTCCAGGTCGCGCAGGGCGCCCTCCTCGTCTCCGAGTTCCCGCAGGAGGTCCGCCCGGTTGAAGTGGGCCTCGTGGAACGGCGGACTCAACCGCACCGCTTCGGCGTAGTCCTCCAGGGCCGCGGCGAACCGGCCGGCGGCGCGACGCTCCCCGGCACGTTCGAAGTAGTAGTCGCCGTAGTCGGGATCGCGGCTGATCACCACGTCGTAGTCCTGGAGTGAGCCGCTGTGGTCTCCGAGCGCGGCCAGGATCTGTGCCCGGTTGTAGCGGAGCACGGAACGGTGCAGCAGCTGCTCGTCGGGGCCGAGATCCGCGTCGGTCATCGCGATCGCCTCGTTCACCAGCGCCAGCGCGTCGCCGAGTTCGCCGCGGTGCATCTCGACGAGAGCCCGTGCGTTGCGCATGAAGGCTCCGACGAACACACGCCGGTGCGGATCGGGATTCCAGTCGGCGAAGGCGATCGCGGTGTTCACCCACTCCATCGCCCGTGTCTCGTCGTGCATGCCCTTCGGCAGGTGGCGGGTGTAGAGCATGGCCATCATGTAGCAGCTGTTCATGTGGATCTCGGGTTCGGTACTGCCGGCCCGGAGTTCGGCGAAATACGAGAAACCCTTCTCGCCCCGCCGCAGATAGGAAAGACAGGCACCGACCTTGTTGGTGAGGTTCCAGTAGGCCTTCGGCCGTTCGCTGCCGTACAGCTGCCGGCCGCGGTACGCGATGTCGAGCGCCGCCTCGTAGAAGCCCGAGTCGAAGCAGGCCTCGGTGGCCTCGACGAAGGCCTGTCCGGCGGCGGCGGAGTCCGTCCCGTGCTCCAGGTGGTAGAGGTGCGCTCCCAGGTTCGTGCCCGGTTCCGCGAGAGCGGCCACTCGTGCGGCGCGGGCGGTGTGCCGGCGGGCCCGCTCGTCCGCCGGGAGTGCCGCGTAGGCACGTTCCAGCGCGGGGTCCTTGCCGGTTCCGTCGGAGTCGATGAACGCCTGGGCGGGATCGGCGTCGGCCGGCAGCGTGCGCGCGGCCCGCGCCGGCCGACCGACGCGGTGCGCGTAGGCGGGTACGGCACGGCCGAGTTCGTCGTCGGTGACGCCCTCCGTCTCCGCGACCACGGTCAGCACCTCCGGGTCGCAGCGGCGCAGCAGTACGCCCACCAGCTCCCGGTCGGTGGGATCGGCGTCGTCCAGCTCGCGGAACTCGACGACCACACCCTCCGGACGCGTCAGACGTGCCCAGTCCATGAGCAGCTCGGCGACGCCGTGGGCGAGCCGCAGGGTGCGGGCCACGGAGTAGAACCGGGTGCGTTCCGCACGGCTGGCGAGGCTGGTGAGGGTCTGCGGGGCTATCGGGACGAGCGGGGTGAGGTCCGGGGCGAGGGAGATGATCTCGATCGCCCTCGCCTCGACCAGGTCGGCGTGGTGCTCGACGAGTTCGGGCACGACGACGCGCAGCAGGGCTCCGCCCCCGGTGTAGGGTCCGCGGAGCCGGCGGTGGCAGCGCAGCACGAGGTCCGGCTCGGGCCGCTGCCGAAGGGTGTCGCCGGGCGGGACGCCGGTGCCGGTGACGGCCCAGTGGTGCCGTGGCGAGGACGAGGTCATGACGGTACTCCTTGGTTGGTGGCCTTGCGGGCGCGCCGGTCCCGCACGGTGACGTACAGCAGCAGACCGATCTGAAGGGATGTCAGGCCGACGAAGCTCGCCGCGTCGAGCAGACCGGTGGTGGCGGTCCCGGTGCCCCGGAACCGGTCGGCGATCTGCGACCAGAAGTGCACAGTGGTCGGAATCCCGGCCCAGACGAGGCTGCCTAGGGAGAAGCCGTAGCCCGCCACGAGCAGCGGGGCGTACCAGCGGGCCATCGCACGGTCCCGGTCGGACCAGTCGGCATCGGGCTGCGGGAGTGTCCGGCGCAGCAGGCGCCGGAGCAGGGTGCGCAGCTGGAATCGGGTGGCGTTCTGCAGGTCCGAGCAGCGCAGGGCGTTGGTGAGGACGTAGTAGAGGTCTGTCTCCAGGTAGAACATGAACTGCCAGATCAGCCTCATCACGCAGGTGAACGCCACGGCCAGGCAGACCGCGGAGCACCAGGCGGGTCCGACGCCGCGCAGGGCGACCGACAGCAGCGTCATGGCCGCGACCAGGACGGCGTCGGCCAGCATCCCCGCGACGAACGGGAGATAGCGCCGTCGTCGCTCCACACTGAACAGGGAGTCCAGCCGGGTCTCCGCGACCAGGTAGTACAGCCTCCGGCTGATGGTGAGCGTCGAGGGCAGACCGAGCCGGCGTCCGGAGAGCGCGTGAAAGCCCTCGTGGACGAGGATGCAGGGGATCTGCACCACGGTCAGGGTGATGGGGATCAGCGAGAGGTGGTCGGTGAAGAACACGTCGTGGTAGGAGGGCCGTAACGACGGGTCGCGGACCATTGCCACGATCGCCGCGCCGATCAGCGCGAGGTAGCACAGCCAGGCGGGCCAGGAGAAGGTCCACCGCCCCAGTCGCTGCCAGCGCACCTCTACGGCGGCCGGGTCGTCCTCGCCCTCGGCCCGCAGGAAGCCGAGTTCGCCGAGTGTCTCCAGGAAGTCCTCGACGTCGAGGGTCTCGCCGCACGTCCGCTCGTACCAGGCGGCGACCTCGGAGACCGGCAGTCCGGAGTCCAGCATGCGCAGGGCTTCCGCCCCCTCCTCGGGGAAGACCGCGTAGGAGGCGATGTCCGGCCGGCCGACCATCACGCCGTCGTCCTGGGCGATCATCGTGAGCTTGTGCAGGAGGACAGTGGTGCTGTCCGACGAAGCCACGGTCATGGGGCTGGCGCCTCTCTGCGTGAGATGTGATCGGAGCCGGGCTCAGGGCGGGTGCTCGGAGCCCGGCTCCGATCGAGACCTGTCCTAGAGGAGTTCCTAGAGCGCGGAGCAGCAGTAGTACGCGGTGCTGGTCAGGCGGATGGTGCCGGCCTTGCGGATCGACATCTTCTTCATGGTTTCCCTCCTCCCTCGGTTCTCGGGTGAACGGCGGAACCCGGCCAAGTCTGCGGAGCGGGGAGGGCGCGTACGTCGGCACCATGACGTATAGGGGGCTGCGGGAATTGACTAGTGCGTCCGGCCGGTCCGGTGAGCGGACCCGGGCGCGACAGCCCGTCTCCCCGCATATGACGCTGTCCTCCGGCAGTCCGTCGGGGGAGAGTGATCGTGTTGGGGAACCATCGCGTGTCCGCGTGTCCTGGTGTTCCTGGTGCCGGCGTTCGACGGCGGCGCGTCGTATGAGCGACTCGCCGCCCTTCGTCGGACGGGACAGGGAGAAGAAGGTCGCGGCGGCGGTGTACGAGCGGGCGGCGGGCGGCCGGGCCCAGGTGCTCCTGATCACCGGTGAGGCAGGTCTCGGCAAGACCCGGCTGGTGGAGGAGCTGCGGGTGACGGCCGTCGCCGCCCACGGTCACACCCGGGTGCTGGTCGGTGCCGCGGTCCCACTGAGCGGGACCACCCTGCCGTACGGGCCGTTCGTGGAGGCGCTGCGCGACCGGGCCGAGAAGGTGTTCGCCGACGACGGGACGGACGACGTACCGCCGGCGCGGCAGCATCTGTTCGAGCGGGTGCTCGCGTCACTGTCCGGCCTCTCGGCCCGGTCTCCGCTGCTGCTCGTGCTGGAGGACCTGCACTGGGCCGACGAGTCCACCCGCGATCTGCTGGCCTTCCTCGCGGTCCGTCTGCGGGGGCAGCGGGTGCTGGTGGTCGCCACGGTCCGCGAGGAGGATCTCGGCGACGAGGCGCGGCGCTGGTGCGCGGAGCTGGCCCACCGCCCGTGTGTGACCCGGCTGCGGCTCACCGCACTCGCCGACAGCGAGGTCGCCGAACTCGTCGCCGGTCTGCTCGCGGCAGACGACGAGCACGCCGAGCGGGTGGACACGGCCGCCGTGGTCTCCACCGCCGGCGGCAACCCGCTCTACGCCCGGGAACTCGTCCGGGCGGCTCCGCACTGGCCGCCGCCGGCGATCGTCGAGCCCGTACTGGCCAGGACGTCACGCTGCGCGGCGCCGGTCCGAGAGGTGATCGACCAGATCACGGTGGCCGACGGCACCATGTCCCATGAGCTGCTCGCGGCGACCCTGCACCGGCCCGAGGACACGCTGCTCGCCCCGGTCCGGAACGCGGTCGGCCTGGGGCTGCTGGTGACGACGGACGACGGCTATGCCATCCCGCACGGGCTGGTCCGGCGGATCCTGTACGCCGATCTCCTGCCGGGCGAGCGCCGCCTCCTGCATCGGCGCTACGCGACCGCGCTCGCCCGGCGGAAAGGCGGGGCGGAGCCGGCGCTCCTGGCCCACCACTGGCACCGGGCCGGCTGTCACGACCGGGCCGCGAGCGCGGCCCTCACGGCTGCGCGCGCCGCGTTCACGGCACACGCCTACGGGGTGGCCGACCGGTTGTACGCCCTGGTCGCGGAGTTGGAGCAGTGGCTGCCCGAGCCAGAACCGGGGGTGTGGGAGGAGGCGGCGCGGGCTGCCGCCATGGCCGGGTGGCCCGCACGGGCGGTGGAGTACGGCACGCGGGCGCTCGCGGCCGTCGGGTCCGGGATGCCCACCGACCGGGCCAGGATCCTCGAACGCGTGGGCTGCTACCGGTGGGAGTCGGGGGACCTCAGGGGCTCGGTCGAAACCACCGCGCAGGCGGTGGCCCTGCTGGACGGAGGTCCGCCGTCGGCACTGCGGGCCCGGCTCCTGGCCTCGCTGGCCGCCGCGCGGTCGCTGCTCGGCGAGCCGCACGGAGCGCTGCCGCAGGCGCAACGGGCCCTGGAGATGGCCGAGCGGGCCGATGGGATCGCCGAGCGGGCCCATGCCCGCACCGCGCTCGGCGTCGTCCTGGCCCGGCAGGGCGATCCCGGTGCCGCGGCCGACGCGTTGCGCACGGCGTGCGCCCTGGCACAGCGGGCAGGCGCCGTCGAGGACGTCGTACGTGCCGTGAGCAGCCTGGTGAACGTCCTCGCGGGCGTCGGCCGCTTCGGCGAGGCACACGAGGTGGCACAGGCCGGCCGGCGAGCGGCGGAGAGCCTGGGGGCACCGCCCGCGCTCACCGCCGTCCTGGACGGCGCCACGGCCGCCGTCCTCGTCGCGACAGGGCGGTGGACCGCGGCCGACCGGCTGCTGAACGGACTTGTCGACATGGCGACCCCGAACACTCTCAGGCACTTACAGCTTCTGCGACTGGAACTGGCCGTCGCCCGCGGGGAGCGGCAACACGCGACGGATCTGGCCGCCGAACTCCCTGTGCCGGCCGACGACCCGGGACTGGCCGGGCCGGTACACGCCTGCCTCGCGGAGCAGGCGCTCCACTCCGGTGACCTGGTCACGGCCGCGGACCAGGTGCTGCGCGGCCTGGCGGTACCGGGCGGGGACTCGTTCCCGGCGCACGAGATCCGGCTGCTGGCGATCGGGAGCCGTGTCGAGGCGGACCTCGCGCTGCTGCCCCGCCCGATGCGACCCCGGGACCTCCCCCCGGCCTGGCACACGCTCACGCGCACCTGTCCCGACCGGGTCCGCCTGGCCGTCGAACACCGCCGCTCCGACCGGGAGGTGGCCGCGTTCGGTGAACTGGCCGCCGCCGAACGTGCCCGTGCGGCGGGAACCGACGACCGGGCGGCATGGCGGGCCGTCGCCGACATGTGGCGGGCGGCCGGTCTGCCGTACCCGGAGGCGTATGCGCGGCTGCGCGAGGCCGAGGCGGCGCTCCGGGCGGGCCGACGTCAACAGGCCGGGCGGGCCCTGGCGGCCTGCGCGAGCCTGGCCGGTCCGCTCGGCGCGGCACCGCTGCTGCGGCTGGCCGAGGAACTGGCGGAGCGCGGCCGGCTGACGCACCAACTCGCCCGGCAGGGCCGGTCCGTCGCCCTCCGCAGCCGGTTCGACCTGACGGAACGCGAATCACAGGTGCTCGCCCTGTTGTCCAAGGGGGCGAGCAACCGGCAGATCGCCCGGTCCCTGTTCATCAGCGATCGCACCGTCGCCGTGCATGTGTCGCACATCCTGTCGAAACTCGGCGTCCGCAACCGCACCGAGGCCGCGCTCACCCGCGCGCTCCAGCTTGCGGTGCCGTGACGCGGGTGCCGTCCCGGGCGAGCGCGAGGAACCGTTTCGGGTGCGGGTCGCCCTGGCCCAAAAAATCGAACACATGATTGAATTTAGGCATGCGATCGCTTCCCCATGACCTCGCCCAGGCACAGCAGGAGTGGAGTGCCACCTATCGGCAGCTCGCCGAGCGGCCCGGCCGTACCGAACTGCGCCGTCGTCTGTACCGGCTGTCGGCCCAGCTGTTCTTCCATTCCTACTGGCAGCAACGGCGCCCCAGCCCGGCGGCGTGGTGGGAGTTGCGTGCCCTGGGGCGGTCGGACGGGGGCGGGAGTAAGCGGCTTCATCAATGACACGCCGGAACGCGGGGTCGTATGTCCCGGACGATCCTGAAGAGATGTCCGGACCGATTCGCGTGACCGTGCATCCACCGTCGCCCAGCGGCGGTCGGCGCGTGCGGGTCGACGGCGAGATCCTCGGGCTGGCCCACAACGTGACCGATGTGGCGGAGTTCCTCCGCCGCGCCGGATGGGAGATCGACCCGGCGGAGGTCCCGGAGTCACCGTGGATCGACTGGCGGGGAGTGGGGCCCGAGCGCTGGGGTCCGGAGCCGATCGGCTGACGGACTAGGGCCTCGCGCTGTGGCCGGTCGTGCACGCGCTGAGGAACCGGGGCGCTGTGAGGAGCGCGGTTCAGCTGTTCCCGTCCCGGAGGTCCGCGTCGAACCCGGGCCCGGCTTCCGGGCGGCGGGCACTGGAGTTGACGTCACAAGCCTCGGCGGGACTCGCGCCGGGCGCGCTTCGCTTCCTTCTGCGCCTCCTTCGACTCGGCGCTGTCATGCAGCGGTTCGGCGACGGAGAAGCGGCAGCCGAAGCCGTTCATGTCTCCGTCGCCGACCAGCAGGGGCCCTCGCCGGTACGGAGACATCGCTCCCCCGATCCCGGAGTCCGGGAGACCGCTCTTCCGGCCTCCCCGGCGCTCGGCCCGCCCCCTACCACCGGCGCGTGCTCAGCGTACGGCGGCGACCGCGGGCGCGTCGGCCGTCGCCGGGTAGTCCGGCGGTGTCGCCCAGCCCAGCAGGATGCCGGCGACGGTGGCGAGCGGACGGTTGTGGATTTTCGCCGCGAGGGTCTCCAGGAGGCGGAAGACGGTGTAGTAGGCGCCCGTCAGGACGGTGGTGACGACGCTGGCCACCGACGCCGAGTCGAAGGTGACGCCGATGCGGACGAGGAGGGTCAGGAGGAGTCCGGCGACTATCGGTACGACCGTGCGCATGAAGCTGACGAAGAGGTTCACTGGGAGTCCTGCCTTTCGGTGGCCCGCGGCCCCTGGTGCCGTCACGGGGCGGTGTCGAGGTGGACGACGACCTTGCCGACGGCCGTCTCGATGGCCGCGGTGATGGAGGAGACCAGGGCGGCGGGGTCGATGGTCTTGTCGAACGTCGCGATGGCCGCGGCGAGTTGGGTGATGGCCGCGCTCTGCGCCGCCTCGGTCGCCTGCACGGCCCGTAGCCGGATGTTGGTGTCCTTGATGTAGGACTGGAGCTCCCAGTACGGGTTGGTCTTCGCGTCGGGGGCGTCTGCGGGGGCGGCGATCAGGCCGTCCATCGTCAGCACCGCCGTCGCGGAAGCGGTGGCGATCTTGGCGATGTCGTCGGCGGTGAGCGGCATGTCGGTCTCCGTTCCGGCGGCCCACGTGCGCAGCGCGGACTCGCTCAGGTAGCAGATGGATCGGTCGAGCGGGGTCGAGGTGAACTGCCAGAACAGCGGCGTCCGGCCGGCCGGGGCGGGCCGCGTGTGCGCCTCCGCCTGTGCGTAGGTCGCGGCACCGGACCAGGGGTAGGCCGGGTACCACAGCGGTACGTCGGCGGGCGCGTGGCCCGCGGTCAGGTCGCTGCCCGAGGTGTAGACGCCGACGCGCTGGCCGGGGAACGCGGCCCGGACCGCGGCGATCCACGCCTTGGCGTAGGACAGGATCCCGGCCGCGGTGACGCCCGCGTAGTTCGCTCCGTCGGACCGGCGTTCCAGGTCGAGCCAGTGCACGAAGCCGGGGCGGGCGTGGGGTTTGACGGCGGCCACGTAGTTCGCCGCCTCGGTGGTGGCGCTCTGGATCGGCCAGCCGAAGTGGTAGGCGCCGGGGACGAGTCCGGCGTCGACGACGGCGGTGATGTGCTGGGCGAAGCGCGGGTCGTGGGTGTGCTCGCCCTCGCTGGCCTTGGCGAAGGCGAAGACGACGCCTTCGGCCTTGCGGGCGGTCCAGTTCTGGGGCGTCTGGAAGGCGGAGACGTCGACGCCACGGCATGTGGCCATGTGGGCAATCCCCTTTCGGGTCGTCGTTCCGGCATCGTTGCGGGAGGGCTTTCGGTCGTCATATGTCCTTCGTCATGGGGACGATGGCAGGCACCCCGTGACGAGGGCGTCACCACCGTGTCAACGTCACCGCCGGGCCCGGATTCATCAGGCGGAGCGGTCGTGTCGCTCGGGTGTCTCGGCCGACGACGGTGTCCGCGTCACGGACTTGGCCCGGTGCGGGATCATGCCGGTGAGGCGTGCCGAGGGTTCGATGCCGAGTTCCGCACGGAGCAGCCGGCGGAACGCCTCGTAGTGCCGGATCGCCTCTACGACGTTGCTCTCGGCCAGGTGAACGGTCACCACCGCGCAGTGGGCGCTCTCGCGGAGGGGTTCGATCGCGACGCAGGTGAGGGCGGCCTCCAGCGCGAGGGCGTAGCAGCCGCGCCGGGTGTGCCGGGCGCTCAGCGATTCGAGTGCGTGCAGGCGGAGTTGGCGCAGTCGCTCGCGCTCGGAGCAGATCCACTCCTCGTCCCAGCCGGGGAGCAGCTCGCCTCTCGTCAGCAGGCCGAGCGGGGGCAGCGCGTCGCCCGGATCGGGTGCGGAGCCGGTCAGGCGCAGGGCGGCCCGGGTGAAGTCGTCGACATCGACGGAGACGCCGTCGGCGAGGTACAGGGTGTCGCCGTCGCTGCCGACCGCCGGGTACCGCACCCGGCGCAGCCGCCAGAGTGTCGTGCGCAGGCTGCCCTGCGCGTGTTCCTCGGTGACATCGGGCCACAGGGTTCCGGCGACCACCGACCGGGGGGCGCGCTGGTGCAGCCCGAGGTAGGCCAGCAGCCGTTGCTCGTTCGCCGGGACGGCGATGCCGCCCTCCGCGCCCTCCAGCCTGAAGGCGCCGAACAGCCGCAGTCCGGCGAGCGCCGGGACCTGCTCGGCCGGTGCCTGCCCTGCCGGTGCCTGTTCCGTCGTGTCGTGTCTTCGTGGTTCCGCGGTCAGTTCGTTCCAGGCCATCGCCGTCCCCGTTTCCCCGTGTCGAGGTGACCAGAGTGAGGAGGCCGGACGGGGTCTGTCATATGCCGTTCCGCTCATCGGACCGGACGTGCCCTCGTGGTCACGGGCTCGGGGTCGGCGGCACGTTGGGGTAGGGCAGCGTGAGGAGGTCGCCGGGCGCGAGACCGAGGTCGTAGAAGAGTTCACGGTGGATGGCCCAGGCGATGGTGTCGCGGGTTTCCTGGGTGAGCAGGGGGATACGGTCGACCGCCACGAGCATCTGCGCGTACAGCGCCTCGACCGTGACCTCGGTGTCGCCGGCCCGGCGTCGCGCGATCGCCCAGTTCTTCCAGTGCTGGTCGAAGGCCGCGTGGACGAAGGCGGGGAGCAGCGTGGTGGGGGCGTTGCCGCGGCTGTAGCCGGTCACGTCCCGCAGGAAGGAGGTCGGGCCGAGGTGCGCCGACTGGACCTGGCCGCCGGATACCCCGTAGGCGCCGCGGATGTCCGACGCGTCGGCGTGCCGCTGCACCGCCAGGTCCGCCGTGCCCGGCGCGCCCTGCGGCCCGATCAGTCCTGCGGCCCGGGCGTCGGCGGCTGCGGCGGCCGGGCCGGTGCCGCTCGATGCCGCCGACGGCACGATGGCCAGCTCGTCGCTGATCTGCGCGAATGCCTCGTCGGGTCCGAGCGGGGTGACCGTCAGGTCGAACCGGCGTACTGCCGGTGCGGTCGGCGCCTGTTCCGGTACCGGCGCCACGACGGGTTCCCCGGTCGGTGTCGTCGGCGGCCGGCGCGGGGCCGGTGGTGTGCCCTGCTCGGTGGGGGTGAGCGAGGTGGCCGCCACTCTGGGGGTGGCCCCCGCCTCGTCCACGCCGGACATCGCCCTGTTCAGACCGAACCGGACCGCCCACGCACGTGTCCAGGCCGCGATGCCGCTCGGCGGCACAGGACGGGGCGGCGCGGTGGCAACGGCGGGGGGTGTCCCGGGCCCGGCAGGTTCAGCCGGACCGACAGTACCGGCCGGACCCGTCGGGCGGAGTCTCGGTGTCGCGGGAAGATCACCGGTGGCAGGGGGTCTGGCCGGTCCCGCCGGGTAGGAGGCCGCCGCCAGCACGGAGAAGACGACCGGGTCGATCCAGGTCCGTCTGAAACCCAGGGCCCGCGCCTCTTCGACGGCCTGGGCGTCCACTCGCTCGAACGTGACCGGCTTGCCCAGCGTCTCCTGGGCTTCGATCCAGACGTGGACCTGGTCCTTCGCGGAGAGCATGAACGAACAGACGTCCCGTTCGTCGGCCGCCGCACGGTATTCGGGCCCGAGCGCATCCCGATGTCCCAGGTCGAACCGGTCCAGGTCGCGGACGTAGGCGGCTGCGTCCTTGCGCCAGACACTTCTCCTGGCCTCTTCCAGACGGCTTTCGGCACGGTTGCGGCGCGACACCCAGTGCTTCTGCCAGATGCCGTACATCTCGCGGGCCGTCAGCGTGTTGTGCGGATTCGCCGGATCGCGCGGCGACATCTGCGCACCGGGAGCCGCTGCCCCGGGCGGGGAGACGACCGGTATGCCGACCTTCTCTCCGTCGCTGTCGTAACTGGGCACGGCATAGCTGTCCCGGTCGGTCTCCGTGACACGCTCGCGCGGCTGCGGACGGGGGCTCGCCGGCGATGACGCCGTCTCCCCCGGCGCGGCGGCGCGCACCGCGCCGCGGATCGCGGCCTCGACCGTCTCGCGCAGCCGTCGGGCGTCCTCGGCCGGCAGGCCGTCGGGGACCGTCACGTCGGGCAGGTGGTAGCACCGCCGTAGGGGACCGTTGTCGTTCCGCACACCACACCCACTTCTTCTCACGTCGTTGCGATGGGCCCGCGCTCGACCCGGGGCCCGGCCGGCCGAGCACGTCACAATGTGCCGGGGTTCCCGATGCGGTCCTTGCCTTCCTGGAGTTCGAAGTGCATCGGATCCGCGCCGCCGAACTGCCACGTCGCTCCCGGGACCAGGCCGCTGTGCGCCATCTCCTCGAAGAACTCGAGATCGAACGCGTCCTTCGGATTGAAGTAGCCCACTTCCAGCAGTCGCAGCAGGGGTGGGTTGTCCGGCGGAGCGATGTGGGCCAGATCGCCCGTCGTCAGCGCCTCGAAGGTGCCGATGCCGGCCGGCGACAGGTCGGGGGCCGCCAACTCGTCGCGCAGCTCGCGGTACTTGGTGATCCACTCCCAGGCGCTGCTCAGTGCCGGGACGTCGGAGGTGGCCAGTTCGGCCGCCAGTGCGTCGCGGGCGGCCTTGGCGCGGCTCCGGGCCCGTATCGCGGCGATCTCACCGTGCTCCGCGGCCACGGCTTCCTCGCGTGTCTCGGCCATCCGCCGTGACGCCGCCTGTGCCGCGTCGAACGCCTTGTCCGAGGCCGCGCCGGCGGGGGCCCGCCACGCCCGCGCCGCCAAGGTCCGGTACGCGGCTGTCGCGGCGTCATGCCGCACCGCGGCGGCGGACTTCGCCGCCGTGGCACGCGCCGCGTCCTGTGTCGCCCGGCGGAGGTTCTCGTCGGCGTGCCGCAGGTCGGCCCGTATCTCGGCGGGCGGGCGCAGCGCGGCCATCCCAGGGTGCGCGGCGAGCGATGTGGCGACGGCCCTGTCGAGGGCGTCGATCCATTCGGTGACGAGTACGGGGATCTGCGCGAGCGTGGCTCGCCGCTGTTCCTGGAGATCCGCCATGGCCTTCGGGTCGGCCGGACGTCTGTCCCGCTGGGCCCTTATTTTCCGGAGCACGTCGAGATGCCGCCGGCGCAGGTCCAACAGCTTCGTACGGTGGTCGGCCGACAGCGTGCTGAGGAAGCCCAGCGAGCCCTCGCGCATCGCCTGGAACCGTTGCTCGAAGAGCTTGAAGTACGCCTTCGCGGCGGGGTCCTGGTCGTCCGCCGCGAGGGTGCTGTTGTCGTTGGCCATGCGCTGCCCCATGGCCTTGACGGTCTGCAGCCCGCCGGGACCCATGTCCATGTGCACGCTGCCGGGGGCGATGTTGGCCGCGATCCCGTAGGGGTCGAAGCGGCCGACACCGGGATCCCGGAAACCGATCTTGGGATTCTCGGCGGCGGCGATGTCGATCGCGTAACCCAGCGCGTGGACCATGTAACCGGCGCTCTGGATGTCTCCCTGGTCGAAGTGGCGCAACTGGAAACCGCCGGTGATCGACGGCAGCGGGTGGTTGTGCCGCGTGAGCAGGTCCAGGACGCGTTCCAGCCGTACCGCGGCGTCCCGGTGCAGCACGATGTCGACCCGGCCCCCCTGCCGTTTCACCCGGACGAAGTTCCTGAAGTGGTCGATCAGGTCGTGCCACGAGGAGAAGTACATCCGCATGCGGACGAGGAACTGCAGCCGGTGTTGGGTCATTTCGTCCCGGCTCGCGCCCGGGTACTGCTGCGCCAGCGCGTCCTTGACCAACGGCGAGAGGGTGTCGAACACCGCGTCGACCGCCTCTCCGGAACCGAACACCTCCGGTGCGACCGCGCGCACCGCGTCCTCGTTCCGCCGAGCGGGCTGAGCGGGGTCCGGGCGCGCGAGATCGGGATGCCGCGCCCGCACGGCGGCCTCGTTCGCGTCCAGGTCCGGCAGTGCGGCGGTGGCGGTCGTCGCGGCGGGGGGTGCGGTGGCCGGTGCGGAGGCGGGGGGCTGGGGGTCGACTGCGGGCGGTGCAGTCGGTGCAGCCGGCACGACCGGCGCCGACGCTGCCGACGGTGCAGCAGGCACAGCCGGTGCTGCCGGTGCCGACGGTGCAGCAGGCACAGCCGGTGCTGCCGGTGCCGACGGTGCAGCAGGCACAGCCGGTGCTGCCGGTGCCGTCGGAGCGGCCGGTGTAGTCGGAGCGGTCGGTACGACCGGGGCAGTCGGCACGGTTGGTACAGCCGGAACAACTGGTGCGCTCGGCACGACCGGTGCGCTCGGCACGGCCGGTGCGGCCGGCGCGCCCGGTGTCGCAGGTGCGGCCGGTGCCATCGGCGCGCCCGGTGCCATCGGCGCGGCCAGTGTCGTCGGCGTGCCCGGTGTCGTCGGTCCCGACGGTGCCATCGGCTGTGTCAGTTGGGCCGGTATCCGGAGTGGGGCGCCGTCGTCCAGGTAGGACGGAACGGTGTAGCCGGTGGAGTCGCCGCGGCTCGGGTCGTACCGCTCCTGGGCCGGGGGGTGCGCGTCGGCCGGACCGTGGTGCCGGTCGGACAGGAGGCGTTCGGCCTCGGTCAGGCGGGCCGTGACCGCGCGGGTCAGGGCCCGGCCCGCCGCCTCCAGCTGGTCGTCGGTGGGCACCCCGACGATCCGGAGGGTGATGGGGACGTGGCACTCGATCCGCATGGCGCCGGCTCAGCTCGCGGTGTAGGCGAGTTGGACGGTCGCGAGGCTCGTGGCGGCGGAGTCCTGGATGAAGCCCGCCGCGGCCACCACGCAGTACCGGTAGGTCTCGGGATCGACCGCGGCGAGCGTGGCGTCGATGGGCAGGGTGACGTCGTACGGGTTGGTCAGGGTGGAGGTGGCGGTGCTGATCTCGGCCAGCTTGCCGGGTGTCGCGCTCGCGTCCCCCAGCGGGGTTCTGATCAGGGCGATGCTGAGTGTGGCCGGAGCGCCCGCATAGAGGCCGATGGCGCGGAAGGAGACCAGCCGGATGTTCGCCGGCAGGCTGAGGCCCATCACCGCGGTGCCGCCGGCGCCGTCACGGGAGCTCGGGTGCGCTGCTCCGGTCTCGTCGTAGAACCATCCTTCGTCCGGTGCCGGCGCGGAGACGAGGTCGAGGCCCGGCGTGAACAGTTGCCGGCCGGTCGTGACGCCGACGGGCTGGGCGAGCGCGGCGTCGATCTGCGTGACCACAGCGGCCGCCTGGTGCAGGTCGCTCCCGATCGCGTCGAACCGTACGTTGAACCCGTTCGGGCCGTCGGCGGTGATGCGGCTGACGTTGTCGATCCAGTCTGTGGGCTCGAAGGTGGGCGTGTAGCCGAGGTCGGTCATGGCTGTCCCTTCCCGGTCAGGACGGTGGTACGAGGGTGAGATGGACGGCTTCGATCGACATGCTGCCGAAGGTGATGGCGCTGAAGTTCGCCGTGAAGACATAGCGGAACGCGCCGGTGTCGATCAGGGCGCGTGAGGCGGTGACCGGTATCTGGAGGTCGAAGGCCCCGTTGCCCGGGATGCCGTCGTTGACGGCCAGCGTCTCGGGGACCGCGGGTGGGACGACGAGCCGGAGCGGCGTGCGCGCCAACGAGACGCCACCGCCGCTGGCTCCCAGGCTGTTCCGTGAGATGGTGCCCACGACACGCACCGAGGTCAGCCGAAGCCCGTCCGGCAGGGTCAGGTTGGCCACGCCGAACGTGTCGAAGCCGCCCGCCCCGGCCACACCACTCGACTCGTAGGTCCAGTCGTTCTGCGCCCCGGTGCTCCGCAGAACCGGCGTGAAACCGAGCCGCTGCGGCTGCGGTGGCGGCGGGGCGTTCGACGCGTCGATCGCCCCGCCGATGTCGGTCACCACCGTGGACAGCTGGCGGAGATCGCTCGCGATCGCGTTGAAGCGTCCGTTGAACCCGTTCGGCCCGCCTGCCTCCACACGGTCCTTGCGGTCCTCCCACAGAACATGGCGGAACGTCGGGCCGTAGCTGATGTCGGCCACAATGACTCCTAACTGCTGGTGTAGGCGATCTGGAAGCCGGCGATCGTCACGGGTTCGCGGGTGGACGTGACGGCGGCCTGGATGATGTACCGGAACGTCGCGGTGGCGGTCGTGGCCACGGCCGGATCGACGACCGCGGCCTTGTCGAACGGGTCCGTGTCGCCGGCGATCGAGGCCAGTACCTCCGGGGTGCCGCCCGGAATCGGGACCCGGCACAGGGAAATCGCTGCCGTCCCCACGTCGCTGGTGCCGCCCTGGCCCATGGCTCGGAACGAGGCCAGTTGGACGTTGTCGGGGAGCGCCACCTCCATCGCTCCCGACGTCTTCTGGTCTGTCGTGGTCTCCGCCTGGGCCGCACCGCTGGTGGTAGTGATCCAGGCGTTGCCACCCCCGCTGACCGGCAGCAGCGTCGGCGGCAGACTGAGCAGGTGAGTCGTCGGCCCTGTCCCCCGCTGTGCCACAGCGGCATCGATCTGCGCGACCACGCCGGACAGTTGACGCAGATCGCTCTCGATGGCGGTGAACCGGGCGTTGAATCCGTTCGGTTCGTCGGCCCTGACCCGGTCGCCGTCGGGGCCGTCCACGAACTCCTTGTGGACGAAGGTGGGTTGGAAGACGATGTCAGCCATCTGCGGGCCTCCTCGCTCGGGGCGGCAGCGGGCCGCGGACACGGAACCTCGGGTACGTGTAGTCCGGGTTGGCCTGGGACAGGTCACCCTGGAGTTCGACGACATGGGCGCGGATCGCGGCGGTGTTGACCTCCACGCCGACGGGATGCAGCACGTTGAGGATGTTCATGATCAGGTCGTGCTGGTCCTTGGTGATGACCGTCGTCGGGATGTCCAGCTCCGGCCGCAGCCGGACCTGGAAGGTGTACGGGACCGCCTGCCCGCCGATCGGATAGCTCGCCTGCACCCAGGCCGTGCCGGCCGCGTCGGCCCGCAGCGTGACGGTCTGCCGGGTGCTGGACGCCACGGTGATCGCGGCGGCGTCGAACGTCCCCGACGCCCAGCCGAGGCGCGGTCCCTCGCCGGGGAACTGGCCGACGAGTCCGGCGGCGGCGAGGGCGGCGGGCGACGGGTTCGCGGTGAGGTCCATGGTGGCGCCCTCGTCGAGTTCGATGACGGCGCCCTGCTCGACGCCTGCGGGCCCGCGCACCGCGACGAGTTGCCCGGGGGGCTGGCGCACCTCCAACTCGTCGCCGCGGCGCAGGAGATAGCCGAAGCCGACCGCGAACGCGGCCCCGGCCAGCGCGCCCGCGTCCACGGAACTGTGCCGCAGCCTCAGCCGCCGCCCTTGCGCCGCGGCCGGGTCGGGAGGGTCACCGGTGTCGTCGAAGGCGGCGACAACCGTGAGCCGTCCCGCGACCGACCGGCGGTCCAGTTCGGCGAGCAGGGCGTCCAGGAGTTCGGCGACCGCGAGTTGCATGAGATGGGCGGCGTCGCTGCCGTAGGCGACCCGGGGGTCGTCGTGGCGGACGAGGAACGCCGCGTCGAAGTAGGTCCCGGGGCGTTCCACGCTCGACGCGGGCACGCCGGGCGTTCCGTCCGCGGCGAGGGAGGCACCGTCGTCCAGGCCGGCCGGGCCGATCCGCAGGACGCGGGTCGCCGACGCCGAGACGGTGTGCCTGCCCCGGGCCACGTCGGCCTTGACGATCAACTGCCCGGCGGCGGTGGCGGTCAGGGCCGCCGTCCGATGCCGGGACCCGGCCCCGCTCTCCGGCGTGAGCGTGCCACGCCCTGAACCACCGGGCACCACAAGCCAGTTCAGGAAGGCGTCCGCGGGGGGCGCGGGGCGCAGGGAGAGCGTGACGGGCGTGTCCGGGTCCAGGTCGGTCGGGGAGCCGACGACCGGGGCAACGGCGTCCGAGCCAACGGTGTCCGGGGCAACGGCGTCCGGGGCAACGGCCTGCCCAGCGGCGGCAGTTGAGGTGACGGTGACCGGCGTGACGTCGATCCGGAAGTAGTCACCGAGCGCGATCGCCGCGTAGACCTCCCCCGTACCGGCCCGGTACGCGACGTAGTCGAAGCCCGCCCGGTGGGCCAGTGCCGCGAGGCGGCCCGGGGGTACCGAGCTGTGGCCGAGGAGCACCGCCCGGCCCGTTGCCCGCAGGTCGCCCGCCTGGGGGTCGTAGGCGGCGGCGACCAGGAGGCGGCCGGGCGGTGCGGTCTCGGTGCCGGCCAGGGTGACCAGCCGGTCGAGACACTCGGCCACCCCGACCTGGACCAGGTGCGGGTCGGCCGGGGCCGGCGCCGGGGTGAAGTCCACTCCGGCGTGGTCGTAGCGGAGGAGGTAGGCCGGGTCGAACGTGTCCTCCTGGGCGGCGGTGCCCACCGCGCTCGCCTCGGTCGTGCGGCGGCGTCCGGTCGCGTCGATGCTCTCGCCGGGCAGCAGGGCGTGCGGGCGGATGTGCGCGAGCCGGGTGCCGCGGACCAGGGTGGCGTTCGTGTCGTCGACCACCAGCGCGTCGGGACGGCCGCCGATCGGTCCGGCGAGCCGGTTGAGGAGGGCGGTGAGATTCGCCGGGGTCGGCAGGGTCCAGCGGCGGAACAGTTCGAGGCGGCGGCGGTAGTGGTCGTCGTCCTCGCCGAGCGCGGGTGCGAAGCCGGTGCGCGCCGCCGAGCTGATCCGTACCTCGTCGACGACTCCGCGGAAGCCGCCGCCGGCCGCGCCGATGCGCAGCGGGGCCGGGCCGGTCACCGCGCCGAGCGGGTACAGGAACCGCGAGTCGCGCAGGCGTCCGTCGAGGTACAGCCCCACCTTGCCGCTGGTGCGGTCGAGCACCGCCGCCACGTGCGTGAACGCGTCGGTCGGCAGGGTGGTGTCCGCGAACAGGGTCACGTCGTGGTCCGGGTCGCCGTCCCCGATCGTGAACCGCACGTCGCGGGCCAGGCCCCGTCCGAAGTCGCCGATCGCGAACTCCCAGCCGGGGCCGGGCTCTTCGGGGTCCGTACGCCGGCTGAGCACCGGGCCGTCGGGGGCGGGAGCCGGGTCCGGGCGGACGAAGCACTCGAAGGTCGCGTCGTCCCGCTCGCCGATGTCGAACGTGGCGTCGGTGGCGACGACGACCGCCGCGTCGGCCGACCGGAAGCCCATCGCGCGGCCGTACCTCCCGGGGAGGCCGAGTTGCACCGGGCCCTGGAGCACCCCGTGATGCGCGGTCCGGCCCGGGTACACGGCGGTCGTGTCGGCCACCGGCGGGGTGGCCCCGGCGTCGTCGTCGAGGTGGTACAGCGCCACGGTGTCGGTGTCGAAGCCGTAGGGCAGCGCCGGGAAGCGGGGTACGCCGAGGTCGGCGCCGATCAGGTCGAGGCTCAGGCCCAGGGCGGACGGCAGGTGCCGTTGGGCGAGGGTCGTGGCCGCGTGGCGGCGCAGTTGGTCGCGTTCGGCGCCGGTCACCCAGAGCAGTTTTGCGGTGGTGCCGAGCAGTGCGGTCAGCGTCCAGCAGTCCTGGGGGCGGTTGTCGAACGGCGTCGGCACCACGGTGAGCAGGAGCAGCCGCGCGGTCGGGGTGCTGGGCTGCTCCAGCAGGAACGAGGTGCCGGTCACCGTCCCTGCGGGCACGGTCAGTTGACGGTCCACGCTCCGTGCGCCCGGCTCCTGGTACGTGATCGTCACGGTGGTGTCGACGTCGATGTCCCGGGTCGTGGCGAGGACGTAGCGCGGCTCGGGCGGTACGCCGAAGCGGGCCTCGTGGTCCGCGAAGTCGTAACTCTCCACCGCCGCCTGCGAGCTGGTGGAGAGCCGCAGGCGCAGGGCGAGGGTGTCCGCGCCCCGGGCGAACGGTGTGGTCAGCCGGCGCGCCATCGTGGTGACGGCGAGCACGGGTGCCGGGGTGACGGCCTCGGTGGTCATCCGGTCACCACCGTCACGTCGAAGGCGTCGCCGTCGACGACGAAGGTCGCCAGTTCGGTCGGGCCCATGACCAGGTTCTCGCCCACCGCGCCCTCCGCGAGCACCCGTTGGAACGGCACGTCGCCGAAGGTGATCCGGCCGAACGCGGCCGGTGCCCTGCGCAGGTGCAGCCCCTGCACGTCGAGCACGCCCGGCTGTTCGACGAAGGCGCTGACCACCTGCGCGTACAGGACGTCGCCGCCCAGGCGCAGTGCCGCGATGTCGGTCGCCAGGCGGCGGCGCACCGAGGAGAGCAGGGCGACGCCGTCCGAGCCTGGCGCGATCACGAGGGTCGCGCGGACGCCGACCTCGATGTGGTCGGCCTCGACGATGTTCGCGTGGATGCCGATCGGCCGTACCGTGTCGACCGCCGCGCTCACCCGCTCGAAGACGCCGGGCACGGGCCCGGTGGTGTGCCAGGGCCAGCGGAAGTCGTGCGCGACCACGACGGTGAAGAAGTACGGCTGCCCGACGCGGCGTTCGCTGCTGAAGGCCCGCTGGTCGAAGTGGAAGAGGTCGAAGTAGCTCTGCGAGACGTCGACTCCGCCGAGCGGGTCGGAGAGGACGACGTCGAGGACGCCGCCGACCCCGAGGGCCGCCTGCGCCACGGCTTCGACGGTCCAGAGGTTGCGGGCGATCCCGAGGAGCCGGCCGCGGTAGGCCCGGTCCGGTTCGTCCTCGGTGCCGCCGGTCGTCGCGGCCGGGTTGGTCACCGTGAAGTCGGCGGGCCCGAAGTCGGCCAGGTAGATGGAGCGGTACGTCGGGTCGATGCCGGTGATCGTGCCGGCGTCGACGTCACCGTCGGGACCCGGCTCGAACGCCACCACACCGACGTCGGCGGTGGGGGTGTGCCGGTCGAGCACGACCGGTGCCACTGTGCCGAACGCCCGGACGGGCTCCTCGGTCACCAGGACGGCCCCTTGGGGAAGGACGTAACTCCGGCCCTCCACCCCGTGGTCGAGCGTGACACCCACCGTGCCGGTGCTCGCCAGGGTCGCGCGTTCCAGGCCGGTGTCGTCGCCGAGGAGGTCGAGGCCGGTGCCGGTCGCCGTGGACACGAAGTTGCCGTAGTACAGGTCCTCCAGCCGTTTCCACAGTTCGCCGTCCTCGGCGGCGGCCGTCTCCAGGATCTTGCGCAGCGCGCTGGTACTGGTCAGGTCCGCTCCGGGGAACGCCGCCCTGGCCCGGTCGAAGGACTCGCTGAGTATCACGTCGACGGGCTTGAGCACGAACCCGTCGGCAGTCACCCCGTAATCGGTCACGGTCGTCATACCTCCACGTTCACGCGCAGCGTGACCGGAACGTCGGCCACCGTCTCCAGGTCGGCCTCGACCGTCCACGCGCGGCGGACCTGCGCGGCGCGCGCCCGGTCCACGGCGCCGGGACCTGCGGCCAGCCGTTCGGGATCGTCGTCGAAGGTGACCTGCCTGACCTCGCTGACCCGCGGGTCGGTGCCCAGCGTGCCGACGAGGTTCAGCTTCAGGAGCTGCTTGACGACGCGGGTGCCGTTCGGCTCGGTGAACGCCTGGGTGACGTCGAGGCCGTAGCCCGTGTTGAAGCGGTCGGAGCCGAAGGGGGTCAGGACCCGCAGGGTCAGGGCCTGGGTGAGGTTGGCGATGCCGCTCACCCCGGCCAGGTCCCCGCCGTCGAGTACGAGGTCCCCGTCGTCCACGCGCAGGCCGTGCCCGAACGGGTCCGGGGAGGTCGGCGATGTCATGTTGCCTCCAATTTCGTCTGGCCGGCCGAGACGACCGACCAGGGCGACGCCGTCAGGGTCGATCCCTGTGCGGTCTCCAGTGCCACCGGTTCGTCCCCGGCCTTCAGCGTCGTGGCGAGCCCGGTGTCGACGGAGGCGACCGCGCCGCAGGGCGGTTTGTTCGGGCAGGCCGGGACGGTCGCGGTGAGCAGGTCGGCGCGGGTGAGGACGGGCTCGCCGTCCACGGTGAGCAGGTGTCCGCCGGGCACGATCAACAGCGGTGCGCCGTGCGGGCATTGGAGCGTGGCGGCGGCGGTGAGGACGGCGGGCATCACGACACCGCCACGGCGGCACCGTCGAGGTTCAGGCTGACCGTGCCGTTGGTCAGCCTGATCGGGTGGTTCTCGGTGCTGATGGTGACCGCGCCGTCGGCGTCGACGGTGATGGTCGTACCGCTGTGGTGCTCGATGGTGATGGTGTCGTCGGCGGGCGGTTTGGGCCGGGTGCCCACCTCGGGCAGCGCGTCCTTGCCGACCACGATGTGCAGGCCCGTCGTCTGGACGACCCGGCGCCCGCCCGCGTCGGTGAGGTCGTTGGCGCCGGGGCCGGTGGGCCGGCCGTCGTCGCCGAGTGCGGTGGGCAACGCGAGCCAGTAGTCACCGGGTTCGTTGGCGGGGCGCCGGGTGGCCGGGTTGTCCGGCCAGAGGAACCCGGCCAGTACGGCGTCGTTGACGGTGCCCCGGTTGTGGGCGAGCAGGGCGCGCATGCCGGGGTACACCGGCACGACCAGGCCCGTGCGGTCGAAGGCGAACACCGAGGCGATCGGCTTCTCGTGCATGCTCGCGCCGGTGTCGACGGGGCTGGCCACGCTGGGCGCGACCACGCCGGGGTCGGGGACCTGGGCGTAGTGCAGGGACGCCAGGTGCTTGCCGGCGCCGGCGGTGTACTCGGTGACCTCGCCGACGTCGATCGCCGGGCGGTTGTCGTGGGCCCGGTCCACCATGCCCTGCCAGCGGTCCGCCACCACCTGTACGCCGGTGGTGACCTGGGCCCGTTCGCCGGCGCCGGCCGCGATCAGGCCGAGTTCGGTGGTGTATCCGCCGGCGGTGGTGAACCGGTGCACCACCCGCGACAGCCGCAGTGTGCCGTCGGGCACCCCGGACAGTCCGCTGATCCTCGCGACCTGGCCGACGCGCAGGCCCGGATGTCCGAGCACGGCCAGGTTCACGGTGGTCCGCACCGGCGGCGACAACTCCCCCGCGGTGTCCTCCCCGTAGGAACTGTCCAGCCACACGATGTTGGTGTCGGGGTCGAGCGCCACCGGTGCCCTGTCGTCCGCCGCGCCGACCGAGGCACCGAAGTAGACCGTGCCGTCGCGGACCACCAGGGGCGCGTCGCCCCGCTCGGCCAGGGCGCGCAGCGCGTCCAGCGTGGACCGGCTGCGTACCGTGAAGCCGCTCAGGTCTCCCGGCAGCGTCGATCCCGCCGCCACCGGCACGTCCAGTTTCCCGGCCAGTTCGCGGGCGAGCTGTTCCGCGGTCGTCGAGGCGGGGCTGCCGGCGGCGGCCGACGTGTTGCGCAGCAGGTAGCCGGCCTTCTCCTGGCCGTGCAGCACCGTACGCGCGTAACCGTCCTGGCCGACGTTGCCGCAGACCCTGGTGACCCGTCCCTTCAGCACGAGGCCGCCGTCGCCCGACCGGGTGGACGGGTCGTCGAAGTAGCCGAGCCGGATCGCGACGTCGACCGGCGTCCGCGCCTGGACCGCCCGGATCAGGTCGGTCACGTCGGTCGGCAGGTTGATCAGCGTGACCTCGAACGTGTCGGCGGCGGCGCCCTCCGTCATGGTGACGGTGATGTCCGCGTCGAGCACGAAGGAACCGGTCAGCACGTCGTTGGACACGACCACCGGCAGTCCGAGTCTGCTCGGGTCCTCGGGCGCGGAGATCTCGACCTGGTACCGGATGACGAAACTCATGACGTCACCTCCCGGCGGGAGTGCGCGGTTCCGTTCATCGCAGGGCCACCCCTCCCACGACCCGGGAGCCGAACGCGCCGGCACCGTTGAGATTGCGCGGGTCCAGCAGCATCGTGGGGAACGTCAGGGCCAGTTCGGCCGCGTGGTACTCCACCCCGGGCGCCAGCTTGCGCCGCAGGATCGTGGTCGGGCCGGCCGGCTCCTCGCGGTCGACCGACAGCACGAGGAACGCGCCCTTGGCCGGCAGGTCGAGCAGGTCGCCCGCCGCGCCGTCGAGGATTTCCTCCGCCACATTGGCGTAGAGCCGGAACTGGTACGAGCGGCCGGCCAGGGAGAGCCGGAACGCCTGCGGGAACCCCTCGGCCGGGTCGATGGGCAGGGCGAGATAGTTCGGGACCGCCATATCCTGCCTCCTTGGTCATGACGGGGTTCGTCGTGGACTGAGCACGTCGCGGACTCACAACAGGGCGCCCGGGACCCGGGCGATGGGACTCGCCGCCGGCCCCGTGGGCACGGCCGCGGTGCCGACGGCGAGGACGAGGTCGCCGATCTCGCCGAGCACCGCGCCGGTGAGGGCGGGCGGGATCTGCTGGAGCGTGATCGACACGTCCAGCGCGTCCCGCTTGGCCACGCTCTGGGTGAAGCGCAGATCGGTGACCTGCATGTTCAGGCTGATGGTCAGGCCCGACACCACCGGGACGCCGGCCGCCGACCCGCCTCGGGCCATCGCCGCGACGAGCAGCCGCGAGGTCAGCGCGAGCGCCTCCAGGGCCTTCTTCTGCTCCTGCCGCTGCGGGCCGAGCAGAACGGCCTCGATGGCGATCGTCCTGTTCGTGGGCTGGGTGGCCTGGGAGAACCGGCTGCCCATGATCCGCTCGATGCGGTAGCCCTCGTTGACGGTCATGCTCTGCACATACAGCAGCTGCACAGGGCCCACCAGCACCGGCAGGTTCACCGCACCAGCCATCGCGTTCCTCCCCCTTCACATGCGTCGGGTCCGGGTGGTCACCACTGTCAGATCCGGGTGGCCAGTTCACGGTCGAGCTGGTCGAAGACGTAACCGGCCACCCGCTGCACCTCGGTGTCCGGCAGGGTCCCCACGACCTCCACCTGGACCGGGAAGTAGTAATGGATCACCCCGGAATCGCCCTCCGGCGAGATCACCGCCTCGCTGCCGGCCTTCGGGACGATGTACTCGCCCTCGTGCACCAGCGCGATCCCGGTGCGTTCCACCCGAGCGCCGTCCACGGGTTACGCCTCGACCCCGACGGACAGCGCGAGGCAGGTGAAGCTCGCCTGCGGGACGCCGTCGATCACCACGTTGCTGGGGTTCGCCGAGGTGACGACGCAACGGGCGAACTTCATCGAGTTGAACGCCCAGTCCGTGCCCTTCTTCTCGGCCACGACGATCTGGAACTCCGTTCCCTCCGTGGCCAGTTGGGTCAGATCGGCGACCGCGGTCGCGACCGCCGGCACGCCCATCGTGAACGTGAACGTCGCGGGCTGGCGGACGAACCCGACGTTGTCGGCCTCGATGCTGTGCAGCACGGTGTGCGGGGCGTTGAAGGTCGGGGTGAACGTCGAGATGGGGGTGATCGTGGAGTCCCCGAGTTTCACTTCGAGGCGGGTGTTCCAGTCGGCCATCAGGGGTGCCTTCCTACTCGGGCTTGGCTGGTGGGTCGTGCCTAGTCGAACTTCAGGTCGATGGAGATCCGGTGCACGGCGCCCGCGTACTCGACGGCGGCCAGCACCTGTACGAGGCGCTGCACCTCGGCGGTGTGGATCCGGTTCGCCTCGTCGGGGGTGAGCGTGGCCGGGTCCTTGTCGAGGAGCGTGAGGACGGGGACGACGAGCTGGAAGCCGTTGAGCACTCCGGCGTCGACGAAGGGACTGAGGACCGCCTCCATCTGGGCGATCAGCGCGCGCAGCCCGGACCGGCTGATCCGCACGTTCCCGATCGAGCCGATGAGCTGTGCCTTGAGCAGGAAGGACAGGTGGTCGACGAAACGGCAGACGTCGATGTACTTCTTGGGGCTGCCGGGGTCGCCGGCGTAGCCCTCGCCCAGGTGGACGCCGTTGCCGGGGATGAGGGCCGGCGTGGTCAGCCAGTTGACACCGGCTCCCGTCGGTCCCGATCCGGAGACCTCCGGCGGTCCGTTCAACGTGTCGATGTCGACGGGGCCGAACGGCGGGCTGACGATGTTCACCGGCTTGAGCAGCAGCGACACCCAGGGCTCGTAGCCGGCGATGGTGCCGGCCACGGCCACCGCCGCGTCCTGTGCGCTGTTGTGCGCGATGTAGACCATGCGTTCGTTGGGCAGGATCACCGTCGGGTCGGCGCTGCCCTTGGGGAGCATCGCGACGCCCATCCGTTCCATCCCGTCGGCACCCGTGTTCGACACCGAGGTGACGTGCGCGGAGAGCAGGCCTATCGGTCCGTCGGGGGTCGTCGAGGTGGCGTCGACCGGCGTGTTGGCCAGCACGACGAGCTGGACGTTCAGGGCGGCGACGGCCGCGAGCGCGCCCTTCCAGTCCGGCGTGGTGGCGTCGACGGGGACGCCGTGGACGAGGGTCGGTCCCGGGGTCTGCTCGAACACCAGGTTGAGCGCGTCGCCGAGGTCTCCCGGAAAGGTCTCCCGCGCCTTGTCCGGGCTGGTGAACGCCACCGGCTTCGGCGCTACGGCGACCGCGGCGGCGGCCGACTTCTTGGTGGGCGTCTCGACCGTCGCGGTCGGGGCGGTCACCCGGCCCACGATCGCGATCGTGCCGAACGCGCGGACGGCCGGGGCGAACAGGTTGACGGTCGGGTCAACCCGGATATACCGAACGGGCATCAGGGTTCTCCTTCAGGGCGGGGCCGGTCAGGCCGGGTCGGTGGCAGGGGTGTGCGAGCGGGGCCCGCGGACGCGCCGCGGCTCCCTCACGGGGCCGGCAGGAAGAGGGCGACGACGCCTTCGCCGGCGTAGAGCCGTTCGACGTCCGCGGCGGCGAGCCCGTCGGGCAGGCCGTCGGCGGCGAGGACGACGGCCGTCGCGTACGCCTCGGCGACCTCGGCCGGGATCCCGGTGGGGGACCGGCCGACCAGGGGCCGCGCCGCCTCCCGTACGAGCCGGGTGGCGCGCAGCCCCTCGGCGAGGTCGAACGGGTCGACGACCACGGCCGCCAGCGTGACGGGCAGGGTGTGCGTGTTCGCCGGGTCGGCCGGGTCGAACGGCGGTGGTGTGCGCAGCCGTATCTCCGCGACCACGTAGTCGAAGGCGTCCTTCAGCTCCTCGACCGTGCTGATCCCGTGCTCGGCGAGGAAGGCGTCGAGATCGAAGAACGTGAACCTCGCCCGGAACTCGTCGAAGGTGGCGAAGTCGTCGAACGCCCGGGTCACCACCGATTCGGCCCCGGCCGGGTCGACCTCGGCCACCGTCGTGACGTCGACGGCGGCGAGCAGATCGACCCAGACCGGCCGGGTCGGCTCGGGCACGTTCAGGGTCAGTTCCGTGCGGGTGTAGGCCGGTACGAGCTGCGACCACGCGCCGTCCCGGCGACCGGTCGGGAACAGCGGCCGTTGCAGGGCGATCTCCCGCACCCGCGCGTCGGCGACGGTGTCGAGCCGGACGGCCGACAGGTCGTAGACCGAGCCCAGCATCGTACGGACCCGCCGCTCGCCCGCAGCGTCGGCGGGCGACAGCAACGCCCCCAGCGCGACGGGGTCGCTCAGCGCGAGCAGCGCCCGGTCCCTGAATGCCGACATGTCTCCCCCGCTGGTAGTCCGATCCCGGCGGACCATTCGGGTCCGTCCGGCGATGGCTACGTTGGCAGGGGGGCCGTTACGGGGGCGTCACCGCGGCGTCAGCGGTGACGGTGTGCACTCGTCGTGCGGGAGAAGGGGAGGGGAACCGCCGACGCCCGGCGAGGAACCCGTCCGTGACTACTCGCTGCAGGCGCTCCCGTTGAGCGTGAACCCGTACGGCGCCGAGTTCTTGCTGTTGTTCCACGTCCCGAGGAAGCCGAAGGTGAAGCTGCCGTTCGCGGCGACGTTCTTGTTGTAGTCGGCGGCGGTGGCGGTGACGCGGGAGCCGTCCTGGGCGACGCTCGCGTCCCACATCTGGGTGACCTGCTGGCCGTCGTGGTAGGACCAGGCGACACGCCAGGAACCGAGGGCCTTGGTGGTGGTGACGGTGACGGCGGCCTGGAAGCCGCCGTTCCACTGGTTGACCAGGTCGTAGGTGACGTCGCAGGTCGTCGGCGCGTTCGGAGACGAACTCGCCGACGGGTCCGGGGAGTTGCCCGCGGTGGCGGAGGCGGTGCCCTGGGGTTCCGTGTCGGGGTTCTTGTCGCCGGGGGAGGCGGTCACCGAGTGGCTCGCGGCGGGCCGACCGGTCGAGGAGGCCGTGTTCGAGGGGTGCGTGCCGATGGACGACACGGTGGGGGCGGGGTCGGCCACCGGCTGACGGTCGGCTTCGTCGCTGGCCGCGTTGTCGTGGCCGGAGCCGCCCATCGGCATCATCGAGACGCCGAGCGCCACCAGGGAAAGCAGGACGGCCGCGGCCAGTAAGCCGTTCCGGACGAGGCGTGCCTTGCTCGCGCCCTCCCTCGGCTCGCCGGCCTCGATCTCGGCGGCGGGACGCCCCGCGCCCAGCCGTACCTCGGCGGCCCGGCGGCGGCGCTCCAGATAGGCGAGCCCGCCCCAGCCGATCACCCCGCCCGCGAGGGCCGACGGCAGTCCGCCGCCCGCCAGCCGCAGACAGGCGGCGGCCTCCGCGCACTGCACACAGGTGGCGAGGTGCCGCGAGAGGTCCTCGGGCGTGTCGGCGGACGGTGAACGGGTCACCGCGTCCAGCAGCCGGGCGTAGCTGCGGCACTCCGCGGCCATCGGTGTGTCGAGGTGGCTGCGGTGGCAGCGGTCCCTGAACAGGGCCCGCACCTGGGCGAGTTCACCGGAGACCAGCGCCGGGTCGAGGCCGAGCCGGCGGGCCACGACGGTCAGCGGCAGCGCCTCCACCTCGGCCAGCCACAGCAGCGCCGCGTCCGCCTCCTGGAGGTCGCGCAGACCGCGCAGGGCGATCGGGCGCTGCAACGGCATGCCGGTGTAGCGGGCCGCCTTGTCCGAGTTGAGCCACAGCCGCAGGTCCGGGTCGAGCCGGTGTCCGCGCCCGTCGGCCTCCCAGGCCGCCGCCGTGGTCCGCACGGCGGTCAGCAGCAGCGGTATCACCGGCAGGACGCGACGGGCCGGACCGCGCATCGGCCCGGACCCGGCGGAACGGGCCTCCTGGATGCCGAGTGCGAACGCCTCACCGGCCAGCTCGGTGGCCGAGGCGGTTCCGGAGGTGCACAGGTCGGCGTAGGACAGCACGGCGTCCCAGCACTCGGTGAACAGCGCTGCCTCAGCGGCGTCCTGAGGAGTCGGCAGGTCGGGCATGGGTCTCCAGCATCCACGAATGACGGCCAACTAGCTCTGACAATAGGCAAGTTGGAGGGGGGTTGCCTCGTGACAGGGCCAGAGCCTTTCACGCATCCCACACAACTGACAAGCCGCGTATTCAATTGCGGTCACCGTCGGTCGCCCTCTGTGCAGTTGTACGTGTCCGAGCCTCTCCTGACTCACCCGACGCAGGAGTTGGCCACACCGTTACCTTTACCTTACAAAGGCGCGGGCTCCTCGGCGGGGAGGCTGTCCATGAAGGAGCTGACGGAGAACACCGCGCGGCCGGGACCCGGTTCGCCGTATCCGGGCGGGGACTTGAGCCCGAAGTCCTCCATCGTCGCGCGGTAGGCCTCAAGGAGCCGGATGTGGTACTCCAGCGGGGCGCCCTGCGGATTGGCCTTGCCCAGCGGGGTGGTGGGCTCCGGGCACCAGGTCGTGAAGCGGGGCGTGATGCCGTGCGACATGAAGAAGCGCAGGCCCTCGGTCGTCGACGCGATCGCCTCGTCGACGGTCGTGAAGCCGAACGGCTCCGCCATCTCCACGCCGGCCACGAAGTTGGGGATCACGTTGCGCGCGCCGAAGATCTCCGCGGAGTCGAGGATGCGCCTGTGCCACTCGGCGCGGCCGACGTAGCGCTCCTTGCCCGGGCAGTGCAGCTTGAACAGATACTCGTCCCACACCTCGTAGTTGGGGTGGTAGATCTGCACGCCGTAGTCCTTGAACCGCTGCACGTCGTCCTTCGGCAGCGCCTGGGCGACGACCTTGCCGATCCAACGACCCGGGAAGCGCTCCTCGATGGCCTTGGCGTAGTGCCCGTAGAAGTCGGCCTCGTCGCGCCCGGCGACGGTCTTGGTGATGGCGCCACCGGTGAGGGTGTAGGCGGTGGAGACCTTCGCGGTGTCGTAGCGGTCGATGATCTCCAGGGCTTCGAGGACCTCCTCGACGTCCTTGACTCCCGTGTACGGCCGCCCGGCCGCCTTGTGCTGGCGCCAGTTGTGGTTGATGTCGCAGTACTGGCACTCCTCCTTGGCGCCGAAGTACTGGCAGACCCGGAAGACGGTCAGGTAGATCAGGTAGCCCCACTGGATGGTCGGGGCCACCTCCATGACGGACTTCCCGCTGGCGAGCTTGTGCTTGTAGTACTCCGGCATGGGCGGCACACCGACGTCCGCGATCCGCTTCCCGTCGAGGTACAGCCCGAGCACACCGTCGTCGTCGGAGGCCACGCGGTACGGCGACGCCGGGTTCACCCGCACGGAGACCACGGTCCGCCGCAGGTCGTACGGCCCACCGGTGAGGATGATCTCCTCGGGCGGACGCCTCAGCGCCGCCTCGCCCAGCTCGGGCAGGGTGCCGTGGTCGAAGGAGAAGATGAAGTACGACTTCGGCTTCACCTCGCCGCCCTCGTTGTCACTCAGCGCGGACGGGTCGAAGGCGACACCCCCGCGCAACAGGTCCTCCTTGAAGACGGCCTCCCGCGGCACATGCGGAAAGCGCTCCATCAGATCCTCGACCAGCGCGGTGCGGCTGCCCATCCCGTATCTCCTCCCGGCTCGGACGCCCTGCTCAGACGTACGACTCCTCACGGTATGCCTCCGGCGGTCGGGGGTGGGAGCGGGGGCGGGGTGTGGCGCGGGTCGGCCAGGTCGGGGCGGGTCAGGCCGGTCAGGCAGTACGCCCCTGGCGTCACCGCCCCGAACCGGCCCGGGAGCGCCACCGGGCCGGGCTGACATCATTGCCGGGTCACCCCTGCCCCGCCCCCTCGCGGCGCGCGATGTACTCCGGTACCGGGATGCCCGGTGGCAGCGCCGGGTCCGGTACGGGTGTGCCCCATGTCGAGGTCAGTGGCAGTGTTCCCGCCCAGAGGCCCAGCTCCGCGTCGGGTCCGTCCCCGTCGTCGGGTGGGCCGGTGCGGATCTTGACGGAGGCCTCGTCGAGGGAGAGCGCGAGCAGGGTGGTCGCGGCGAGTTCCCTGCGGTTCGGGAGACGGGCGTACGACCACTGGCCCGGCGTCGCGTGTTCCGTGAGGCGGCGCAGGCCGGCGAGTTTCTCCTCCGGGTCGGTGACCTTGCGGGGGACCCCGTGGATCATCGCGCTGCGGTAGTTGACCCCGTGCTCGAAGACCGACCGGGCCAGGACAAGACCGTCGACGTGCGTGACGGTGACGCACACGGGGGTGCCGCCCGCGAGGCTGCGGCCGGCGACGGACCCGTGGAGATACAGCCGGCGTCCGTCCCGTCCGTACACCGTGGGGACGACTACCGGCCGGCCCTCGATCACGACCCCGAGGTGGCAGACGAAACCGGCGTCGAGGATCGCGTCCAGGTCCGCGCGGTCGAGGCTGCCCTGTTCGCGGAGCCGGCGGTGGCGGGTGAGGTCGGTGACGGGGAGGCGGTCGGTCATGACCGTAGACGCTACCGATATCGCAGGAAATAGGCTACAGATTGACCCATCACATCATTCCCATCACCCCGCGTCGACGAAATCCGTACTCGTCATCCGCAGGTGAGAGGGTCGGGGGAAACGCACGCACCCGGAGGGACGGCAGGGATGACGGAGACGGTCACCAACTGGGCCGGCAACATCACCTACGCGGCGAAGGAACTCCACCGCCCGCGCACACTCGACGCGCTCAGGACCCTCGTGGCCGAGAGCGCGCGGGTACGGGTGCTGGGCAGCGGCCACTCCTTCAACGAGATCGCCGAACCGGGGCCCGACGGCACCCTGCTGACGATCGCCGCGCTGCCACCGGAGTTCGACGTGGACACGACGGCCCGTACGGTACGGGTGTCCGGCGGCGTCCGGTACGCGGAGCTGGCCCGCCGGGTGAACGGGCACGGGCTCGCGCTGCCCAACATGGCGTCCCTGCCGCACATCTCGGTGGCCGGTTCGGTGGCGACCGGCACCCACGGCTCGGGCGTCGGCAACGGCTCGCTCGCCGCGGCCGTACGCGAGGTCGAGATCGTCACGGCGGACGGCTCCACGGTGACGATCGCACGCGGCGACGACCGCTTCGACGGCGCGGTGACCTCCCTCGGCGCGCTCGGCGTCGTCACCTCGCTCACCCTCGACCTGGAACCGGCCTTCGAGGTCGAGCAGTACGTCTTCACCGAACTCCCGCTCACCGGGCTGGACTTCGAGACGGTCGCGGCATCGGCGTACAGCGTGAGTCTGTTCACCGACTGGCGGGAGCCGGGCTTCCGGCAGGTGTGGCTGAAGCGGCGCACCGACCAGCCGCCGGTCGACTTCCCGTGGGCCGCGCCCGCGACCGAGGCGATGCACCCGGTGCCGGGGATGCCCGCGGTCAACACCACCGAGCAGTTCGGGGTACCGGGGCCGTGGCACGAGCGGCTCCCGCACTTCCGGGCGGAGTTCACCCCGAGCAGCGGGGCGGAGCTGCAGTCGGAGTATCTGCTGCCGCGGTCGGCCGCACTCGACGCGCTGTACGCGGTCGACGGCGTCCGGGAGACGGTCGCCGGTGTCCTGCAGGTCTGCGAGGTGCGGACGGTCGCCGCCGACGCGCAGTGGCTGAGCCCCTCGTACGGGCGGGACACGGTCGCGCTGCACTTCACCTGGATCGAGGACACGGCCGCGGTGCTGCCCGTGGTGCGGCGGCTGGAGGAGGCGCTGGACCCCTTCGACGCACGGCCGCACTGGGGCAAGGTGTTCACGGTTGCGGCGGAGGTCGTACGCGGACGCTATCCTCGGCTCGGCGACTTCGGGGCGCTGGCGCGGGGCCTCGACCCGGAGGGTAAATTCGCCAACGCCTTCGTCCGGGACGTCCTCGGGGAGTGACCGGCGGCGACTTTGTACAGCCCCTTTCCTAACCCCTTGTCGAACGTCGCCCGCAGCCCATAGCCTTGCCGCGCGCCGGTGCCGTCGTGCCTCGGCATGACGGCAACAGGGTGGGGGCACCTCGGTGAAGCGCACATCACGCGACATCCGTACCGCGAACCGCTACGAGGTGTTGCGCCAGATCATCGCCGAATCGCCCACGTCCCGGCAGGAGTTGGCCGCCGCCACCGGGCTGAGCCTGGCCACGGTCGCGACGCTCGTCGGTGAACTGCTCGACCTCCGTATGATCACCGAGGTCGGTTTCGAGGACTCGGCCGGGGGCCGTCCTCGGGGCCTCGTGGCCGTCAACGCGTCGGGGGGCGCGCTGATCGGCGTCGACATCGCGGAGACGTACGTCCATGTCGAGCTGTTCGACCTGGCGTTGAACGTCCTGGCGCGCGCCGACGAGGACATGCGGCCCGGTGAGAGCCGCCCGCGTCAGGTGGTCGGCCATGTCGCCGCCGCCGTCGGCTCGGTGGTCGCGCAGGCCGGCGTCGAGGCGGCCCGTGTGCTCGGCGTCGGGGTGAGCGTGCCGGGCCAGGTGGACCGCAAGACCGGCGTCTCGGAGTACGCGCCCAACTGGGACTGGCACGACGTGCCGTTGCTGGACCTGCTGTCCGAGGTCATCGCCTACCCCCTCTACCTGGACAATCCGCTGCGCGCCTGCGCGGTCGCCGAGATGTGGTTCGGGGCGGCGCGCGGGCACGGGGACGCGGTGGTGGTCACCCTCGGGACCGGGGTCGGCGCCGGGCTCGCGCTCGGCGGCGGGCTGTACCGGGGGGTGAGCAACAGTGCCGGCGAGTGGGGCCACACCACGCTCGTCCTGGACGGCCGGCTGTGCCGCTGCGGCAACCACGGCTGTGTGGAGGCCTACGTCGGCGCGCCCGGAATCATGCTGAACCTACGGGAGTTGAGCCCGCAGAGCCCGCTGCTGCACCCCGAGGACCAGACGGCGACCATCGACGCGCTGGCCCAGGGCGTGGCCGCGAACGACCCCGTGGCCCTCAAGGTCGTGCGGGAGACGGCCCGTTACGTCGGCGCGGGCATCGCCAACCTGGTCAACGTCCTCAACCCCGAAGTCGTGGTGCTCAGCAGCTGGGTCGCCCGCAAGCTCGGCGAACCCCTGCTCCACGAAGTGCGCGAGGCCGTCCAACGGCACGCGCTCAGGCGGCCGTTCGCCGCCACCGAGATCGTCCTCTCCCCCATCCCCACCGATCCGGCCTGCCTCGGCGCGGCGACGTTCGCGCTCGAAGGGGCACTTCAGTCGGTCGGCCAGAGGGCGGGGACGGGCAAGCGCACCACCCACGCAAGGAGCCGTACCGCACCACCTTCATGACGACGGAAGGGATGCACGTGACTCACCCCCACCCCAGGAGATCGGTCCTCGCGACAGCGGCAGCCGCGTTCGCTGTCACCGGGGCCCTGATGTCCGCACCGCCCGCGCACGCCGACGGCGTCGCACCGGCCGAGGTCTCCCCCCACGCGGCCCAGAGCATCGACAACATCGGCGCGTCCGGCGCCTGGTGGGTCGACGACCTGCAGAACTTCACACCCGAGGTCCAGGCCCGGGTCGCCCGACTCCTGTTCTCCTCAAAGGGGTTGGACCTCTCCTCCTACCGCTACAACATCGGCGGCGGTGGCACGGCGGTCACCACCCCGGCCCGCGCGGCCCAGGACTTCCTGAACGCCGACGGGACGTACGACTGGAGCAGGGACAAGGGCGGCCGGACGTTCCTCGACTACGCAGCGAAGTACGGCGTGAAGGATCTGATCGGCTTCGTCAACAGCGCGCCCGCGCAGTGGACGACCAACGGGCAGAGCTGCGGCGGCCGGTTGAAGCCGGAGAACGAGACCGCCTACGCGAAGTACATCGCCGACGTCACCGCCCACTTCGCCAAGCAGGGCGCCACGTTCGACTACATCAGCCCCTTCAACGAACCGAACAACACCTTCGGCGACTGCGGCCAGGAGGGCATGCAGGTCACCGTCGACCAACGCGACGACATCGTCAGGGCGTTGGGCGCCGAGCAGCGGGCCCGGAAGCAGACGACGAGCATCATCGCCGACGAGTCGAGCAGCACGGTGAGCTTCTCCACCGAGGTCCCGACGTGGATCTCGCAGCCGGACACCGCCCAGTACGTGTCCAAGCTGGCGCATCACACGTACAACAACCCGAACGACGGCCAGTTGGGCAACGTCTACGAGACGGCGAAGACGGTCGGCAAGCCCTCCTGGGCCACCGAGATCTGCTGCTTCGGCAAGGGCGGCACGGGCTGGAACCAGGAATACGACCCGACCATCGACAACGCCCTGCTGATGTCCCGGATCATCTACAAGGACTTCGCCAGCGCGCACGACTCGGCGTTCCAGTGGTGGGTGGCCCTCGCCAGCGGCTACGGCACGGACCCGGCCGCGCGCAACGACGTCGGCTGGAACGACGGGCTGGTCTACTACGACCCCGACTACGCGACGAACGGCAACCAGACCCTGTACTTCACCAAGCGGTACTACGCGCTGGGCCAGTACAGCAAGTTCGTGCGGCCGGGCTCCGTCGCGCACAACGTGACGGGCGCGCCGAGCGGTGTCGAGGTGACCTCCTACGACCGGGACGGCAAGTGGGTCGTCGTGGTCAACAACCAGAACACCACGGACACTTCGCTCAACCTGCACTTCAACAGCAAGGTACCGGTGCGCGCGACGCGGGCCGTACGGACGTCGGCCACGGAGAACTGGGCGAAGGTCGCGAAGCCGGACGTGAGTGGCTCCACGGTGTCCACCACCCTCGCCGCCCGCTCGATCACGACGTACGTCTTCGACCAGAAGGACCACAAGGGCGGTAAGGGACACGGGAGTTCGACGGCTCTCACCGGTGCCCTCCAGGGCAGGCAGTCCGGCAAGTGCCTGACGGCGGACGTCTCCGGGGCCGCGATCGGCACCTGCGCGGGCGGGGCCGAACAGACGTGGTCGTACGACGCGAAGGGCGGCCTGAAGGGGGCCAACGGGTATCTGACGGTGGGGAGTTCGGGATTGACGACCACCGCGGACTTCACGGGTGATCCCGGCCAGCGATGGCTCCTGAACGCCAACGGACAGATCCTCAGTGAGGCGTCGGGGAAGTGCCTCGACGTGAGCGGTCAGGCGACCGCGGACGGAAGCAAGGTGATCCTCTACAGCTGCAACGGCGGGGCCAACGAGGCCTGGTCAAAGGTGTAACGACCACCTGAGTGCGCGGTGCGGGCCGCCTCCGCGGCGGCCCGCACCCTCGTCACGTCCGGTATTCCGAACGCTGCGCAACGCTTCGAACAGACTTCGTCCAACCCCTTGCCGAAGGCTTAGGCGAAGGTTAACGTCCCGCTCCGCACCTCGATTTGAGCCACTGGCCACCACTCAGCCGTGGAGCCGTGGAGCCGCAGCCGCGCGAGAGACAAGGACGTCACCATGTCGGCAATGAGCAACAGCAACTGGTCCCGCCGATCGATATTCCGGGCGGCAGCGGGGATGGCCGCAGCCGGCACCCTGGCCGCCTGCGGAGGCAACAACGGCCGTGGCGGGGGCTCCGGTTCGGGCAAGAACCTCGTCCAGTTCTTCCACGCCTACGGCGAGGCCGGGACGGAACAGGCCATCAAGAAGTACGCGAAGGCGTACACCAAGGCCGACGTGACCACGAACTGGATCACCGGCAACAGCTTCGAGGCCAAGCTCTTCTCGTCCCTGCTCACCAAGCAGGCGCCGGACGTCTTCGAGTTCCACCCGCAGTTGCAGCTGGTGAAGAGCGGTCAGGTGGCCGACCTGAGCGACATCATCGATCCGGTCAAGGACGACTTCAACCCGGCCGACATCAAGTCGCACACGGTGGACGGGAAGATCTACGGGATCCGGATGATCGACGACCCGCAGTTCTTCTACTACCGCAAGTCGATGCTGGAGAAGGCCAAGGTCGACGTGCCGACCACGCTGGACGAACTGCTGGAGGCCGCCGCCAAGTTGACCACCAGCAAGGTCAAGGGCGCCTACCTCGGCAACGACTTCACCGCGATCCAGAACCCGATCATCTGGTCGGCCGGCGCCGACACGATCGACGCGAACAACCAGATCGCCTACCACACGGACGGCGTCGTCGAGGGCCTCAAGAAGCTCCGCCAGCTGTTCACCAGCGGCCATGTGCTGCTCGACGCCCCGACCGACTTCTGGGACCCGTCCTCGCTCAACCAGGGCCTGTGCGCCATCCAGTGGGGCGGCATGTGGTCCATGCCGGCCATGCAGCAGGCGCTCGGCGACGACCTGGGGATCTTCCCCTTCCCGAGCATCGGCAGCAAGGGCAAGCAGTCGGTGTACAACGGCGGTTGGTCGATGTTCGTCAACGCCAAGGGCAACAACGTCGAGGCGGCCAAGGCGTACGTCAAGTGGCTGTGGATCGACCAGAAGAAGTACCAGGAGGACTGGGCGACTTCCTACGGCTTCCACATCCCGCCGCGCACCTCGATCGCCGCGCAGGCCACCAAGCTCAAGTCGGGTCTGCCGGCCGAGGGTGTCAAACTCTTCACCGACTACGGGCACTTCGACAACATCGCCTACGACCAGACCATGCAGACCGCGTTCGCCGACGTGATCGCGAACTCGATCCGCAAGAACGGCAACCCGGAGGCCGCGCTCGACGCCTGCGACAAGAAGGTCGGCGTCGAACTCAAGAAGCTGTTCGGATAGGCCGGCGGACGGAACCCGAGATGTCGACCACCACCACACGCGGGGTCGCACAGCCCGCCCCGGCCAAGGCCTCCCAGGCCCGGCCGCGGCGGGGCCTGCGGTCCAGCGCCACCCTGAACTTCTGGCTCTTCACCGGCCCGTTCCTCGTCGGCCTGGTGATCTTCGTCTTCGTCCCCATCGGATGGAGCATCTGGCTCAGCTTCTTCGACGCCCGCTACACCGTCACGCCGAGCCATTTCATCGGCTTCGACAACTACAAGCAGATCCTGACCAACAGCAACTTCCCGCAGTCCCTGCTGACGTTCACCGTGTTCGCCGCGTTCATCGTGCCGACCACCTGGGCGCTGTCCCTGGGTCTGGCGCTGCTGGTGAACCAACTGCGGTTCATGCGGGCGTTCTTCCGGTCGGTGTTCTTCCTGCCGACCGCCGTGTCGTACGTCGCCGCCGCGCTGATCTGGAAGATGTCCGTCTTCAGCGGGGTCCGCTTCGGTCTGCTGAACACCGTCCTCGGCTGGTTCGGCGTCGACAACATCGCCTATCTGGCCAACCCCAGCCCGCCCTGGTACTGGGTGGTCATCGTGAGCCTGCGGCTGTGGATCCAGTCCGGCTTCTACATGATCCTGTTCCTGGCGGCGCTCCAGAACATCCCGGCGGAGCTGTACGAGGCCGCCGAGATCGACGGCGCCAAGCGGGGCTGGCAGACCTTCCGGTACATCACGCTGCCCCAACTCCGCGCCACCTCCACGGCAGTGGTCCTGCTGCTGCTCGTCGCCGCGTACCAGGCGTTCGACGAGTTCTTCAACATCATCGGAACCAAGGCGACTTGGGCCCAGACACCGCTCATGGAGCTGTACAAGGCGGCCCTCGGCACCAGCCAGGACTACGGCGCCGGCAGCGCGGGCGCGGTCATCCTGTCCCTGCTGATCTGCGTCGTCACCCTCGCCCAGGGCAAGATCATGGGCTTCGGAAGGGGGGAGGAGTCCAAGTGACCACCGCCGCACCACAGTTGGGCAAGAAGCGCAGGAAGCGCGGCAGCGTCCTCGGCAACACCGGCCTGTACGTCGCCGTGAGCATCGCCGCCCTGCTCTTCCTGATCCCCTTCTACCTGATCCTCCGCAACGCCCTCTCCACGGACCAGGAGATCACCGGCGAGAACTGGAAGCTGCTCCCCTCCTTCCAGTGGGGCAACATCTCCGAACTCTTCGACGACCAGACCGTCCAGTTCGGCCGCTCCCTGTGGAACTCGACGGTCGTCGCCGTCCTGATGACCGTGGGCACCCTGCTGGTGTGCTCGCTGGCCGGCTACGGCCTGGCCCGCATCCCGTACAAGCACTCCAACAAGGTGTTCTACGTCGTCCTGGCGACCCTGATGGTGCCGACGGCCGTCACCTTCGTGCCGAGTTTCGTGCTCGTCTCGTCCCTCGGCTGGGTCGACACCTACCGAGGTCTCATCATCCCGGGCCTCTTCAGTGGTTTCACCTGCTTCCTGTTCCGGCAGTACTTCCTGGGGTTCCCCAAGGAGTTGGAGGAGGCGGCGCGCGTGGACGGGCTCGGCTACTGGGGCGCGTACTGGCGGATCGTCGTACCCAACTCGCTGAACTTCTTCGCGGCGATCGCCACGATCACGTTCATCAGCGGCTGGAACGCCTTCCTGTGGCCGCTGGTCATCGGCCAGGACCCGAACTCCTGGACCGTGCAGATCGCCCTGTCGTCGTTCATGACGAACCAGACCGTCAACTTCCATCTCATCTTCATGGCCACCGCAGTTTCCATCCTGCCCCTGGTCTTCGTGTTCCTCTTCCTCCAGCGCTGGCTGGTCCAGGGAATCGCGCAGACCGGAATCAAGGGCTGACACCTGCCTCTCAAGACCTAGCCTTTGGAGACCGATGTCCTTCCGCACCGCCTCCGCCATCGACTACGTCGAGGACGTCTCCCCGGGCAGCGGGGCCCTCCCGCCCCGCTCCTGGTACGCGTCCTCGGACGCGACGTCACTGTCACTGAACGGCAGTTGGCGTCTCCGTGTGTCGGCGACGGCCGACGCCGAGGACGACGCGTTCGCCGAGGAGGGCTACGACGCCGGGGAGTGGGCCGAGGTCACGGTCCCCGGCCACTGGGTCCTCCAGGGCAACGGCTCCCTCGGATCCCCCGTCTACACCAACCACCTCTACCCCTTCCCGGTCGACCCGCCGCGCGTCCCGACCGAGAACCCGACCGGCGACCACCTCCGCACCTTCGACCTGCCGTCCGAGTGGCCCTCGGACGGCGGGGCCGTGCTGCGCTTCGACGGGGTGGAGTCCTGCGCCCGGGTCTGGCTGAACGGCACGGACATCGGCGAGTTCAGGGGCTCCCGCCTGCCGCACGAGTTCGCGGTCGGGCACCTGCTGAAGCCCTCCGGCAACGTACTCGCCGTCCGCGTCCACCAGTGGTCGGCGGGCTCGTACCTGGAGGACCAGGACCAGTGGTGGCTGCCCGGCATCTTCCGTGACGTCACCCTCCTGCACCGTCCGGCGGGCAGCGCCCTCGACTTCTTCGTGCACTCCTCCTACGACCACACCACCGGCGAGGGCACTCTGCGCGTCGACTCCGACGCCGACGGCCGGGTGACCGTGCCCGCCTTGGACATCGATGTCGCGACCGGCGAATCGGTCACCGTGCGCGCAACGGCGTGGACGGCCGAACTCCCGTACCTGTACGAGGGGTTGCTGACGACGGACGGCGAGCGCGTCCCGCTGCGCATCGGCTTCCGGACCGTAGAACTCTCCGACGGTCTCATCAAGGTCAACGGCCGGCCGATCCTCTTCAAGGGCGTCAACCGTCACGAGTGGCACCCGGAGAAGGGCCGCGCCCTCGACCTGGACACCATGCGCGAGGACGTGCTGCTGATGAAGCGGCACAACATCAACGCCGTCCGCACCTCCCACTACCCACCCCATCCCGCCTTCCTGGACCTGTGCGACGAGTACGGCCTGTGGGTCATCGACGAGTGCGACCTGGAGACCCACGGTTTCACCGAACAGGCCTGGCGCGACAACCCCGTTGACGACGACCGCTGGACCCCGGCCCTGCTGGACCGCGCGGCCCGCATGGTCGAGCGGGACAAGAACCACCCGTCCGTCGTCATCTGGTCCCTGGGCAACGAGGCCGGCACGGGCCGGGGCCTCACCGCCATGGCCGAGTGGATCCACGGCCGCGACCCGTCACGCCTCGTGCACTACGAGGGCGACATCAACTGCCGTGACACGGACATGTATTCACGGATGTACGCCTCGCACGCCGAGGTCGAGGAGATGGGCCGGAACCTGGACGGCGGCACCCACAAACGCCGTCAACTCCCCTTCATCCTCTGCGAGTACGCCCACGCCATGGGCAACGGCCCCGGCGGGCTCGCCGACTACCAGCACCTCTTCGAGTCGTACGACCGGCTCCAGGGCGGTTTCGTCTGGGAGTGGATCGACCACGGCATCAAGGACGAGCGGTACGGCTTCGCGTACGGCGGCGACTTCGGCGAGGAGCTGCACGACGGGAACTTCGTCTGCGACGGCCTCGTCTTCCCGGACCGCACGCCCTCCCCCGGCCTGATCGAGTACAAGAAGGTGATCGAGCCGGTCCGGATCACGGGCGACGGCGCGGACGGCACCGTACGGGTCACCAACGGGTACGACTTCGCCGATCTGTCCGCCCTGGCCTTCGCGTGGTCCTACCAAGTGGACGGCGAGACCGTCGAGTCGGGCCCGCTGACCGTGCCGTCGCTCGCGCCGGGCGAGTCCGCCGACGTGAAGCTGCCCGCGCCGCCCGTGGGATCCGAGGGTGCGGAATCCCAGTGGACCGTACGGGCGTCGCTGGCGGCCGACACCGCCTGGGCCCCCGCGGGTCATGTCATCGGCTGGGGCCAATTCCCGGTCGCGGCACGACCGTTGCCGTCCCTCTCCGCCACCGCCCGGCCCGTGCTCGACGATCGGCGGATCACCCTCGGCCCGGCCGCCTTCGACGCCCGTACCGGTGAGCTGAGGACGATCGGCGCGGTGGACGTCACCGGTCTCCGCCTGGACGTATGGCGGGCGACCACCGACAACGACGACGGCGCCTCCTGGCAGACCGACATCCGTTTCGGCCTGCTCTGGCGCAAGTTCGGCCTGCACCGCATGCGACACCGCCTGGACGGCGTGGAGTTGACCGACGACGCGCTGACCGTACGCACCCGGGTGGCGCCCGCCGCCTGGGAGGTGGGTCTCGCCACGGTGTACCGCTGGACCTCGGACGGTGCGCGGCTGCGCCTGACGGTGTCCGTGGCACCCGAGGGCGACTGGACGTTCCCGCTGCCGAGGCTGGGCATCCGGTTCGGGATCGACGCGGGCGCCGACCGCGTGAAGTGGTTCGGCGGCGGCCCCGGCGAGGGCTACCCGGACACCAAGTCGGCCTCGCTGCTCAGCCGTTGGGAGTCCACGGTCGACGACCTCCAGACCCCCTACGTCCGCCCGCAGGAGAACGGCGCCCGCGCCGACGTCCGTTGGGCGGAGATCGGCGGTCTGCGGATCGACGGCGATCCGGAGTTCTGGTTCACCGCCCGCCGCTGGACCACGGAACAGCTGGACGCGGCCACTCACCGCACCGAGCTCACTCCCGAAGACACGGTGTGGGTGAACCTCGACCACGGCCAGCACGGCATCGGCTCGCAGTCCTGCGGTCCGGGTCCGTTGCCGCGGTACTTCCTGAACGCCCGACCCACCGAGTTCTCCTTCGAGTTCTCGGAAACCGTCTTCTCGGAAACCCCGGAGATCAGTTGACCGGCACAGTCATGAAATCGTCCGCGGCCGACCGGCTCTTCGCCCGGTCGGCCGCGGTCGCGTCCTGCGTCGGCTTCATCCTCATCGGTATGCTCCAGGCCCTCTACGGTCCCGCGATCCCGGGCCTGCGCCACGAGTTCGGCCTCTCCCCCTCCGGCGCCGGTCTCGGCCTGAGTCTGCACTTCACCGGCGGGGTCGCCGGCGTCCTCGCCTTCAACGCGATCCACTCCCGGATCAGCAACAGGGCGCTGCTGGCGTGGAGTTACGCCCTGATGGCGGCGGGCGGCGCGGGCTTCGCGCTCGCCCCGAACTGGCCCCTCGCGCTCACCGCCGCGTTCCTTGCCGGCCTCGGCTTCGGCGGGATCGACTACGGCCTCAACCAACTCTTCGCCGTCGGCTTCGGCGACCGTTCCACCGCCATGCTGAACGTGCTCAACGCGCACTTCGGCATCGGCGCGGTGCTCGGCCCCGCGGTCGTGGCGTGGCTCGGTCCGGACGACTACCCGTACGCGTTCGGCGCGTGCGCGGCGCTGGCCGCGGTCCTGGTGTTCGCGGGCTCAAGTGGCGTACGTACACGTGTATCTGACGATCCACCAGCGGAATCGCCGGAGAGGAAGGGTCTCGGCCTGTCCCGTGTCCTCGTCGGCTTCCTCGTCCTCTACATCCTCAACGTGGCCGTCGAGGCGGGTGTCGGCGGCTGGGAGCCCACGCATCTGGAGACCGTCGGCTACACCGCGACGGTGGCCGCGTCGGCGACCTCCGTCTACTGGCTGATGATGACGGCCGGCCGCTTCCTGGTCGTGCCGATCACCCTGCGGTACGCCCCCGAGCGCATCCTCGCGGTGTGCGCGGCCGGGATGACGGTGTGTCTGCTGCTGGCGCTGGTTAAAGGAGTGGCACCGGTGGCGTACGCCGGTGTTGGCTTGTTCATCGCGCCGGTGTTCCCGACGGGCCTGCCCTGGCTCAACAAGGCGCTCCCGCAGGCCAAGCGCGCCGGTGCGTGGGTGATCGCGGCGTCGATGACCGGCGGGGTGGCGGCTCCGCCGCTGCTCGGTGTCGGGATCGAGGCCTACGGGATCCACGCGGTGCCCTGGCTGTTGACCGTGCTGTCGGCCGCGTCGCTGCTGGCGACGGTCTGGCTGATCCGACTGACGAGGAGGTCCGCATCATGAAGGCCCTGTTCCTGCTCACGCGAAGGCTGACCGAGTGAACGCGAGCAGCATCGAGGTCCGGGGCCTGTCCCGCACCTTCCACACCACTGTCCGCCGCCCCGGCTTCGTCGGCGGCCTGCGTTCCCTCGTCAACCCGGAGCGCGTGCCCAAGTACGCCGTCTCCGACGTCACGTTCGACGTCGCCCCGGGTGAACTCCTCGCCCTGCTCGGCCCGAACGGCGCCGGCAAGTCCACCACCATCAAGATCCTCACCGGCATCCTGACGCCCACCTCCGGCGAGGCCCGGGTCGCGGGCGTGGTGCCGTACGAGGAACGGGAGCGCAACGCCCGTAACATCGGGGCGGTGTTCGGGCAGCGCACCCAGCTGTGGTGGGACCTGCCGGTGCGCGAGTCGTTCTCGATCCTCCGGGACATCTACGAGGTACCGAAGGCCCAACACGCGGCCCGGCTGCGGGAGTTCGACGACCTCCTCGAACTGTCCGCCTTCTGGGACACCCGGGTCCGCCATCTCTCCCTCGGCCAGCGGGTGCGCTGCGATCTGGCCGCCGCCCTGCTGCACGATCCGCCGGTCGTCTTCCTCGACGAACCGACCATCGGCATGGACGTGGTCGTCAAGGAGCAGGTGCGGGAGTTCCTGCGGCACCAGGTGGAGGAGCGCGGCCGTACGGTCCTGCTGACCACGCACGACATGACCGAGGTGGCCCGGCTCGCCGAGCGGGTCGTGCTCATCAACCACGGCCGGCTGGTGCTGGACGGCACGCTCGACGAGATCCGCCGCAGGTTCGGCTCGACCTGGCAGATCCGGGCGACGCTGGCCGACGCGCACGCCGAGGTCGTACCGCTGCCGGGCATCGCCCTGGTGCGGCGGGACGGCCCACAGGTGGTGTTCGGCCCGGACGGGGCCGACGCGCCGACCGTCAACCAGGCGCTGAAGCGGGTCATCGAGCGGTACGAGGTGACCGAAGTCGCCATGGACGAGGCCGAGTTGGAGGACGTGATGCGCGCGGCCTACGTGCAGGCCGGGCCGCCGGCCGAGGAGGCCTGAGATGGCCGCCCCGCACGCCTGGCGCGCCGCCCGCGTCACCCCGCTCGGCGAACTGCTCGCCCCGCCCCGCATCACCGCCGCCCTGCTCCGGCTGACGGTGCAGATCGTGCTGGTGGCGTCCCTGTGGCGCGGCCTGTACGCCCAGACCGGCACCACCGCCGGACTCACCCGCGACCAGGCGGTGACGTACGCCGTCCTGGCCGTACTCGCCTCCCGGCTAAGGGAGTTGGACCAGCAGGCGGGCCGGGACTCGGTCCTCCAGCACATGCACTTCGGCACGATCATCTACTGGTATCTGCGTCCCCTGCCACCCCAGCGCTACTACGCGCTGCGGGCGTTCGGCGAGCAGATGTACGGCCTGGCCTGGGCGCTGACGGGCTACGTCGTCTGCCTCGCGACCGGGGTCGTGGAGCCGCCCAAGTCACCGGCGGTGGCAGGGGTGTTCGCACTGAGCATGCTGCTGGGCCAGCTCGTCCTGTTCTACGTCATGCTCCTCATCGACCAGTTGTGCTTCTGGACGCTCCGCAACGGAGCCGCGATGCTCATCCTGATCTTCGCGCAGAACCTGCTGTCCGGTGTGTACGCGCCGCTGTGGTTCTTCCCGGACTGGTTCCTCACGATGAGCCGCTTCCTGCCGTTCCAGGCGACGCTGAGCGTGCCGCTCTCGATCTACGTGGGCCGTGTCCCGCTGTCCGACACGGGCGCCCAACTCGCCCTCCAGGCCGCCTGGGTGGTGGCCCTGTCGCTGTTCACCCGGTTCCTGTGGCGGCGCGCCGCCCGTCGAGTCGTCGCCCAAGGAGGTTGATACGAGTGAAAGCCGTCCGGATCGCATGGCGCATCACGCGCCTCAACTTCCGTGCCCAGCTGGAATATCGCACCGAGTTCCTGCTGATGATCGCGATCGGCGCGATCTGGCAGGTGTCGGTGATCGTGTTCGCGACCGTGCTGCTCACCCGGTTCTCCGGAATGGGCGGCTGGGACAGCTCGGACGTGCTGCTGATCCCGGCGACGCGGATGCTGGCGCACGGGCTGATGGTGCTGTTCCTGGGCCGCATGCACGGCATCGGGCGGTACATCCAGGAGGGCCGTATCGACATCTACCTGGTGCGCCCGATGCCGGTCCACCGCCAGGCCCAGCTGGAGTACTTCCCCACCAACGCGATCGGCGACCTCACGGTGGCGGCCGGCCTCATGGTCGGCGCGCTCAGCCGCAGCCGGCTGGACTGGACGGCGGGCCGTACCGCGTATCTGATCGCCGCGCTGCTGGGCGGCATGCTCCTGGAGGCGGCCCTCTTCACGGCCGTGGCGAGCGCCTCCCTCCGCTACCCGTCCGCGGGCTACTGGAGCCGCTGGCTGGAGGACCTCCTCGGCACCTTCGGCAGCTACCCGCTCAACGTCCTGCCCCGCGCGGTCGGCGGCTTCCTCACCTACGGCCTTCCGCTCGCGTTCGTCGCCTACCTCCCGGCGGCCGTACTCACCGGGCACGGCCACGACATCGGGGTCCCGTACTGGCTGGCGGCGGCCTCACCGCTCGTGGGCGTGCTGGCGTATCTCGGGTCGCGGCTGCTGTGGCGGTGGAGCCTCGGCCACTACACGGGCGTGAACGGGTGACCGCGCCAAGGGAGTTGTGACCCAGGTCTCAGAGAGGCCGTGCAGCAGATCCGCCCGTTTCCCCGTCGAGGAGGGGTGACAGGAAGGGAGGAGCGTGTGGATCTGGCAGCCAAGTGGGCAGCGGGCACAGGGCTCGGCGGTGCCGGGTCGGTGGAGGAGGACTTCCACCGGTTCGCCGCCGCCCGGTCGGCCGCGCTGTTCCGGGGCGCACTCGTCCTGACGGGCAGCCGCGACGCGGCGGAGGATCTGGTCCAGGAGACCCTGGAGCGGGCCTGCCGCAAGTGGCGCGTCATCAGCGTCAAGGACGCCCCGGACGCGTACGTACGGCGGATCATGGTCAATCTCGCCAACGACCGTTGGCGAAGGTTCCGCCGTACGGCTCAGCACCCGGTCGGCAGCGAACCGGTCGCGCCGGGTGACGAGTACGGACGGATCGACAGCAGGGACCAGTTGGTCCGTGCGCTTCAGCAACTGCCCATGCGGATGCGGACGGTGGTGGTGCTGCGGTACTTCCACGATCTGTCCGACGTCGAGATAGCGGCCGACCTGAAGATCTCGCCGAGCACCGTCCGTTCCCAGCTGGCCCGCGGAATCGACCGGCTCAGAAGCCAGTTCCCCGCACTCTCCGACCCTTCACCACAGCAGTTCACGGAAGGAACCCGATGAGTTCGTACGACCCGCGGCCTTCCGGCTGCACACCTTTCGAAGAGGAACTGATCAACGCCATGAACAACTTCGCGCATTCCACCGAGTCGCCGGCCTTCGACACGGCCGGCATGGTCCACCGCAACCGTCGCCGGCGGGCCACCCTCATCGCCGGTGTCGCCACCGCCCTGATCGTCGCGGGCGGCGGCACGGCGCTGGCGTCCATGACGGGCGGCACCTCGCCGACGACGGCGGAGAAGCCCATGACCAGGGCGACCACCAAGGGTTCCGACCACAAGAAGGCCATCCTGCTGATGGACTTCGGCAAAGGGGGAGGCCCCGTCGCGCTCGACCTCACGGGCACGGACCTGCAAACGGCCGAGGGCCAGCTCCTCAAGGCCGGGATCGAGATCGGCACGATCGTCAAGACCAAGAGCCCCGGCTGCAAGCAGGCCACGGTCGTCGAGGTCACCCCCCACGCCCCGAAGGTCGTGGAAAAGGGCGACACCGTGAACCTGAAGCTCTGCGCGGGCTGACCGAGTTGACCGGCTGAGGGCCCGGTCCTGGGCGTGCGCGCGCGAGCCGCTCAGGACCGGCCGGACCGCCGTATCGGCGTCAGCAGCGCCACGACCGCGATCAGTACGCAGCACGCGCCCGCCACCACGGCGACGGGTGCGGTGCCCTGCCGTTCGGCGGCCCAGGTGAGGACGGCGGCGCCGACGGGGGCCGCCGCGTAGTGGAGGGTCCAGAAGGCCGAGGTGACCCGGCCGAGCAGATGCTCCGGGGTCACCTCCTGCCGCAGCGACATGGAGCAGGTCCCGGCCATACCGCCGCAGGCGAGGAACACGGCGCTCAGCACGGCGACTTCGGGCACACCGTTCGCCCGGCCCAGCCCGGCGAACGCCAGCCCGCACACCGCTACGGCCACGGTCCAGGTCGCCCCGAAACCGAGCCGGCGGCGCACCCGGGCCACCAGCAGGGCGCCGGTGATCGCGCCCAGCGCGCCGACCGCCATGACCGTGCCGACGGTGCCGTCGTCGCGGCCGAGGTCGTGCTTGAGGTGGTAGATCACCAGGTCGTTCAGGCCGAGGGTGAGGAAGCTGAAGCAGAAGAGGAGCGCGGTGAGGGCACGCAGTACCGGGTGCCCGCGCAGGAACGCCACCCCGGTGCGCAGGTCCTGCCACAACCCGCCCCGCTCCGCCCGTTGTTCGGCTCCGGGCCGCCCCCGGAACCGTACGAGCACCAGGCAGCCCGCCGACACCCCGAAGCTGGCCGCGTCCACGCCGACAGCGGCGGCCGGCCCGCTCCAGGCGGCCACAACTCCCGCGCCGAGCGGCCCGAGCACCCCCGCCGCGGCGGCACTGGCGTTCAACTGACCGTTGGCCTCGGTGAGTTGCCCGGTTCCGACCAGCCCGCGGACGACGGTCACATAACCGACGGAGAACAGCATCCCGACGGCCTCGCACAGCGGCAGCACCACATACAGCAGCCAGATCCGCGGCCCGAACAGCCACACCAGCGGGATCACCCCGTACAGCACCATCCGCACGAGATCGCACCGGATGAGCAGCCTGCGCCGGTCGACCCGGTCCACCACGACCCCCGCGAACACCCCCGCGACGACCGAGGCCGCCCCGCCCACGGCGGTCAGCAACCCCATCCGCGCGACCGAGCCGGTGGCTTGCAGCACCAGCAGCGGAAGAGCGATCAGGGCGAAGGAGTCACCGAGGACGGAGAGGGTCTGCGCCGTCCAGAAGACGGCGAAGTCCCGCTGCCGCCACAGAGGTCGAGTGCCGATCGCCGTCCCGCCGGAGGAACCCCGCGTCCGGCTTCCCTCGTCTTCCTCGCGCTTCGCCCCGTAGGTCATCCCGGCAACACTAGGGATTCCGGGTGCGGCCGAGAAACGAATTACCGGACCCGGTCGGCGAACAAGAGGAGCCGACCGGGTGTTGACTCTCAAGCCCTGTAGGCGAGTTGCACCTCACGTCGTCGGCTGCGGCGTCAGGCGCTTGTGGCCCTTCCGGTCGTAGTACCTGACCATCGCGAAGCCGAAGAGCAGACCGATGGCGGTACCGACCGCGATCATCGTCCACGCGCGGGTGAGGCCCGCGTCGCCGCGGGCGTCGAAGTAGAGGATCGCCCGTACGCCGTCGCTGAGTTGGCGCATGGGCTCGAAGTGGGAGAGGAAGCGGTAGAAGCCGGGGACGGCCTGGAGGGGGACGGTGGCGCCGGAGGACGGCAGGCCCAGGACGATGAACACGAACATGGAGACCAGCTGGCCGATTCCGCCGAACGCGGCGTTGATGGCCTGGACGCCGAGGCCGACGGCGAGGGCGGCGCAGTAGGAGTAGATCCACAGGAGAGGGATGTGGGTGGCGTCCATGCCGAGGATGCTGACGCTGGCGAGCAGGATCAGGGAGACGCTGAGGAGGGTGATGCCGGCCGTCATGACCATCTTCAGGAGGAGCGTCTGGGTGCGGTCGATGGGGACGGTGGGGCGGCGGGTGTGCCAGGGGCCGATCTCGTTGTCGGCGTAGCCGAGGGCCGTGTCGACGCCGTTGCTGATGACGTTGCCGCCCATGAAGCCGGCCAGGACCAGCAGCAGGGTGTAGTAGAAGGCGGTCAGACTGAGACCGCTGTTGTTGCCGATGGGGTGGCCTACCTGCGTGGCGATCCGTACCGGGTCCGCGAGGAGCAGTTTCTGGGTGGAGTCGGCCTTCGCGGATGCCGCCGTGAGCTGCTTGCCGATGGCGAGCGAAGCCTGCTGGGCCGCCGTCGTGGAGATCTTGCTCGCGAGGGAGGAGCCGAGGCTGCCCTTGCCGGGGTTGGTCAGCACGGTGATCGTGGGGCGAGCGGTGGCGTTGGTGGTCGTCAGCGCGGCGACGGAGTCCGTGAAGTCGGCGGGGATGACCAGGGCGCCGTAGACCTTGCCGTCGTCGAGTTCGTTCTGGGCCTGGGCTCTGGTGAGCTGTCGCCACCCGGCCGCGCGGCTGCTGGTGTTCGTCACGATGGCGTGGGCGATCTGGGTGCCGATGTTCTGCTGCCGGCCGGTGAGCGGTTTGCCGGTGTCGCTGTTGACGAGGGCGATGGGCAGGTCGCGCAGTTCGCGGTTGGGGTTGACGATGCCGCCCATGTAGAGGAGGGACAGCAGCAGTGCGAGCAGGCCGGTGAGAACGGTGGGAATCAGCCACAGTTTGGGGCGGCCGAGAAGTGCGGTGGCGCGGAGGCCGGTGGGGGCGGGGGTGCCGGAGTCGTCGTCCATGGTGGTCAAGTCTGGTGCCGGAGGCCGGTGGCGGCGGTACGGAAACACGCCGGACGCCCCTCTTGTTACTGGCTATTGTCCTAGGGTTTCCAGTTACCGCAGGTCAGAGGAGAGGTGGCGCACTGTGGCCCGTGCGGGACTCACCGCCGACCGTGTCGTGGCGGCAGCCGCCGACCTCGCCGACGAGGTCGGCTTCGAGAACGTCAGCCTGTCCGCCCTGGCGCGCGGCTTCGGCGTGAAGGACGCGAGCCTGTACTCGCACGTCAAGAACCTCCAGGACCTGCGCACCCGCGTCGCGTTCCTCGCGGGCGGCGAGCTGGTCGACCGGATCGCCGTCGCGGTCGCCGACCGCACGGGCCGGCAAGCGCTGGGCGCCTTCGCCGACGCGTACCGTGCCTACGCCCTGGAGCACCCGGGCCGGTACGCGGCCACCCAGATCCGCGTCGACCAGACCCTCGTCGCCGGCTCCCCCGCCCTGCGGCGCACCGCCGAGATCACCTATGGCCTGCTGCGCGGCTACGGCCTGGAGGAACCCGATCTCACCGACGCCGTACGCCTGTTGCGCAGTACGTTCCACGGCTACTGCGCCCTGGAGTCCACCGGCGGCTTCGGCGCGCCGCGTGACGTGCGGCGGTCCTGGGAGCGGGCCGTCGACGCGCTCCATGTGGCGCTGACGCACTGGCCGCGTGCGGGGGAACCGGTGTGACGGAGACGGCGGTTCCGGTCCGCGCCCCAGGCGCACCGCTGACCACTTAGACTGGAAGCTTCGCGAACGTCACGTGCCACCCCGGGGGAGGGAGCGCGCCTTGTCTCAACAGCAGCTGGGACGTGGTCCCTTGAGAGCACCGGGATCGCCCGGTCCGACGCCGCCCGACGGGGGTCCGCCGACCCGGTTCGTGGGCTGGCTGGGCCGGTTCGGGTGTGTGGCCGCCGGATACGCGGTGTTCCAGTTCCTGTTCGAGGTACTGCCCGACTCGCTCGACGGCGCGCCCGCCAAGTATCTGATCTCCGGACTGAGCGGCCTCGCCACGGCCGGCGTGACCTGGCTGGCGGCGGCCCTGCTCCGCGCCCGGACGGCCGCACCCGCACCGCTCACCGCACCCGCTCCCCCGCCACCGGGCGTCCCCGGCCCGCTGCCTCAGGTGTTCACCTCGGCCTACGACACGCTCGCCGCCCAGGTCGCCGTGGTCGACGACCCGGTGCGCGGCCGTCTCGTCGGCTGGCCGCACTCCCTCCAGGAGCTGGACGGCCCGGTCCGGCCGACCTCGCTGGCCACGGCGTACGGGCTGCACATCGTGCTGGACCTGGGCGTCCCGGACGGCCGGCTGCACACCGGCGACCTCATCGACACACTGTGGCGGCTACGGCTGCAGGGCGGCGGCTGGTCGGCCCGTTCGCAGGGGTCGGTGGCCCGTCCGGAGGTCACCGCCGTGATCCTGGGCGCGCTGGCGCGGGCGGGTGCGTCACGGGAGCGGCTGGCGGACGAGGTGGCGCGCTGCGAGGCCGGCTTCGCCCCCGAACTCGACGGTACGGGGCGGGCGTTGACGCATGTCGTCACCACCGTGATGCGGGGGCTGCTGCGCGCGGCACCGGACGCGCCGACGCTTCCCGTGCTGCGGGAGGCCCTGGTCGACGGGGCGCTCTCCGACCCGCAGCGCCAGCACCGCCGCTGCTGGAGCCACCGGCTCTCCCCGCTGCCCTGGGCCGCGCACCCCGCCCAGCCCTCCGCGCTGCACACCGCGCAGGCGGTGGTCGCCCTGGACCGGGCGGCCCGTGTCCTGGGCGAGGGGCCCGTGGAGCGGTCGACGCGCGAGGACGGGGTGCGCTGGCTGCTGGCCTGCCCGGCGTCGGCGCACGAGAGCTGCGTCGACCTGGCGAACCTGCGGGAGGAGGTGCGCCGCCGCCACCCGGACGACTCCTCGCACCACGAGGTGCTCAACGTCCGGCACTTCACCGCGAGTTGGATCGTGCGCGCGCTGCTCACCCCGGGCGCCCAGGAGATCGCCCGCCAGGACGGCCTGGAGGAGGCCTGGCGGGAGCGGCTGAACGGGGCGGCTGCCGCGGTGTGGGCGGCGCAGACCGACGGCATCTGGTCCTGGAACCGGGACGGGTCCGCGTTCACGACGACCGAGGAAATGCGCCAGCCGATCTGGATGACCTATCAAGGGCTTTCGGCGCTGCGCGCACATGCCGTATGGATGTATCAGCCGGATACGCGAACGCGGCTGCTGTGAGCCGTGGTTGGGGAGTGAGCGCATGGGTGGTCGGCAGGTCCTGGCGGCGCGGCGGCTGCTGACCGAGGCGCTGGACGGTGAACTGTCCGACCACGAGACGGTGACCGCGGCCCGTGCCGTCGTCGCCGAACTCGGCTCTCCCGAGCGCCTGTTGGAGCTGGTGGCCGAACTCGCGTCCGGCGAGGGCGATCCCGAGGGCTGCGCCCGGCTGTCGTACCGTCATGTCCTGGGTTTCGACAAGCTGTTGCTGATCGACGGCGGCCCGCGTCACATGCTGCGCGCCCATGTGTGGCATCCGGGCGCGAAGTCGGTCGGCGAGGAGGACATCCACAACCACCGTTCCCCGCTCGCCTCTTATGTGGTCCGGGGCCGGCTCGCCATGGAGTTGTACGAGGCAGGGGGCGACGGCGGGATCACGGCGGACCGGTACCAGGAGTCCCTGGCCGAGCGCAGCGCCGACTGGCGGTTGCGGCCGACGGGGCCCGCGCGGCTGCGGCTGACGCACGTGGGGCAGTACGCGGCGGGCAGCGCCTACGCCCTGCCCGCGCACACCCTGCACCGGGCCTGGTGCGACACGGACGTACCGACGGTGACGCTGTTCCTGGAGACGGGTGCCGGCCGGCGGCGCCACACCGATGTGTTCACGGCGGCGGGCCCGCATCCGGGAGCGGTGGCGAAGGTGCCGCTCGACGTACGGGACTATCTGGGCGCGCTGAACGGCCTGGCGGAGACGCTCAGAAGTTCGTGAGGGCCTGGCGTACGACGTCCAGGTTGTACGCGTCGATGTCGATGCCCGCGTCGGCCAGCTCGGACGGTGGCAGCCAGCGGTACGCCTGGTCGGGCTCGGGCAGGGTGACGTCCCGGGTCAGCGGCCTGACCAGGAAGTTGTCCTGCCAGTTCTTGATCTCGCGGCCCCGGTACTCACTCACGAAGGACGACTCGCCGATCTTGCGGACGATCTCGCCGAGGAGCCCGGTCTCTTCCTTCAGCTCCCGCAGCGCACCGTCCTCGGGCGACTCGTCCGGCTCCAGCTTCCCGCACGGAACGCCCCACACGCGCGGCAGGAACCTCTCGGTCGCGCTGCGCCGCACCAGGAGCACACGCCCGTCGTCGTCCATCACGACGGCAGCCGCCAGTCGCTTCTCGCCGGGGTCCATGGTCATGGTTCCTCGGTCCCTCGCCGGTGATGAGTCCAAAGGGTCTGATACCCAGGAAAGCATCCAACGTACCAAAGCATCCAACGTACCAAGGATCGGCCGCCCCGGCTGTGGAACCGGTCTCACCTCCGAACGCTCCGAGCCCTCCGAACCCTCCGGACGCCTCCGGAACGCGTCGGAAACATTGCGGCCGACACCACGGCAACCTCCCGCGCCCGAGTGGCGACTTGGGGACATGACCAACGCAAGACGCACCACGACGCACCGCCGCCGCTCCCGCCGCCGCATCGCCCGCAAGCCGCTCGCGGGCTCGCTCGCCGCCGCGGCCCTGCTGGGCGGCGCGTGGTACGCGACCGCGGCGACGAGCAGCGGCGGCGACTCGACCGCGGCGAAGACATCCACGTCCGCCTCGGCGTCCGCCGGCGCCTCCGCCTCCTCGGAGGCCGCCGCCGACGGCTCCACGTCCGCCTCCGGTACGGCGACCGCGTCCGCCTCGGCGAAGACCGCGCCCCAGGCCGTCGCGAAGACCTCGACGGCCGCCAAGGCCGCGACCGGCACGCTCTCCCCGACCAGCACCACGGTGACGCTCGCCGCCAAGTTCCCCTATCTGACGGCCGGTTACAACAACACCCGCGAGTGGACCCGGACGTCCACGGCCGTGGCCCCCAACGGCACCCTGCGCGTGGCCTGGCCCGCGGCCGACGGCGTCCATGTCACCCCGCTCACCGCCGCCGGAACCCGCTCGGGCGCCGACACGGTCGTCAAGGGTGCCAAGGAGGTCGGCGGTCTGGTCGCGCACAACGACGGGTTCGCGCTGCTCACCCGGGTGGCCGACACCAACAAGTGGAAGGAGACGGCCGCCGCGATCATCCGCTACACCAACGGCCATCAGACCTTCCGCACCAAGCTCACCGGCACCGCCTCGAACGACACCTCCCCCGGTCTCGACGGCCAACTCACCTGGAACGGCGCCAAGTACGGCGCGTACTTCGTCGTGCACGGCGCGGGCGGCTTCGCGGACGGCCACTTCGGCGACAAGTTGACGTACATCAGCGCCAAGGGCGCCAAGCTGAGCGGTGGTTGGAGCTGGGGCTGCAGCCACAACGAGGGCATCGCGCTGCACGCGGAGACGACCGGCGCGTTCACCTCGCTGTGCTTCGACGACTGGCGCTCGGGCCTGTTCGTCTCCACCGGGATCGGCGCCCCGGACGTCGCACCGGTCGTGCAGCGCGAGCAGTGCTGGGCGGGGTACTGCGGTGGTACCTTCCCCGGCCGCACCGGTGACCTGGTGAAGTCGGCGGGCGGACGGTACGCCACCGCCTTCGCCTCCCGCGGCGCCGCCTCGGCCAAGAAGAACCCCGCCGACTCCAGCGGACGCGGCTGGACGGTCACCCCGAGGACGAGCACGCACCAGGTCGCCGTCGCCTTCATGGCCAACCGCAACTCCGGCCCCGGCAAGGCGGTTTACCTCACGAGCGCGGCCGGCACCGAGAACGTCGACGTGCACATCGCGCCCTACGGCAAGGACCGCCTCCTGGTCTCCTGGGAGTCCCTGAAGGGTGCCAAGTGCGACGCCGGCACCTGCACCGGCACCTTCACGGGCACCCACCTGAGGCTCATCGACTGGAACGGCAAGTTCCAGAGTGCGGACAAGATCGTGAGCGCCCGGATCAGCGGCGACATGGCGGTCTCGAAGAACGGCACGCTGACCTGGGCGTACGCGCCGGTCACGCCGACTTACGCGAGCCCGCTCAACGGGGCGTCGCCGACCGCCACGAGCCTCCGGATCGCCCGGCTGACTCCGTGAACCGGTAGTCCATCCGCTTGCCGCCGGCCCAGCGAACGGAGACGCCGTGATCCCCGTCGACCTCCACGGACACCAGTTCCGCGAGGGGACGGGGGTCCGGCTCCGCCGTGAGCCGGGCGAGTACGACGAACAGGGTGGGCCCGTCCCCGACGACACCCTCACCGTCCAACAGACCGTGCAGGGAGAGGAGTTCGGCGGTGGTCGACTCCCCTGCCCGCCACCCCGTGACCCGAACCGGCGTACCGGCAGCCGCGCCCACCACCAGATGGGCCCGCACCTCCACCGCCCCCTGGGCCATCACCACACTGGTCACCCGGGCGCCGGAAGCCGCCGTGTGCCGGGAGGCCACCCAGCCGTCCCCGATCCCCACCGGCACGATGTCCGTACGGCTCGGATCGCCGCCGACGCTCACGCTGTTGTCGTACGACGCCGAGGGCACCGTAGCCGTGGAGTAGGCGAGGCGCGTGTAGTACGGGTCGTAGCGGACGTCCTCGCTGCCGTGGTTGTGGAGGCGGACCAGGCCGTCCGAACTGGTCGACTGCAGAAGCCAGTTGGCCGGGGTGACCGGCGTGACCGCGTCCGCTCGTTCCGCCGGGCCCGGTTCCTCCTGCGCCGTCCACACCTCGTGGTCCGGCGGGAGCAGCAGGCCCAGGAAACCCTTGGCGGCCCAGTACGGGGACGCGGGGCCCGAATAGCCTTGCAGGACAGCCTCGTCGGGGCCGTGCCAGCCGAGGGTCAGCAGGCCGTGGTCGTCGACCGCGCCCCGGTCGAGGAAATAGCGGAGCGCCCCGGAGGCCAGCCGTCGTGTCTCCCCCGGCGACAGCGGCGTACGGCCCGTCAGCGCGCCGAGCCACAGCGGGGCCGTCGTCGCGAACCGGTAGGTGAGGGAGCGGCCCTGGTGCATCGGGGCGCCGTCCGCGCCGAACAGGCGGGCGTAGTCGGCGAGATGGCGTTCCAGGCGGGCGCCGTAGCGGGCGAGGAGCCGGGGGTCGTCGGCGAGCCAGGCGTGCAGGACCGGGTAGAGGTGCATCGCCCAGCCGTTGTAGTAGTCGAACTTGCGGCCGTCGCCGTCGGTGTACCAGCCGTCGCCGACGTACCAGTCCTCGATGCGCGACAGGCCCCGGTCGACGGCCTTGCGGGAGGCGTCGGGCTCGTGGCCGATCTCCTGGAGGAAGCCGCCCACGGTGACCGGGAACAACTCCCAGTTGCAGGGCCAGGGTTCGGCGGTGAGGGCGTCGGCGAGCCAGGCCGCCGCGCGTTGCCGTACGGGCTCGTCGAGGCGGTCCCAGAGCAGGGGGCGGGTCAGGCGCAGGGCGAGGGCGATCGAGGCCGCCTCGACGAGGGGCTGACCGCGGTCCTCGATGCGGGGCCAGGCGCCCGCGACGCCCGCGGCGAGTCCGTCGGCGTAGCGCTCCAGCGCGGTCTCGTCGCGGCGGAAGGCGGCCAGCAGCAGGGTGCGGGCGTAGCCCTCCAGGCCGTCGGAGAGCCTGCCGGACCAGCTGGTGTGCGTGCCGGGGAGGTGGTAGAGCGCGCGGTCCCCGGTCGCGTACGGCTCGACCGCCGCGAGGAGGGTGTCGGCGGCCGTCTCCCAGTGGGCGCGGGTGTAACCGGTGCGGGGGCTCAACGCGCGGTCGTCGGCGGGCAGTTGCATCGGCTCACTCTCACGGGCGGCGGGTGGAGCCTGGGGCGCCCCGGTTCCGGTCGGGACGCCCCAGGGGTCTTTCGGGTCTCATTCCACCCGTACCCGGTCCTCCGGCACCAGATGCCGGGCGACGAGTGCGTCGCGGACCAGGCCCGCGTACACCGTGGCACCGTGCGCGGAAGTGTGCGTGTTGTCCTTCTTCTCGTTGTACAGATAGATCGCCTTGGAGCCTTCCACCCCGAGCGACTCCACCAGCGCCTTGGTCTGCGCCGTGAGATCGATCAGCGTTACCCCCTCGGCGGCGGCGACCGAGCGGACGACTCCTGGCAGATCCACGCCGAGTCCGTTCACCAGCAGCGCGGTGTTGTTGTTCAGTGTGCCGTCGGCATTGAACCAGCGTCGGACGATCGGTGTCACGAGGACGGGACGACCGCCCTTCTCACGGATACCCGCCACGAGGGTTTCCAGGTTCGCGCGATAGGTCGCCTCGTCGGTCGTCTTGTCGTTGTGGGCGAGTTGGACGAGGACGAGGTCGCCGGGGTGGATCAGTGGCTGAACGGTCCCCCAGAGCAGGGGATTCTGCAGGTAGGTGACCGTACTCTCCCCGGAATCGGCGTAGTTGGCGACGGACACGCCCTTGCGCAGGAACTGCGGGAGCTGTTGGCCCCAGCCGGAGTACGGGTCGCCCGGTTGGTCGCAGACCGTGGAGTCGCCGATCAGGATGATCTGGTGGGGATGCCGGGCCGGCGTGACCCTGATGCCGGCGAGCGCGGGGGCCGTGCCGCCGAGGGTGAGGTCGAGGCCGGGGGTGCCGTCGGGGCCGGTGGGTTCGCCCTCGGGGGTGCGGACGTTGACGGTGAAGCTGCGGATCACGGTCTGCCCGGCGGCGGTGGCCGTCTCGGGGAGCAGGGAGCGCCGGGTCTCGCCGGTGACGGCGGTGCTCGCGGCCGACTCGCCGCCGAGGCGGACGGTCACGTCGTAGGTGCCGGGCGGGACGTCGAAGTGGCAGGCGGTCGCGGTGCAGTTCTCGATGCCGAGCGGGGGTGTGCGGTCGTGGGCCTGTGCGGGTGCGGCCGACAGGGCGGTGCTCAGTGTCACCGCGGCCAGCAGGGCGATGTTGAAACGTCTCATTCGCGGCTCCTCCGTCCGACGACAAGGCCTGGCGGTGGACCGTACCGCTATGGACAAGCGCTTTCTAGACCTGCGTCAGATTTCACGTCATCGCCAACTCCGTGGCTGCGAAAGCCCTTTCGCGAAATCGATTCAACTGTCACCCTCCAAAGCACCCGCACCCCCACCTCCCGAAGGAGGCACCCCCATGTCCGGTTCCATGAACAGACCGGTCCGCCGCCGCACCTTCGTCCTCGGCACGGCGGCCGTAGCCGGTACGGCGGCGCTCGCGGAGACAGCCTCGGCCGCGAGTTTCGGTTACACCGACGACGGCTCGAACTACGTCGTCGACACCGGCGCGAGCCTCGTCTTCAAGGTCAGCAAGACGAACGGCGACCTGACCTCGCTGGCCTACAAGGGCACCGAGTACCAGGGCTACGGCGGCAAGAACTCGCACGTCGAGTCAGGACTCGGCACCTCCACCGTGACGATCGCGCAGTCCGGTACGACGATCCTGGTCTCCGTCGCGTACGGCACCCTGAAGCACTACTACGCGGCCCGCAGCGGCGAGAACAACGTCTACCTGTGGACCAACAAGGCCGACGACTCCGTCAGCGCGACCCGCTACATCGTGCGCGTCAAGGCCGGTCTGTTCCTCAACGACGAGCCGGATTCCTACACTTACGCGCCGACGACCATCGAGTCCGCCGACGTCTTCGAGAAGTCGGACGGCCAGACCCGCTCCAAGCACTACTCGAAGAACCGGGTCGTCGACTACGACTACGTCGGCTGGACCACCGGCAGCGTCGGCCTGTGGGTCGTGCGCAGCAACCACGAGAAGGCGTCCGGCGGCCCGTTCTACCGCTCCCTGCTGCGCCACCAGAGCGCGGACGGCGGCGGGTTGTACGAGATCCTGTACTACGGCGAGAACCAGACGGAGGCCCAACGCTTCGGTCTCCAGGGCCCGTACGTCCTCGCGCTCACCGACGGCGGCGCGCCCTCCTCCTCGCTCTACCACGCCAACCTCACCACCGCGTGGGCCGATTCGCTCGGTATCTCGGGCTATACGGCGGCGAGTTCGCGGGGCCGGGTCGCCGGCGTCGGGATCACTGGGCGCGACACGGCCTACGCGTACACGGTCGGGCTCGCCAACTCGGCCGCGCAGTACTGGGGTTCGGCGCGGGCCTCGGACGGGTACTTCTCTATCACCGGGATCCTGCCGGGGACGTACACACTGACCGTCTTCAAGGGCGAACTCGCCGTCTACACCGGGTCGGTGGCGGTCGCCGCGGGCGGCACGACGACGCTGAACAGCATCGCGATCCCCTCCTCGAACGACCCGTCCAACGCGAGCGCGATCTGGCGGATCGGCGACTGGGACGGCACACCGGGCGGGTTCAAGAACGCGGACCTGATGACGTACGCGCATCCGTCGGACGTACGGGCCGCGTCCTGGACCGGCAACGTCGTCGTCGGCAGCGGGACGGAGACCTCGGCGTTCCCCTGCTATCTGTGGAAGGACGTCAACAGCGGCATCATCGTGTACTTCAAGCTGACGGCGGCTCAGCTCGCCGCCGCGCACACCCTGCGCATCGGGGTGACGACGGCCTACGCGAACGGCCGGCCGCAGGTCGTCGTCAACGACACCTGGACCTCGGCCGTTCCCTCGCCGCCCACCCAGCCGAGCACCCGGTCGCTGACCGTGGGCTCGTACCGGGGCAACAACAACACGTTCACCTACAGCGTGCCCGCGTCCGCCTGGCTGACGGACGCGAGCGCGTACAACACGCTGAAGATCTATGTGGCGAGCGGCTCGGGGACGACGTCCTTCCTGAGCGCGGGCACGGCGATCGACGCGATCGATCTCCTGACGTGACGTCAGGTCCCGCGCGTCCACTGCTGGTTGGTGCCTCCGTTGCAGGTGTACGTGATGATCGCGGCGGAGTTGGCGGTGGACGCGCCGGACACGTCGAGGCACTCGCCGCTCGTCCTGGCCTTGACGAGGACGTAACTGCCGGACGTGGTCAGGCTCCACTGCTGGGCGGTGGCGCCGGTGCAGTCCTCCTGGGTGACGTTGGTGGAGTTCTCCTGGAGGCACAACGAGCTGCCCCGGCCCATGAGTTCGTAGTAGCCGGTGCCGAGGTCCTTGAACCACCACTTCTGGTTGGTGCCGCTGTTGCAGGTGTACTGGCTGATCGCGATGCCCTGCCACAGCGACTGGTTGGGTACGTCCGCGCACTTGGCGCTGTTCCTGGCGACGAGCGTGTTGTACGTCGCGCTCGTCCCGGTGATGGTGCCGGCGGCCGTGTCGATCGACACCTCCGGGTACCAGGACGCCATGGACATCGAGGTGGTGGTCGGGAAGGTCAACGGCAGCCAGACGTAACGGGAGTCGTTGACGGTGCCGCCGAAGGAGTTGCCCCAGCGGTCGCCCATGTAGAGGTACGAGGTGCCCGAAGTCCCCGTGACCGGGAGGACGTACGCGGTCTGCGAGTTGTACGTGGTCGAGTCGCCGACGTTGGTGAAGGCCGTCCACGGGCCGGTGACGCTGGTGGCGGTGGCGTACTGCTGCTGGTTGGCGCTCCAGCCGGTGGCGCCCGAAGTCAGCATGAAGTAGACGCCGTTGCGCTTGAACAGGGCCGGCGCCTCGCGGTGTCCGCCCACCCACGGGTTGGCGACCAGGCTGTCGATGCCGGTGTAGTCGGCGGTGAGCTTGTAGATGTGCAGGTCGTAGTTCTCGTTGGCGGCGGACACCATGTAGGCGGTGCCGTCGGTGTCGACGAAGGTGGTGATGTCCCGGGACATGTTGTCGCCGAGCGGCTGGAAACTGCCCTGGTAGGTGTAACTGCCGTCCACGGTCGAGGAGACGGCGACGGCGGCCTTGGCCTCGCTGTAGTCGACGCCGTTCTCCTTGTGCATCCACATCACGAACTGCCCGGTGGACGCGTTGTAGATGACCTTCGGCCGCTCGATGTAGGCGGTGCCCAGCTCGGAGGCGCTGGACTGGGTCAGGACGTGGTTGCGGAACTCCCAGTTCTTCAGGTCGGTGGAGCGGTAGGCGTCCACGTACTTGAAGGTGTTGTCGGAGTTGCGGTCCTCGCCGAACCAGTAGTAGTAGCTGCCGACCTTGATCACCCCGCCGCCGTGCGCGTGCACGGCGTTGCCCGAAGTGTCCGTGAACTGCGTGCCGTTGGTGATGGTCTGCGCCGCCGCCTGGGCCGGTCCCGCGGTCACCAGTGCCGCGGCGAGCACACAGCACAGGGTGACGAGGATTGCGTACACACGTCTCATCTGACGCCTCTCGGAGGGGGGAGAGCGAGAAACAGTGGGTCGTTCGGGATTTCGTACGGCATCTGTCATCACGAACGCCGAAAAGGTAAGGGTGTGTTACGGGAAGGTCAACGGGTCGCGCGCGACAAAGATGGACGCGAGATTTCTGTTATCGCCGCCGACGACGCGCGTCTCCAGTGACGTGCGCAGCCATACCCACAAGACAGCAGCCGCCGTAGGCGCCCTCGCGACCGTCGCCTTCCTGGTCACGGCGCCTCCCGCCTCCGCCGCCGGTACCCGTGACGCGACCGCCGACGTCCTCGCGAACCGGGACGTCACGCTCACCGGCGACACGGTGGTCACCGTGCCGTCCGGGACGACGACGTACGACGGGGTGTTCCGCGGCGAGGGCACGCTGACCGTGCGCGGCGGCGGCACGCTGATCCTCACCAAGGACAGCGACTTCACGCTCCCGGCGGCCCGGCAGCGGCAGAAGGTGACCACTCAGGGCGGCAACCACCCGTACACCACCGTCAGCGACCCGGACCCGCCCGCGATCACGGTCGACCGCGGCGCGACTCTCCAGTACGGCACGGGTGGTGGCACCGGCCTCATCGGCCACTTTCCCTACGCCACACCCGGCTACCAGCTCAACGAGTTGAACGTCCGCGTCGACGGCACCCTGCGCCTCTCCCTGACCCGCACCTTCAACATCGGCACCATCAGCGGCTCGGGCCTGGTCACCCAGCCCCGGAACATGTGGGGCACCCTCGACCTGGCCGGAACCCACCCTTTTTCAGGGGTCATCGACAACGGCACCGGCATGGCAGTCGGCCGCCCCGAATACCCGGTGGCGCTGCCCAACGCCCGCGCGATCCTCAACCAGGGCTCCTGGATCATCGACACCCCGCTGTACCAGACGATCACCCTGCGCCAGGACTTCTACCAGCGCGCGTACGGCAGCGACGTCAACGTCCACTCCCGGCCGGGCAGCAAGGTCGTCCTCACGGGCCAGTACAGCTACAGCGACCAGGGCGGGGACACCGACCCGTCGCTCAGCGACCCCGGCCTCAACTGGCGTGCGATCCCCCACCAGTTGAACAAGCGCGGCACCAACATCGAGGGCGCGGACGTCCAGTGGGGCGACGGCACCACCCACCGCATCTTCATGCCGGGCACCAAGGACACCGTCTACATCAACCTCCATGTGGCGAGCGGTGTCCGGTCCAGGCTGACCTTCGACTACGACGGTCCGGTCACCCTGGGCGCGCCGATCGGCGGCGGCCGGTACCACGACACGCTGGCCGCGCCCGGTGCCGGGGACATCGTCGTCGCGGGGACGCGCGGCAACGACGTGACCTTCGCGGCGCCGCAGTACTACGACGGGTCGACGACCGTGGAGAAGGGGGCGGTGCTGCGACTGGGGTCCGGGCAGCCGGGCGGCGACGGCGGGCTGCTGACCGGCACGGAGGGGCGGCGGATCGTCGACGACGGGACCCTTGTGCTGCGAAATGTGACACTCGGCGTCCAACTGTCACATCTCGGGGGCCAGGGGTCCCTCGTCCAGTCCGGCGCCGCGACGACGACACTGACGGGCACCGCGGTCACGTACACGGGGACGACGACGGTCTCGAAGGGCACGCTGGCGCTCCGGTCGGGGGCGACTCTCGTCCACAGCAGGGCGATCCGGCTCACTTCGGCGGGTGCGCGGCTGGACGCGGGGACGACGGGCCTGCGTGTGGCGACCGACCTAACCGGTGTGGGCACGGTGAAGGGTTCGGTGACGAACGACAGCGTGGTGACGACCGGTCTCACCGTGACCGGGAACTACACGCAGAGCGCGAAGGGCGGGCTGGTCCTGGGCGCCAAGCCGTTGAAGGTGGCGGGCAAGGTCGGCCTGGCGGGCGACCTTGACCTCTCGGCCGCCGGGGCGCACCCGGCGCGGACCGTCACGATCCTCGACCACACGGGGCAGGACTCAACGACGGGCGCGTTCAAGGGACTTCGCGAGGGCGCCAAGCTCAGGCTCTCCGACACGACGTACCGCATCAGCTACCGGGGCGGCGACGGCAACGACGTCGTCCTGACCGCCGTCACCGCGAGCGGCCACTCCCCCACCGCCCACCCGAAGTCGCCGGCGGGCACGACGGTCACCGAGGCCCGCACGGCGAACACCGCCCGCAGCGACGGTTTCGGCTGGTGGCCCTACGCGCTCGGACTCGGCCTCCTGGGCGGCCTGCTGGTCCCGGCGAGCAAGCGCACGCGGGGCGGCGGCAGGCGCGGGGGCGGGAGGCACGCGGCGTAATGCGGCCACATCGACTAGCGTCATCGCATGACCAGCACCAACCTCGCCGACGCCCTCGCCACCGGCACACTCGTCCTCGACGGCGGCCTGTCCAACCAGCTCGGGGCGGCCGGGCACGACCTGAGCGACGAGCTGTGGTCGGCACGGCTGCTCGCGGACCGGCCCGAGGCGATCACCGAGGCGCACCTCGCGTACTTCGAGGCGGGCGCCAATATCGCGATCACCTCCAGCTACCAGGCCACCTTCGAGGGCTTCGCGAAGCGCGGCATCAGCCGTGAGCGGGGGGCCGAACTGCTCACCCTGAGCGTCGAGTTGGCGCGTGAGGCGGCCCGGCAGGCCCTCGCCGAGGGGGTCACGGGCCCGCTGTGGGTGGCCGCGTCGGTCGGACCGTACGGGGCGATGCTCGCGGACGGTTCCGAGTACCGGGGGCGGTACGGCCTGACGGTCGGGGAACTGGAACGCTTCCACCGGCCCCGCGTCGAGGTGCTGGCCGCCGCCCGGCCCGACGTCCTGGCCCTGGAGACGGTTCCCGACTCCGACGAGGCGGACGCGCTGCTGCGGGCGGTGCGCGGTCTCGGCGTGCCCGCCTGGCTGTCGTACTCGATCGCCGGCGACCGCACCCGCGCCGGGCAGCCGCTGGAGGAGGCGTTCGCCCTGGCCGCCGACGCGGACGAGATCATCGCGGTCGGCGTCAACTGCTGCGCGCCCGAGGACGTCGACGCCGCCGTCGGGACCGCGGCCCGCGTCACCGGCAAGCCGGTCGTCGTCTACCCCAACAGCGGCGAGACCTGGGACGCCGGAGCCCGCGCCTGGACGGGCCGTTCCACCTTCACCGCCGAGCAGGTCGAGGGCTGGCGGGCCTCCGGCGCACGGCTGATCGGCGGCTGCTGCCGGGTGGGGCCGGAGGCGATCGCGTCGATCACGCGGACGCTGACGGCGACCTCCTGACCCGGCCCTGCCCCCGGCCACCGCTCACGGCACCGGCGTCAGGATGGAGCCACAGCCGCGATCGAGTCCCGCACCACCACGTGCGTACCCAGCAGCAGATGCTCGTCCGGGGACTCCGGTGTGCGGCCCAGCGCGGTGCGTACGGCGAGGCGGCCCAGCTCCTCGTAGGGGACGTGGACCGTGGTCAGGGCGGGGTACAGGTCGCGGGCGAACGGGATGTCGTCGTAACCGCCGAGCGAGACGTCGCCGGGGACGTCCAGACCCGCCTCGTGCAGCGCGGTGAGCGCGCCCGCCGCGACCATGTCGGTGGCGGCGACCACGGCCGTGAACTCCAGTCTCCGGCTCAGGGCGAGGCGCATCAGCCGGTGGCCGGAGTCGCGGGTGAAGTCGCCGTGGAGCAGGAGTTCCGGGTCGGGTTCGAGACCCCGGGCGCGGTGCGCGGCGAGGTAACCGCGTTCACGGCCCTGCGCGGTCCCGTGGTCCGGCCTGCCGCCGAGGAACAGGACGCGCCGGTGACCCTGGGCCAGGACGTGCGCGACGAGGGCGTAGGCGCCGCCCTCGTTGTCGTACTCGATGACCGTGACCGGTGCGCCCGGGCCGAGCGGCGGGCGCCCGCAGAGCACGAGCCGCGAGCCGGCCGCCGCCAGTGAGTCGGCGATACGGCGGGTGCGGTCGCGGTATTCGGGGGTGTCGGCGGTGCCGCCGACCAGGATCACGGCGGCGGTGCGCTGGGCGCGCATGGTCTCGATGAAGTCGAGTTCGCGCTGGACGTCGCCCTCCGTGCTGCACACCAGGCAGAGATGGCCGAGCCGGGTCGCCTCGCGCTCCACGCCGTGCGCCATCAGCGCGAACGACGGTCCCGTGATGTCCTCCAGGACGAAGGCGAGGGTCGGCGTCCCGACGCCCGCCACGGCCTTGGCGCGCGCGTCGGCCACGTAGTCCAGTTCGCGTACGGCCCGCAGCACGCGCGTGCGGGTCGCCGTGCTCACCGGGTACTCCCCGCCGAGCACCCGCGACACCGTGGACGCGGACACCCCGGCACGGGCCGCCACGTCCCGGATGGTGCTCCCGTTCGCGTCCTGGCTCTTCCTGGTCATGTACCGCCCCGCCCCTCCCCGGCCTGTGGCAACACTCCAGCAACCGGTTCCCTGCGCGGAGACTAGCAGCGGGTGAGGGCGGGGAGGAGGGGCACGCATCGGCCAATTCGCCTACGTCAGCGGGGAGATGGGCGATCTCCGCCGTCGGGCAACCGGTTTCTGTCCCGTACCCGTACTCTCACGACGACCGCCGCGCATCCCCCGTCCGCCGCAACCGCCGTACGACCGACCGCAGTTCGGTGGTGTTCCGCGCGGGCGGGCCCTCGGTCGGCGCCGTCGCCGCTTCCCTGGCTTCCCTGGCCTCGGTGTCCGCCGCCCACAGGGCGAACTCGGGGTCGCGCGGCCCGTTCGCGACGTAGGGCGCGCCCTCTCCGAAGATCCGCACCGGGTGCGAGTCGTCCCAGGCCCGCCAGCCCGGGTCGCCGTCCACGGCGAACCGCACCCAGGCCCCGTGCATGGCGTCGGCGAGTTCCTGGGGTGCGCCCTCGCCCGCGAGCTTGGCGGCCTCGGGGACGTCGCCCGTGTCGAAGACGAAGCCGAGTTCCAGGGCGTGGCAGGAGCCGAGACCGGGGAGGTTGGAGGGCCAGGCGAACTCGTAGAGGTAGGAGCTGCCGGGGCGGGCGTCGGCGAGGCGATGCAGCGGGTAGCGCAGCAGGTGGTCGGTGACCAGCTGGCCGACGGTCTCGGCGGTGCCTGCGCCGGGGTGCAGGGCGCGGTAGCCGCGCGGGACCTCGACTCCGCAGTGGCAGCGGGCCATCGCGCCGGCCAGGGCGACCGCGCCGAGCCGGTCGACACGCTCGTGCAGGCCGCCGGGGACCAGCCACAGCCGGTACTCGTCGCGGGTCCAGCCCAGCAACAGGTCTACGTCCCGGGCCACTTGACCGTCGACGAGTGCCTCCAGCGGGTCGCGGGGCACCAGTTCGCCGTCGATGACGATCCCGAACGAGGGGCCGCCGAGCACGGGGCTGCTGAGTCGGCCCACGTCGGCCTGGGTGCGCAGCAGCAGTTCGCGGTCGACGGCGGCGAAGGCCTCGGCGGTGGCGGGGATCTTCAGCCGGGTCGCCATCCGGCGCACCATCCGCCGTACCTTGTCCCGGTCGAACGCCTCCGGTGGTCCGCTCTGCAGTACGGCCCGGCGCACCAGCCCCTGGGCCTGCGGGGCGGCGAGCAGCGCGCCGCTGCTGATCGCGCCGGCGGACTGGCCGAAGAGGGTGATCCGATCGGGGTCGCCGCCGAACTCCGCGATCGACTCGTGCACCCAGCGCAGCGCGGCGAGCTGGTCGCGCAGGCCGGGGTTGGCGGGGGCGTCCGGGAAGAGGCCGTAACCCTCCACGCCCAGGCGGTAGTTGACCGAGACGAAGACGACGCCGTCACGGGCGAAGGCGTGTCCGTCGTAGACGGGGACGGCCGACGAGCCCCGGGTGAGCGCGCCGCCGTGCAGCCAGACCAGCACAGGGAGCCGGGCGCCCGGACCGGGCTCGGGGGTCCACACGTTGAGGTTGAGGCAGTCGTCGCCGGGCACGACGGGGTCGGAGAGCAGTCTGGCGAAGGCCTCGGAGTACGGCGGTTTCGGCGCGGTCGGGCCGAAGGCGAGCGCGTCGCGCACTCCGGTCCAGGGCTCGGGCGGGACGGGCGGGCGGAACCGGTGGGCGCCGAACGGGGGCGCCGCGTAGGGGATGCCCCGGAAGACGGCGATCCCGTCCTCGTACCGGCCGCGTACCGCCCCGTACGGGGTGCCCACCACCGGGTTCGTCTGCTCTGCCGTCATCTGCCCACCAGCTCCTCACCGCGCTCGTGAACCATGCTCATCAGAGCATCACATCGCGGCCGGCTATTCCGGCGGACTAACGCGGCTGGACGGGTCACGCGAGCTTTCCGATCGCCGTGCCCGCTCTCACCGATTGACCCCCGCTCCCGAGCAGATCTACGGTAGAAGACGTTTTCAGAAAACGTTTCCCACCTCATGCCCATGTCGTCCTCACGCCGCACTACTGGAGGGTCATGCCCAGCGCCCAGCCGCCGAGGGCCGTGTTCGCCATGGATCCGGTGCACCTGCCCCTGCTCTTCCCCCCGCCCCTGATGGCACGGCTCCGGCAGACCGCCGAGATCGACCCGGGGCTCGTCGTACGGGACTTCGCCGACCCCGGGGCCGCCGGGGCGCTGGCCGGGGCCGAGGTCCTGATCACCGGCTGGGGCTGCCCGCACCTGGACGCCGGCGCCCTGGCGGCGGCACCCCGGCTGCGCACCGTGCTGCACGCGGCGGGCTCGGTCCGTTCGCTGGTCGGCGCCGCTCTGTGGGAACGCGGGGTAACCGTCTCCAGCGCGGTCACCGGCAACGCGCTGCCGGTCGCCGAGTACACCCTCGCGATGATCCTGCTCGCCGGGAAGGACACCTTCGCCCAGCGGGAACGCTTCCGGCACGCGCACGCGTACCCGACGCCCGCCGAGACCGCGCCGATCGGCAACCTCGGCCGCCGCGTCGGCGTCATCGGCGCCTCCCGGGTGGGCCGCCGCCTGCTGGAACTCCTGCGGCCGTTCGACTTCGAGGTCCTGCTGCACGACCCCTACGTCAGCGTCACCGAGGCCGTCACGCTGGGTGCCGAACTCCTGCCGCTGGACGACCTGTTGAGCCGCAGCGACATCGTGAGTCTGCACGCCCCCGACATCCCCGGGACGCAGCGCATGCTGGACCGCGGGCGGCTCGCCCTCGTCCGGGACGGCGGGGTGCTGATCAACACCTCGCGCGGTGCGCTGATCGACCACGACGCCCTCACCGACGAGCTGCTGTCCGGCCGGCTGACCGCGATCCTGGACGTCACCGAACCCGAGCCGCTGCCTCCCTCGTCCCCCCTGTACAAGCTGCCGAACGTCTTCCTCACCCCGCACATCGCGGGCTCCCTCGGCAACGAGCTGGCGCGGCTCGGCGGCATCGTCGTCGACGAGCTGGAGCGCCTGGCCGCGGGCCTACCGCCGGCCCACGAGGTACGGCACGCGGACCTGGCCCGTGTCGCCTGACCGGCGCCGTCCACAGGCCGTCCTGCCCGGGACGACCATGGGATACGGTTTCCGGACCGGCGCCGGAGCAGGCGCTCGCGCGCCCGGCAGGAACGCGGTCACGGTGAAGGAGTCGCTACGGTGAGTCAGCGCAGGGCGTCGGGCGACGCCGGCCGGGCGACGATCCGGGACGTGGCGGAGCGCGCCGGGGTCTCCGTGGCGAGCGTCTCGCGCGTGCTGTCCGGCAACTACCCGGTGTCGGAGGAGCTGCGCCGCCGGGTGATGAAGGTGGTCGGCGACCTGGACTACGTCACCAACGCGCACGCCCGCTCCCTGGCCGGCGGCGGCACCCCGACCGTGGCCATCCTCATCAACAACATCACCGGCGCGGCGTTCGCCCACGTGGCCAAGGGAGTTGAGGGCGCGGCCACCCTGCGCGGCTGGCTCTCCCTGGTCGGCACCACCGGCGACGACCCGGAGCGCGAGCTGGCGCTGGTCAACCTCATGCGCCAACAGGGCGTCGCCGCCGTGGTGTTGCTCGGCGGCGCGTACGACGTCGACGAGTACCAGCTGCGCATGGCCCGTTTCGCCCGCTCCCTGAACGCGGCCGGCTCGCACCTCGTCCTCGTCGGCCGCCCGCCGCTGGAGGGCGACGTCCCGGCGACGACGGTCGACTACGACAACGAGGGCGGCGCCTACGCCATGGCCAGCCACCTCCTCTCGGCCGGCCACCGCCGCGTCCTGGTCCTGCCCGGACACGCCGAACTCACCACGGCCCAGGGCAGGTTGAGGGGTGGGCAACGGGCCTTCGAGGCGTACGGCGTGCCGTTCGACCCGGGGATGGTGCGGCACGGTCCGTACGACTACGAGCACGGCTACGAGGCGGTCGAGGGCACCCTGAAGGAGGGCGTGGACTTCACCGCGGTACTCGCGGGGACCGACGTGGTCGCCGCGGGCGCCATGCAGGCACTGCGCGCGGCGGGCCTACGGGTGCCCGAGGACGTGTCGATCGTCGGCTACGACGACATCCCGCTGGCCTCCCAGCTCACCCCCCAACTGACCACCGTGCACGTCCCGTACGAGGAGATGGGCCGGGTCGCGCTGCGCGCGGTCGCGGACCGGCGCGAGGGCGGCGGCGCGGGCCGGCGCCGGGGAAGCGACGGCGACCACCTGGTCCTGGGCACGCATGTCGTCGTACGGAACTCGGTACGGCCGCCTGCCCGGCGGGACTAGCGCAGCACTCCTGCGGCGCTGGCACGGCACACGGAACCAGGGCGTTACGTAACCGGTTTCTCCACTAATCCCCTGGCCGGAACAGGTCTGTCCAGGGCGATCGAAACAACTTGCTGCACACCTCTTGCTCCGAACGGACCGTCCTGCCTACCTTCCCAGCAACCGGTTTCTACCTCTTCTCTTGCGAAGGAACACGGTCTGATGAACTCCACCAGCCCCCGGAGAAGGTTCGCCCGTGCAGCCGTCGCGGGCCTCGCACTGACTGGTCTGCTCTCCGCCTGCGGCGGATCCGGTTCGGGAGACAAGGCGTCTTCCGGGCCTTCCGGTCCGGTCACCCTCCCCTTCTGGGGCTGGGCCAACGGTCAGGACGCGGTCGTGAAGGCGTTCAACGCCGCTCACAAGGACATCAAGCTCAAGTACACCAAGGTCACCGACCAGTTGACGATGCAGAAGCAGCTGACCAACGCGGTCAAGGCCGGCAACGCGCCCTGCCTGGTGCAGAACACGGCGGAGTACGTGACCACCTGGGTCTCGCAGGGCGCGCTCGCCGACATCTCGCGGTACGTCTCGGCCGACAGGGACAGGTTCAACGCGGGCGTGTGGGCCAGTGCGCAGGTGCAGGGCAAGTCCTATGGTGTGCCGACGAGTTCGGCCCCGGCGTTCACGATCTACCGCACGGACGTCTTCCAGAAGTACCACCTCAAGGCGCCCACCACCTGGGACGAGTTCATCGCCGCGGGCAAGGTCCTGAAGAAGCACGGCGTCAAGATCACCAACTACGCCGGTGAGGACCCGAGCACCCTGGAGGTCCTGTCCATGCAGGCCGGGGCGCACTGGTACGCCATCGACGGCAACTCCTGGAAGGTGGACTTCCAGGACGCGGGCAGCCTCAAGGCGGCCCAGGTGATCCAGGAGATCATCGACAACGACCTCGACTCCAAGCTCTCCTTCGCCGATTACGCGGCCGTGCAGCGCAACTACGACAGCGGCGGCACCGCGACCCGGCAGATCTCCACCTGGCAGATGGCGGGCATGGTGCAGAACTTCACCAAGTCCGACGGCAAGTGGGCGCTGTCGCCCTGGCCGACCTATCCGGGCGAGGCCGCCAAGACGCCCGCCGGGACCAACCAGAGCGGTGGCGTCACCCTGGTGACTCAGCAGTGCACGCATCAACAGCAGGCGGCCGAGGCCGCGTTGTGGATGTCGACCGACACCGGTGCGGTGAAGACGATGGCGAGCCCGACCACCGGAAACGGTGTGATGCCGGCGCTGGCCGACAGCGACGCGTATGTCGCCGAGGCGATCTCCGACAAGCTGCTCGGCACGGACTACGAGCCCGCGAAGAAGGTCGTCACCGACAGCCTGAACACCGTCACCTCGGACTGGGTGTTCGGCCCGGACTGGACCGCGATGTTCACCGAGTTGCAGACGGGCTGGGCGAAGGTGATGAGCAAGGAGCAGAAGGTCACCGATCTGCTGGCACACATGCAGGAGTGGACGGTCAAGGACCTGAAGTCCCGCGGTATCAGCGTCAAGGGCTGAGGCAGCGCCGATGATCCGTTCCCAGCGCTGGAAGGGTGCCGCGTTCACGGTGCCCTTCCAACTCGGTTTCGTGTTCCTGTACTTGATACCGATCGGGTACGCCGTCCACGAGTCCCTGTTCGTGGAGCACCAGTCCGGGCTCGGCCTCGGCGGCTCGACGCAGAAGTTCTCCGGCCTGGACAACTACCGACAGGGCCTGACCGACCCGGCGTTCATGAACTCGGTCCTGCGCGTGGTGCTGTTCGCCTGCGTGCAGATCCCGGTGATGCTGCTCGTCAGCCTGCTGCTGGCACTGTTCCTGGACGCGCTGTCCTCGAAGGCGGCGGGCCGCTTTCGGATCCTGCTCCTGGTGCCGTACATGATCCCCGGGGTGGTCGCGGCCATCGTGTGGATCAACCTGTACAGCCCGGACGTCGGCCCGTTGACCCCGCTGGGCAAGGTGTTCGGACTCTCCTGGAACTTCTTCGCGCCCTCGATGGTCTGGCCGTCCATCGGCAACCTGCTGACCTGGCACGGCATCGGCTACAACATGGTGATCATCTACGCGGCACTCCAGGGCGTGCCCCGCGACCTCTTCGAGGCGGCCCGGCTGGACGGCGCCTCCGAGTTCCAGATCGCGCTGAGCGTCAAAATCCCTTACGTACGCGGGGCATTGGTGCTGACCGGGATGCTCTCGATCATCCAGATGCTGCAGATCTTCAACGAGCCGGCCCTCTTCCGGAACGTCACCCCGCAGACGGTGGACGACAGCTTCACCCCGATCATGGTGATCTACAACCAGGCGTTCAACGCGGGCAACTACCACTACGCGGCGGCTCTTTCGGTCCTCCTCGCCCTCGTCCTCGGCCTCGCCTCCTTCCTGTTCTACCGGCTCACCGCGAAGGAGGCCGACTGATGACCGTCGTCGAAGAACGCCGGAAGGCACAGCAGATCCGCCGCCTGAACAAGCCCGATCCGAGGGCCCGTTCACGCGGCGGCCAGCGCTTCCTGCTCGTCGGTCTGGTCCTGGCCGGCGCCTACAGCCTGTTCCCGGTGTGGTGGCTGCTCGTCGCCGCGACCAAGAACCGCACAGGGCTCTACCAGAGCAACGGCCTGTGGTTCTCCGGCATGCACCTGTGGGAGAACCTGCGGCAGGTCTTCACCTACGAGAACGGCATCTTCCTGCGCTGGACCGCCAACTCGTTCCTCTACGCGGGCGTCGGCTCCCTCGGCGGCACGCTCATCGCGCTCGCGACGGGCTATGGCCTGGCGCGCTTCGCATTCCCGGGCCGGGGCGCGGTGTTCGCGTGCGTGGTGGGCTCGTTCCTGATCCCGATCGCGCTGCTCACCCTGCCGCTGTACCTGATGTTCTCGAAGATCGGCCTGGTGGACACCCCCTGGGCGATGCTGATCCCCTGTCTGATCAACCCGTTCAGCGTCTACCTCGCCAAGGTGTACACCGAGGCCACGGTCCCCTTCGAACTCCTGGAGGCCGCCCGCCTCGACGGCGCGGGCGAGCTGCGGATCTTCTTCAGCATCGTGCTGCGGATGATGACGACGGGCGGCGCCACGGTCTTCCTCCTCGCGTTCGTGAACACCTGGAACGCCTTCTTCCTCCCGCTGACCGTCCTGCGCGGCGAGAAGAACTGGACCCTCACCATCGGCCTCTACAACTGGACCGGAAAACGCCTGGAGTCGGGCGTCGACCTCACCGGCCTGGTCCTGACCGGCGCGCTGCTGTCCATCGTTACGATGGCCGTGATGATGGTCGCGATGCGCCGCTACTGGCGCACCGGGGTCACCCTGGGAGCCCTCAAGTGACCTTGCTGCACAACCCTGTTGTCCGCGGCTTCGCCCCCGACCCGTCCCTGGTCGGGGGCGGCGACCGGTACTACGTGGCGACCAGTTCCTTCGAGGGCACGGGGGTTGGCACCCGGCGGTGGAGGTCGACGTACCGACGCGACCCGCCGCCCGACCCGACCACGTCGCAAAGGACGACGGTCCGTTGGGCTGGCCGTGGAGCAGTCCGCGTGCGTACCCGGACCCGTCCTGGGCCGATACGACCACCCGCCCCGGCTGGATCCGGCTGCGCGGGCGGCACGGGCCGGAGTCGCGGTGGACGCACAGTCTGCTGGCCCAGCGGATGAGGGAGCATCGGGCGGAGGCCGAAGTCACGGTCGAGGCAAGGCCGTTGACGTTCACGCAGGCGGCGGGGCTGGTGCTCTGGTACGGCGCCGAGGCGTATCCGACCTGCACCTGACGTGGGCGGAGCCCGAGGGTGAGGGGCAGCGGGGGCAGCAGTGGCGGGGCGGTGGCCGTACGGTGCTCAGCCTGGTGGAGCGGGACGAGGACGCCACCCGTCAGGTGGCCGTCGTAGGGGCTGATGTCCGTGCTCCGGTGACGGTGGAGGGGGCCGACGCACGGTTCTGGTGGCTGCGGGCGGGAGTTCGGACGCCGGTCGGGCCGGTGCTGGACTTCAGCCGGCTCTCGGACGACTACGGGGCGCGGCCGCGGTTCACCGGTGCGATGGCGGGCATCCACGCGTGGGATCCGGTCGACGCGGGGTTCAGTGCCGACTTCACCCGCTTCCGCCTCGACCGCGTGCCCGGCTGATCTGTTCGGGGTTTCGAAAGGCCGGGTCGGCGTCATCCGGTGAATTCCCTGGTCTTCCCGCCGTGTTGACGCGCACCTATCGTAGGAAGCGCTTTCTGGACGGTGGGTGGTCGGCCGTGGAAGCAGCGCTGGTCGAGACTTTCGATGGCCCTCGGGCGGGCTGGAGAGGCGGTACCCGATGGTCCGTACGGGGAGCGCGAGCATGACGGCGGGGCCGACGCTGGCGGTCGTGGCGCGGGAGGCGGGGGTGTCCGTGCCGACGGCGTCCAAGGTGGTCAACGGCCGGGAGGACGTGGCACCGGAGACGCGGCGGCGGGTGACGGAGGCGCTGGAGCGGCTCGGTTATGTGCGCAGGCCGCGGTTCGACGCGGGGAAGGCGCCGGGGCTTGTCGATCTGGTCGTGCACTCGTTGGAGAGTTCCTGGTCGGGGGCGGTGCTGCACGGGGTGGAGGAGGCGGCGTACGAGGCCGGTCTCGAGGTGGTGGTGTCGGCCGGGCTGACCCGGACACGGGCGGACCGGCCCGAGCGCGGCTGGCTGGACAAGCTGGTGGGCCGGGGTTCGTCCGGAGTCCTGTTCAGTCTGGCCGAGTTGACGCCGTCGCAGTACTCCTGGCTCGACCAGCACCGCATCCCGTTCGTGATGATCGACCCCGTGCACGAGCCGCCGCCGGGCGTGGTGTCGGTCGGCGCGGCCAACTGGCACGGCGGGGTGACGGCGACCGAGCACCTGCTGTCCCTGGGCCACGAACGCATCGCCGTGATCGCCGGCCACCGGCACAAGATGTGCAGCAGCGCGCGCGTCGCCGGCTACCGCTCCGCGCTCGCCTCCGCCGGGGTACCCGTGCGCCCCGACTACCTCCGCCACGGCGGCTTCGACCAGGCCATGGCCCGCACCCGTATGCGTGAACTCCTCGACCTGCCCGAGCCGCCCACGGCGGTCTTCGTCTGCTCCGACCGGATGGCGTTGGGCGTCTACGAGGCCCTGGCCGAAAGGAGGTTGAGCGTCCCGGACGACATGAGCGTGGTCGGCTTCGACGACCTCCCGGAGGCGCGCTGGGTCACCCCCGCCCTGACCACTGTCCGGCAGCCTCTGTCGGAGATGGCCGCCACCGCGCTCCGCCTGCTGGTCCGCATGATGAGCGGTGACCGCCCGGAGAGCACGCGGACGGAGCTGTCCACACGGCTGGTGGAACGGGGTAGTACGGGGGCGCTCCGATCCGGTCGTCCGCCTGTCTGAGGGTTCACGGAGACAAGGAAGGGCAGATCCTCGAAAGCGACGCGGCCTCCCACTTCAGCACATGGAGCTTGCGGCCGGGCCGGTGCAGCCATTCCTCGCGGCCCGCTCACGGGAGCGGGCGGTGCCGCAGCGCGTTCGCGGACGGATCGCCGGTGAACGGGATCGACCGCGCGGACGCGCTTCGGCTCTGCGGACCGCTCACCACCGGCGGCGTCCCCGCGCTCCGGGAACTCCCCTGGAGCACCCTCTGGCCCGACCCCGCAGCCCAGTTGAGCCCGCCCAGCAGATGCGCGCGGAAATCCGGGTCCTCGTAGGCCTCCGCGGCATGACCGAGTGCTGTGTAGAAGACCCGGCCCTCCCCCTTCTCGTGGCACCACGCCAGAGGGTGGTCGGCGCCCATCCGGCCGCCCTCGTAGGAGGATTCGTCGGCGGATACGAGGACGTGGGTCGAACTCCGCGGGCTGGTGCGGAAGTCGTACCACTCGTCCGTGAACCGCCATACGGCGGGCAGGTGTCGGGTGGCCGGGTGAGTACGGTCCTCGATGAGCGCCTTGCCGGGCTGGTAGGCGGGGTGTTGTGCGAAGCGGGCGCCGAGGAGGTCGCCGTAGTACGGCCAGTCGTACTCCGTGCAGGCCGCCGCGTGGACTCCGGCGAAGCCGCCGCCCGACTCGACGTAGGCGGCGAGGTGTTGGCGGCCCGTCGAGGTCAGGACCTCGCCGCTGGTGGAGAGGAAGACGACGGCCGCGTAGTCGTCCAGGGGGCGTTCGAAGGCCGCCGGGTCCTCGGTGGCATCCACCTCGAAGGGACCGAGGGTGCGTACGGCGGTCACCGCGGCCGGGATGGAGTCGTGACGGTAGGCGGTGGTGCGGGTGCAGACGAGGAGTCGGGGTGCGGCAGCCATACGAGGGAGCCTAGTTCGCGTCGGCGTACGGCAGCCGTGCGACGGAGCCTGGTTCGCATCCGCGTGCAGCAGCCGTGCGACGGAGCCTGGTTCGCATCCGCGTGCAGCAGCCGTGCGACGGAACCTGGTTCGCATCCGCGTACGGCAGCCGTGCGACGAAGCCTCGTTCGCATCCGCGTACGGCAGCCGTGCGACGAAACCTGGTTCGCGTCCGCGTGCGCTCAACCACCCGTCCCCACCTCGTTGTTGGGCGCCCCGTCCCCGTTCGGGGGCAGATCGCCGCGCTTCACGGGGGCGGTGGCCGCGCGGGCGGGCGGGAGGATGACGGTGAGTTCGCTTGCGTAGGGGCGACGGACCGACCGGGCCGCCGTGCGCAGGACCGCGCGGGTCACCGTGCCGCGCGCGGCGCCGACGTGCACGAGATGGCCCTTCTCCGCCATCACGTACTCGGCGTCTCCTCCGCCCGTGCGGTACCAGGCGTTCCCGTCGCGTACGCAGGTCATGTGCTCGCTGAACGGCGCCCGCGTCGCGCAGTTCGCGTCGGTCAGCGTGCCCGGCTCCACCCGCAGGTTGATCACCGCACCGCTCTTCAGCGAGGTGTACGAGACGGAGAGACCGACGTCCGACGCGCCGACCGACTGCTGGGCGAGGGTGAATCCGGGAGGGTCGATGACGTAGACGAGGTCGGGGTCGAGGCCCAACGCCTTTGCGCGGGACGCGATTTCGGCGGCTGCGGCGGGGGAGGTCGAGGCTTCGGGGGTTCCGGTGCCCGCGCCGCCCGCCTTCTCCGTACCGCAGCCCGCGAGCAGTGCAGGAAGCAGTAACAGCAGCGGCAGGGCGCGCAGGGTACGGATCATGCGCCCATCCTGCCGTACAGGTGTTCCACAGTTGAGGGACTTTCCCCCCTCCTGCGGTGCGGTCCCGCCGCGTAGCCTAGGTGGGGATGAATGCCATTCCCGTACTCCTCGACCACCTCGTCCTCGCGACCCCCGATCTGGCGGCGACGGTCGCCGACTTCACCGCGCGCACGGGCATCGCACCGGTCGCGGGCGGAGCCCATGTCGGGCTGGGTACCCGCAACTTCCTTGTGTCGCTGGGTGGTTCGCGTTACCTGGAGATCATCGGCCCGGACCCGGAGCAGTCCGAGCCGTCCGGTCCCCGCCCCTTCGGTGTCGACGGGCCGGCCGTCGCCAGGACGGTGACCTGGGCGGTCAGCCCGCCCGATCTGGACGCGGCGGTCGCGGCGGCCCGCGCCCAGGGGTACGACCCCGGGCCCGTGCGGGCGATGAGCCGGCGTCGGCCCGACGGCACCCTGCTGGAGTGGCGGCTCACCGACGGGGACACGGCGCATCCCTCCGGCCTGGTGCCGTTCCTCATCGACTGGAGTTCCTCGCCCCACCCGACCACCTCGGGCCTGCCCGTCGCACCCCTGCTGGAGCTGACGGCGACCGCACCGGCCCCGGACGAGATCCGCCCGCTGCTGTCGGCGGTCGGCGCGGAGTTGCCGCTGGCCGTGGGCCCGGTGCGCCTCTCCTTCACGCTGGAAACGCCTCGCGGACCGGTGACCTTCCACTGACGAAGGCAGGCGGAAGGTGTCCGATTCCTTCAAGACCACCCTTCCGGCCCCCGCCTACGGTGGCCCCATGACTCCACGATTCGACGCGATCGGCCTGGTCGTCTCCGACATGGCCGCCTCTGTCGCCTTCTACCGTCGGCTCGGGTTCGGTTTCCCCGAGGGTGCCGAGACGCAGCCGCACACCGAGGCCCAACTGCCTGGCGGGCTGCGCCTGTTGCTGGACACGGAGGACACCGTCCGTTCGTTCCATCCTGGTTGGCAACCGCCTCGCGGCAGCGGTCGCGCCTCGCTCGCCCTGCTCTGCGACGCCCCCGCCGAAGTCGACCGGGTCTACGAGGAGTTGACCGGCGCCGGGCACCACGGCGAGCTCAAGCCCTGGGACGCCTTCTGGGGGCAGCGGTACGCCGTCGTGCACGATCCCGACGGCAACGGCGTCGACCTGTTCGCCCCGCTAGCCGGACCGACCCAGTAGTTCCCCCAGCGGCATCCCCGCCAACTCCTTGACGTCCCGGGCGAGATGGGCCTGGTCCGCGTAACCGGACCGGGCCGCCGTCTCCGCGAACGGCACTCCGTCGCGGGCCAGTACGAGGGCCCGCTGGAGGCGCAGCACCCGGGCCAGGGTCTTGGGGCCGTAGCCGAAGGCGGCGAGAGAGCGGCGGTGCAACTGGCGTGCGCCCAGGCCGAGTTCGTCGGCGGTGGCGGCGACGGGGCGGCCGGTGCCGAGGGCCGCGACGAGGTGTCGTAGCAGCGGATCGGGTGGGGGTGTGTCCGCCGCGCGTTCCAGTGCCGCTTCCTCCAGGGCCGTCACGGAGTCGGGGGACGTGTCGATGCGGGCCGACAGCTGTCGTACCGTCGCGGTCGGCCAGAGGTCGGTGAGGTCGACTCGGCGGTCGCGGAGTTCGTGTGCGGGGACGCCCAGGAACGTGGGTGCGGTGCCGGGGAAGAAGCGGATGCCGGCCCAGTGCGCGGGCGCGCCCTCGGGGACGTACGCGCGGGTGTCGGGGCCCGCGACCAGCAGGCGGCCCTCGTTCCAGAGGAGGTCCATGCAGCCGTCGGGCAGGACGGGCCGGACGGGGCCGGCCGTGGGGTCCTCGACGGTCCGGCTCCAGACCACCGCGCCCGGCAGTCGCGACGCCCTCTCCACGTACACAGGCGAAAGGCTACGCCGACCGCGTCCGGTGCTCCTGCGGGCTCACGCCGTAGACCCGTTTGAACGCGCTGGACAGGGCGAACGCGCTGCCGTAGCCGATCTGTCCCGCTATCGCCCCGATGGTGTCCTCCGTGTCGCGGAGGCGGTCCGCCGCGAGGGCGAGGCGCCAGGCCGTGAGGTACGACATCGGGCGTTCGCCGACGAGGTCGGTGAAGGGGCGGGCCAGGGCCGCGCGGGAGACGCCCGCCTTCGCGGCGAGGGAGGCGACCGTCCAGGGGTGGGCCGGGTCGTCCTGGAGGAGGCGCAGGACCCTGCCCACGACGGGGTCCGCCGGCGCGCGGGACCAGGCCGGGGCCTCCGCCTCCGGGCGGGCGAACCAGGCCCGGACGCGGCGATGACCAACAGGTCGAGGAGACGGTCCAGGACGACCTCCTGAGCGGGTTCGTCGCGGACGATTTCCTCCATGAGGAGCGGGGTGAGCGGGCACTCCCACACCTCGGACGGGAGGGAGAGCAGCGGCGGGAGGGCGTCCAGCAGGCGGCCGTTGATCTCGCCGCGCATGAGGTAGGTGCCGATGAGCATCACCGCGGAGCCGTCGAGGCGGTCGCCCCAGGTGCGTACGCCGAGGTCCATGGAGCCCTTGAGCGGAGTGCCGTCGGGGTGGTGGCACTCGCCACCGGGCAGGATCAGGGCCTGTGGGGCCGTGTCCGGGGCGTCCGAGCAGGTGTACGGGTGCGGGCCGCGCGCGACGGCGAGGTCGCCGGCCCGCAGCCGTATCCGCTCCCCCGTCTCCGGGGCGATCCGGGCGTCGCCGCGGACCATGAGCATGACCGGCCGGTTCGTAGTCTGCGGGTCTGTCGTGGCTGGTCGCGCCCGCGCGGCGGAGCCGCACATCGATACAGCCCCGCGCCCCTTTCAGGGGCGCTTCACTTGTCCGGTGATTGAGGGTGCCCGGTTCCCTTGTGGGTGCTCTTCACGTGCGTGCGCAACCGGGACGTCACGTCCTCCGGGGGCAGGAAGCGGGACCAGCGTTCCGGGAACTCGGAGGGCATGTCGCCGTCTTCGGGGTCGTCGAAGTCCTCGTCGTCCTCGCCGGCGTGGGAGCGGGCCGCGGCCATCCGGGCGACGTACTCGGCGGCCTGCTCCTCCTGCCGGCGTTCGTTGGCGGCGCGGGCGGCGGCGGTCGCGGCGGCGGGCCAGACGCGGTCGATGGCCGCGTTGACGGCGGCGCCGACGAGCACGGCGAACGCGGAGACGCCGATCCACAGCAGGACGGCGACGGGCGCGGCGAGGGAGCCGTAGATGGTGGGGCCCTCGACCGTGCCGGTGAGGTAGATGCGCAGCAGGTAGCTGCCGAGCACCCACATGGCGAGGGCGACCAGGGCGCCGGGCACGTCCTCGATCCACGGGGAGCGGACGGGGACGGACACGTGGTAGAGCGTCGTCAGGAAGACGACGGACAGGACGATGACAACCGGCCAGTACAGCACCTGTACGACCGTCGCCGACCACGGCACCACGTTCACCACGGCGTCCGGGCCCGCGACCATCAGGGGCAGCGCGACCGAGCCGATCAGCAGGGCCGCGATGAACAGGGCGAAGGACACCATCCGGGTCTTGACGATGCCGCGGACGCCGTCGAGGCCGTACATGACGGTGATGGTGTCGATGAAGACGTTGACCGCGCGGGAGCCCGACCACAGGGCGAACAGGAAGCCGATGGAGATGACGTCGGGCCGGCCGCCCTTCATCACGTCGTGCAGGATCGGCTGGGCGATCTCGTGCACGCCCTTGTCGGACAGGACGGTGCGGGACGCCTCCAGGATGTTGTTCTCCAGGCCGGCGATGCTGTCGGCGCCGGTCCAGCTGTCGACGTAGCCGAGCAGGCCGATGAGGCTCAGCAGGAGCGGCGGCACGGACAGCAGCGTGAAGAACGCGGCCTCGGCCGCGAGGCCCAGGATGCGGTACTCCATGCAGGAGTTGACGGTGTCCTTGACCAGCAGCCAGGCGGTCCTGCGCTTGGAGACGTTCCGGTAGAGGGCACGCGCCCGGTGGAACCGGCTGGAGGGCCGCTCGGGGGTTTCACTTGCTGACTGCACGCCCTAAAGGTATCCGGCGCGCCGGGATCCACTCATCCCCCGGGGGCGTCGGCCGGGCGGCACACCCTGTGGCCAGTCGTGTCCTGTCGTGTCATGCCCGCGCTGGCCGAAACTCGTCGTCCCTGAAATCGAATTCGCATGCGAAATTTTAATGGTTCTTTCGGACAGTCTCCCGGTGAGGACCGTGGCGGTCAATTTCCGTTGACCAATCCATCACCCGGCGCAGACGAAAAAGCGCCATTGACCGAAACGGACTTGACCCGTTCCAGAATGTCCAGAAATAATCCGGACTGCATTCGTTGCGCACGTTGGGACGACGTCAGCGCACACGACTCGGGGGAAACAAATGGCCCATGACCGGGGCCTCGTCCATATGGCAACTCTGTACACAATGCGGAACTCCATTCTCACGAATTCCCATTCACCCCACCCGTTTCGCGTGCCTTTCAATTCCCCCCTGCCGTGAACAACGGGCGCGACTCCGCCGTATTCGTCTTTGGTAATCCAAAGACAGTGATCAGCACCAAGGAGCCACGTGGTGGGAGAACCCGGCACCGTCACCGAGACCGTTCTCGCAGAGGTCCTGGCCGGTGTCGTACGCAAGGAAGTCGTACCGCTCGACAGTCACTTCTTCGATGATCTCGGCGCCAACTCGCTGGTGATGGCACACTTCTGCGCCCGGGTCAGGAAGCGGGACGACCTGCCGTCGGTGTCGATGCGGGACGTCTACGGCTATCCGACGATCCGCAGTCTGGCGGCGGCGCTCGCCGAAACACCCGCACCTTCCGCACCGGTCGAGGCAACGGCCCCGCCGGCCGGCAGTACGGCCCGTTATCTGCTGTGCGGAACACTTCAGTTCCTCGTTTTCACGGTGTACTGCGTGCTGGCCGGGCTGGTCACGGGCCGCGGCTACGAATGGATTTCCAGTGGTGCCGGAGTGGCGCAGGTATATCTGCGGTCCGCGATATTCGGCGGCGCCGTGTTCATCGGTGTGTGCACGGTGCCGGTGGTGGCCAAGTGGGTGCTCGTCGGCCGTTGGAAGGAGACCGAATTCCCCGTCTGGGGCCTCGCCTACGTCCGGTTCTGGACGGTCAAGGCGCTGCTGCACGCCAACCCGATGATCCTGTTCGCCGGCAACCCGGTCTACGTCCTCTACCTGCGCGCCCTCGGCGCCCGGATCGGCAAGGGCGTCACGATCCTGTCCCACTCCGTCCCGGTCTGCACCGACCTGCTGACCGTCGGTGCCGGAACGGTCATCCGCAAGGACTCCTTCTTCCTCTGCTACCAGGCACACGCCGGCCGCATCCGCACCGGCCGCGTCACGCTCGGCGGCGAGGTCTACGTCGGCGAGAAGACGGTCCTCGACATCGGCACCGTCATGGGCGACGGGTCCCAACTCGGCCACTCCTCCGCCCTGTACGACGGCGCGCACGTCCCGGCGGGCGAGCGCGTGCACGGCTCCCCGGCCCAGCGCACGGACGTCGACTACGTCCGCGTCCCGGCGGCGGACTGCTCCGCGCCCCGCCGCTTCGGCTACGGCCTGGTCGCCGTCCTGCAGATGCTGCTGGTCTACGTCCCGCTCGCGATCGGCGGCACCTACCTGATGCTGACCGTGGTCCCGGCCCTCGACCGCCTGCTCGACCCGAACACCAAGGACCTCGGCTCGGCCGGTTTCTACGGCGAGGCGCTGGGCCTGTCGCTCGTGGCGTTCGTGGGCTTCGTCGTCCTCGGCTTCGCCGCCGTGTCACTGCTGCCCAGGCTGCTCCGTCCACTGCTGCGCCCGGACCGGGTGTATCCGCTGTACGGCTTCCACTACTCGGTGCAGCGCGCGGTGGCCCGCATGACCAACCTGAAGTTCTTCAAGTGGCTGTGCGGGGACAGCTCGTACATCGTCGGCTATCTGAAGGCCCTCGGCTACGACCTCGGCGAGGTGGAGCAGACCGGCTCCAACTTCGGTACGGAGGTGCAGCACGAGACGCCGTATCTGGCCAGCGTGGGAAGCGGCACGATGGTCGCGGACGGGCTGTCGATCGTCAACGCGGACTTCTCCAGTACGTCGTTCCGTCTCTCGCGCGCCTCGATCGGGCCGCGCAACTTCCTGGGCAACAACATCGCCTACCCCTCGGGCGGCCGTACCGGCGACAACTGTCTGCTCGCCACGAAGGTGATGGTGCCGCTCGACGGCGAACTCCGGGAGGGCGTGGGCCTGTTGGGCTCGCCCTGCTTCGAGATCCCGCGCTCGGTGGAACGCGACAGCCGCTTCGACCACCTGCGCGAGGGCGAGGAACTGAAGCGCCGGCTGGCCGCGAAGAACCGCTCCAACCTGCGCTCGATGGGCCTGTACCTGTTCGTGCGCTGGCTGCACTGGTTCGTGCTCACCGTGCTCGGCTTCGCCGCGGTCGACCTGTACGGGGGCGAGGGCGTCGGCGGGGGGCTGCTGATCGGCGCGTCCCTGATGCTCGGGCTCGGATTCACCGCCGGGTACTACGTGCTGGTGGAGCGTCTGGTCGGCGGATTCCGGCCGCTGGAGCCGAAGTTGTGCTCGATCTACGACCCGTACTTCTGGTGGCACGAGCGGCTGTGGAAGGTCCCGGACCACTACATCCAGGTGTTCAACGGGACGCCGTTCAAGAACCTCATCTGGCGGCTGCTGGGCGTCCGCATGGGGCGGCGGGTCTTCGACGACGGCGCCTACATCACCGAGCGCACACTGACCGCGATCGGCGACGACTGCACGCTGTCGGCGCACACCAAGGTGCAGTCGCACTCACAGGAGGACGGCACCTTCAAGTCCGAACAGATCACCATCGGCGCGGGCTGCACCCTCGGGGTGGGGGCGCTCGTCCACTACGGCGTGTCGATGGGCGACGGGGCCGTACTGGCCGCCGACTCCTTCCTGATGAAGGGCGAGGAGATGCCGGCGCTGGCGCGGTGGGGCGGGAATCCGGCGGTGGCGCCACGGCGCGCCGGACAGCACATGACTCCCTGACGGCTCGTGCCGCAGGGGGAAGGAAACAGGGGGAAGAACGATGGAGATCATTCCGCGGTGGACGCTCGCTCCGGTGCCCGGTGTGGCGGAGTACGAAGTGTCCCTGCCCGAGGGGCTGTTGATCGGGCCCGCCGAACTGAAAACCGCCCACGCCAGGGTCCTGGCCGCACTCTCCGGCGAACCCGCCGAGGAGGACCCGGCGTTGCGGGTGAGTGTCACCGGCCGCACGCTGCGGCTGCGGTACCGCACCGACGTCCTGGACGCCGGGGCCGCCGCCCGTATCGCCGGCTATCACGTCACCGTCCTCACCGACCCGAGGCGGACGAGCCTGCTGTCCGAGGCCGAAGTCCGCTTCCAGCTGGAGGAGTTGGCGGGCCCGCACCGCGAACTGCCGGACCGGCGGGTGCACGAGCTGTTCGAGGAGCGGGTGTCGCTGCACCCGGACGCGGTCGCCGCCGTGCAGGGCGACCGGCAGTGGACGTACCGGGAGCTCAACTCCCGGGCGAACCAGCTGAGTCGGGCACTGCTCTCGCGCGGACTGACGCGTGAAGGTGTCGTCGCCGTGGTGCTGGAGCGGAACCTGGACTGGATGGCCGCCGTGCTCGCCGTGCTCAAGGCGGGCGGGGTGTATCTGCCCGTCGAGCCGCACTTCCCGGCCGACCGGGTGGCGAGGGTGCTCGACCGCGCCGGGTGCGCGCTGGTCCTGACCGAGCGCGGCAGTGACGGCGCGCTGGACCCGTCGTCCGACCGCACGCTCCATGTCGACGAGGCGTACGCCGAGGGGCATGCGGACGGTGACCTCGGGATCGCGGTCCAGCCCGGTCAACTCGCCTACATCTACTTCACGTCCGGCTCCACCGGTGAGCCCAAGGGCGCGATGTGCGAGCACGCGGGTTTCCTCAACCACGTGTTCGCCAAGCTCGACGACCTGGGGATCGGGGCCGGGCAGGTGGTCGCGCAGACCGCGCCCCAGTGCTTCGACATCTCCCTGTGGCAGCTGGTCTGCGCGCCGCTCGTGGGCGGGCGGACGCTGCTGGTGGAACAGGACGTGATCCTGGACGTGCCGCGGTTCGTCGACACGATCGAGGCGGGGCGCGTCAATGTGCTCCAGGTCGTGCCGTCGTATCTGGAGGCCGTCCTTGCCGAGTTGGAGCGGCAACCGCGTCAACTCCCTGACCTGCGCTGCGTGTCGGTCACCGGGGAGGCCGTGAAGAAGGAGTTGGTGGAGCGCTGGTTCGCGGCGCGGCCCGGGGTGCGGCTCGTCAACGCCTATGGCCTGACGGAGACTTCGGACGACACCAACCACGAGGTGATGGACCGGGCGCCGGACGGGCCCCGGGTCCCGCTCGGGCACCCTGTCGGCAATGTGCGGGTGTACGTCGTCGACGAGGACCTGGTGCCCGTGCCGCTGGGGGCGCCCGGCGAGATCGTGTTCTCCGGTGTGTGCGTCGGCCGGGGGTACGTCAACGACCCCGAGCGCACGAGGGCCGCGTTCACCGAGGACCCGTACCGGCCCGGTGAGCGGCTGTACCGCAGCGGTGACCACGGGCGTTGGCGGCCGGACGGGAAGCTGGAGTTCCTGGGGCGCCGGGACAGCCAGGTGAAGATCCGCGGCTTCCGTATCGAGATCGGCGAGATCGAGAACGCGCTGCTGCGGGTGACCGGGGTGCGGGACGGCGCGGTGGTCGTCGTCCGCGGGACGCAGCTGGTGGCGTTCTGCACGGGTGCACAACCTGTCGAGGCCGCCGTCGTGCGGGCGCGGCTCGCCGAGTCGCTGCCCGCGTACATGGTGCCGTCGGTCGTGCACTGGCGGGCGTCGCTGCCGCTGACGGCCAACGGGAAGACCGACCGCCGGACGCTCACCGCGCTCGCCGGTGACCTGGACGCGGTCGGCGACGGGCCCGACACACCCGCCGAGCGGCGGCTGGCGGCGGCCTGGGCGGTGGTGCTTGGCATCCCGGCCGACCGGATCGGCCGCCAGGACCACTTCTTCGACCGCGGCGGCACCTCGCTGGCCGCGGTGAAGCTCGCGGTCGCCCTCGACCGGGCGATCAGCCTCAAGGACGTCACCCGTCACCCGGTCCTCGCGGACCTGGCCGGACTGCTGGACCCGCCGGTCTCCTCCTGAGCCCAGCCGCACCCCCGGTCGAACGCTCAACAGCACCACCGAAAGGAACACCGAGATGTCGCTGTCATCCGCGACCCTTCTCCACTCCGTCGCCCTGAGCCCGGACGGTCCGCCGCTGCTGCACGCCGATGTCGGCGCCGACCCGGTCGGCTGGGCCGCCCGGCACCGTGCGGCGCTGCGTGCCGTCGTCGCCGAACACGGCTGCGTCCTGGTCCGCGGTCTCGGCCTCGCCGACCCGGCAGGCGCCGAGGCCGTCTTCCGGCGGCTCACCGACTCCCTGATGGCCGACCGGGAGCCCTTCGCGCCCCGCCGTACGTACGCGGAGGGCGTGTACTCCGCCACCAAGTGGCCGACCGACCAACAGATGTGCCAGCACCACGAGTTGAGCTATGCCCTGGAGTTCCCCGGGCTGCTGCTCTTCGCCTGCCTCGACGCGCCGACGCGGGGCGGCGCGACCCCGGTCGCCGACGCCGAGGCCGTACTGACGTCGCTGCCCGCGCCGCTGGTGGAGCGGTTCGAGCGGGAGGGCTGGCAGTTGACGCGGACGTACCACGAGGAGATCGGGGCGTCGGTCGCCGAGGCCTTCGGCACCGAGGACCGTTCCGTCGTGGAGCGCTACTGCCGCGCCCAGGACATCGAGTTCGCCTGGCAGCCCGACGGTTCACTGCGCACCCGGCAGCACCGCGCGGCCGTGCTCCGGCACCCCGTCACGGGCCGGCGCTGCTGGTTCAACCAGATCGCGTTCCTGAACGAGTGGACGATGGAGCCCGAGGTGCGCGAGTACCTGATCGACGTCTACGGCGCCGACGCGCTGCCCTTCAACACCCGCTTCGGCAACGGCGATCCGGTCGGCGCCGAGGTCGTGGCGGCCATCAACGCGGCCTACGAGGAGCACGTCAAACGCGAGCCGTGGCACTCGGGGGACCTGCTGCTGGTGGACAACATCCGTACCGCGCACGGCAGGGAGCCGTTCGAGGGGCCGCGCGAGGTGCTCGCGGGGCTCGGCGATCCGGTGCGGCCGGCGGACCTCGCCCCGTCGGCCGGGGGGAGGGCGGCATGAGCGTCGGCACACCGTCGTTCGCGGTCATCAGCGGCGAACAGGTCCAACAGGCCCTGACCGGGCGGGAGTCGGAGATCGGCGCCCTCGTGGAGGCCACCTACCGGCTGCACGGCGCGGGCGAGTCGGTGAACCCGCCGTCGTACTTCCTGCGCTTCCCGGACCGCCCGTCGTCCCGCATCATCGCGCTGCCCGCCTCACTGGGCGGTCCGTCGCGGGTGGACGGCCTGAAGTGGATCTCCAGTTTCCCGGGGAACACCGGGTCGGGGCTGCCCCGGGCCTCGGCGGTGCTGATCCTCAACGACCCCGACACCGGCTATCCGTACGCCTGCCTGGAGAGTTCGGTGATCAGCGCCACCCGTACGGCGAGTTCGGCGGCCCTCGCGGCCGACAGGCTCAGCAAGGGGCGGGCACGGCCACCGCGGGTCGGGTTCGTGGGGACGGGCCTGATCGCCCGCTACATCCACACCCATCTCCGCGCCACCGGCTGGGAGTTCGAGGAGACGGGCGTGCACGACCTGTCCGCGGACAGCGCCGAGGGGTTCCGGAGCTATCTGGAGCGGTCCGGGACGCCGGGGCGGGTCACGGTGCACGACAAGATCGAAGGCCTGGTCCGCTCCAGTGACCTGCTGGTCTTCGCGACGATCGCCGGCTCGCCCCATGTGCACGATCCGGCCTGGTTCGACCACCATCCGCTGGTCCTGCACGTGTCGTTGCGGGATCTCGACCCGGCGATCGTGCTCGCGTCGGCGAACTTCGTGGACGACGTCGAGCACTGCCTGAAGGCCGACACCTCGCCGCATCTGGCCGAACAGGCCACCGGGGGGCGGGAGTTCATCGACGGCACGCTGGACGACGTACTGACCGGGCGGGTGAGCGTGCCGACGGACCGGACGGTGGTGTTCTCGCCCTTCGGCCTGGGGGTGCTCGACCTCGCGGTCGGCAGGTTCGTCCACGACGAAGTGGTGCGACGGGGCGAACTCCGCGTCGTCGACGGGTTCTTCCACGAGCTGCGCCGGTACGGCTGACGGCGATCGTGGCGCACCAATTGGGGGGAAAGCATGGCTGTCATCTCTGATCCGGCGGAGTTCAACGAGGACGACCTCTACGTCGACCTGCGGGCCGCGCTGGAGCTGCCGCTCTATCTGAAGTGTGAGGGGTTCAACTTCGCCGGTTCGATCAAGCTGAAGGCCGCCACCGAGATGGTGAACGCGGCCGAGCGGGCCGGTGCCCTGCGGCCCGGCTCGGTGCTGGTCGAGTCGTCGTCCGGCAACCTCGGGGTGGCGCTGAGCGTGCTCGCGGCGAGCCGCGGTTACGGGTTCCTCTGCATCACCGACAGACGCTGCAACGTGCCGACGGTGCAGCTGATGGAGGCGCTCGGCAGCCGGGTCCACGTCATCGACCAGCCGGACCCGCACGGCGGGTTCCTGGGCGCCCGGATCAGGTACGTGCGGGCGCTGTGCGCCTCCGACGAGCGGTACGTGTGGCTCAACCAGTACACCAACCAGGGGAATTGGCGGGCGCACTACCGCACCACGGCACCCGCCATCGCCCGCCGGTTCCCGCAGCTGGACGTCCTGTTCGTCGGGGCCGGCACCACCGGGACGCTGATGGGCTGCGCACGCTGGTTCTGGGAGTGGCGGCGCCGGGTGCGGATCGTCGCCGTGGACGCCGCCGGCTCGGTCACCTTCGGCGGGGAGGCCCGGCCCCGGATGATCCCGGGGCTCGGCACCAGCGTGGCGCCGGCCTTCCTCGACGCGTCGTACATCGACGACGTCGTCCAGGTCGAGGAGGAGGACACCGTGCGGACCTGCCGCCGGCTGGCCGCGCGGGGCTTCCTGTTCGGCGGGTCCACCGGCACGGTCGTCAGCGGTGCCGGACAGTGGCTCGCGCGGAACGGACGGCACGGCACCACGGCCGTGGCGATCGCTCCCGACCTGGGCGAACGCTATCTCGACACCGTCTACCGCACGGGCTGGCTGGAGGAGGAGGCACCCGGACCCGAGATGCTGGCGGCCATGTCCCGCTCGGCCTGACGTCAGCGGCGGCGGCTGTGCCAGGGTGGAGATCCACCGCACCGCAGGGTGGAGATGCGGACCACCGCCGTCCCCACGGGTAGGTTCCAGCCATGGCACGCACCACCCACACCGTGACGAACCAGACTCCCCCGCTGGTGGGATACGACGTCTTCACCGCCGACCGCGTCCTGACGGCGGCGGTCGAGCGCCACACGGCGCCCGGACTGCTGGCCGAGGTCCGGGACGACCTCTCCGCGCTGGGCCGCGCCGCCGGCTCGGCCCAGGTGCAGGAGTGGGGTGCGCAGGCCAACAACAACCCCCCGGGCCTGCGCACCCACGACCGCTACGGCCACCGCATCGACGAGGTCGAGTTCCATCCGGCCTGGCACCGGCTCCTCGGCAAGGGCGTGGCGGCCGGGCTGACCGCCGCCTGGAACCGCCCCGCCGGACATGTACGCCGGGCCGCCGGGCTGCTGGTGTGGACCCAGGCCGAGGCGGGCAACGTCTGCCCGCTGTCGATGACCCACGCGGCGGTGCCCGCCCTGCGCGCCGACCCCGCGCTCGCCGCCGAGTGGGAACCCCGGCTCACCTCCACTGTCTACGACCGTGAACTGCGGCCCGCCCACCTCAAGGCCGGGGTGGTCTTCGGGATGGGCATGACGGAGAAGCAGGGCGGCAGCGACGTCCGCGCGAACACGACGGCGGCGCGCCCGCTCGCCGAGGACGGGACGTACGGGCTGACCGGCCACAAGTGGTTCTGCTCGGCGCCCATGTCCGACGGTTTCCTCGTGCTGGCGCGGGCGCCGGGCGGGCTGACCTGTTTCCTGGTGCCCCGGGTGCTGGCGGACGGCACCCGCAACGTGTTCCTCCTCCAGCGGCTCAAGGACAAGCTGGGCAACCGGTCGAACGCCTCCGCCGAGGTCGAGTTCGACGGGACCTGGGCGCGCCGGGTCGGGGACGAGGGCGACGGGGTGCGCACCATCATCGGGATGGTCGCGGCGACCCGGCTCGACTGTGTGCTCGGCTCGGCCGGTCTGATGCGGCAGGCCGTCGTCCAGGCCGTCCACCACGCGACCCACCGCGAGGTGTTCGGCGGCAAGCTGTTCGACAAGCCGCTGATGCGCAACGTCCTGGCCGATCTCGCCCTGGAGTCGGAGGCGGCCACCACACTCGGACTGAGACTCGCGGCGGCCTACGACGACGGTGGCGAACAGGAGCTGGCGTTCCTGCGGTTGGCGGTTCCGGCCGCCAAGTACTGGGTGACCAAGCGCTGTTCGCCGGTCGCGGTCGAGGCGGCGGAGTGCCTGGGCGGCAATGGATACGTGGAGGAGTCCGGACTGCCGCGCCTGGTAAGGGAGTCGCCGCTCAACTCGGTCTGGGAGGGCGCGGGCAACATCCAGGCCCTCGACGTGCTGCGGGCGCTGCGGCGCGAGCCGCAGGCACTCGACGCGTTCCTGATCGAGGTCGGCCGGGTGCGCGGCGCCGATCACCGGCTGGACGGGGCCATGAAGAACCTGCTCGTCGAACTCGCCGACCTGGAGGGCGTCGAGGGCCGCGCCCGGCGCCTGGCCGAGCGGATGGCGCTCGTCCTTCAGGGTGCGCTCCTCGTACGGCACGCGCCACCGGAGGTCGCCGACGCGTTCTGCGCCTCCCGGCTGGGCGGCGACTGGGGCGCGGCCTTCGGCACCCTGCCGCCCACCCTGGACCTCGCGTCGATCGCGGAACGCGCCAGGCCGACGGCCTGAACCACGCCGTCACATCGCGAGGGTGGTGCTGCGCCGACACGGCACCACCCTCGCAGCGTGGGACAAGTTTCAGACACCGTTCGGCTGTTCACCAGGGTTGCAGAGGGTTGCAACTTGGCGGCTTCTGTGTCCGGACTGTCTCCCTCCGTCACCGGAGGGCGGCACTATGAGACCAACAGTCGATACGGGACCGGAGAGAAGGACCCATGGCGAAGCCGTCGGCCGGCGTGACACAGCGCACCACCGTCGACGCTGCGCGGACGGCACGGATGCTGAGCGACGCCCGGCACGCCACGCTCTCCGGACAGCGCGCCCGCACCCCGCCGCGCCCGGTGATCGAGGAGTCCTGGGAGCGCGCGCTACGCGGCGGGACCCACCCCGACCACGATCTGCGGACCGGCCTGCTCTCCCGCGAGGAGGTCGAACGGCGGCGCGGCACCAGCCCGTTGCGGCACGTCCTGCCGGTGCTGCGGGAGGGCCTGGTGTCGGTCGCGGACGCCGCGCACCACATCGTGCTGGTCGCCGACGACGAGGGCCGGGCGCTGTGGCGCGAGGGCAGCGCCGCCGTGCTGCGCAAGGCCGACGAGGTCGGCATCGAGGTCGGCACCGACTGGCGCGAGGACGTGATCGGCCCCAACGGCGTGGGCACCCCGGCGGTCCTGCGGCGGCCCGTGCAGGTCTTCGCCGGCGAGCATCTCTCGCGCGCGCTGGCCGCGTTCACCTGCGCGGGCGCTCCGATCACCGACCCCAGGGACGGCCGCCTGATCGGGGTCGTCGATGTCAGCGGCCCGCTGGAGACCATGCATCCGGCCACCCTCGCCTGGGTCGACTCGGTGGCCAAACTCGCCGAGGCCCGGCTGCGCGAACTGCATCTGACCTCGCTGGAGCGGCTGCGCGCGGTGGCGGCGCCGATCCTGCCCCGGCTCGGCGGCCAGGCCCTGGTGGTGGACCGGGACGGCTGGACGGCCGCGGTCACCGGAATGCCGTACGTGAAGCGGATCGCGCTGCCCAAATCGCCGTCGGCGGGCCGTCGTTGGCTGCCCTCGCTCGGGCTGTGCTCGCTGGAGCCGCTGGCCGGGGGCTGGTTGGTCCGCCTCGCCGACGAGCCGGGGCCGCGCACCGCCACCCGGATCGTCCTCGACCTCGCCCTGCCGCGCCGCTGGTCGGTGACGGTGTCCGGCAGCGCGGGCTCCTGGACCCACGAACTGAGCCCCCGGCACGCCGAGTTGCTCTACCTCCTGGCCCTGCACCGCACCGGCCGCAGCGCCTCGGGCCTGGCGGAGGACATGTTCGGCGACCCGTGCCGCACGGTGACGGTACGGGCCGAGATGTCGCGGGTACGGCGTTATCTCGGGGCGTTCCTGGAGCACCGGCCGTACCGCTTCTGCGAGGACGCGGAGGTCGAGGTGCTGCTGCCGGTCGACCCGCGCGAGTTGCTGCCGCACTCCACGGCACCCGGGGTGACCAGGGGGCGGACGTCGGTCCAGGTGCCGTAGAAGACGCTGGTGAGGGGGACGGGACGCCGTATCGGACAGGTGGCGCAAAAGACACGTCCGGCAGCATCTTCCGCATATTTGCAGGGTCTTACCCATGGGGCGGCCAGGACTGCCGTAGCATCCCCCTACGGGCCACCCCACCTGCTCCCTGGTCAACGCACGGATCACCAGGCGCAGTTGGCTCGCCTCGGGAGGACACTTATGGGTGCACGTGGGCGACACCGCCGGCGCAAGCGGGGCAGGGCGCTGCGCGCCGTGCTGACCGGGGCCGCGCTCGGCCTCACCGCCGCCGCGACGATGATCAGTGCCTCGCAGGCGACCGTTGGTTCCGATCCCGGAGGGCTGAAGCCGCTCACCTCGGCTTCCGATCTGGGGCAGTTGGGGCTGCGGGAGACTCTGGAACCTCAGCAGTCGCTGGACCGGCTCGCCTCGGCGATGGGGCGTCCGGTGGGCGTCGACACCGTCCTGAAGAGCGCCGACCACACCCTGCGCGACGCCGCCGACTGCACGACGGACGAGAAGGCGGTGCTGCCCGTCGAACCGGTGGCCACGCGCGCGTACTGCTGGGACAGCGGCGACGCGGCCGACCCGGCGTGGACGCCCCGCTCGGTGACCACCTCGGGCGACGCCGACCAGGACGGCTGGTGGGGCTCGAACCGGGTGATCCTCTCCGGCTGGACCGCGCACACCCGTGGCCTGGCCAGGGTCGCCTTCGTGAACGCCGCCGACCCCGCCCGCCTCACCTACACCTGGGCCCTCCTCGCCGTACCGACGGACGGCGGACGCGACTACCGCGGGCTCGTCTCGAACATCTCCGGCATGGTCTGGTATGAGGACAAACTCCTGGTCACCACCACGAGCGGGACGCGCGACGCCCTGTACGTGTACGACATGAACCGCATCCAGCGCACCACCGTGACGGCCGCCGCGGTCGGCCGGGTGCGGGACGGCTGGTCGGCGGCCGGGTATCAGTACGTGCTGCCGGCGGTCGGGTCGTACCGGCTGACCGGTGGCGGCTCGGCCGTACGGCCCGTGGGGCTCTCCCTGGACCGCGGCTCGGTGCCGGACAGTCTGGTCGCGAGCGGGGCGAAGCGCCTGTGGCGCTATCCCTTCAGCCGGGATCCCGCGCGGCCGGGGCTGCTCGCCACCGACTCGGCGGGGCGCGCCGTGCCCGAGGAGGCCTACGCCACGAAGGTCAGCGGCACGGAAGGCGTGCTCGCGAACGGGTCCGCCTGGTACCTGGGCGGCGCTGCCGGGCCGGAGAGCGGGCGGGGCGCGATGTGGCGCCAGGACACGAGGGACGCGCAGGCCACCGAGTGCGGGGCCGACGAGACACAGCGGTGCTGGAGCGCGCGGAGCGGATCCCTCTCGTACTGGCAGGAGACCGGCGAGGTCTGGTCGGTGTCCGGGCGGATGCTGTTCGCGCTCCCGCTGGCCTCGATCGACCGGTCCCTGGACTGATCGACAGATCCCTCGGCCGGATGATTCCCTGACGGGCATGACGAACATCCCCGTGACCACCTGGTCCCTGGAGCAGACCGACCCGCGCGACCTCCTCCCGGCCATCGCGCCGGACGGGGACGTGCGGATCGCCCGCTCCGAGGTGCCCTCCCCCGAGTTCAGCCGCTTTCTGTACGCCTCCGTGGGCGGGGACATCCTCTGGATAGACCGGCTCGGCTGGACGTTCGCGCAGTGGCAGGAGCACCTGGACCGGCCGGGCGTGGAGACCTGGGTCGTGTACGACCGGGGCACGCCCGCCGGGTACGTGGAACTGGAGCCGCAGGACGACGGCGTCGTCGAGATCGTCTACTTCGGCCTGATCCCCGCCTTCCGCGGTCGCCGCCTCGGCGGCCACCTCCTCTCCTACGGCGCCGCCCGCGCCTGGGACCTCGCGGACCGCTGGCCGGGACTGGCGCCCACGAAGCGGGTCTGGCTGCATACCTGCAGCCTGGACGGTGTGCACGCGATGGACAACTACCAGCGCCGGGGCTTCAAGCTCTTCGACACCAAGGTCGAGGAGGTGACGGTGGTGGCCACGCCGGGACCGTGGCCCGGGGCCTACCCGGTCTGACCTGCGCCGACAAGACGTCGTGCGCGCCTTGTGACCGACGACACCCTCGTCTCGCATGTCGAGACCAGGGTGTCCGCATGGCGGACGAAGCTGGACTGTGTCCAGAATGCCATGACACGCTTCCGTCATGTCCGGAACTGGAATTGCCTTGGTGAGTCGGCGGCACGTCGACCTCGGCCGCATGTCCAGCGCCATCTGTCCGGCGGGCTAGTCGAGCCGCAGCACCGCCGGTTTCCCCGTATCTGCCTCATACTGCGCAAAGATGCGCGCGTATGCCCGCATGCGCCCGTACGCGCAGGTCAGAGCCGATCACCCGCCTGTCCCGGAGGACGTAGAACCATGGCCGCCACGCCTGAGAACCCTGCTGCCGCAGCGCCCCGCCGCAAGGTGAGCCGTCACCGCGGTGAGGGTCAGTGGGCAGCCGGGCACTTCACGCCGCTCAACGGCAACGAGCAGTTCAAGAAGGACGACGACGGTCTCAATGTGCGGACACGCATTGAGACGATCTACTCCAAGCGCGGCTTCGACTCGATCGACCCGAACGACCTGCGCGGCCGTATGCGCTGGTGGGGGCTGTACACCCAGCGCAAGCCCGGGATCGACGGCGGCAAGACCGCGATCCTGGAGCCGGAGGAGCTGGACGACAAGTACTTCATGCTGCGCGTCCGGATCGACGGCGGCCGGCTGACCACGGACCAGCTGCGGGTCATCGGCGAGATCTCGCAGGAGTTCGCGCGCGGCACGGCCGACCTCACCGACCGGCAGAACGTGCAGTACCACTGGATCCGCATCGAGGACGTGCCCGAGATCTGGAACCGCCTGGAGGCGGTCGGTCTCTCCACCACCGAGGCCTGCGGCGACACGCCCCGCGTGATCCTCGGCTCGCCCGTCGCCGGCATCGCCGAGGACGAGATCATCGACGGCACTCCGGCGATCGACGAGATCCACCGCCGGATCATCGGCAACAAGGACTTCTCGAACCTGCCCCGCAAGTTCAAGTCCGCGATCTCCGGCTCGCCGCTCCTGGACGTGGCGCACGAGATCAACGACATCGCCTTCGTCGGCGTGCACCACCCCGAGCACGGCCCCGGCTTCGACGTCTGGGTCGGCGGCGGCCTCTCCACCAACCCGAAGATCGGCCAACGCCTCGGCGCCTGGGTCCCGTTGGACGAGGTCCCGGACGTCTACGAGGGCGTCATCTCGATCTTCCGCGACCACGGCTACCGGCGGCTGCGCACCCGCGCCCGCCTCAAGTTCCTGGTCGCCGACTGGGGCGTCGAGAAGTTCCGCCAGATCCTCGAGGGCGACTACCTGAAGCGCAAGCTCGTCGACGGCCCGGCCCCCGACCAGCCGGTCGCCCGCTGGCGCGACCACGTCGGCGTCCACCGCCAGCAGGACGGCCTGTTCTACGTCGGTTTCGCCCCGCGCGTCGGCCGCGTCGACGGCACCACGCTCACGAAGATCGCCGAGCTGGCCCAGGCGCACGGCTCGGGCCGACTGCGTACGACGGTCGAGCAGAAGATGATCGTGCTCGATGTGGAGGAAGGGCGGATCGAGTCCCTTGTGGAGGGCCTGGAGGCGCTGGGTCTCACCGCCAAGCCGTCCCCCTTCCGGCGCGGCACGATGGCCTGCACCGGTATCGAGTACTGCAAGCTCGCGATCGTCGAGACCAAGCAGCGCGGCATCACGCTCATCGACGAACTGGAGCGCCGCATCCCGGAGTTCGACGAGCCGATCACCATCAACATCAACGGCTGCCCGAACGCCTGCGCCCGTATCCAGGTCGCGGACATCGGTCTCAAGGGCCAGTTGGTCCTCGACGACCAGGGCGAGCAGGTCGAGGGCTTCCAGGTGCACCTCGGCGGCGCCCTCGGTCTGGAGGCCGGCTTCGGCCGCAAGGTCCGTGGCCTGAAGGTCACTTCGGAGGAACTGCCCGACTACGTCGAGCGGGTCCTCACCCGGTTCCAGCAGGAGCGCGAGGACGGCGAGCGGTTCGCCGCCTGGGCCACGCGCGCCAGCGAGGAGTCCCTGTCGTGAGCGGCAGCGAACGACAGCGAACGGAGGGGTCATGAGCGAGCGGGCCGCCCCCTTCTACTGCCCCTACTGCGGCGACGAGGACCTGCGTCCCAACGAGCAGGGCCACGGCGCGTGGGAATGCGCGGCATGCAATCGGGCCTTTCAGCTGAAGTTCCTCGGGCTCCTCGCCCGGGGTCTCCAGCAGACCGACGCAGGGGGAGACACGATATGACGACGACTCAGAAAGCGCGCCCCACCGACGACTTGAAAGCCCTCGCCGAGCAGGCGGGCCGCGACCTGGAGGACGCCTCCGCGCTGGAGATCCTCCAGTGGGCGGTGCAGACCTTCGGCAAGCAGTTCTGCGCGACCTCCTCGATGGAGGACGCGGTGGTGGCCCACCTCGCGTCCCGCGCCATGCCCGGCGTCGACGTGGTGTTCCTCGACACCGGCTACCACTTCCCGGAGACCATCGGCACCCGCGACGCGGTCGAGGCCGTGATGGACGTCAACGTCATCACGCTCACCCCGCGCCAGTCGGTCGCCGAGCAGGACGCCGAGTACGGTCCGCAACTGCACGACCGCGACCCGGACTTGTGCTGCAAGCTGCGCAAGGTGCAGCCCCTGGAGCAGGGCCTGACCAAGTACGCGGCCTGGGCGACCGGACTGCGCCGCGACGAGTCCCCGACCCGGGCGAACACCCCGGTCGTCGGCTGGGACGAGAGGCGCCGGAAGGTCAAGGTCTCCCCCATCGCCCGCTGGACCCAGGACGACGTGGACGCCTACGTGGCCGAACACGGCGTACTGACCAACCCGTTGCTGATGGACGGCTACGCGTCCGTCGGCTGCGCGCCCTGCACCCGCCGGGTGCTGGAGGGCGAGGACGCCCGCGCCGGCCGCTGGGCGGGGCGCGGGAAGACCGAGTGCGGGCTGCACGAATGACCACCACCGACAAGGAGTTGCACGTGACGACCGGAGCCACCGTCTGGCTCACGGGTCTGCCGAGTGCCGGCAAGACCACCATCGCGTACGAGCTGGCAGGCCGGCTGCGCGAGGAGGGCCACCTCGTCGAGGTGCTCGACGGCGACGAGATCCGCGAGTTCATCTCGGCGGGCCTCGGCTTCAGCCGCGAGGACCGGCACACCAACGTGCAGCGCATCGGCTTCCTCGCCGAACTGCTCGCCCGCAACGGCGTCAAGGCGCTCGTCCCGGTCATCGCGCCGTACACCGACAGCCGCGAGGCCGTCCGCAAGCGGCACCAGGAGAGCGGCGCCGCCTACATCGAGGTGCATGTGGCGACCCCGGTCGACGTGTGCTCCGTACGCGATGTGAAGGGTCTCTACGCCAAGCAGGCCGCCGGTGAACTGACCGGGCTCACCGGGGTCGACGACCCGTACGAGGAGCCCGAGTCGCCGGACCTGCGGATCGAGTCGCAGCACCAGACCGTGCAGGAGTCGGCGGCGGCACTCCACGCGCTGCTCACCGAGAGGGGACTGGCATGACCGCGACGGTTGCCAAGGCCGAGGACGGTACGGACACGCCGTACGCCCTCTCGCACCTGGACGCTCTGGAGTCCGAGGCGGTGCACATCTTCCGTGAGGTGGCGGGTGAGTTCGAGCGGCCGGTGATCCTGTTCTCCGGCGGCAAGGACTCCATCGTCATGCTGCACCTGGCGCTGAAGGCGTTCGCGCCCGCGCCGGTGCCGTTCTCGCTGCTGCATGTGGACACCGGACACAACTTCCCCGAGGTCCTTGAGTACCGGGACCACACGGTCGCAAAGCATGGGCTGCGCCTCCATGTGGCCTCCGTACAGGACTACATCGACCGCGGTGTGCTGCGCGAACGTCCCGACGGGACGCGCAACCCGCTCCAGACGCTGCCGTTGACGGAGAAGATCCAGTCCGAGCGCTTTGACGCCGTGTTCGGCGGCGGGCGCAGGGACGAGGAGAAGGCGCGGGCGAAGGAGCGGGTGTTCAGCCTGCGCGACGAGTTCTCGCAGTGGGACCCGCGTCGCCAGCGCCCGGAACTGTGGAATCTGTACAACGGCCGGCACGCGCCCGGCGAGCACGTCCGCGTGTTCCCGCTGTCCAACTGGACCGAGCTGGACGTCTGGCAGTACATCGCCCGCGAGGGCATCGAACTCCCCGACATCTACTTCGCGCACGAGCGTGAGGTGTTCAACCGGGGCGGCATGTGGCTGACCGCCGGTGAGTGGGGCGGGCCGAAGGCGGAGGAGACCGTCGAGAAGCGGCTCGTCCGGTACCGGACCGTCGGTGACATGTCCTGCACCGGTGCCGTCGACTCCGACGCGGTGACCCTGGAGCAGGTCATCACCGAGATCGCCGCGTCCCGGCTGACCGAGCGGGGCGCGACGCGTGCCGACGACAAGATGTCCGAGGCCGCGATGGAAGACCGCAAGCGCGAGGGGTACTTCTAACCATGAGCACCATCACGACCGAGGAGCTCTCGGCCACCACGCTGCTGCGGTTCGCCACGGCGGGCTCCGTCGACGACGGCAAGTCCACGCTCGTAGGACGACTGTTGCACGACTCGAAGTCGGTCCTCACCGACCAACTCGAAGCCGTGCAGCGGGTGTCGGCCGACCGCGGCCAGGACGGTCCCGACCTCGCGCTGCTCACCGACGGCCTGCGCGCCGAGCGCGAGCAGGGCATCACCATCGATGTGGCGTACCGCTACTTCGCCACGCCCCGGCGCCGGTTCATCCTCGCCGACACGCCCGGTCACGTGCAGTACACCCGCAACATGGTGACGGGTGCCTCCACGGCCGAGCTGACGGTGATCCTCGTCGACGCCCGCAACGGTGTCGTCGAGCAGACCCGGCGCCACGCGGCGATCGCCGCGCTGCTGCGCGTCCCGCACGTGGTGCTCGCGGTCAACAAGATGGACCTCGTCGAGTACAAGGAGTCCGTGTTCGCCGCGATCGCCGAGGAGTTCACGGCGTACGCGAGCGAACTGGGCGTCCCGGAGATCACCACGATCCCGATCTCGGCGCTGGCCGGCGACAACGTGGTGGACCCGTCCGCGCACATGGACTGGTACGGCGGCCCGACCTTCCTGGAGCACCTGGAGTCGGTGCCGGTCGCCCACGACCTGAGCCACTGCCACGCGCGGCTGCCCGTGCAGTACGTGATCCGGCCGCAGAGCGCGGACCTGCCGGACTACCGGGGGTACGCGGGTCAGATCGCGGCCGGTACGTTCCGTGTGGGCGAGGCCGTGACGGTGCTGCCGTCCGGGCGGGCCACGAAGATCTCCGGTATCGACCTGCTCGGCAAGCCGGTCCGGACGGCGTGGACCACGCAGTCGGTGACCCTCCTGCTGGAGGACGACATCGACATCTCGCGCGGCGACCTCATCGTGCCCAGCAAGGACGCCCCGGCGACCACGCAGGACATCGAGGCGACGGTCTGCCATGTCGCCGACCAGCCGCTGACCGTGGGCCACCGGGTGCTCCTCAAGCACGGCACCCGCACGGTGAAGGCGATCGTCAAGGACATCCCGTCCCGTCTCACGCTCGACGACCTGTCCCTGCACCCGCATCCGGGACAGCTCGTCGCCAACGACATCGGCCGGGTGAAGATCCGCACCGCGGAGCCGCTGCCGGTGGACTCGTACGCGGACTCGCGCCGTACGGGCTCGTTCATCCTGATCGACCCGGCGGACGGCACCACGCTGACCGCCGGCATGGTCGGCGAGTCGTTCGCCGCGCCGGAGCCGGTCAAGGACGCGTCCGACGACGACGGTTGGGACTTCTGACATGACGTCCAGGGACTTCTACTCCACGTTCGCGAAGGAGGGCGGCCGCGTCGGCAGCGGCGCCCTCGGCAGCGGGCAGGGCGGAGTGGCGCGATGTGCGGGCTGACGTACGCGCACCGCTTGCGCGCCCCGTCCCCCCACCCGCCGTCCCGGACGCGACGAAAACGAAGACCTGCCGACCTCCCGGCCACGACCTGAGACCGTGACCGCCGGGCCAACGAGAGGAACACCTCCCGTGCCTGCCAACCGCTCCACCTTCCTGCGCCGCGGCATAGCCGTGGTCGCCGCGCTCCCCCTGCTCACCCTTGCCGCCTGCAGCTACGGTTCCACGGCCGAGAAGGACAGCTCCGCAAAGGTCGCTGCCGGGTCCAAGAAGATCGACGGTCTCGACACCGTCAAGATCGGTTACTTCGGCAACCTGACCCACGCCACCGCGCTGGTCGGCAACCAGAAGGGCTTCTTCCAGAAGGAGCTCGGCGCCACCAAGGCGAAGTACTCGGTCTTCAACGCCGGACCGTCCGAGATCGAAGCCCTGAACGCCGGTTCCATCGACATCGGCTGGATCGGCCCGTCCCCGGCCATCAACGGCTACACCAAGTCCAAGGGCACCGACCTGCGCATCATCGGCGGTTCGGCGTCGGGTGGCGTGAAGCTGGTCGTCAATCCGAAGAAGATCAAGTCCCTGGCGGACGTCAAGGGCAAGAAGATCGCGACGCCTCAGCTGGGCAACACGCAGGACGTGGCGTTCCTCAACTGGGTCGCGGACCAGGGCTGGAAGGTCGACGCGCAGAGCGGCAAGGGCGACGTCTCGGTCATCCGCACCGACAACAAGATCACCCCCGACGCCTACAAGTCAGGCTCCATCGACGGCGCCTGGGTGCCGGAGCCGACCGCGTCCAAGCTGGTCGCCGAGGGCGCCAAGGTGCTGCTGGACGAGTCGTCTCTGTGGCCCGACAAGAAGTTCGTGATCACGAACATCATCGTGTCGCAGAAGTTCCTGAAGGCGCACCCGAAGGTCGTCGAGGCCGTACTGAAGGGCTCGGTCGAGACCAACAAGTGGATCAACGCCAACTCGGACGCGGCGAAGGCGGCGGCGAACAAGCAGTTGGCGATCGACTCGGGCAAGCCACTGCCGGCCAATGTCATCGACCCGGCCTGGAAGTCGATCCAGTTCATCGACGATCCGCTGGCCTCCACGTTGAACACCGAGGCGCAGCACGCGGTCAAGGCCGGTCTGCTGGAGAACCCGAAGCTGGACAGCATCTACGACCTGACGCTCCTGAACAAGGTGCTCAAGGCCGAGGGCGACAGCACGGTCAGTGACGCCGGTCTCGGCGTCAAGTAAGCCCGGATCCCGATGACTTCCCAGGAGGTGACGACCATGTCCACGACTCTCGCCAAAGCCGAGGAGTCGGTCGAGCACGCGGCCCGCCTTGCGCACGTCTCGAAGTCCTTCGCGGGACCGGGCGGGCAGCAGCTCGTCCTGGACGACATCACTCTCGATGTCGCTCCGGGCGAGTTCGTCACCCTCCTGGGGGCCTCGGGCTGTGGCAAGTCCACGCTGTTGAACCTGGTGGCGGGGTTGGACAAGCCCACCGCGGGTTCCATCACCACAGAGGGGCGACCCGCCCTGATGTTCCAGGAGCACGCGCTCTTCCCGTGGCTGACCGCGGGCAAGAACATCGAACTCGCCCTGAAACTCAGGGGAGTTCCGAAGGTCGACCGGCGCGGCAAGACCGAGGAGCTGCTCGAACTCGTCCGGCTGAAAGGTGCATACGCCAAACGCGTGCACGAATTGTCGGGCGGAATGCGGCAGCGGGTCGCCATGGCACGCGCGCTCGCCCAGGAGAGCCGCATCCTGCTGATGGACGAGCCGTTCGCGGCCCTGGACGCCATCACGCGGGACGTCCTGCACGACGAACTGACCCGCATCTGGGGCGAGACGGGGCTCTCCGTCCTGTTCGTCACGCACAACGTGCGCGAGGCGGTACGGCTCGCCCAGCGGGTGATCCTGCTGTCCTCCCGGCCCGGCCGGATCGCCCGCGAGTGGACGGTCGACATCCCGCAGCCGCGCCGCATCGAGGACGCCCCCGTGGCGGAACTGTCCGTCGAAATCACAGACGTACTGCGTGGGGAGATCCGCCGCCATGGCCAGCACTGACACCACACCGGCGCAGGACAGCGGGAGCGTCGAAGCGGGTCTCGACGCCCTGGAGACCACGGCCGCCGGTCGCCCGTCCTTCCGCCAGACCTTCGTCAACAAGATCCTGCCGCCGCTCATCGCCATCGCCGTGGTGTTGGTGATCTGGCAAGGGCTGATCACTTTCAACATCGTCACCGATCCGACGAAGCTGCCCTCTCCCGCCGACGTCTGGGGCGAAGCGAAGGACGCCTGGCTCCAGGGGACCCTGCTCGGCTACATCTGGACCAGTGTCTCCCGCGGCCTGCTGGGCTTCCTGTTCGCACTGATCATCGGTACACCGCTCGGCCTGCTGGTGGCACGGGTGAAGTTCGTGCGCGCGGCGATCGGTCCGGTCCTTTCCGGCCTCCAGTCGCTGCCGTCGGTCGCCTGGGTCCCGCCTGCCGTGATCTGGCTGGGCCTGGACAGTTCGCTGATGTACGCGGTGATCCTGTTGGGCGCCGTCCCATCGATCGCCAACGGTCTCGTGTCGGGCGTCGATCAGGTGCCCCCGTTGTTCCTCCGCGCCGGACGCACTCTGGGGGCCACCGGCCTGCGCGGTACCTGGCACATCGTGCTGCCGGCCGCGTTGCCCGGCTATGTAGCGGGCCTGAAGCAGGGGTGGGCGTTCTCGTGGCGCTCGCTGATGGCCGCCGAGATCATCGCCTACTCCCCGGACATGGGAGTGGGCCTGGGCCAACTACTGGAGATCGCCCGCTCGAACAGCAGCATGGCGCAGGTCTTCCTCGCCATCCTTCTCATCCTGTTCGTCGGTATCGCCATCGACCTGCTGATCTTCAGCCCCATGGAGCGGTGGGTCCTGCGCAGCCGCGGTCTCCTGGTGAAGAGCTGAAGCCTCATGCGTCACAGGCCTGTTCTCCTCGTCATCGCCCACGGCAGCCGCGACCCGCGGCATGCGGCGACGGTCCATGCCCTGGTACGCCGGGTACGGTCGCTACGGCCCTGGCTGCGCGTGGAGACCGGCTTCCTGGACTTCAACATCCCTTCCGTGCAAGACGTCTTGGAGTCACTGGCGGCGGAGGGAGTGCGTGACGTCGTGGCCCTCCCGCTGCTGTTGACCCGAGCGTTCCACGCGAAGGCGGACATCCCCGCGGTCCTCGACGACGCACCCCCGCAGCTGCGGATCAGGCAGGCGGAGGTGCTCGGACCGTCGCCGCTGTTGTTGCGGGCCCTCGAACGGCGTTTGTACGAGGCCGGGTTGACGCCTGCCGACAAGGCATCGACCGGGGTCGTACTGGCCTCGGCCGGGTCCACCGACCCGGAGGCGATCGCGGTCATCGCCGACATCGCGCGGGATTGGTGGCACACCGGCTGGTGCGCCGTGCGACCCGCGTTCGCCTCGGCGTCCCTGCCCCGGACCGAGGACGCTGTCCGTGAACTGCGGGCCCTGGGCTGCGAACGCGTCGCCGTCGCACCGTATGTCCTGGCCCCCGGCTTCCTCCCCGACCGCATCGCGCGAGGCGCCGCGGCGGCTGACGTGCTCGCCGAAGTGCTGGGCCCGGCACCGGAGGTGGCGCGGGTACTGCTGGAGCGCTACGACACGGCGGTCCGGGCGCCGGCGCTCGCGGCCGTCGGCGCGTAACGCCTTCACGGTTCCCACCTGCCCGGTTTCCCGGAAAGGGGTCTCCCCCGGCCCCCGGATCTGCTGGGATGGTTCCTCTGAGGGCTAGTGGGGAGCAAGTACACGTGGCGCGTCGGGAGTTCGGGCATCGTGAAGGGCCGGCTCCGGCCCAGCTGCACTACACTTCGGCGCCGTCCGGCTCCGACGGTTCCGGCTCCCGGTTCACGGTGGTCGGCGCGGAGGTGCCGCAGGGGGTACTGCGGGAGGTCGAGCGGCTCATCGCGTACGAGCCGCCGTGCGACAGCCCGGAGCGGGCCGAAGCCGAGCAGCTCAAGGGCTTCCCGATCGCCTTCGGCTTCAGCGAACTCGCCGACGGCGGGCGGCTGTTGAGCCGTTCCGTGTGCACCGGCACGGACTGGGCCGGGGGCCCGGTCGCCTTCCACGCGCACGCCTTCCTGTTGCCGGCCGGGACCCGGTTGCCGGACGGGGTCCTGCCCATCTCCACGTGGGAGTCCCCGCGTTGGGCGGACTCGGCTCCCCCGGACGGCAGGCCCGAACCCGTCGACCGGGTCGAACCCTCGGGGCTGCTGCGCAAGGAGGCGCTGGTCGCGTTCGCGGTGTCCCGGGCCGGGTGGCTCGCCCCGTTCTTCGCCGAGCTGCGGGCGGTGGCCGCGGACCCGGGTGCCGGGCAGCTCGTGGTGGTGGAGCACGACAGCGCCGACGTGGCCCGGTGGATCGCGCTCGCCTGCACGGTGCTGCCCCGCGAACAGGCGCACCGGCTCACCTTCACGACGTACACCCGCGATCCCCGGCAGGCACGCCAGCAGCTCGTCGGCGTGCTGCCGTCCTCCGAGTCCGTCGGCGACGACGGGCGCTACCGCGTGCACGACTGCACCGGCCGCCGGCCGGCCGGGCCGGTCGCGGACACCTGGGCCGAGGTGTGCGCCCGCGTCTGGCGTGCGGGGCGCCCGGACCTGTTCCACAACAACCCCGAAGACCTGGGCCCGTTGGCGGTGGCCGCCCTCGTCGCGGGCATCGACCTGCGCACGGACGCCCGTGCGGTCGCGGCGAGTTGGGCGGCCGAGCAGGCGGGGACGCTGCCGGACGACACACTGACGGCGTTGGTCGCCGGGCTGTGCGGCGGCCCGGTGCCACATCTGGGCTCCCGCTCGACGACCCTGCCCGGTGAGGCCGAACAGGCCGCTCTGGCAGTCCTGTTGGCCCGGCTGGACGGGCGCGTACCGGCCTCGGTGTCGGCGCCGCTGGCCGCGCGCGTGCTGGCGTCGGCGGTCCTCGCCCGGGGACCGGTGCCCGTGCTGCGTGCCGGGTCCCTCACCGCGCGGGCCCATGACGACCTGGCCCGCGATCTCGCGCCCGCGCTACGGGCCGGTATCGCGGACACGGCCGAGCCGGCCGCCGGACGACCCCTCGCGCTGCTGCGCGCCGCCGACCTCCTCGACGTCGACTGCCAGGACGAACTGCCGGAGCTGGCCGAGCGGTTGGGGCGGGAGTTGGTGGACACCCCGGCCACGCACGCTACGACCACAGCACCGTCGGGCGGCGGGTCTCCCGCCGATGGCTGCCCGCCCGCGCTCCTCGACGCGGTGCACACCCACCCCGGGCTGCGGGTCGCCCTGTTCGGCTCGCTCAACACGCTGGCCGCCGCCGAACCGGCGGCCGTGGCACGGGTGTTGAAGGGTTCGGGGCTGCCGCTCGACCTCCAGCAGTCCGGTTTCCCGCATCTGCGGATGTGTGTCGTGCCCGCCGGATCGGACGACGACCGGCTCGACCGGTTCCATGGCCTCCTCCGCACAGCCGGGGTCTCGCCGCACGCCGATCCGGCCGTGCTGCGTACGGCTCTCCGCCTCACCTGGCCCGGTGGCGAGCTGCCGACCGGCCAGGAGGCGAGCCTGCTGCTGAAGGAGCTGGGTTCCGACTCCCACCGTGCCGCCGGTACCCGGGAGTTGCTGATCGAGGCGGCACTCGCCGCTTCCCCGGACGACCGTGACATACCGGCGCTCGCCGCCGACCTGCTCCGCTGCTTCAGCATGGAACTGGGCCCAAGTAGGCGTACGGCCCTGCTCCTTCTGGAGTTCACCGGAGTGCTCGGCACCGGGAGCGAGGGCGAGGAGTGGGTCGGCCGGGTGCTGGACCGGATGGCCGGTGCCGCCGCCGATCCGGTACCGGAGACCGTCGCCGAGCGCGCCTTCCAGGCCCTCGCGTGGCGGCTCCTGGAGGGGACGGCACCGGCGAACGAGCTGTACGCGCTGGCCCGTTCGGGCGAGCCGCGCCTGCTCGCGGCGTACGAGCGGGCGGCCCGCTCGGAGCGGGTGGGCGAGCGGTTGCGGACCGGGCCTGCGTATGTCGCCGACCGGTTCTGCGACTGGAGCGCGTTCCCGGGAACGCATCCGGCCTGGGACGAGACACGTACGGTACTGCTGGCCAAGGTTCTGCGGCCGGCCGTGCGGGCCCTGTCCGTCGAGCAGCAGGGCGAGGTCGAGGCAGCCCTCGACCGCGCGGGCCGCGGCAAACTCGACGCGTTCCGCACCTGGAACCGCCCCGGCGCACTGGGCCGCCTCGCGGGACGACTGTCGGGGCGGGGGCGGCGGGCCGAACAGCCCGACACGTGACCGCCGTTGCCCAAGACACGGCCGAACCCCGCCCGACCGTACCGACCGAGAAAACCCGACGCGTCCGCACCTGAAACCAACCTGGTGCACTGGGACGCCTCGCGGGACCTCTGCCGGGGCCGGGCCGACGCGCCGAACACCCCTACGGGTGACCGACGTCGGCCAAGACACGGCCGAACTCCGCCCAACCGCACCGACCGGGAAAACCCGACGCGTCCGCACCTGAAACCAACCCAGTTCGTTGAGCCGACCCGGGACACGGGTGAACATCCGGACGCGTGACCGGCGTTGGCATGACGCGGTCGACATCTCACTCCACCATGCCGACCGGGAGAAACCCGGCGCGTCCGCGCCTGAAGCCATCCCGATGTGCCGGGACGGCTGTCCGGGCGAGGGCGTCGAGCCGAACAGACCGGCGCGTGACCGGCCCGGCGGAAAGAACGGAGCGCGCCGTCCGAAGTCCGGCACTCCCCTGTGATGTCGGACCCGGACGGCCCGTCCGCAGCACGGCCCCCGCCGGCGTGAGCCTTGTCGCGGGGGTCGCTCTATGTACTGCGTCTGTCGCCGCGTTTATGTCACTGCGCGACGTCAACAGGCCCCGGTGTCCGTGTCCGGAGGCTCAAGTGCGGGTCGTCGCCGTGACCTTGACCGCGGGACTGGTGCCCGCCGCCGTGACCGTCGCGACGGTGACCGTGTACGCCGTACCGGGTGTCAGCCCGCCGATCACCCGGAACATGCCCTTCGCGGACGGCTGTCCGACCAGGACGTCCCGCCCGGTGACGGAGATCGGGTCCCGCCCGTCGGAGACGGTGACCACGTACCCGACGACCTTCGCGTCCCCCGTCGCGGTCGGCGGGGTCCAGGCCAGGGTGGCGGCCGTACGCGCCGTACGCAGCTTGGGACTTGAGGGCGCCGCGGGCAGTGCGGTCGCGGCGGTCGGCGTGAGCGGCGACGAGGCGAGGGAGGGCGCGCTGCTGCCGTGGGCGTTGGCCGCGGTGACGGTCACCGTGAACGGGCCGCCGGTGAGTCCGCCGATGCGCACGAGGGCTGTCTTCTTGAACTCCCCCGCGGTCACGGCCTGTTCGCCCACCTCCTGGCCCCCGGCGTCGTAGGCCCGAGCCGTGTACCCCGTCACCGGTGAACCCCCGTCGACGAAGCTCGGGTTGAAGGTCACGTACAGGGCGTCGGCACCGGCCGTGCTCGTCCCCACCCGCGAGGGCGCCTCAGGGACGGACACGGAGCCGATACGACGGTCCAGCAGTCCCCCGTACTGCGACTCAAGTCCGGCGTTCTCCAGCACACTTGACGGTACGTCGGACAGTCCCGCCATGATGGTGTTGCCGGTGGTCACCAGCCCCTTGTTGTCGCTGTCGGCCGTGCCCTCCTCCCACCAGTTGTCCTTGACGAGGGTCGGGTCGTTGTTGCCGAGGCCGTCGCGGTAGTCGGTGTGGCGGGAGGCGACGTTGGCGTAGGAGGCGTTGTAGAGGACGTTGCCCTCGACGGTCTCGTAGGTGCAGCCGTTGTCGGTGTAGACGTTCTTGCCGAGACCCCACTGGTCGTGGATGACGTTGCCGGTCACCTTCTCCCCGTCGGTCATCGAGGTACCGGTCAGGCCCTGGGTGTAGACGCCGCCGCCGTCGTCCAGCATCTGCATGTAGTCGAAGACGAGGTTGTCGGTCACGGCGTTGTCGTGGCTGGAGTTGGGGGTCGCCGGATCGCCGATCTTGTCGGGCCAGCCGCCCCAGCCCAGGGAGACGGCGCTGTAGCCGACGTGGTCGATCTGGTTGTGGGCGATGGTGTCGTGCTGGGTGTAGCCGTTGAGGACGGCGACACCGCCGTGGAACTCGCGGGGCAGGCCGTAGAGGTGATTGTCCGTCACCTGTACGCCGGAGGCCGGGGTTTGGCCGTCGACGCCGCCGATCTCCAGTCCGTTGCCGGAGATGTCGGTGAAGATACTGCCGTTGACCGTGGAGTCCTTCGTACCGGTCCCCAAGTCGAGTCCGGCGGCACCGAGATGGGCGAAGACGTCGTCGCCGAACTCGATCCGCTGCCCGTACGCGAACGACACGTTGCCGGGCATCTTGGTCCACGAGGCGAAGGGACAGGTCCCGCCCTCGACGTACTGGCACAGTCCCTGTGTGGCCCAGCCCTGGGCACCGGTGACGGTGTAACCGGCCTGGATCTCGGAGAAGCCCTCCGGCTGCGACGGGGTCAGCCAGGTGGCGTAGCTGAACTGCAGCCCGCGGAAGGCGACATCGTGGACGGGCGCGTCGGCCGTGCCCCGCCCGTCGATCAACTTCTCGGCGGCGGCGGCCTCGACGTCGGCGCGCGTGAGGTTCTCGCCCTTGCGCGGCAGGTAGTAGACCTTGCGGGCAGCCTTGTCGAGATACCACTCGCCGGGCTGGTCGAGGAGTTCGTAGGCGTTCTCGATGTACGTCGCCTTACCGCCGTTGGTGAGCTTGCCGGGCCCGACCATGCCGACCGTGCGGCCCGGGATGTCGGGGAACTCGACCCGCTTGTTGGAGTTGTCCCAGCAGGGCTGGACCATCGTGATCGTGGTGCCCTCGGCGGAGGCGATCCGGCAGCGCGGCTCGGTCCACTGCCCCAGGCCGTTGCGCTCGATGTTCCAGAGGGCCTCGCCGCTGGTGTAGACGAACTCGGCGTCGGCGGGGTGCTTCCAGTGCGCGAGGGTGTCGGAGGAGGCGGTGTATCCGGTGTCGGTCCGGGTGAGTTGGACCGGTACGGCTCCGCGGGCCCGTTGGGCGCGGACCCCGTCGACGTACAACTGCCGTGTGTCGGTGAGGCCTTGGGGCGCGGGCGCGGACCAGAGTCCCTTCCGGCCCGGCACTTGGCTCCAGTCGGTGACCTGTCGGCCGCCGCTGATGACGGCGGTGCCGTTGCCCTGCCACACGATCCGGTGGCCGTTGGTCCCCGAGTCGCGGGCGTCCAGGACCAGGGGTGTCGTCTGGCGGTAGGTGCCCGGCGCGAGGTGGACGGTCAGGTCGGCCGTGAGATGCGCGGCCCGGGCGCGGACCAGGTCACGGGCGCGTCGCAGGGTGCGTACGGGGTGGCGGGCGGTGCCGTCGGTGTGATCGTTGCCGAGGACAGGCGAGACGTAGAGGTCGGATGACGAGGCGGCGTAGGACGGGGTGGACAGAGGTGAGGTTCCTAGGGTTAAAAGGGCAGAAACGATGGCAACTAGGGCAGCTCTTTGACGTGCGGGCATGATCCCCTCCCGTGGGAAGTCGGTGCCGACACGGGAAAGGTTGGATGACTGGCGGGGTAGCGTCAATGAATCGGACCAGGTTCGCCGGTTCGCCCACGTCACCCGGTTCAGTCGAAGGACAGTCCGCCGGTGCGCGTCCGCTTCAGCTCGAACAGATCGGGGTGCGTGGCCAACACCCGGAAACTGTCGAAGAGTTCGGCCGCCTTCGCACCGCGCGGGATGGCCCGCAGCACCGGGCCGAACCACACCGTCCCGTCGACATGCAGGGTGGGCGTCCCCACGTATCCGCCCGACTCCTCCTCGACGCCCGCCTCATGACTGCGGCGCACGGCGTCGTCGTAGGACGGATCGTGGGCGGCGGCGGCCAGTTCGGCGGGGAGGCCGAGTTCGGCGAGGGATTCGGCGATGACGGCGTCGAAGTCGTCGTAGCGCCGCTCGTGGATGCGGATGCCGAAGGCCGTGTAGAGGTCCCGGAGGACCTTGTCGCCCCGCTGTTCGGCGGCGGCCACGGCGACGCGGACGGGGCCGATCGACTTGTCGACCAACTCCCGGTACCAGTCGGGGAGTTCGTTGCCGATGTTGTGGAGGTGGAGGCTCATCGCGTGGAAGCGGAGGTCGAGCGGGCGCTCGCGCTCGACCTCCAGCAGCCAGCGGGAGGTGATCCAGGCGAAGGGGCAGGCGGGGTCGAAGTAGAAGTCGATGCGGACCGGGTTGTCCTGCTTCGTGTCGTGGCTCATACGGAGAACGCTAGCCGCCGATTGGGCTGGCCACTCGACCCAATCGGCCCCTTTCTCACTGGTCCACTTTGCCCGTGGCCTTCTGTCGCGGGTCCCGTCCGCTGGACGCGAGGGCGCGGTCGAACACGGGGGCGTCGTCCGGCACGGGCACCGGGTCGGCGAAGCCGTCGTACTGGCGGTAGAGGTCGCCGTGCTTCTCGACCACGTCGAGGACGAGGCGCGCGGCGCCGTCCGAGACCCGGTACTCCTGGCCGGTGGCCGTGGCGACGTCCCAGCCGTGCACCGCCAGCTCCTTGATGATCATCGAGGCGAGTTCGTCGGCCGGCATCTTCGCCATGCCGAGGTCGACCTCGCCCTCCCACACGGCCGGGTCGGCCCAGGCGGCGACGGCCCGGTCCAGCTGGGCGGCGTACGCCTGAGCCCAGTCCGGATCGGCGGTGAAGTCGCGGGCGGTCAGTTCCTCGGAGAGCTGCTTGCGCAGGGCGCGGTGCTCCAGGCCGTGCGAGGTGTAGAGGACCCAGTGGTTGACCATCGCACGCACGTCCCAGTCGGGGCAGTGCGTCGGGTCGTCCAGCTGCGCCGTCGTGACACCGCGTGCGACGCGGGCCGCCTCGGCGGCGCATTCGATCATGTACGGGTGCAGGTCGTGGTTGCTCATGCGTCCCACGCTAGGGAGCGCGCCGTCAGGACTCTTGAACAAACGCGACAGCCTCGTCGGCGAGCCGGACCAGCTCGTCGAACGGCAGCGAACCGGCCGCCCTGCGCTCGCGGGCGAAGCCGTTCGCGAGCCGTTGCAGCAGGTCGTTGAGGGGGGTGGGGACGCCGTACAGCCGGCCCAGCAGGGCGATCTCGCCGTTGAGGTAGTCGGCCTCGATGGTGCCGGTGCCCCGGTTCAGCGACTGCCAGGAGGAGCCGCCGCCGCGCGGGGCGCCGTCGATCTCCACGAGCCGGATCCTGCCTCCGCTCGCCTCCTTCTCCTCCTCGGCGCTCGCGTACGCGATACCGGCCGCGTCGAGCACGGCGGCGCCCTCGGCCCGTACGCGCCGGTAGAGGGCCAGTCCCTCCTCGCCGCCGAGCGGTCCCGCGACCGCCTCCAGCGCGTTGACGAGGTTGCCCAGCAGTTTGGCGTACTGCCAGCGCGTCACGTCGGGTACGACCGGCGCCTCGAACCTCGACTTCTCCAGGTCGGCGGCGATCAGCCGGGCGGTCTCGTCCGTGCCGTGCGGATAGCGGCCGAGGTGCAGGATCCCGGTGAGCGGGGCGCCCTCGGCGGCGGCGACGCCTGGTTCGACGAAGGTCGCGGGCAGCCGGACGCAGACGCCGTAGACCCGGCGGAACCGGCGCAGCGCCAAGCGCTGGCTCTCCACCCCGTTCTGCGCGCAGACGACCGGCAGCCGCTCGGCAGCGCTACCGCCACCGGCCACCGGCGCCGGCCCCCAGACCGCGAGCGCGGCCTCGCTGTCCTGCGTCTTGACGGCGAGCACGAGGACGTCGCGGGGCTTCAACTCCCCCAGCTCGGCGGGTTCTTCGACCACCGGCAGCCGATACGTCGCCTCGCCGTCCGGCACCTTGAGCCGCAGCCCGTGCTCGGCCAGCGCCGCCCGCTGCGCACCCCGCGCGACCAGTACGACCTCGTGCCCCGACTCCGCCAGCCGGCCACCGATCGCACTGCCGACGGCCCCTGCTCCGATGATGATGTAGCGCATACCCGGGAGCCTCGCACAGCTGTGTGCAGCCCCCATTGACAATCTCGTGAACTCTCCACGGGCCGCTCACGGGCGCCTCGCCGGGATCGCGCTCAACTACCCGTCATCTCCACGAGTTTGAGAACCGTGTTCCAGTTGCGGGTGGTGGCGATCAGCCCCTTGTTCAGGCGCGGCCGGGACAGTTCCACGGCGAGCTTGGAGCGGCCGAGGCCGTCGGGGGCGTAGAGGTACAGGGCACGGTCGCCGAGGCGGAACTCCTCGGGGAGGTGGGCGGCTTGGTCGAGTTCCGCGAAGCGGTCCTCGCCGGGCGGTGCCGAGTAGTACGTGACGTGGAGCTGCTTGGCCTCCAACTCGGCAGCGGGGTATGGACAGTTCTCGGCGATCGCCTTCAGGTAGGCGTGGTCGCGGACGATGACGTCGACCGTGAACCCGAACCGCCCCTCGATCGCCTGCGCGAGTTCCACCGCGAGCGACTCCTCGTCCCCGCTGCCGCTCGCGAACACGGCCTGCCCGCTCTGCAGATAGGTGCGGACGCCGTCGTGTCCGAGGCCTTCCAGGAGCGTGCGCAGCTCGGCCATCGGGAGCCTCTTGTTGCCGCCCACGTTGATTCCGCGCAGGAGCGCCGCATACGTCGTCGTCATCCGCACACCATAGGGCGGCCTTCGTGCCCCATGGGGGTGGGCACGAAGGCCTCGGAAACTCTGTCCGATGAGGTGGGCGCGGATCAACACCCACAGGCACACCTCCAGGCACCTGTGACTTGTTCAACAAGGTTTCGTAATAACAAAGCGGGCCCAGGCCGACGCATCGGACACCCTGATCACCACCCCCGAGCCGCCCGGATAGATGTAAGGGGCCGCGGTCCTCCCCAGTGGTGAGGGCCCGGGGTCCGTGCGGAGGAGCCGCGCCCCCGGTACTTCACCGGTCAGCACGAGGAGACGTTCTTATCCCGCGCATACCTTCGAACCATGAGGTGGCGGCAGGGGGCTGTCACCGTGCACAAGGGGGCAAGCCCGTCATGGGGAACGGAGATTCGCGGGTGCGGGGCCTCGCCGCCCGAGCCGGCGGCTGGAGCGCCCGGCACCGGTGGGCCGCGGTCGGCATCTGGGTGCTGTTCGTGGTTCTGGCGATGGGAATCGGTTCGGCGGCGGGCCGTGTCGATGTCAACGAGAGCGACCAGCTGAAGGGCGAGACGCACACCGCCGCCACGATCATCGACGACGCCGGGATCAAGGAACCGGCCGGTGAGACCATCCTGATCCAGTCGAAGGACGGGTCGGTCACCTCCACGGACAGCGAGTTCCGCACCGCGGTCACCGCCGTCGTCACGGCCGTCGAGGGGACCGGCAGGGTCACCGACGTGACCTCGCCGTACGACACGAAGACGATCTCGAAGGACGGCCGGAGCGCGCTCGTCCAGTTCGACATGCGGGGCGACGCGGACACCGCCGGTGACCGGGTGGAGCCGGTGCTGAAGGCCGTGGCCGGGGTGCAGAAGGACCATGGCTCGCTGCGGATCGAGGAGATCGGCGGCGCCAGCATGGCGAAGCAGTACAAGGACGCGTTCGGCGACGACTTCAAGAAGGCGGAGTACTCCGCCGTCCCCGTGGCCCTCGGTATCCTCCTCATCGCCTTCGGCGCGCTGGTCGCGGCGCTGCTGCCGGTGGCGCTGGCCCTCACCGCGATCATCGCGACGATGGGCCTGATGGGCATCGTCAGCCATGTCCAGCCGATGAGCGACACCGCCAACTCCGTGATGCTGCTTGTGGGGTTGGCCGTCGGCGTCGACTACTGCCTGTTCTATCTGCGCCGCGAACGCGAGGAGCGCGAGGCCGGCCGCGACGCCGGGGCCGCGCTGCGCGTCGCCGCCGCGACCAGTGGCCGCGCCATCATCGTCTCGGGTGTCACGGTGTGCGTGGCGATGGCGGGCATGCTGTTCACCGGGCTCGCCCAGTTCGAGGCGATGGGCCTGGCCTCGCTGATGGTCGTCGCGGTCGCCATGGTCGGCTCGGTGACCGTACTGCCCGCGCTGCTCTCGCTGTTGGGCGAGCGGGTCGAGAAGGGCCGCATCCCGTTCCTGCGCCGGCGCAGCCGCCGGGGCAACGGCGAGAGCCGGTTCTGGACCGCCGTCCTGAAGGGCGTCCTCGCCAAGCCGCTCGTCTCCGTCCTCGTGGCGGCCGGCGCGCTGCTCGCGATCGCCGCGCCCGCGGTCGACATGAAGACCCAGAACCTCACCCTGGACCAGGAGTTCGGCAACTCCCTGCCGATCGTGGGGACTTACAACCGCGTCAACGACGCCTTCCCCGGCGGCTCCGAACCGGCCGAGGTGGTCGTCAAGGCGAAGGACATCAACGCACCCGAGGTCAAGCAGGCGTTGGCCGACTTCAAGGCCCAGGCGGTCAGTTCGGGTGCCTCGCGCGGCCCGGTCGACATCAAGCTGCACGACACGCAGAACGTCGCCTTCGTCTACGTCCCGCTCGTCGGCGGCTCCGACCAGGACAAGGCCGCGAAGAGCCTGGAGAAACTGCGCGACGACGTACGGCCCGCCACTCTCGGCAAGGTCGACGGCGTCCAGGCGCCGATCACCGGACAGGTCGCCGGTTCGCAGGACTTCAACGACCAGCTCCTCGGATCGGTCGTCCCGGTCTTCGCGTTCGTCGTGGTCTTCGCCTTCCTGCTGATGCTGCTGTCGTTCCGCTCACTGACGGTCGCGATCACGTCGATAGCCCTCAACCTCCTCTCGGTGGGCGCGGCCTACGGCATCCTCGTCGCCGTCTTCCAACACGGCTGGGGCGCCTCCCTGGTGGGCGCGGAGGGCGTCGGCGCCATCGTCACCTGGCTGCCGCTGTTCCTCTTCGTCATCCTGTTCGGCCTGTCGATGGACTACCACGTGTTCGTCGTCTCCCGCATCCGCGAGGCACACCTGCGGGGCCGTACGACACAGGACGCGATCCGGCACGGCGTGGTCACCACGGCCGGCGTCGTCACCAGCGCCGCCGTCATCATGGTCGCCGTCTTCGCGATCTTCGGCACGCTGTCCATGCAGTCCATGAAGCAGATGGGCGTCGGCCTCGCCGCCGCCGTCCTCATCGACGCCACGGTCATCCGGGGCGTCCTGCTCCCCGCGGTGATGGCCTTGCTCGGCGAACGCAACTGGTACCTCCCGAAGTGGCTCCACCGCCTCCCCGACCTCACCCACGACGAGTCCCCGGAGCCGATCCCGTCCGCGGTGGCGGGTGAGGGCGAGCGCCTGCGGGTGTAACTCCCTCCGACTGAGGGCCTGTTGGTATCCCCGGGGGAACCAACAGGCCCTCACCCCTGTCCTACGACTGTTCTACGACGCCTCCTACGACGTCAGCACCGCGTGGAGCCGTAGCCAGTGGTCCGGGGACACCTCGCCCACCAGGACGCGTGGATCGAGGCGCGCCGTACGGAACGCGGTGTCCACGTGCCGCCTCGGGTGTGCCCGGCGCAGCGAAGCGTGCAGCGAGCCGCCCAGCCCCGAGAACCCCAGCTCGACCAGGTGCCGCCAACTGCCCAGCGCGGCAGGTTCGATCAGCGGTGTCCGGCGCCGCTCGATCCGTACGATCCCGGCGTCGACGCGCGGCACGGGGCTGAACCGGCGCCGGTCGACCCGTCCGACCAGCCGCCACTCGTGGCGAGGCCAGCTGCGTACCGTCAGCAGGGTCCAACTCCCGTAGTCCCCGGTGCGTTTACGGGCGTACTCCAGCTGGGTGAGGAGGGTGGCGTCGGTGAGGGTGGGGGCGCGCAGGCACCAGTCGACGATGTCGGCGGTGCGCGAGAAGGGGACGTTCCCGGCGACGGAGAACGGGGTGCGTGGGGGCTGAGTGTCCATGAAGTCCCCGGCGATGACCTGGACTTGGGGTGTCGTGGCGAAGCGGGTGCGGAGCTTCGGGACGAGTCGGGGGTCGATCTCGTGGGCGTGGAGTTCGTGGCAGCGGGGGGCGAGCCTCGCGGTCAACGCGCCTTTCCCCGCGCCCACTTCGAGGAGGAGCGGTACTTGCCGTCCACGCGGGACGGCGAGGCGGGCGACGTATTCGGCGGTGGCGCGGTCGGCGAGGAAGTTCTGCGAGAGCGCGCGGGAAACGTGGGTGGGGCGGGCCATGGCCTGCGGTCCTTGTCTTCCGTGAAGGGCATAGGGGCAGACGAAGGCCCCGACCGGAAGAACAGGGAGAAGAGTCAGCGGGCGTGCGCGCCCGGGCCGGTCAGGGCACCGGGGCCGCGGCGCATGCGGATCGCATACGTGCAGCTCCGGCCGAGACCGGAGTTCGTGATCGCGTTGGCGGCTGACATGCGGGGAACGCTAGGGCGTTCGCGTGGGGTGTGGCAACGGGATTTCGTACTGGGAGGCGCCGTCCGGGGAGGGTGGTGCGGTTGTTCGGCGGGTGCGGGTCGGTGGGGGCTGGTCGCGCAGTTCCCCGCGCCCCTAAAGGCCTCATCTCACCGTTGGTATCTCGCCAGTACCAAGTTGCCGTCCTTCTGGAGGCGTTGGCGCAGCTCGGTCAAGGTGATCGCGCCGCTGTAGTACTCCTGGAACGCCGGAGTCGCCACCTTGTCCTTCCACTCCGGGTAGCCGCGTACGGACTGTGCGGGTGCGGAGGTGAGGTCGTCGGCGAGGGCGGTGCCGGTGGCCCAGTCGTCCTTGGTGGTGTGCAGGGCGGGGTCCTTCAGTGCCTCGGTGCCAGTGGGGAGCATCCAGTCGCCGAGGGCCAGTCGGACCATGTTCTTGGGCTGGAGCAGGAAGTCGACGAACTCGGCGGCCTCCTTCTTGTGCGGGCTGTCCTCCGCGATGGACAGGGTCTGCGGGCTGACGCCCTGGGTGAGTCCGTCGGCGCCGGCCGGGGCGGGCAGCACCTGCCAGCCGAAGCCCTTCGGCGCCTGCTGCACGATCTGCTGGCGGTAGGAGAAGCCGAGCGGGATCATCGCGTACTTCCCGCCGAAGAACCCGGGGAGCGTGTCCGAGCCGCCGCTCCCGAGGGTCGTGGGCGAGGCGCTGTGGTCCACGTCCACCTGGTCGTGGATGGTGCGCGGTACGACCTCGTCGGCCGCGTCGAAGCGGACGGTCACCTTGCCGTCCGCGCCCCGGTGGAAGAGTTCGCCGCCCGCCGACAGCGACAGGTTGAGCGTGGCGGACACGGGCTCCTTGAGCGGCCAGGCCACGCCGTACTTCCCGTCGCCGCTCAGCTGTCGGGTGATGGCTCTGAACTCCGTCCAGCTCCAGGGGTGTTCGGGGGTCGGGATGCGGACGCCCGCCTTCTTGAGCCAGGTCGCGTTGGCGATCAGCACCCTCGGCTCCTGGAGGAACGGCACGCCGTAGATCCCGTCCCCGAAGGTCGCCGTATCCCAAGTGCGCTGCGGGATCTCCGACTTGAGCCGGGCGGGGAGCAGGTCCCGAAGGTCGGCGAGGTAGCCGCCGTAGGCGAAGTCCGCGAGGTCGTCGGAGGCGTCGTGGATGATGTCCGGGGCCTCACCGCCCTCGAAAGAGGTGAGGAGTTGGTCGTGGACGCTGTCCCAACTTCCCTGTACGTACTCAACCTTGATGTCCGGGTGGGTCGCGTTCCACTCCTTCACCAACTCCTTGTTGGCGGTGACGGACTCCTCCTGCCAGGCCAGGGACTGGAAGCGGAGGGTGATCCGGCCGTTCGCCGAGCTGTTTCCGCCGCCGCCCGTGCAGCCGGCGAGGAGCAGGGTCAGGGTGAGGGCGAGGATCCATCGGGGGCGCATCAGCTCTTCACCGCCCCGGTGAGCATGCCGCCCGTGATCCGGCGTTGGATCAGCGCGAAGACGATCAGGGAGGGCAGGGTCGCGAGGAACGCGGCTGCGGCCAGCGGGCCGAGGTCGGCGACGCCCTCCGCGCCGATGAAGTGGGTGAGGACGACCGGCAGGGTCTGTTTCTCCGGGGTCTTCAGCAGGACCAGGGCGAAGAAGAACTCGTTCCACGCGGTGACGAACGCGAACAGTGCCGTCGCCACGATTCCCGGCGCGAGCAGCGGTGCCGTCACCGACACGAGGGTGCGGAGCCTCCCGGCGCCGTCGACCGCCGCCGCCTCCTCCAACTCGGCCGGTACCGCCCGTACATACCCGACGAGCATCCACAGCGCGAACGGCAGCGACCACACCACGTAGACCATCACCAGTCCGGCCAGGGAGTCGATCAGCCGCAGGTTCTTCAGCACCAGGAACAGCGGGATGATCACCAGCACGAACGGGAACGCCTGGCTGACCACCACCCACCCGGTGGCGGCCCGCGCGAGTGCCGTACGGCTGCGGGCCATGACCCACGCCATCGGTGTCGCGATCACCACGGCGATCAGCGCGGCCCCGAGCGCCGCGAGCAGGGAGTTCAACGCGGCGCGCAGCAGCGGCTGTTCGTCGAAGGCCTGGCGGAAGTTGGCGAGGGTGGGATGCCGGGGGATCCAGGTGGGGTGCAGACTGCCCAGCTCCTGCGGCGATTTGAAGGCCGTGGAGATCAACCAGAGGAGGGGGAAGGCGAGGAAGACGAGATACGCGAGCAGGGCTGCGTACTGTCCGGCGCGGGCCGTGACACTGGTCTTCACGAGTCCTGTCCTCCCCTCAGCCGGCCTACGAGGAAGACGGCCAGGAGCACCGAGATCACCGCGACCATCACGCATCCCATCGCCGCCGCGTACCCGAACTGGCCGTAGCGGAACGCCTCTTCGTAGGCGAAGAGCATGGGCAGCCGGGTGCGGCCGCCGGGTCCGCCGTTGGTCAGGACGTAGACCAGGGCGAACGAGTTGAAGTTCCAGATCAGGTTGAGCGCCGTGATCACCAGCGCCACGGGTCTGAGCGCGGGCCAGGTGACCGTGCGGAAACGGCGCCAGGCGCCGGCGCCGTCGACGGCCGCCGCCTCGTGGAGTTCGCGCGGGGTGTTCTGCAGTCCGGCGAGCAGGGCGACCGTCGTCTGGGGCATGCCCGCCCAGACGCCGACGACGATCACGGCGGGCAGCGCGGTCGTCAGGCTGCTGAGCCAGTCGCGGCCGTTGCCGAGGCCGAAGTCGTGCAGGGTCTCGTTGAGGATGCCCGCGTCCGGGTTGTAGACGATCCGCCACATGATGCCGACGACCACCTCGGGCATCGCCCACGGGACGATCGCCAGCGCCCGGGCGAGCCATCGCAGCCGCAGGTCCTGGTTGAGCAGCAGGGCGAGGCCGAGGGCGAGCAGGAACTGCGGTACGGTCACCCCGATCGCCCACGCCAGCCCGATGCGGAACGACTCCCAGAACAGCGTGTCGTGCAGCAGGTCCCGGAAGTTGAGACCGCCGATCCACTGGGTGGGCGCGGTGCGGCCCGACTGGGAGTCGGTGAAGGCGAGCAGGACGCCGTAGAGGAGCGGGCCGACGCTGAGCACGAGGATCGGGATCAGCGCGGGCAACACCAGGAACCAGGCCGCGTGGTCGGAGCCGTGCCGCTGCCGGCCCCGGCCCGGCGCGCGGCTCGACGGCCTCCTCACCTCCGTCACCGATACCCCCGTCACCGATGTCATGGAATCAGCCCCTTTGCGCGACCCGGTCGGGCCCCGTCATGGTCGTGAACCCCTTGTGCCTCGTCAAGGCACCTCGCATGCCGTCCCACCTGTGCGAATGGGACACTGGCCGTCGGATGGCGGGAACCCGACGCCGTACGCAGACGCACAGGAACCACACGGAGGCGGACGATGGACGAGGCACGGGCCCGGGACGTACTGGCCGCGGCGGACGTACTGCCCGGCCCGGCACGGGACGCGCGGCTCCTCGCCCTCGGCGAGAACGCGGTGTTCGCCGCCGGTGACCTGGTCGTCAAGGTGGGCCGCGACGCCGAACTCCTCGACCGCGCCCGGCGCGAGCTGGATGTCGCGCTGTGGCTGGCCGACGCGGGCGTGCCGGCGGTGCGGGCCGCCGACCCGAACCCGCGGCTGGTCGAGGGACATCCGGTGACCGTGTGGCACCGACTGGCCGATTCCGTACGCCCCGCCGAGGCCCGGGATGTGGCCGAACTGCTACGCCTCGTCCACGCGCTCCCCTCCCCCTCCTTCGAACTCCCGCCCCGCGAGCTGCTGGGCGGTGTGGAGCGCTGGCTGCGGCTGGCCGGTGACGCGATCGACCCGGCGGACGCGGCGTATCTGCGGGAGCGGCGGGACGGCTTCGCGGCTGCGGCAGCCGCCCTCACGCCGCACCTGTCGCCGGGGCCGATCCATGGCGACGCGTTGCCCCGCAATGTGCACGTCGGGCCGGACGGTCCCGTCCTGGTTGATCTGGAGACCTTCTCCGTGGATCTGCGCGAGCACGATCTGGTGGTGATGGCTCTGTCCCGTGACCGCTATGCCTTCCCGGCCCGGGCGTACGACTCGTTCACCGAGGCGTACGGGTGGGACGTGCGGGAGTGGGATGGTTGCTCAGTGCTGCGTGGCGCTCGGGAGACGGCCAGCTGTGCGTGGGTCGCGCAGCATGCGCCTGGCAACCCCGAGGCGTTGGGCGAGTTCGAGCGCCGGGTGGGGTCTTTGCGGGACGGGGACGAGACGGTGCGGTGGTTTCCGTTCTGAGCGCCTACTGAACAGGGATCACCTGTATTCGGGCGACCGCGGGTCCGTTGTGGCTGGTCACGCCCACGCGGCGGAGCCGCATATCGATACAGCCCCGCGCCCCTTTGGGGCGCTGCCCCTCGGGGCGCTCCCAGAAGGCCCCGGGTTCAGACCGTCTCGTCCGCCAACTCCCGCAGCGGCCACGTGCCGTCTACCACCGCGTCCTGGTCGCCCTTGCGGCGCAGGAAGCTCTGGAAGTCGGCGGCCCATTCCGCGTACCACTCGATCTGGCGGCGGTGCAGTTCCGCCGGGCCGAGGGCCGCGACCTTGGGGTGGCGGTCGGCTATCGCGCCGGCCAGCCGGGCGGCGGCGAGGGCGTCGGCGGAGGCGTCGTGCGCGGAGTCGAGGACCACGCCGTACTCCTGGCAGACCGCTTCGAGGTTGCGCTTGCCTCGGCGGTAGCGGTCGACGGAGCGGTCGATCGTGTACGGGTCGATGACCGGGGCGGGGTCGATGCCGCCCAGGCGGTCGCGCAGGGACGGCAGTCCGTGCCGGCGCAGCTCGGCGGAGAGCAGGGTGAGGTCGAAGGCCGCGTTGTAGGCGACGACCGGGACGCCCGTCTTCCAGTACGTCACGAGGACGTCCGCGATCGACTCGGCGACCTCGTCGGCGGGGCGGCCCTCGGCGGTGGCCCGCTCATTGGTGATGCCGTGCACCGCGACGGCGTCCGCCGGGATCTCCACGCCGGGATCCGCCAGCCACTCCCGGCGGCCTATCTGCCGTCCGCCCCTGACCTCGATGACCGCGCCCGTGACGATGCGCGCCTCGCGCGGCTCGGTCCCCGTCGTCTCCAGGTCGAAGCCGATGAGCAGCTCCTGGTGCCAGGCCATGACGGCCCCCCTTCTCGGTGGTGCTTTCCCCCAGTGGTCTCCACGATCGCATGAGCCACTGACAATCCGAGGACCGCGTTCCGCTTACGCCGGACCGGGCCCGGGACAGGTCAGGACACCGGTCGCGAATCCGCCCACATCTGCTCGAACTCATCGCGATAGGTGGGGAAAAGTGCGCTGTCATCCATTTCGTCCGACTTCACGAGCCGGCTTCCGTTCCGGAGCACGAGCACCGGCGCCTCCATGCCGCGCGTGCGGCGCAGATAGGACTGCACGACGGCTATGCCGTCCGAGCCGTCGCCGTCGACGAGGTACGCCGTGAAGCGGGGTGTCTCGTCGAAGACCTGGATCTCGAAGGCCCCGGGGTCACGCAGCCGGGACCGCACCCGGCGCATGTGCAGGATGTTCATCTCGACGGCGCGGCTCAACTCGCCCCGCTTGATGCCGAGTTCACGCTCGCGCCGCTTCACCGCGCTGGAGGCGGGGTTGAGGAACAGCAGGCGTACCCGGCAGCCCGACTCGGCGAGGCGGACCAGCCGGCGGCCGGAGAAGTTCTGCACGAGCAGGTTGAGGCCGATGCCGATGGCGTCGACGCGACGGGCCCCGCCGAAGATGTCCTCGGCCGGGAACTGCCGCATCAGCCGCACCCGGTCGGGGTGGACGGCGACCACGTCCGCGAACCGGTCGCCGATCAGCTCCTCGACGGCGTCGACGGGCAGCCGGCGCGCCGAGGGCACGTCGCTGCCGGCGCCGAGGGTCTCCAGGAGCTTCGCGGAGGCCCGCTCGGCCTGGTTGAGGACGGCCTCGGACAGGGCGCGGTTGCGGGAGACGACGTTGCGGGTCACTTCCAGTTCGTCCAGGGCGAGTTCGACGTCCCGGCGCTCGTCGAAGTACGGCTCGAAGCACGGCCAGTGCTGCACCATCAGCTCGCGCAGCTGCGGCAGGGTCAGGAAGCTGATGACGTTGTCGTCGGCCGGGTCGAGCAAGTAGCCCTTGCGGCGGCTGACTTCGCGTACGGCGACCGCGCGCTGCACCCACTCCTGGCCGGCCGGACCGGCCGCGGCGACCACCCACTCGTCGCCGTGGACGGGTTCGTAGATGGGACGCAGGACGGCGGCCACGACCGCGCGCAGCCGCTGTTCGACCAGGTTCAGCCAGATGTAGGCGCGGCCGGCTCGCTGGGCGCGCGTACGCACCTCGCGCCAGGCGTCGGCGTCCCAGTCCAACTCCGGCCCAATGGAACCAGCCGCGTCCATCGGACGTGCCAGGGACACCGCGCCGGGCGGGACTTCTGCGGAGTTCCCCTCGTGACCCTCGTCACCAGGGGGCAACTCCAGCCCTCCCGAGCCCACCCGTGCACCGCCTTCCGCTCCCCCGAGCTCTCCCCAGTCTCAACGATCAAGGAAGGGTACTCCGGGACCGGTCGGCGGTGCAGCCGGATGGACAGGGTCGTTTCTCAACTTCCGCCGTTCACATTGCCGTTCTGGTTCGCGAGCGCGGCCGGAGTGAGCGGATTCATAGCGGTGACGTCACGCGGGGCGATGGAGAATCCCTGCCAGTGGACCGGCATCGGCTGCTGGTCCTCGTCGCGGGCGATGTGGTGGAAGCCGACGTTCACCCAGACCACGGGCTGGGTGAGGGTCTGTCCGTCGACCCACTTGTCGACCGACTTCGGGTGCCCCGCACCGCAGTTGGGCAGGTTGTCGCTGGCGAACTGCTCGCACTTGTTGTACTGGGTGAAGTACACGTCGTGCTGGGTGAAGCTGCGGCCCGGGTACTTGGTGGTGGGGCCGGGGACTATCTCGTAGGACCGGGCGTGGTTGTCCTTGTTCTTGCCGGTCGCGCTGACAATGCGCCACCAGCGCATGTTCTTGGCGTCGCCCGCGAGTTCCTTGGTGACCTTGGTCAACGTGGTCTTGTTCGTGGGCGTGTTGGCGCCGTGCGTGGTGACCGCGGAGTCGTACTGCTCGACGCGGCCCTTGGAGGAGCCGTCCAGCGCGAAGTCCAACTTCCAGAAGACGTCGTGCTGGTGGCTCGTCGCGTACGCCGTGGCGCCCTTGCCGAGCGGCCAGCCGCGGCCGTCGCCCGCGTCGTAGTCGTAGGGCGAAAGGCTGCCGGTGGCACCGACGTTCATGTTGATGGTGCCGTCGTCCTGGAAGCGCCACTCGGTGATGTACTCGTACCAGCCGACCTGGTTGACGGTGTAGACGAGGAAGTCCTTGCCCTGGGTCTGGTAGACCTTGTTGGCGCTGTCGCCCTGCATGCGGAAGGCGTGGCCGCGCGAACGGGTCGTCGTACAGAGGCCCTTGACGTTCGGGTGGGCCGGGTCGATGGCGTCGGGGACCTTCACCGTCTTGACGGTGCCGCCGGGACACTCGCCGGGCGCCATGTTCATCAGGCCCGTGCCGAAGCCGTACTGGGTGAGGTCGCTGTACTCGTTCTTGCCGTCGTCGTACGGCACATGGATCTGGGCGAGCTTCGCGTCGGCGAGCACCTTGATGGGCGCGGCCTCGCCGGGCGGCTGGTAGGAGATGTTCTCCAGGACGAGGCCGGCCTCGCGCTCGTAGTGCCAGCACATCCGCCAGGTGGTGCCGGTGGAGAGCTTCTGCTCGATGGTGTAGGCGGCGCTGCAGCCGGGGGCGGCGGCGCTCGGGGCGGCCTTCGGCTGGGCGACGGCCGGGCCCGCGCCCGCGGTGGCACCGGCGGCCAGGGCGGCCACCGTGAGGGCCACGGCCCCCCGCCTGCGGGCACGGCTGACTCTGTTGACGCGCATGAAGAAGTGACTCCCTTACAGGAGAAGCAAGTTGAGAAGAAAGTGGACGGAGAGGTCGGCCAGTTCGGTGCGGCCGGATCGGTCGGCTCAGCCGGTGAGCTTGCCGACCTTGCGGGCGCTCAGGTCGATGACGAAGTCACGGGCGTCGATCCACGGCCCGTTCTTCACCTTCGGGAACAGCCGCACGCACCGGTGCTCGCCGCACTGGTCGAGGACGCCGGACTGGGCCCCAGGAGTGGCCTTGTAGATCATGGCCGTCAGCAACAGCTGCTCCGGCGAGGTGAGTTCGTTGCCGGTGGCGTCCTTGTAGTCCGCCTTCAGGCCCGCGCCCAGCGGGTCCGCGAGCAGCAGCTCGGCCGCCTCGACGTCCTCGGCATGACTCGCCGGCGGCTGCACTCCGTGCTGGGTGCCGGTCTGCTCGACCTTGCCGGTGTCGAGGTTGACGGTCTTGGTGACGACCGTGTCGTCCTTGTAGTCGTAGAACGTCACGTCCGCCCGCCGCGGCGCGTTCGGATTGTCCAGCTCATCGGGGTTCGGGTCGGCGAGTTCGATGTCGAGGCGCTGCGGTCCGCGCTTTCCGTCCACGTTCTCACTGGAGTTGAGGAACTGCTGGTTCACCGCGATCCGCTCGACGCGCTGGGTCTCGTCGTCGGTGAGCGGGTCGCGGCCCTTGCCCTTCTCGCCCTCGGCCGGGGCCTGTTGCACCACTCCGGGTGCCGCGCCCTGCCCGTCCGCCGCCGCCTGCTGGGCGGACCCGGCCGCCTGGCCGGTGCCCCCCGACTCGTCGGCCCCCGCCGTGCCCGGCAGGGTGACGGCGACCATCACGGCGGTCCCGGCCACCGCTATGGCCGCACCCGCCACCACTTTGCCCAGGTGGCGGTGCACTGTCTTCCGCACTTCTCCCCCTACTCCCCCTGGATCCTTCTCCCCGGATCGCTGGGAGTGGTGTCTGTCCCACTTGGTTCGGCATACGGCATACGTCGTATCCACTGGTCATTTGGTAAGAGGGATGTAAGTCATAGGTGGTTCCCTCACTTTCGGGGAGACTCAGGAGCAAGGCGCCCCGGCAGCGGGGCCCGGCTGAGAGAGTCGTGACCATGCAGGTCTGGCCTGGAGAGGCATATCCACTCGGTGCCACGTACGACGGCGCCGGCACCAACTTCGCGGTCTTCACGGAGGCCGCGGACCGAGTAGAGCTGTGTCTGCTGCACGACGACGGCTCGGAGACGGCGGTGGAGCTGCGGGAGAGCGACGCGTTCGTGCGGCACGCGTACGTGCCCGGCATCATGCCCGGACAGCGCTACGGCTTCCGCGCGCACGGCCCGTACGCCCCCGAGCGCGGCCAGCGGTGCAACTCCGCGAAGCTCCTGCTCGACCCGTACGCCAAGGCGGTCAGCGGAGCGATCGCCTGGGGCGAGGAGGTGTACGGCTACCACTTCGACGCCCCCGACAAGCGCAACGACCTCGACTCGGCGCCGCACGCCATGTCGTCGGTCGTGGTCAACCCGTACTTCGACTGGGGCGACGACCGGCTGCCCCGGCACGGGTACCACGAGACGGTGCTCTACGAGGCGCACGTGAAGGGCCTCACGATGCGGCACCCGGGGCTGCCCGAGGAGCTGCGCGGCACGTACGCGGCACTCGCGCACCCGGCGGTCATCGAGCACCTCGTGGGGCTCGGGGTGACCGCCCTGGAGCTGATGCCGGTGCACCAGTTCGTGAACGACCACCGGCTGGTCGACCTGGGTCTGAACAACTACTGGGGCTACAACACGATCGGTTTCTTCGCCCCGCACAACGCGTACGCCTCCTGGGGCGACCGCGGTCAGCAGGTCCTGGAGTTCAAGTCGGCGGTGCGCGCGCTGCACGAGGCCGGCATCGAGGTCATCCTGGACGTCGTCTACAACCACACCGCCGAGGGCAACCACCTGGGGCCGACACTGTCCTTCAGGGGCCTCGACAACCCCTCCTACTACCGGCTGGCGGAGGACCCCCGCTACTACATGGACACCACGGGGACGGGCAATTCACTGCTCATGCGGTCCCCGCACGTGCTCCAGCTGATCATGGACTCGCTGCGCTACTGGGTCACCGAGATGCATGTCGACGGCTTCCGCTTCGACCTCGCGGCCACCCTGGCCCGGCAGTTCCACGAGGTGGACCGGCTGTCGTCGTTCTTCGACCTCGTCCAGCAGGACCCGGTGGTCTCCCAGGTGAAGCTGATCGCGGAGCCCTGGGACGTCGGCGAGGGCGGCTACCAGGTGGGCAACTTCCCGCCCCTGTGGACCGAGTGGAACGGCAAGTACCGCGACACCGTGCGGGACCTGTGGCGGGGCGAGGGGCGCGCGCTCGCGGAGTTCGCGTCCCGGCTGACCGGCTCGTCCGACCTCTACCAGGACGACGGCCGCCGTCCCCTGGCGTCCATCAACTTCGTGACCTGCCACGACGGGTTCACCCTGAAGGACCTGGTGTCGTACAACGACAAGTACAACCAGGCCAACGGCGAGGACAACCGGGACGGCGAGAGCCACAACCGGTCCTGGAACTGCGGTGCCGAGGGCGACACCGACGACCCGGCCGTGCTGGAGCTGCGCGCGCGTCAGATGCGCAACTTCGTCGCCACGCTGATGCTGTCCCAAGGCGTGCCGATGGTCAGCCACGGGGATGAGTTCGCGCGCACCCAGAAGGGCAACAACAACGCGTACTGCCAGGACAGCGAGCTGGCCTGGGTGAAGTGGCCCGAGGACGACGGCGATCCGTCGGGGATGCTGGCCTTCACGCGCGCGTTGGTGTGGCTGCGCAAGGAACATCCCGTGTTCCGGCGCCGGCGCTTCTTCCACGGGCGGCCCGTGGAGGGCACCCACGACGAGCTGTCGGACATCGCCTGGTTCACCCCGGAGGGCAACGAGATGACACAGCGGGACTGGGACTCGGCACAGGCGTCCGCGCTGTCGGTGTTCCTGAACGGCAACGCCATCTCGGAGCCCGGTCCGCGCGGGGAGCGCATCGGCGACGACTCCTTCCTGCTGATGTTCAACGCCTCTCCGAAGACGCTGGACTTCGTCGTGCCGGTCAACCACGGCCGCCAGTGGGAAGTGGTCGTCGACACGGGTCGCGCCGAAGGGGTGCCGTCGGGCACGGGCGCGAAGGTGAAGGCCGGGGACCGGCTGACCCTGGTGGACCGCAGCATGACGGTGCTGCAACGGCCCGCCTAGGAGGGCACTCGGTCGGCGGACCGGATGCGGGGGCCGATGACACGAAAGACGGCCGGGCGGGTACGTAGGTCTGCATGACACCTGAGCGACCCGACCCGGCAGTGCCCACGGCCACCTACCGGCTGCAGCTGCAGCCCGAGTTCCCGTTCGCGGCGGCGGCGTCGGCCGTGCCGTACCTGGCGTCGCTCGGCGTCTCGCACCTGCACCTGTCCCCCGTCCTGGAGTCGGTGCCCGGTTCGACGCACGGCTACGACGTCGTCGACCACGCGCGCGTGCGGGACGAACTCGGCGGCGAGGACGGCCTGCGGGCCCTCGCGCACACCGCGCGGGAACACGGTCTCGGGCTGGTGGTGGACATCGTGCCGAACCACATGGCCATGGCCCCGCGCCACAACCACGCCCTGTGGGAGGTGCTCAGGGAGGGCCCCAAGTCGCCGTACGCGCGCTGGTTCGACATCGACTGGGACGCGCAGGGCGGGCAGGTGCTGCTGCCGGTGCTGGGCGGTCCGGTCGGCGCGGAGATCGACCACCTGGAGGTCGACGGCGACGTACTGCGCTACTACGACCACGTGCTCCCGCTGCGCGCGGGCACTGGAGAACTGCCGCTGCCGCGGCTCCTGGACGCGCAGTGGTACCGCCCCGTGTGGTGGCGGCTGGCCCGCACCGAGCTGAACTACCGGCGTTTCTTCAGCATCTCGGAGCTGATCGGCGTGCGCGTCGAGGACCCGGAGGTCTTCGACGCCACGCACGCGAAGATGCTGCAACTGCTGGACGAGGGCGTCGTCGACGGGCTGCGCGTCGACCACCCCGACGGCCTCGCCGACCCCGACGACTACCTCCGCCGGCTGCACGAGGCCACCGGGGGCCGTTGGACGGTCGTGGAGAAGATCCTCGCGGACGGGGAGCGCCTGCCGGCGTCCTGGCCCGTCGCGGGCACCACGGGCTACGACGCCCTGCGGCACGTCGACGGGCTGTTCACGGATCCCGCGGGCGCCGGTGAACTCCTGGGCCAGTACCGGAGGTTCGCGGCCCCGCAGACCGACCGGGGCGGGCACTGGGAGGCGACGGTGCGGCGGGCGGCGTACAAGGTGCTCTCGCACGAACTGGCCACCGAGACGGACCGGCTGACCCGGGCCGCGAGCCAGGTGTGCGTCACGTCCCCGGACCCCGCGCTGCGCGACCGGGCGCCCTGGGCGCTGCGGACCGCGCTGGTGGAGTTCCTGGTGCGCCTGGAGGTCTACCGGCCCTACACCTCGGGCGACTCCGCCGCCGTCGTCACCGAGGAGGCGGCGGCCGAGGCCCGGCAGGCGTTCGTCGTCGCGGAGGAGGCGGGCGCCGTCGACGTCGTACGGGATCTGCTGCTGGGGCGGTACGGGGACGGACCCGGGCAGGTCGAGTTCCGGACCCGGTTCGCGCAGACCGCGTCCGCGCTGCGGGCCAAGTCCGTGGAGGACACGGCCTTCTACCGCTATGTGCCGCTGCTGTCGGCGACCGAGGTGGGCGGGAACCCGGGGAGCCCCGCCGTGTCCCCGGAGGACTTCCACGCGTACTGCGCGCGCGTGCAGCGCGACTGGCCCGCGATGGGCACCGTCCTGTCGACCCACGACACCAAGCGCAGCGCCGACGTACGGGCCGCGCTGGCGGTGCTCACCGAGGTGCCCGAGCGGTGGGCGGACGTACTGGCCGAGGTGACCCGCAGCGGGGAGGGCGTGCCGGACGCGCAACTGGCGTGGGCTGCCTGGCAGACGGTGTTCGGGCTCGGCCCTGCGGACGCGGAGCGCGTCCAGGAGGCCCTGCTGAAGCATGTGCGCGAGGCGGGCCTGTACACGAGCTGGACGGAGCAGGAGCCGCCGTACGAGGAGGCGGTGGCGGCGTTCGTCGCGGCGGGCCCGTGCGGGGCGCCCGGCGGGCACGTGACCGCCTTCCGCGCGGCACTGGAGCCGCACATCCGGGCGAACACGCTGGGCGCCGCCCTGCTCCACCTGACGATGCCGGGCGTACCGGACCTCTACCAGGGCACGGAGGCCGAGTACCTGGCCCTGGTCGACCCCGACAACCGCCGCCCCGTACCGTTCCCGCCCCCGCACCCCGGCGACAAGGGCGCGCTGACGGCCGCCGCGCTGCGCCTGCGCGCCCGACGCCCCGAGGCCTTCGGCGACGCGGCGACGTACGCCCCGCTCGCCGCGGCGGGCCCGGCGGCGGCGCACTGTGTGGCGTTCGCGCGCTCCGGTGCCGCGGTCACGGCCGTGACCCGGCTGTCGTCGCGGCTGGCGGAGGCGGGCGGCTGGCGCGACACGTTCCTCCCGCTGCCGCCGGGACGGTGGGTCGATGTGCTGGCTCCGGAGCGGGAGTTCACGGGGCACGCACGCGTGGAGGAACTTTTCGGGGTGTCGCCGGTTGCGCTGCTGGAGGTCGCGGGCTAGGTGCGCACCGGGAGGGTCCGCGGCGGACGGCGGACCAGGTCGTCGGGCACGTGCCGGGCGCCCGGCGCGCGGCGCAGACCCGGGAGGGCGGTCAGGAGGGCCCGCAGGCCGTGTTCGGCCGCGAGGCGGGCGAGCAGGGCCCCCGGGGCGGGCGGTCCGGGGTCGGGGCGGAACGCGTCGTAGCGGTCGGGGTCGGTGAAGCGGTCCGGGTCGCGGCCTGCGGCGCCGAGGAGGCAGGCGACGGTGGCTCCGGCGGGTATCGCGCCGACGGGTTCGACGGCCCGGCGCAGCACGACGTGCAGCGGCGGATCGCGGCGCAGGGACTCCGCCCAGGCACCGGACGTGAGGTCGGGGCGGGCGCGGAGCACCTCCAACTGGCGTGGATGGTCGAGGAGGTTGGCGAGGAAGGAGGCGAGTGCCCGCGCGGTGGTCTCCCCCGCCGTGCCGAGCAGCGTCCCCACCAGCCCTGTGACGGTGTCGTCCGGCAGGGGGCCGTCGTCGGTCCGCGCGGCGCACAGGACGGACAGCAGGTCACCGCCGGGGTGCGCGCGCCGCCGGGCCGTCAACGGCCCCAGGAAGGCGCCCAGTTCGGAACGACCGCCCCCGGAGCGGCCGAGTCCCGTACGGCACCAGCGGTGCACCCGCGCGGTCTCCTCGTACGGCAGCCCGAGCGCGGCCACTGCCGTGGCGGTGGGCAGCCAGTCGCAGAACTCGGCCACCAGGTCGGCCTCTTCGCGTGCGGCGAGCCGGCGGGCGAGGACGTAGGCGCTGCGTTCGACAGCGGCGGTCAGGGCGGCCAGGGCGGGCCCGTGCAGCGCCCGGTCGAGGAGTCGGCCCGCCTCGGGTGGCCCGTCACCGGGCAGGGCGACGAGTCGCGGGTCGGCGAGCGCGGCACGGACATCGCCGTAGCGGCTGATGAGCCAGGCGCCGACCCCCTCGTCGTACACGAGGGGGTAGTGGGTGCGGAGGGTGCGGTAGAGCGGATACGGGTCCCGTACGGCCGTCCGTAGGCTCGGTGGGCCCGGTGGACGGGCCGGGGTGCCCGCGGTCCGCGTGACGAGCACGTCCGTGAGACACAGCACCGCCGTCCGCTCCCGTGGTCGTCGCTCCGCCGCGCACCCTGGAGGCGCGGCCGGTCGTCCGCGCCATGCGCACACGCGGATGCCCCCAGCGGACCACCGCACCGCGCGGACCGCAGCCCCCGTACGGCCGTACGGGTGAAGCGGGCATCGCGACGGCCCCAGGGGCGTACGCGGGCCGTCGCACGCCGTAGGGCCGTCGTGGCCACCGGCTCGCACCCGCGTGCGGACCCGGGGTGCGTGCCGGAGGGACGGCGTGTGGTGGCGGAGTACGACACCTGGGGTGTTGGCGAAGGGGCACGCGCGCGTGGGTGCGGAGTGGCGGTCGCCGGTCGTGGGGGTCGGTGTCCGCGAAATCCCTGGAGGCCCAGGGAAGCCTCGGGCACCCTGCTGGCACCAACTCCCCTACCGGCTGCCGGTAAATGCGCCCGGGCGCCCCCTGTAGCCTCCCCCATGGTCGTCTTGACAGTTCACAGAGCCCGTGGGGTACTGCGGTTGCGAAGCCGGGGCTGACTAGTCGGGGGTGAGTCTCCTGCCGGAGTTGCGATACCCCAGTGTGACCGAACTGGTCTCGTCCGCGAGGGCGTTGGCCGCGCACCGGCCGACGCTGTGCACACTGAGGCAGGTGGGTGTCTCCCGCGCGGGCAGACCACTCCAGCTGCTGTCCGTGGGGCACGCGCGGCGGGCCGTGCTGGTGGTCGCGGGCGCCCACGCCAACGAGCCGACCGGTGGTTCCACACTCCTCGCCCTCGCCGAACGGGTCGTGCGCGAACGGGAGTTGAGGTCGGACACGTCCTGGCACTTCCTGCTCTGCGCGGACCCGGACGGGGCGAGCCTGCACGTCACCCCGGCGCCGCGCAGCCTGTTCGACTACCACCTGGGTTTCTACCGCCCGGCCGGTCCTGAACAGCCCGAGTGGTCGCCCTCCGTGCTGCCGCCCGACCGGCTGCCGCCGGAGACCCGCGCCCTTACCCGGGTGATCGACGAACTGCGGCCCTACCTCCAGGTGACGCTGCACGGGACCGATCTCGGCGGCAGCTGGGTGCAGTTGACGAAGGACATACCGGGGCTCGCCGAACCGTTCGCCAAGTCGGCGGCGGAGCTGCACATCCCGGTGGAGACGGGCGCCTCGGACGCGGCCGGCTGGCCCGCCTCGGGACCCGGGGTGCACGTGATGCCGGCGCCCGGTTCGGACGCGGCGTACCCGAGCATGCCGGACGACGCACGGCACAGCACCTGGTACCACGCCCACCGGTACGGCGGTCTGACCGCGGTCGTGGAGGTGCCGATGTGGGCGAGCGACCTGGTGGACGACCCGGCACCGCATCCCGCCCCGGCGGCGGCGATACGGCGGCTGGCGCGCCGTCTGCTGCGGGACACGCGGGAGGTGGAGCGGGTGCTGGCCGAGGCGCTGCCGCGCCTCCAGGGCGTCGACGGACCGTTGCTTCGGGCCGCGAAGTGGGCGCTGGAACTGGTGCCCGGCCTGGCCGCGGACTGGATGCACACCCCGCCGGCCGACACCACGATGGCGTACGTCGGCAGCGTGGACGCGTTCGGGCGCCGGTTGCCGTTGCGGGCGGCGGCGATGCTGCTGCGGGTCCTGCGGGAGACCGACGACCGTGCGGCACCCCTGCTCGAACACCTCGTCGCGTCCTGGAGCGACGCCTTCGCGGAACGCTTCCGCGCCCGCTGGGTGCCGTTGGAGCACCAGGTGGAGCATCAGTCCCGCACGGTCGTGGCGGCGGCGCTGTACGCGCGCGAGCGGGCGGGGGAAACCGGGGACGCCCCACGCGCGCGTGCCCGACGCCCGGCCTGACCCGCCCGTCCACGCTTCAGCCGTCCAGCGCGAAGACCTCTCCCGTCCGGGCCGCCATGACGCACACGTTCGAGAAGGTCCTCGTGTAGTCGACCTGGCGCCCCTTCCACTCCCCGCGCGCGTGGGCGGTCACCGGGGCGTAGATCATCGGGCAGAACACGCTCTCGGCCGGGATGGCGTCGATGTCCCCGCCCGCCGCGCCCAGTTCGGCACAGGCCTCGGCCGCGTGGGCGTGGCCCTGGGGCGGGTCGCACAGCAGCAGGGTCCCCCGGGTGTCACTGGACCGGCTGTCGCCGCGCGTGACGGTGAGGTAGAGCCAGTCGCCCTGGGCGGCGTGCCGGGGCGCGGCCTGGGCCGGAGCCTGGCCGGCGGCGAGGAGCGCGACGGCGGCGAGCAGGGCGCCTCGGAGCGCACTCGCTTTCAGGGAGCGACTCTTGGAGATGTACGGCTTACGGATGTACGTCATTCCCGATGCATCGGCACCGCGGTCTCCGTACCCCAGCCCGGCTCACCCGAACGGGAGCGCACGGGCGCGTGCCGCAGGGCCAGTTCGAACGCGCTGAGCACCACCCGCGACTGGTACTCGACCTGGCGCGCGACCGAGATCCAGCGCGCTCCGCAACCGTCACGGTAGTCGGCGCACCACTCGTCGATCAGCCGGTCCAGCTCCGGCAGCACACCGGCCGGATCACGCCCGGAGGCCACCACGAGCTGATAGAGCAGCCCGGCCGTCCGCAGGGCCAGCCGCCGCCCCGCGATGCGCAGGGCCGCCAAATGAGCCGAGTTGAGCGGCGGCAACGGGCGCGCGGCACCGGTGTCGACATCGGGATCCCACGCGTCGGCGAGCCCGGGGCACACCAGTAAATAGTCGTCCACGGGAGCGAGCAGCCGCGCGGCATCGGGCACGACGAGGGTGCGGGGTCGTGCGGTGGACGTGACCCTGGGCATCGGGTCGGTCGTGTCCCGCGTAGGCATGCCGGCCGGCTCGGCGACCGGCTGGCGGCGGCTGTCGCTCAGGGGAACCGTCGGTGGTCCGGCCACACCGACGCCCGGCTGAGCGACTGCTGGTGAGCCCACCACACCCGCACCCGGAGCGGCGGCCGTCGACGTGCCCAGCCCGCCGGCACCGGAATGACTCCCGCCGGACTCCCCCGCCGCGTCCACATCAGGCCGCGGACGACCCTCCACTGTGTCCCACGTGGGCGGTCCCACCGGGTCGGCGGCGGGCCTGGGCCGGGCGTCCAGCCCCCAGGCGCCCAGCCCGACGCCCGCGTCCGCCCCCGCGTCCGTTCCCGTCTCGGCCCCGCCCTGCACGTACGGCCTTATGCGGGCGAGGAGTTGTTCCAGGATGTGGGTGTCGTGGCGGAGGGTGTGGCTCACGGTGCGCAGGATCGCGTTCGCGTCGGCGGGCGGGGCGCCGTTCTCGACGGCGGCGACGCCCCACATCGGGGCCTCCACCACCGCGGTGACCGTGCCGTGGCGGTGCGGGTGGTACCAGGTCGACTCGACGGCGGCCTCGGTGATGGCGGCGGCGAGGTCGCCCCGGCGTGGTGGTGGGATGCGGTAGACGGCGGGGCCGAGGCTCGGCCAGTACAGGGTGTCGTAGGGGCCGAGTTCGCGGGGGATGCCGAGGCGGGTCGCGGTGTGGGCGACGCGTCGGGCGAGGCCCGGGAGGTCGCGGGTCAGTTCCACGAAGCCGCCGCCCACGTCGACGCCGTGCAGGGAGCACTGGAGGAACGGCCGCAGTTCGTCCTGCACCGCCAACAGGGCGCGCGTTTCCGGGAGTCGGGCACCGGCCGCGCCGTCCGGCAGCCACTCGGGCTGTTCCAGGAAGCCGGGCCGGAAGAAGTTCCGGAAGTAGCGGCCGAGGCTGTAAGGGCCGGACAGCCAGCCCTCGTTGCGGCGCGAGCCGTCGGGGTCGAGGCACAGCAGCAGGTTCCAGGTGGCGTCGGCGCCCTCGCTCAACCGGGGGTCGGCGAGGACCCGTTCGGCCAGGCGCAGTGCCGTCGCGCCGCCCACGGGCTCGTTGGCGTGCGGTCCGGCGACCACGAGGGCCTGGCGGCTGCCGTGGCCCACGGAGAGCAGCCACAGGGGCGTACCGGCGCGGGAGGTCCCGACGCGGCGCAGCCGGGCGTCCTGGGGGCGGCGGGCGACGAGCGCGGCAGCCTGGGCGGCCAGCTCGTCCACGGACGGGTAGCGGAGGAGTGGCGGCAGGGCACACCTCCACGAATATGGTGCCGTCGGTTCACCTGGTGTGCATGGTGTACGCACAGTCAGTCACGGCATCAGGGGTACGTCAACACCGCCGTACGCAAAGGGATTTGGTACGTACCGGCGGTCGCCACATCGGGTAATGCCCAGGCCAGAGGTGAGGCAGGGCTGTGTCGGGGCCTTGTCGGGGCCTTGTCGGGGCTCAGTTCGCGGCGAGCCGGAACGCCATCCGTCCGAAGCCGATCTGGTCGCCCTCGCGGACGACGGCCGCTCCGATCACCCGCCGGCCGTTGACCGTCGTGCCGTTGGTCGAGCCGAGGTCGCGCAGGACCCACATGCCGCCCTGGCGGCTGAGTTCGGCGTGCACCCGGGACACCGTCTCGTGGGTCAGCCGCAGCCCGTTGGCGGGGTCGCGGCCGATGCGCAGCGCGTGTCCGTTGCCCGGGTGGGGCAGCAGCAGCTTGGGGAGCCGCTCGGCCTGCCACGCCCTGCGCAGCCGTACGGTGAAGCCGGAGACGGCCTCCACGGTGCCGAACAGCGCCCGGGAGAGGCGGCTTTCGGTGGGGAGGTCGGCGGTGAGCGCCACGAGTTCCTCGGACCGGCGGGCGGCGAGCGCCAGTTCCATGCGCCGGATGAACGTGTCGTGGGAGAGGCGGCCCATGGCGACGCCGTCGTGCAGGACCTTCAGCGCCTTGTCGCGCTCCACGTCGGACAGGCGCGCGGGGTACGTGTGGAACTCGAAGGACGACGTCACGCTCGTGATTGTCGGGCAGTGAACCCCGGGTGTCCAGAAGACGCGGAAACGGCCCGCACGCGCGCGAAGATGACGACACCTGCGCCAAAGGGGTGGATTCAAAAGCGGATTGATCTCGTTTGACGCACGATGGACGGGCTACATCCCGGTGAGCAGACGAAGGGGAACCGTCCGTGCAGTTCGAGGTGTGGGCACCAGAAGCAGACCGTGTGACGCTCCATCGTGAGGGCGCCACACGCGCGTTGGAGCGCGATCCCGAGCGCGCGGGGTGGTGGAGCGGCGAGGCGGAGGCGGGCGACGGCACCCGGTACGGGTTCGCCGTGGACGACGGCCCGCCGCTGCCCGACCCGCGCTCGCGCCGGCAACCGGACGGCCCGGACGGGCTGAGCGCGGTCGTCGACCACGAGCGGTACGCGTGGCGTGCCGCGTGGTCCGGACTCCCGCTGCCCGGCGCGGTGCTCTACGAGCTGCACGTCGGCACGTACACCCCCGAGGGCACCTTGGACGCGGCGGCCGGCCGGCTCGGCCATCTCGCCGAACTGGGCATCACGCACGTCGAGTTGATGCCCCTGTGTCCGTTCCCCGGCCGGCACGGCTGGGGCTACGAGGGCGTCTCCCTGTGGGCCGTGCACGAGCCCTACGGCGGCCCCGAGGCACTCAAGCGGTTCGTCGACCGCGCCCACGAACTGGGCCTGGGCGTCGTGCTCGACGTGGTGCACAACCACCTTGGCCCGTCCGGGAACTACCTGCCCGCGTTCGGCCCCTACTTCACGGACACGCATCAGACCCCCTGGGGCAGCGCCGTGAACCTCGACGCGCCCGGCTCCGACGAGGTGCGCGCCTTCCTGCGGGGCAGCGCCCTGGCGTGGCTGCGCGACTACCGCATCGACGGGCTGCGGCTGGACGCGGTGCACGCGTTGAAGGACACGCGCGCGTGCCACTTCCTGGAGGAACTGTCCGCCGCCGTCGACACGTTGGCCGCCGAGACGGGCCGGCCCCTGTTCCTGGTCGCCGAGTCCGACCTGAACGACCCGCGCGTGGTCACCTCCCGCGCGGAGGGCGGTCTGGGTCTGCACGCGCAGTGGAACGACGACTTCCACCACGCCCTGCACGCCGCGCTGACCGGTGAGTCCCAGGGCTACTACGCGGACTTCGCCCGGGCCCCGCTCGCGGCGGTCACCAAGACGCTGACGGACGGCTACTTCCACGACGGCACCTATTCAAGCTTCCGGGACCGTCACCACGGCCGCCGCCTCGACCGCACGCGCGTGGCCGCCCACCGGCTGCTCGGCTACAGCCAGACCCACGACCAGATCGGCAACCGCGCCCAGGGGGACCGCCTTTCGGCGTCCCTCTCCCCCGGGCTGCTGGCCTGCGCCGCCGCCCTGGCGCTGACGGGCCCCTTCACGCCGATGCTGTTCATGGGCGAGGAGTGGGCGGCGGGCACGCCCTGGCAGTTCTTCACCGACCACACCGACCCGGACCTCGCGGATGCCGTACGGCGGGGCAGGCGGCGGGAGTTCGCGGCGCACGGCTGGGCCGAGGAGGACGTACCCGATCCCCAGGACCCGGCGACCCGCGACCGCTCCTGCCTCGACTGGTCGGAGCCCGAGAGGGAGCCCCACGCGCGCGTGCTGGCCTGGTACCGCCGGCTCATCGCGCTCCGGCACGAACAGCCCGACCTCACCGACCCCGACCTCACCGACACCAAGGTGGCCTACGACGAGGACGCCCGCTGGCTCGCCCTCCGTCGCGGCGACGTACGCGTCGCCGTGAACCTCGGCAAGGAACCGGCCGCGATCCCCCTGGGCCCCCGCCCGGCGGAAGTACTGGCCGCGTGGGAGCCCGTGGAGGCACCGGGGGCGGAGGGGTTGCTGCGGCTGCCCGGGGAGTCCTGCGTGGTGCTGCTGCAGGCGTAAACGCTTGCGTAATCGTTTACGCGGACCGCTGACGTAAACGCTCGCGCAAGCGCTTGCGTAAACGCTTGCGCAAGCGTTTACGTCCCCGCCACCGCAGCCTCCCTACAGCTCCGCGTCCCCGCCCCCGTCCCGCAGCTCCGTCACCCGTTCCAGCAGGATCGCCTCCCAGGTGCGCCGGAGTCGGGTCCTGAGGAGAGGCAGCGGGGCGGTGTCACGGCCTGCGAGTTGGTCGGCGAGGCGGATGACGGTGTCGCAGCGGGCGAGCCAGAGGCCGCGCAGGCAGGGGCGGGCGCCGTAGCCGGCGAGGGTGGCGGCGCGTACGGCGGCGGGGGAACCGACGGCCAGGGCGAGTCCGGCGATGTCCTCGGCGGGGTCGCCGAGGGCCGCGTCGGTCCAGTCCAGGACACCGCGCACCCGGCCGTCCGCGCTCACCACGAGGTGTTCGCCCCTGAGGTCGTGGTGGACGAGGACCGCGGTGCCGGGCTGGGCGGCGAGCTGGACCGCGCCGGGCTGGGTGAGCTGGTGGAGGCGGGCGGCGTCGAACTCGTCGGCGGCGGCCAGTCGTCCGGCGGCCTGCTCGGCGGCGCGGCGCAGTGCCTCCAGGGAGCGTGGGGCGGCACGCGGGACACCGAGCGTCTCGGCCTGCCGGGCGGGCACCTCGCGCAGCCCGGTGAGCAGCCCGGCCAGGTCGGCCTCGCCGACGGCGGAGACGTCCTGGTCCTCGCCGGACCGGCCGGGCACCCTGGTGTCCAGCGTGTAGGTGAGCCCGGGCGCCCACTCGCCGTGCGCCACGCTCGTCGGCACCGCGACGGGGAGGTACGGCCGTACGAGGTCGCGCAGGCGCAGTTCGCGGCGCAGGCGCGGGGCGGCCCCGCGGTCCGGGGCGAGGCGCAGCACATGGCGGGTGCCGACCCACCACGTGGAGTGCCCGCCGTCCTCGGCCACGGGCCGGATCTCGGGTCCGGAACCGTCGGCGGCGCCGTCCTTGAGCAGGGAACGGACCAGCTGTCGGACGGTGTCCGCGGTGGGTGTCGGTGCCTGGGTCATGGTCGCGCCGCTGCCGTTCGGGGTGTCGGGGCTCCTGGTCGTCGTCAGTCCACCAGGGCCATCTCACGGGCCGTGTTGTTGAGCCGCCGACCGCCGTCCTCGGTCACCGTGACGATGTCCTCGATGCGCACCCCGAAGCGGCCGGGCAGATAGATCCCGGGCTCCACGGAGAAGCACATCCCGGTTACGAGGGGCTGTTCCTCGCCCTCGATCATGTACGGCGGTTCGTGCGTGGTGACGCCGATGCCGTGGCCGGTGCGGTGGATGAAGTAGGGGCCGTATCCGGCGTCGTCGATGACCGCGCGGGCGGCGCGGTCCACCTCCTGGCAGGCGACTGAGGGCCGCACCGCGCGGAAACCGGCCTCCTGGGCCTCGCGGACGAGGTCGTGGACGCGCTGTTCCTCGTCGCTGGGTTCGCCGACGTGGACCGTGCGCGAGGTGTCGGAGCCGTAGCCGTCCTTGAGGCCGCCGAAGTCGAGGACGATCATGTCGCCCCGCTGGATGACGCGGTCGCCGACCTCGTGGTGCGGGTTGGCGCCGTTGGGGCCCGAGGCGACGATGGTGAAATCGACCTGGGAGTGCCCGAACTGCCGTAGCAGATCGGCGAGATCGGCGCCGACGTCGGACTCGCGACGGCCGGCGAAGGGAACCTTGCGGATCTCCTCGTAGGCCGCGTCGGCTGCCGCTCCGGCGGCAGCCATGAGTTCCAGTTCCGCCGTGTCCTTCACGGCGCGCAGCATCGGCAGCGCGTCCGTGAGGGAGGCGTAGGTGGTGTCGGGCAGCGTCTTCTGGAGTCCCAGCAGGTGCATGGACCAGGCGTTGTCGCTGATGCCGAAGCGGCCCGTCGCGTCGAGGAGGGCGGCGGTGGCGGCGTAGGGATCCTTGCCGTCGGTCCAGTCGCGCAGGGTGAGGGCGTCGGCGCCGGGCGCCTTGGCGGCGTCAGGGGCCTCCAGGGTGGGGACGACGAGGACCGGGGAGCGTCCGGGGGCCAGGACGAGCACGGTGAGCCGTTCGGTGACCGCGGTGGGCGCGTAGCCGGTGAGCCACACCAGGTCCGGTCCCGGAGCCACCAGCAGCCCCGCGAGGCCGGCGTCGGCGGCGGCCCGTGCGGCGCGGTCCATGCGGGCCCGGTAGTCGGCGGCGGTGAAGGGCGCGGGCGTGCTACCGGTCATTCAGGCCTCCGAGAGCGGGCGAAAGGTGGCTACGGGCAGCATCCTGCCCGCACCCGGAGGGCGACGCGAGCCGGTCGGCGGCTCTTTCGGCCCCGGGCGCGGTCACGGCGTCAGCTCTCCAGGGCCATGCGGGCCCTCAGGGGCGGCAGCGCACCTCAGTGCTTTTCGTGACCCGCCCCGAGGAGGCGGGACCACTCCTTTTCCTGGTGCACGCGTTCGTCAGACGACGTAGCCGGGGATCACGGTGAACTGCTGGAAGCCGCCGCTGTGGTGGCGCACCGTGACGGTGACCTCCTTCCCGGGGTGGGCCTGGGCCACTGCGCGCGCGAGGTCGGCCGCCGAGTCGATGCGGGTGCCGCCGAACGTGAGCAGGACGTCGCCGCGGATCAGGCCCGCCGTGTAGCCGGGGCCGGGGAGGTGGACGCCGACGATCAGGGCGCCCGCCCTGTCGGCGTCCACGGCCTCCACACCGAGGGTCGCGGCGGCGGGGGTGGCGGACGTGGGCGACGGTGTCGGGCTGGTGGAGGACGCGGACGGGCCGGGCGGGTGGGCCGTCCGCGCGGGTTGGTGGGCCGTCTGGCGCTGCATCTCGGCGAGTCTGCTAATGCCGATCACCGTGGCGCCGACCGTGCCGAGTCCGATCCCGGACAGGACCAGGACGGTGCCGACGCACAGGCTGAACAGCAGGGTGATGAGCCGTCGGCCGCGACGCCGCGCGGCGTGCGGGCGCCGACCGGTGGCGGGCTTGGTTCCGTCGCCGGGGTCCTGACCGGGCATCGGCTTGGGACGCAACGCAGTCTGTTCCATGGATCGCCTCCGGCAGGTGCTCTACCCGGCGCACCGGCGCCCGACGTGCCACGAACGAGTGAGACTGACCGACGGTCAGGAGCGGGAAGCCGTGCGCGTCGCACGCGCGCGTGGCGTCTCAGGAGCGGATGGCGGCCTCCGGGCAGTCGCCCGGACGCTTCGCACACGCGCGTGGCGCTCGTCACCGTTCCTGCGTCACCAGGCGCCCCACCAACCGCGCCGCCGCTCCTCGCGGCGCACCCCCGTGCACCAGTTCCGTACGGTGCACGACACGCGGTTCGGTGAGCGGGACGGCGACCGCGCCCGGTACGCCGGTGGCCGCCGAGAGGGGCAGCAGGGTCAGGCCGTGGCCTGCGGCAGCGAGGGCGGTGAGGACGCGGACGTCGGTGCCGTCGTAGCGGAGGGCCGGGCGGAAGGCGCCGCCGCCGTTCGCCGCGCGGAGTCGCGCGAGGGGCACGCCCGCGTCCGGGGCGTCGAGCCAGCGGGCGGCGGCGAGGTCGCCGAGGCGCAGGGCGGAGCGGCCGGCCAGGGGATGTGTGTCGGGGAGGAGGACGCAGACGGGTTCCTCGGCGACGCCGTGGGTGGTCAGCGGGGCCACGTCGGGCAGCCGTAGCGGGTCGTTGGGGGCCGCGATGCCGTCGACCAGGCCCAGGTCCGCGGTGCCGGTGGCCACGGCGGCCGGGATGTCGTCGCGGGCGAGCACCCGGAGAGTCACCCCCGCGCGCGGGAGGGCGGCCAGGACGCGCGGCCCGAGCGCGGTCGGCGCGACGGCGAGGGTCAGCCCGCGTTCGGGGGCGGCGGCCATCCGGGCGACGTCCGCGCGGGCCGCGTCCAGGCGCAGCAGCAGCGGGCCCGCGTGTTCCAGGAGCCGCTCGCCCGCCGAGGTGGGCGTGACGGGGCGGCGGGTGAGCAGCGGGGCGCCGAGGTCCTGTTCCAGGGCGGCGATGTGCTGGGACACCGCGGACTGGGTGTAGCCCAGCTCGCGTGCGGCCTCGGAGAAGGAGGCGAGCCGGGCCACGGTGACGTACGTACGCAGGAGGTGCGGGTCCACGCAGGACAGCATCGCATCAGTTCTGCTTATCGAGGGTGCAGGAATCATCGTTGGACGTGAACACCGGGTCGCGCCCAGGATGAACGGCATGACGAACACCGCGGATCAGACCGCTCGCACCGCCCGTATCGCCCTGGTCGGCGACCGCTCCCCCAACGTCGTCTCGCACGCCCGCCTCCCTCTCATCCTGGACGTCCTCGCCGAACGCGAACGGCTCGTCCTCGACGCCTACTGGATCCCCTCCGAGGACGCCGAGGCCGAGGACGCGGTGCGGGGGTTCGACGCCGTGTGGGTGCTGCCGGGCAGCCCCTACCGCAGCGAGGCCGGTGTCCTGTCCGCGATCCGCACCGCGCGCGTGGAGGGCGTTCCGTTCCTCGGCACCTGCGGCGGCTTCCAGCACGCGCTCCTCGAGTACGCCCGTGACGTGTGCGGGCTGACCCGGGTCGCGCACGCCGAGAACGACCCCGACGCCGAGGACCTCCTCATCGAACCGCTGGCTTGCTCCCTCGTCGGCCACGAGGCGGCCGTCACGATCGCACCGGGCTCGCTCGCCGAGTCCGTGATCGGCTCGGAGCGCACGGTCGAACGGTACTTCTGCGCCTACGGCCCGACCCGTCACCTCGACACCCTGCGCGCCCACGGCCTGCGCTTCTCCGGCCATGACGAGGACGGTCACGTCCGGATCGCCGAACTCCCCGGCCACCCCTTCTTCCTCGCCACCCTCTTCCAGCCCGAACTGTCCGGCGACGGCACCCGCCCGCACCCGGTGGTCCGCGCACTGGCCCGGGCAGCGGTCGAGCACGCCGCACGCACCGAGCACCAGCCCGCCTGACGAGGGGTGTCCGCGGCGGCTCGCTCCCGTTGTCAGTGGCGGCTGTTACGTTCTGTGACATGACCGATCACGCCCTGCGGCTGCTCCGGCAGAACGCCCACCTGGCCGAACTGGCCGCGTTCCCCTTCGACTTCGACCTGGACCGAGCGGACCACTGTGAGCCGGTCCGCCTCGCCTCGGGCGGCCCGCTGCTGCCGGTCGCGGGCGACGGCACGGGCGGTACGTACTTCGTGTGCGCCGACGGGTCCGTGCTGTACGCCGGCTCCGAGGGCGCGGCCGGGATCATCGGCTCCAGTGTCGACGAGGCGCTGGAGATCCTGGTCGGTCTGCCGGGCTGGCGCGACCATCTGGACCTGTCCCCGTCCGACGGCCCGGAGAAGATCCTGGCGGCGGTCAGGGAGACGGAGGACGAGTTCCGCGAGGACTACGGCCTGGACGAGGCGCGGCCCGAACTCCGCGCCGCCCTGGGCCTGCCCGAGCGCTCCCCCGTCGAGCTGATCGGCATGCTGCACACCGCCCTGCTGCGCACCGAGCCCGACTTCCTGCTCCTCAACGCCGAGGAGGGCGGCGCCTACGACCTTCTCGACCGGCATCCCCGCCCGCCGCTCCGGGAGCCGGTGCTCGCCAAGGGGCGGACGGATCTCGCAGCGCTGCGCGCGGGCGACCGTACGGTGTGGGACGCGGTGGCCGCGGATCCCGTACGGCGCCGACTCGCGCTGCGGGCCGCGCAGTTCGACCGCGCGGACGGCGATCTGGAGTTGCTGCGGCATCTGCTGCGGCACGAGACGGAGTCGTCGATGACGGACGAACTGCGGCTCGCCGCCGTGCTGGTGGGCCTGCGCGGGCACACCGAGGATCTGCCGCTGCTGCACGAGGTGCGGGAGACGGACTTCGACACGGCGTGCGGGCTGGGCGGGATGCCGGGGCCGGACGCGGACGGGGCGGAACTGCGGGAGTGGGCCCGGGAGTTGGACGAGTCGCTCTTCGGCACGGACCCGTCCGACGAACCCCTGTTCACCTGGACGGAGTTGGCGGCGGACCAGGGGCTCACCGAGTTGGCCAGGGTGGCACTGATCCGCCGGCTGGACGAGATCGAGCTGGACCAGGACCTGTTGCGGCTGCCGAGTGCGCCGAAGGCACTGGATCCGTCCCCGCTGCGGACGCTGGCCCACGAGTTCGAGCAGCTGGGCGACCGTGTCCAGGCGCTGCGCGCCCAGTGCCTCTACGCCTCCCTCCGGGACACCGTAGGGGACCGCGTCTCGGCGCGGCTGACACAGGCCCGACTGGAGCGCGAGACAGGGCAACTCGCGGACGCGACAAGGACGTTGGCGGCCCTCCGGGGCATCCTGGCCGCCCCCGCCGACGACTCGCTGAGGCAGTGGCAGGGCACCAACCTCGGCCGGTTCATCGCCGAGGAGCACTACGCCCTGACCCGCGCGCTGGCCGACGCGGACCTCACCGAGGAGGCCCGCGCGGCGCTGGCCGCCGCCGAGGAGATACGCGGCCGGCTCACCGGGGCCGCCGCGACGGCCGTACGGGAGCCGGCCGAGGAAGTGGCCGAGCAGGTGCGGGACTTCAGCTGAAGGGCAGCGCCGGGGCGCGGTCCGGGAGGAAGCCGTGCGAGCGCCGGGCCAGGTACTCGGGCTTGTAGCGGTCGACCTCGCGGTGCCAGTTCAGGATGCCCGCCATCCAGTGCTGGAGGTCGGTCACATAGCCCCGCATGATCTCGCGTGCCTCGTCCGAGAGGTCGAAGTCGTCGTAGACGACGGGCAGTTCGTTCGCGGCGACGTGCTCGAACTGGCGCATGCGCTGGGTCATCAGGTCGTGGACGACGCCGAGCGCGGTCGGGTAGTCGATGCCGAAGAAGTTCTGGACGACAAGGATGGCGTTGTGGACCTCACCCTCGTACTCGATCTCCTTCTGGTAGGAGAAGACGTCGTTGATGAGGCAGCCGTAGTCGATGGCCGCGTTCTCCAGGGCGCGGACCGGGCCGGTGCGGTAGACCTCGGGCGGGACCTTCGGGCCGTGGCCCATGCGGCACATGCTGAGGGTGAGGTCGGAGCCGAAGGTGGCGCGGCGCATCTCCAGGTAGTCGACCGGGTCGGGGATGCGGTGCTGGATCTGGTTGGACAGTTCCCAGACCCAGCTCTCGGTCATCTCGTTGATGGCGTCCTTCAGGGTGTGCCGGTCGTCGACGGGCATCTCGGCAGTGGTGAGGGCCCAGAGGTCGACGAGTCCGCGTTCCATGCCGTTGACCGGCACGATGACCGCCGGTCCCTCGACGGGCATGCAGTCCGAGAGGCGTGCCGTGGTGACGCGGGCGGCGGCCAGGTCGCCGCGGACGCCGTAGACGAGGGGGTAGTAGTCGTCGCCGTAGGTCCCCCAGGCGAGCCAGCGCGAGCTGAGGTCGAGGGCCTCCTCGGTGGCGTCCGGGTCGATGCCGGCCGAGCAGAGCGGGAGGTCGGCGGCGGCGAGTTTCTCCTCGTCCCAGACGCCCTCCTCCAGCATGCCGACGGAGTGCATCCAGTCGACGAGGCGGAGGCGGGCGCCGTCCAGGTGCGGACTCAGTTCGACCTCGAACGGCATGGAGAAGTCGGGGAGTTGAGAGGGGCCGACCTTCTGGAAGGGGACGTGGGTGTAGGCGCGCAGCCGTTCGGCGCCGGCCGAGGCGAGGAGAGCGCCGATGTCGGCGGCGGAGGTGCCGAGGCCGGTCGGTCCGTTCAACGGCGAGTTGTCGAGGGCGCCTTCGTTCATGTAGCGGCTGGAGCGCAGGTGCCACTCGTGGCCGCCGGACTGCCAGTCCTGGAGGCCCTGGGTGTAGGCGGCGACGGCCCTGACCTCGTCCGGGGTGAGACCTTTCTCCAGGGCGACGGCGGGCACTTCGGTGAACGCGGTGTGTTCGAACTGGTGGAGCCGGGAGGTCAGGACGTCGTTGACGGTGTCGGCGGCCTCCTGGGTGGTGCAGCCGAAGAAGGTCTCCAGGACGAGCACGCCGTTGCTCAACTCGCCCTCGTCCTCGACCTCCCGCTGGTAGGAGAAGAGGTCGTTGCGCAGGTGGACGCCGTCGGAGAAGGTCTCCATCAGCACCCTGAGCGGCCTCGACCCGGCGACGGACGCGGGCACTTCGGCGGTCGCGTACTCGACCAGCCCCGCCGACCAGGGCGCCCCGCCGACCTTGCGGCGCATCTCGATGTACTCGACGGGGTTGGCGATCCGCCCCTCGTTGATGTTGGACAGCTCCCACAGGGACTCGTTGAGCAGATGCTCGGTGGCGACGGCGAAGCGGCGGCGCCAGTCGACGGACATCGACGGCACCGTGCGCGCCCACAGGTCGGCGAGTCCCGCCTCGACCGGATTCTCCGGCTCCGGCACGGGAGTCGCCAGGTCGAGCGGCATGAACAGCGGCAGCCGGTCCAGGTAGGCCTTGCCGCCGGCGCGGTCCTGGCTGCGTTTGAAGGTCTCCAGGAAGTGGTCGTCGAAGAAGAACACCCACACGTACCAGTCGGTGATCAGCGAGAGCGCGGGCCCGTCGCAGTCGGGGTGGGTGTAGGCGCAGAGCAGGCCGTAGTCGTGCGCGTCGAGGTCGGCCTGCTCCCAGATCCCGGAGCCCTCCAGCATGCCCATCTCGCGCGCCCACGTCGACGAGTGGGCGCGGGCCTCGTCCAGATGCGGGTTGAGGCGTGCGGGATACGGCATGTAGAAGTGCGGGAGTTCGAACGGCTGGGTCATGGCCGGGCCCTACCCGTGCCTCTCAACAACCATCCCGGGCAGGGGACATGATCACACCATCGCGTGAATCGGCGGTGAACCCATGAGTTTTCCCGGCATCTTGTGGCGTTCACTTCTCCGCGCGCAGGCTACGGGGGTTCACGTGTCCCCTGCCGCACCGGAGTCCCGATGAACCGTTCCGGAGCCTTCTCCCGTCGCACCGCGCTCGGCTCCCTGGCCGGGGCGGCGCTGTCCGGTACCGCCGCGTTCCCGGCGTCGGCGTCCGGGCGGTCCGTGCGGTTCGCCACGTTCAACGCCTCGCTGAACCGCGGTACGCGGGGCGCGTTGGTCACGGACCTGTCGACACCCGACAACGCCCAGGCGCGGAACGTCGCCGAGACGATCCAGCGGGTGAACCCCGACATCCTGCTGATCAACGAGTTCGACTACGTCGAGGACGGTACCGCGGTCCGCCTGTTCCTCGACAACTACCTGTCCCGGGGCCACAACGGCTCCCGCCCGATCCACTTCCCGCACCACTTCACCGGCCCGGTGAACACGGGCGTCCCCTCGGGCGTCGACCTCGACGGCAGGAACGGCGTGGTGACGACGCCGGGTTCGGACGCGTACGGGCAGGACGCCTTCGGCTACGGCTTCTTCCCGGGCCAGTACGGCATGGTCGTCCTGTCCAAGTTCCCGGTCGACACGCGTGCGGTGCGCACGTTCCAGCACTTCCTGTGGAAGGACATGCCGGGCAACGTGATCCCGCCTGGCTACTACAGTGACGCGGCCCGCGCGATCCTCCGGCTCTCCTCCAAGAGCCACTGGGACGTGCCGATCCGCCTCGGCCACGAGACCGTGCACTTCCTGGTCTCGCACCCGACGCCGCCCACCTTCGACGGCGCGGAGGACCGCAACGGCCGTCGCAACCACGACGAGATCCGCCTGTGGGCCGACTATGTCGGCGGACATGCCCGCAGCGCCTGTCTCTACGACGACAAGGGCGTCCGGGGCGGCCTGCGGCCCGGCTCCCGGTTCGTGATCGCGGGCGACCAGAACGCCGATCCGTACGACGGGGACAGCTACGACCACGCCGTACGACAGCTCCTCGGCCACCCGGCGATCAACCTCCCCGCCACGCCGCCCGCCAGCGCCGGCGGGGTCGAGGCGGCGCGGCTCCAGGGCGGCGCCAACGTGGGGCAGACCGGCGATCCGGCGTACGACACGGGCGACTTCAGCGACACGGCGCCCGGCAATCTGCGGGTGGACCACGTCCTGCCGTCCAAGGGGCTGGTCCCCGGGAGGAACGGCGTGTTCTGGCCGACCTCGGACGACCCGCTGTACCGCCTGGTCGGCGACGGCAGGACGGTCGTCACGTCCGACCACCGGATGGTGTGGCAGGACGTGCGCCTGGGTTAAGGCTGTCCGGCGAGATGCGAGCCGAGTTCCCCGGCGGTCCACGCGAGCGCGTCCGGCAGCGCTTCCGTGGCGACCGGCAGCCACAGGGACGCGGAGACGAGCCCGGCGTCGGACAGCCGGCCCAGCTCGTCCCGTACGCTCTCGGCGGTCGCGTCGGCTCCGCCGAGGAGTCGTCCCGGCACCTTCACCACGGGCGCGAACCCGGGCGGCACGAGGAACAGGCCTGCGGTCAGGGCCAGTTGGTCGGGATCGCGCCCCACCTCGTCGCCGAGCGCGCCGAGCCGCGCCCGTACCTCCGCGAGCCCCTCGGCATCGACGCCGGAGCCGTGCCACGCGTCGCCGAAGCGCAGGGCCCGGCGCAGTGCCGCGTCGCTCCGGCCGCCGATCCAGACGCGGGGACCGCCCTCGGTGCGCGGCAGCACCCCGAGCCGTGGCGAACCCTCGCCGCGCCACAACTGCCGTACAGCGGCGAGCTGTTCGTCGGTGCGGCGGCCCCGGCCCGCGAAGGGAACGCCGACGGCCGCGTACTCCTCGGTGTCCCAACCGGTGCCCACGCCCAACGTGAAACGACCCCCGGAGAGCCGGTCCAGGGTGGCGGTCTGGTGGGCCAGGATCACCGGGTTGTACAGCGGCGGCACCAGCACGCTGGTGACCAGCCCGATCCGCCGGGTCGCCCCGGCCACCGCGGCCAGCAGGATCAGCGGGTCCGGGGTCACGCCTGTCGCACCGGCCACCGCGTGGCCGCTGGCGATGACATGGTCGAACCCCAACTCCTCGGCCCTGACGGCGGTTGGGAGGACGGCGTCCAGCTCCCCCTCCCGGTCGGGCCACAGACGGTGCGGTGCCACTCCGATACGCATCTCGGTCGTACTCCCCTCGTGCGACGACAACGTCCGACAGGAACGTCAGTGCCCGACCCGACTACACCCGAACCTGGATCAGCGCATGCGTGCCACCGGTGCGCCAGCGCTGCTCCTCCGCCGCGACCAACGCGGCCTCGGTACGGGCGTCGAGGCCGGCGATCACGTCCGACTTGAGGGTGCGGAGCGCGGCGACCGGGCCCGGGAAGTCGGCGGTGACATCCGCGAAGGGAGTGGTCGGGGCCCAGAGGCGATCGCCCACCAGGCGACGGTAGTTGAGGTCGCCCTTCACGATCGTCAGCGTGGCCGCGGCGAACTCGGCGCGGAGGTCGGCGGGCATGTCGGCGTACGGCAGCGGGGCGCAGGAGAAGGCGTGGGCGCGCACGGCGAGGCGGCCGTCGGCGATGGCCGACCAGAGGCGGCGGCCGTACGTCGATGCCGCGCCCGGCGCTGCGGTCAGGCGGTGCAGGGCGTCGACGACGTCGGCGGTCGTGGCGTCGGAGACGTAGTACGGGTGGGGCTTGATGTGCAGGACCGCCCGCTCGATGCGGCCCTCGGCGAGGAGGTGGGCGATCAGCAGCAGGTCGGGGACGAGTTCGCGGCCCGCGTTGTCGGCGACGAGGCAGACGGTGCCCGTGCCGGAGAGGAGTGACCACAGTCGCTCGCTGTCGTCGGCGACCAGGGCCGGGGCGGGGGCCCGCGTGGCCGACTCCGCTCCCGCGGCGGAGAGGCGGAAGCCGAGGTCCGCGCGGTTGCCCCACAGGGAGCCGTGCAGCAGGGCCCGGTCGCGTTCCTCGGCCGGCCTGCCCTCCAGGTCGTCGAGTGCGGCGAGTTCCTCGTCCGTCTCGGGGGCGTCGAGTTCGGCGCGTTTGAAAGGGCGGAACGGGTCGATGCCCTGCCAGGCGCCGGGGCCGAAGTAGCCGACGGCGTCGAGGAGTTGGCGGTAGAAGTAGCTCTCGGACCAGAGCCAGGGGACGTCGTACCAGGAGTGTCCCGCGTACGTGTCGGTTCCCCAGGCGGCCCACTGTGCGCGGTCGGGGGCGTCGGTGGGGAGGGGTTCGATCGTGCCCTCGGTGCAGTTCTTCAGGAGGGCGTCGAGGGCGCGGTGCCGTTCGGGGTCGTAGGGGAAGGCGTCGCGGACCTGTTGGATGATCGCGGGGTGCCGTTCGGCCAGCACGCTGCGGGGGAACGAGCCGGGCTCGTCGCCGAGGATCACGGGCGCGATGGGGGTGTCGGGCATGCGGCTCACCGTACCGGGCGGGTCAGCCGGCTGCGATCTCCCGCTCCAGGCGGGCGGCGAGGCTGAGATAGCGGGCGCGGCGGGGAACGGGGACCAGGCCGCGGATCACCAGGTGCCACATCTCGGCGGTTCTTCGGGGCTGTAACGCCACCGGTTCCAGCGTGCGGCCCAGGACGCGGATGCCGACAAAGAGGCCGACGAGGGTGCGGGCCACGGCGTCCACGTCGATGTCGGGGTGGGCGTCCGCTTCGGCGACCGCCCCGGCGAGTTTGCGGGAGGCGATGTCCAGCCACTCGGTGAAGGGGTGCGGGGTCGGGGGCCGTACCTCGATCTCCCCTGCGGCGAGCCGGAGTCCGGCCCGGGTGATCGGGCCCTCGACGGCCAGCCGTGTCATGCCGAAAGTGACACGTATCAGCGTCTCCAGTGAGGAGTAGCCGCGGCTGTCCATGTCCTGGGAGATCTGGCGGGAAGCCTTGGCCTGGAGTTCCAGGATCGTGTGGGCCAGGTCCTCCTTGGCCGCGAAGTGGAAGTACAGGGCGCCTTTGGTGACTTGGGCGTGGTCGACTATGTCGCTCAGGCTGGTGGATTCATAGCCCTGCCGGTCGAACAGCTCGGCGGCGGCCGTGATGATCGTTGTGCGGGTCTGTTCGGCCCGTAGCTGCCTCACCATCGACTGGCATACTCCCGTGAAGGAAAAACAACGGCCCGTGCCGTTTTTTATTACCCCCTGTAGACAGTAGCTCACCGTGCGGCGGTGTCGACCTTGCACCCCAAGACTGCGAACAGCCCTCACGTTCCCATCACTTGCGTCTCTGTGTCACGCCTGCCTCGACTGTTGACCACTTTCGGTATCTGTGGCACGTGTCAGCACCGATTCCCGGCCATACGAAAGACCGACCACCGCGGAGAGGCGCACCCGGGGGTGCGCCTCTCCTTACCGGTCAGTCGGTCTGTTTCTGTGCAAGGCCTGTGTGCCCAAGTGTGCGATCAGAAGGTGAGCTTCCAGCTGTTGAGGGTTCCGGTGTCCTGTGCGGCCGTGTCCTGGACCCGCAGCTTCCAGGTGCCGTTCGCGGTCTCGCTGGAGGCGTCCACCGCGTAGGTCGCCTTGACGTCGTCGGCGGAGTCCGAGGTGCTCGCGGCCTTCAGACGGTACGTCGAACCGTCGGGCGCGACCAGGTCGACGACGAGGTCGCCGCGGTAGGTGTGGGTGATGTCGACGCCGACCTGGAGGGCGGCGGGCGCGTTGCCGCTCCGGCCGCTGACGGTGATCGAGGACTCGACGGCCGCGCCCGCGTCGGGGACGGCCACGGCGGCGGTGCTGGAGAAGGTCGCCCCCGTCGTCGTACCGCCGCCGCTCACGGCCTGGACGGTCTTGGCCGCGTCCGCGAGACCCGCGCCGCAGCCGCCGGAGCAACTGCCGGGCAGGGCACGGGCATTGGTCTTGATGGCCGACTCGATCTGGGCCGGGGTGAGCGAGGAGTTGGCCGACTTCATGAGCGCGACCAGGCCCGCGATGTGCGGGGTGGCCATGCTGGTGCCCTGGTAGTAGGCGTACGACTCGGTGGACGGCGTCGTGGTGCCGGAGTTCAGCGTGGAGTAGATGCCGTTGGCGGTGCCGGTGCTGGTCTGGCCGCCGGGGGCCGAGATGTCCACGCCGGAGCCGTAGTTGGAGTAGGACGCCTTGGCGCCGGCGCGGTTGGTGGCGGCGACCGAGATCACGTTGGCGCAGTTGCCCGGGGAGTGGTTCGCGACGTTGTCGTTGTCGTTGCCGGCGGCCACGACGACCGTGGTGCCGCGGTTCACGGCGGCGGTGATCGCGCTCTGGGTGGCCGAGGTGCAGGCGCCGTCGCCGCCCAGGCTCATGTTGATGACCTTGGCGACGTTGCCGTTGGCGGGGACGCCGGAGACGGTGCCGCCGGACGCCCAGGTGATGGCGTCGATGATGTCGGAGTCGTAGCCGCCGCACTTGCCGAGGACGCGGAGCGGGGAGATCTTCGCGCCGTAGGCGATGCCCGCGATGCCCTTGCCGTTGTTGGTGACCGCGGCGATGGTTCCGGCCACATGGGTGCCGTGCCAGGAGGAGTTGCTCGCCCCGACGCCCGAACCGCACTCGTTGGCCGCGTAGTGGTCGCCGGGGTCGGCCGGGTTGCTGTCGCGGCCGTCGCCGTCGACCGAGACGGCGGTGTCGGCGATGAAGTCGTAGCCGGCGACGATGTTCGCAGCGAGGTCGGAGTGCGCGACGTAACCGGTGTCGATGACGGCGACGGTCACCCCGCTGCCGGTCGAAGTCGGCCACGCGGCGGGCACGTTCATGCCGGCGGTGGACTCGAACAGGTCCCACTGCTTGCCGTACTCGGTGTCGTTCGGGTCGGCCTGCGGGGTGTTCAGCCGGTCCGGTACGACGTAGGCGACCTGCGGGTCGGCCTTGAACCCGGCGATGACGTCGGCGACTTCGGTGGTGCTCTTCGCGTCGCCGAGGCCGACGAGGGCGGCGCCGGTGCCGAGGCGGCGCTGGAAGTCGACGTCCTCGCCGGTCTCCTTGCCCTTGGCGGTGGCGTCGGCCGCGGCGGCCTGGTTCGAACTGGCCTCCGCGGCACCGGACTTGTAGCCGACGATGAGGCGTTCGGCGAGGGTGCCGGGGGCGGCCTCGGTCTGTCCGGGCAGAGCCGGGGCGGCGGCCTGGGTGGGGGGTTCCTGGGCGACGGCGACCGAGGTGGCGGCCGTGGCGAGGAGAGCCGCGGAGACCGCGGCGACGGATATCAGGGTCCGTCCGGTGGGGAATGCCGTGGGAGTGCGCAAGGGCTTGCCTTTCGTGGCCGTACTCCAAGCAGCGCGGAGCGGCGGTCGATTCGCTTCGTCGTCGAAGCGGCGGGGGGTCGATCCAGAGAGCGCCGGGCGCGGGCAGCCGCCTCACCAGGGGTTGCCTGTGGGTCAGCTGTGGCAAAACGATAGGCAAAGAGAAGGTCATATGGATACGGGGGAAACCCTCGATCCGGCTGGAAACCACCCCTAAATATCGGGCAGTTGACCGGAAATCTCCCGATTCGGGGCGAGGGGGCGAACTGAACGCGCCGGGTCCGGTTCGCGTATTGCACGGACAGACCGTTCCCGCCCCCGGCCGAGGAGACGTTCCGGATGTCCCGGATGACCGCACATCGCACCGCCATGGCGGGCGCCGCCATGGCCCCGCTGCTGCTCACCGTCTGGGCGGCGGGTCCGGCGCAGGCGCACGGGGCGCCGACGTATCCGGTCAGCCGGGTCTACGCCTGTTCGCCCCAGGGCGGCAGCACGGCCGGCTCGGCGGCGTGCAAGGCCGCCATCGCCGCGAACGGGGCGCCCTTCACCTACTGGGACAACCTCCGGGTGCCGGACGTGAACGGCCGCGACCGGCAGGTGATCCCGGACGGGAAGCTGTGCAGCGGTGGCCTGTCCGGCTACAAGGGGCTCGACCTCGCCCGTACCGACTGGCCGTCGACACGGCTGACTCCGGGGGCGAAGCTGACGATGACGTACGTGTCGACGATCGCGCACACCGGCACGTTCAAGTTGTATCTGACGAAGGCCGGTTACGACCCGGCGAAGCCGCTCACCTGGTCCGAGCTGCCGACGCAGCCGTTCGCCGAGGTGAAGGACCCGCCGCTGACCGGCGGCGCGTACCGCATCGAGGCGACGCTGCCGACGGGCCGGACCGGGCGCCAGCTGATCTACACCATCTGGCAGAACAGCAGTACCTCGGACACCTATTACTCGTGCTCGGACGTGGTGTTCCCCGGGGGCGGCACCGCTTCGTCGGCGTCCTCCGCGGGGGCGGCCGGTGCGAAGGACAAGGCCGCGAGCCCGTCCTCGTCGGCCGCCAAGTCCCCTGCCGCCGCGAGCCCTTCGGCCCGGGAATCGGATACAGCGCAGAAGTCCTCGGCGTCCCCGACCGAGGAGAGCACGGCGCCGGGCAGCAGTCCGGTGTCGGACGCCACCGACGCCGCTTCGGGCGGCCCGTCGGCGCCCATGATGGCGGGCGGCGCCGCCGCGGTGCTGGTACTCACCGGGGGCGCCGCCCTGGCCCTGCGACTGCGCCGACGCTAGCTCGGCGCGAACAGGCCCTGCTTACTTCCTAGTTGGTGTAGACCGCCGCGCCGTTGTCCGTCACCGGGGCGTACTTCGCGGTGAAGTAGCCCGCGCTGAAGCACAGGGACGAGCCGGAGGTCTTGGTGAAGGCCTGGCTGGTGAAGTTGATGCTGGTGTCGGTGTTGCTCGCCGTGCCGCTCAGGCTGGGGGCCTGGTAGACACAGGTGATGCTGCCCAGCAGGGTGGTCAGCTTGACCGTAGTCTGGATGGTGGAGCCGCTGGCCGGGGTGACGGTCAGGGTGCCGTCCGAGACCGCCGCCGTGCTGTACGGCAGGTTGTCGACGGTGATGCTGGAGACGCCGAGGACGCCCAGGACGTTGCTCGTGCAGCTGCTGCTGCTGAAGGTCTGCCCGGAGACGGACTCGGTGGCGGTGCCCGGCGCGGTCGGGTTGTCGGTGACGGTCGCGGTGAACTGCGACGAGGTGCACTTGATGCCGCTGGTGCCGGTCGCGCTGGAGTACAGGGTGGCGCTGGTACCGGAGGCCAGGGGCGCGGTCAGCACATCGCCGACGGCCACGGGCGTACCGCCGAGGCTGCCGGTGGTGAGCACGGGGGTGTCGGCCGCCGAGGCGGGGACGGTGAAGGGGAGGGTGAGCGCGGCGACGGAGCCGACGAGGGTGAGGACGGTGCGAGTGCGCATGCGGGTGTACCTCTTCTTCGAGATGGAGGGTCGAACCGGGGGGTTCTTTGGGGGGTGGGGGAACTTGGGGGACTTCCGAGGATGGGTCGACGGCGGCTTGGGGGACTTCCGAGGGGGAGGCAACCGCGCCTTGGGGGACGCGAGTTCGCCGCCGCCGGCCCGTTACGCCTTCTCCGTACGTGACGGGCCGGGGCGGTGGCCGGCCGGTCACCGGCCGGAGGCCCGCGGGGGTTGGGGGTCTCCGGCCGGGCCGGGCGGTAGGGCGGACGGCACGGGCCAGGGGGAAAGCGGCCGTGCCGGACCGCGGAGGGTTCGGACTCTGGAGGCGGTGAAGTGCCCCCGTAGACAGGGAAGTCCGGGAACGCGGCTTGAGCCGCGCGGCGGATCCGGCGCCACGGATCCGGCAAACAAGGGAGAGTTGTAGACCTGAGTGTCCGTCAACGTCAAGAGATGCAGGGCAAGTTGATGTACAAGTCGAGGCTTTGCGGAAGTCCGGGAAGGGCTTGCCTCACAGGTGGCGCATGACCAACACTCTTTTTTCACAACTCCCTTGACCCTCGAATGTAACCCCCGGTAACTTCTTCGACGGCTACTGCTGCGTAACCTGAAAGCCCTTGCACCTGCCGGGAGTTGCGAGGAGAGCTGCGCCGCACTCGCTGTCCGCGCCAGGACAACGCGCCACTTCGATATCAACTCGCGTTGAACCAGAGCAGCACATGGGAGCAGACATGGCCGAGTCCCCGGACGTTCCGTCCGCCGACAACACGCCTGAGAACCCGGGAAGCGGTTCTCTTTCCGAAACACCAGACACCACCGGGGGCACCGGAGGAGCACCGAGACGAGGACGGGTCCGGGGCCGCCGGGCCGCCATGATGGCGGTGCCGGCCACCCTGGCTCTCGCCGGTATCGCGGTCCTGACCGCCCAGGGGGCGCTGGGGGTGACGCTCTACATCTCCGGCATGCCCTTCACGGTCACCGCCAAGTCGCTCGACGGCACCGGCTTCGAGCAGTTCGGCGCGCTCGACACCATGGCCGACGGCAGCCCGAACGCCGGTGACACCGGCGGCCAGGTGCTGGTCGTCACCTCCGCGATCAAGAAGGCGACCCTGGACAGCCTGTGCCAGAGCGTCGACCTCGGCGGCACCAACCTGCTCATCAAGGCGGGCAGCGGCTCGTCGAAGGTGCAGGCGACCGATCTGACCACCGACTCGACCCTGCTGACGGGCGACGCGTCCTTCAACAACATCGAGATCGGCAACGACGCGAGCACCCTCACCAAGGCCGGGGTCCAGGGCCCCATCGGCGTCTTCAGCCAGCAGGCCGACACCGTGCACATCGACAACCTGCGGCAGACCAACTACAAGACCACCGCAGGGACGTTCACGCTTCCCGGCCTGAAACTCAGCTTCAGCGACACGGGTTGCTGATGTCCGGCACAGACACTCCACATCAGGGGTGGCGGCCCGCCTTCCGCGGTTGGCGGGCCCGTCGGCCGTTCCTGGGCGGGCTGCTGCTGACCCTGGGCGGCGGGTGGATCCTGCTCACCGTGAAGGCCTCGTTGAAGGTCGTCATCCATGTCGGCATGCAGGGTGTGGCGGGCTATCTGCTGCCGGCGGTCATGGTGCTGTGCGGCCTGCTGACCCTCTTCAGCCCCTCGCAACGCCTCTTCTACTCCGTCGTCGGCATCCTGTGCTCCCTGGGCAGCTGGGTCACCTCCAACCTGGGCGGCTTCTTCGTCGGCCTCATCCTCGGGGCCGTCGGCAGCTGCATGATCTTCGGCTGGCTGCCGGACCAGGAACCGCGGGTGAGCCGACGCCAGCGCAAGAAGCAGGCGCGGGCGACGGACGCCGTGCACGCACAGTGAACGTGTGAAAGGCGGCCTCTGTGCCCTCTCCGCCGGTCGGTGGGGTGGGGTGCGGAGGCCGCCTTCCGTGCGCGACAACTCGCCTGGGCTCAAACCCGGTTGAGAATGGGACGGGCGGTGCGACGGCCGCCGAGGAGGCGGGCATGCGCCGGTTCTTCGATGTCGGCGCCGGCCCGGAAGTCATGGCCTGGGCAGGTCCGGCTCCCAAGCACACTCACCTCGATCACGGCTGTGCCGGCACGAGGGAGTGACGCTTCGGCCAGGCCGGCAGCCAGTCCGTGGCGATCTGCCCGGTGAGGGCCTGGCGCAGCCATTCGAGCAGCGTCAGGTCCGACTCCTACCAGTCCGCCCAGTTACGCCGGAAGGCGGCGACGGTCCATCGGCCGTCGCCCCGGTCCACCAGGAACAACTGGTCGCCCTCGACCGTGTTCCCCCACAACAGCATGCCGCCCTTGGTGGGAAGCACCTCCCCCGGCACGAAGGGGCTGCGCTCCATCCTCGGCCCCATCCTCTCGGCGTACGACTCAAGGGTCCGCGGGCCGCAGACGAAGATGAAGTCCGAGATCGTCGCGTCCCCATAGGCACGCCCGAAGTCCACGTACTCCTCGGGGAGGGTCACCCCCCATTCCCTTTCCAGAGTTTCGAAGGTATCCGCGGCCTGCCGCGGGGGCGGACCGAGAACGGGGGTAAGGACATCTGCGGCTGACACGGCAACGGCCTTTCTCTGTCTAGGTGCAATGGGCACCGCCCGTGGACGTGTTCTCGATGACACACTCCAGGTCGGTGGTGCCGAAGGCGACGAAGTGCACCTCGGTCGGAATCGGCGAGGACGGATTACCGTACACGGGGGTCACCTCCACGAACTCGTGCCCGCCGCCCTGAATAGCCTTCAGGACCGGCGCTTCCGCGTAGTCGAACATGTCCTGGTTGGCGACCTGGTACATGGGGACGAAGTTCCGGGTGTCCTTGTTGGAACCACCGAACGCGTACCCGATGAGATGCCCTCGCGCGCGGTTGTCGGACGGCAGGGTCGTCAACCCCGGCAGGCCGAATCTGAGGTTCGGTCTCGGTGGTGGCGTGTAGTCGGACTGGTCGAGGCTGGCGAAGGCTCCGGTGGCCACGCACTGACCCGCCTGCAGATGGCGTGGCAGATAGGCGATGTTGCCCTTGCTGTTGAATCCCGCCCCTGTGTCGCAGCGGTCGTCGCGTCCATTGCCGGAGCCGCCGCCCAGTCCTCCGCCGTCGGCCGTGGCGGTGTCCGTGTCCTGCGCCGCGGACGAACTGATCGCGTCGTGTCCCGCCGCGGCGGCCGCGTCCTCATCCGGTGTGGTGCCGATGACCGGTGTGGTGTTGACGCCGCCGAGGTTCTGGTTCTTGGGGCGGGTCGGAACTCCGTGGGCGCCGCAGTCGTCGGCTGCCGAGGCGGCGAGGACGAGGCCGAAGAGGAGTTCCTCGGCGCCGGCGGAGGCCAGTTCCTCCCAGATGACGTCGCCGACCGCCTCCAGGCCCCCGGCGGCGGCCCCGCCGCTCGCGGAGCCCGCGGCGCCGTAGCCGTAGGACAGCGCGCCGCCCAGCGCGACTCCGTAGTAGAGGGACGAGTAGTTGCCCCCTGAGGAACCGTAAGAGCCGTACGAGCCATAGGAGTTGCCGTAGGAGACGCTGCCCGATCCCGAGCCCTGGCCGGTCGAGTGGGTCGACGGCTGCCAGTTCATGGCGTCGTTGAACTCGTTCTCGAACTGCCGCTCCTGGTCGGCTATCTGCTGCTGCAGGGCCCGTTCGTCGGCCTCGTTGCGGGCCACCTCCCGGGCGTGCTCGCGCTCCCATGCCTTGAGCTGGTCCTGGGAGTACTTCTCCATCCGGTCCCAGGCACCCGCCTGCCACTGCTTGAGATAGGCCTGCTGCGCCTCGTACGCCTCCTCCTGGGCCTTGATGTCGTCGCTGGTGCAGGCGTCGTGGGAGGGGCTGCGGGGGCGGATGAGACTGGTACCGTCGGGCGCTTTACGCGCCTGCGCATACGTCGGCCTGCCGCTGCTGCTCCTCCTGGGCACCGCACCCGCGGCCACCGCCGGGCCGCCCGCCGCACCCACGCCGCTCAGTGCCGAATGGCCGCTGGACGCCCAGCACTTCGACGCCTCCCGGATCTGGCGGCTCAGCCAGGGGGCCGGCGTCACGGTCGCGGTGGTCGACACCGGGGTGAACGCCCGTCACCCCGACCTGGCGGGCCGGGTCCTTCCCGGTACCGATGTCACCGGCCAGGCCACCGACGGCCGGGTCGACGTCTCGGCCGACTCGCACGGCACCTCGGTCGCCGGGGTCATCGCGGGCTCCGGCACCACCGGCAAGGGCATGGCCGGACTGGCTCCCCGGGCGACGGTGCTCCCGGTCCGGGTCAGCGCCGACAACGCCGCGGATCCGCTCGCCCTTGCCCGGGGCATCGTCTACGCCACCGACCACCGGGCCTCGGTCATCAACATCTCGATGGTGACCACCGACCCCGACCCCCAGATCCGGGACGCGGTCGCCTATGCGCGCCGCCATGACGCCGTCGTGGTCGCGGCGGCGGGCAACAACGGCCTGACGGGAAATCCGGTGGGGTATCCGGCCGCCTTCCCCGGCGTCCTGGCCGTCTCCGGCACCACCCGCGACGGCGGGTTCTGGTCCTCCGGCGAATCGGGTTCCTATGTCGCGTTGGCCGCCCCGGCGGTGGACATCTACTCGACGAGGAACAGCGGTGGCTACCTCACCAAGGACGGAACCAGCTATTCCGCTCCCTATGTGTCCGCCGCCGCCGCACTGCTGCGAGCCGCGTACCCGTCGGAGAGCGCCGGTCAGATCATCGCCCGGCTCATCGGCACCGCCGACCGCCCCGGCGGGGGTTCCGGCCGTGACGACCGCTTCGGCTACGGCATCGTCGACCCCCTGAAGGCCCTGGGCGCACCGGCTCCGGCCTTCAGCGCCAATCCGCTGCTCACCGCCTCCGGCGACGGCGTCCCGAAGGCAGCCGCCGATACGACGGGCGGCGTTCCAGGCGGAACCGTCGCGGTCGTCGGCGCGGCGGCCGTGGTGACCGCCGCCGGGGCGGGTGGCCTCCTCGTCCGCCGCCGCTCCCGTCGTCGTACGTGATCCAGTCCTCGTACATGATCCACAGGAGGAACCCGATCAGCATGCGGCTCACCACGATCACCGCACGCCCCGTCCACCGCCTCACGGGTCTCGTCCGCGGCCACCCGGTCGTCACGGCCGTCACGGCCGCCGTCCTCGTGGTGGTCCTGTCGCTCACCGCTCTACTCACCGGAGGCGGGAGCACTCAGCCCCGGGCCGCCAACGTCTCCCGCAACTTCCGGGCCTGTCTGCTCGTCTCGCCCGCGGGCGCCACCGACGCCCGGCTCAGCCAGGCGTCCTGGCAGGGCATGCAGGACGCGGCGCGCTCCGGCCGGGTCAACGCCCAGCGTTTCCCCGCCCCCACCATCGACGTCAAGGCGGCGCTGCCGTACTTCAACGGCGCCGTGCAGCACCACTGCGAGCTGATCGTCACCGTCGGCACCGTCGGCACCGTCGGCACCGGCATGAAACCAGCGACCGAGGCCGCCGCGCGCGCCAACCCACACCAGGAGTTCGTGATCATCGGCGCCACCTCGGCACGCCCCCGCATCTCGGCCATCACTGCGCCCGACGACCCCGCGAAGGCACAGGCCGGAAAGAAGTTGGCCGACAAGGTCAGCGCCTTCATCGCCGCCCGGCACTGATCGTCCGGAGCGGGTCCGGCTGCCCGGGGGTGGTGCCGATCCCCGGGGCCGACCGGAGCGCTGGGCCCCGGCCGGTCCCACCGGACGCGTCAGCTACCCGCGAAGCACGGGGCCGGAGGCCTCAGCCAGCCGTGCCGGTCGGCTCGGGGACCGTCCTGGGCTCCGGCTGTGCGGGGGTCGCGGCCGGCTCCGTCGCCATCTGCACCGACGTCGGCTCCGCCGGCGCCGCGGTGGCCAGGTCGTCGGTCTTCATCGCCTTCGCCTCGCTCTTGAGGATGCGCATCGACTTGCCCAGCCCGCGCGCGGCCTCCGGGAGCTTCTTCGAGCCGAACAGCAGGATGACGACGATCGCCACGACCAGCAGGTGCCAAGGTTCCAGTCCGTTGCGGAGCATGACCTCGCCCTCTCTTCCCCGATAACAGTTGCTATGTTGCGCAACTGTACAACCCTGGGGTGGATCGGAGTCCCCTCAGGGCCGGGGCACGAGCGGGCGGGGATGCCGATGGGCTGCGGTGCCGGTGGACGGCCCTCGCGGCGGGACCTGACCAGGCCCGCGAGCTTCAGTTCGGTCAGGTGCCGGCTCACCGCGGGCAGCGCGCCGCCGACCCGCTCCGCGAGCCCCGGGACATCGCTCTCGCCCTGGGCCGGCGCCCACCCGATGTGCAGCCGCACGGGCGAGGCCGGCAGCCCGAAGGCCGCGGCGGCGTCCGCGAGCACCTCGGCGGACGGGTCGCCGGGGCCGTCGCCGGCTGTCCGCACCGTCGTCGCCTCCCGTCCCCGGCCGTTCCTTTCGTACGGACCGCACCAGTCCAGGCGGCCGGAACTTCTCCCCGGTGCGGGGAGTTTCCACGGTGCTGCAGCCACGAATTCGTATACGCACGACTACGCACGACTACTACGCATGGAGTTCGCATGGCCCTGTGGGACCGCTTCAAGGAGTCCGCGTCAACGATGCAGACCCAGCTCGTGGCGAAGAAGAACGACCTGAAGAGCGGGGCGTTCCGCGACGCGAGCATGGCGATGTGCGCGCTCGTGGCCGCCGCCGACGGCACGGTCGACCCGTCGGAGCGGCAGCGTGTCGCCCAGCTCATCGCGAGCAACGAGGTGCTGCAGAACTTCGACGCGATGGACCTCCAGCGCCGTTTCGACGAGAACCTGAACAAGCTGACGGCCGACTTCGCCTTCGGCAAGGTCAGCGTGTTGCAGGAGATCGCCAAGGCGAAGAAGAAGCCCGCCGAGGCGCGTGCCGTGATCCAGATCGGCATCGTGATCGGCGGCGCGGACGGCGACTTCGACAAGACCGAGCAGGCCGTGGTCCGCGAGGCCTGCTTCACGCTCGACCTGCCGCCGCACGAGTTCGACCTCTGACCGGCCGCCGGGACACATGACCGGGGGCATGCTCGACGACCTGGACCGCGGCCTGATCCACGCCCTGCACATCGACGGCCGGGCGACCTTCACCGGGATCGCCGCGGTCCTCGGTGTCTCGGCCCAGACCGTCGCCAGGCGCTACGCCCGGCTGCGCACCGAGGCGTCCCTGCGCGTCGTGGGCCTCACGGACCCGCACCAGGCGGGCCGTACCCAGTGGCTGGTCCGGCTCACCGCCGCCGCGCGCTCCGCGCAGGACATCGCCCGTGCCCTGGTACGGCGGCCGGACACGTCCTGGGTGAAACTCGCCTCCGGCGGCACCGAGATCGTGGCGGTCGTCCACGCGCCCACCGATGCCTCGGGCGCGGGCTCCCTTCTCCTGCACGACATTCCGCGCACCGGCGGCATCACCGCGGTGTCCGCGCACTGTCTGCTGCACATGTACCTGGGCGGCCCGACGAACTGGCGGCGCAGCGCGGACGCGCTCGACGCGGAACAGGTGCGTGTCCTGCGCGAGCGGGCCGACTCCGGGTATCCGGGCGTGCCGCGTCAACCGGGGCCGGGAGACGCGGAGTTGCTGGCGGCGCTGGAGCGGGACGGGCGCGCCGGGCAGGGTGAGCTGGCGCGGGTGACCAGGTGGTCGCCGGCGACCGTGGCGCGGCGGCTGGCCGATCTGCGGGCGGGCGGCGCGCTGTTCTTCGACGTCGAGGTCGACGCCGGGCTGTTCGGGGTCAACACCCGGGCGCTGCTGTGGATGTCGGTACGGCCGGCGGACCTCGACCGGGTCGCCACGGCCCTGTCCGACCACGACGAACTGGCCTTCGTCGCCGCGACCACCGGCCCCACCAACCTGGTCGCCCAGGCGCTGTGCCGCGACCCCGCCGACCTCCACCGCTACCTCACCCAGCGCCTCGGTTCCCTGACCGCCGTCCACACCCTGGAATCGAGCCCGGTACTGCGCAACCTCAAGGCGGCGAGCCCTTCCCTGACGGGGTTGCCGACGCGGGTGGGTGAGCGGGGACGGCGTGAACCCGGCACAGGCGCGGCGTGAGTCCGGGACGCGGGCGGAGTAAAGCCGGGACGCGGGTGGAGAAAAGGCTGATGGCGGGCGCAAGCGAGCCGCGGGCGCCTGGCAATCACCCCTGCGCTCGCAGCACCCTCACACTCCCCCCTCGCGCCCCGCATCGCCCAGTACGCCCTGTACGCCCTCCATCATGCCTCACGCCCCATCACCCGACTCGCACCTGCACACACCCCCACCAGCCCCACCGCACCCCAGAACGCCACCCGCACCGCGTACAGCGCCCCCGGGGCACCCTCCGTCCCGACGCCGACACCGGTCCCGCCTCCAGCCCCCGCGTTCGCCAGATACACACTGCCGAGAACCGCGACCCCCAAGGTCGCCCCCAGCTGCTGCACGGCGTTCAGCAACCCCGCAGCCGACCCCGACTCCTGCGCCCGGAGCGGCTTGAGCGCCTGGGTGAAGAACGCCGGGGTGAAGAGCCCGGCGCCGAGGCCGACCACGCCGAGTGCGGGGAGCAGCCAGATGGGATAGGCGCCGCGGACCGTGTGGTCGTAGGCGAGGATCGCGCCCAGCATGCCCGTGAGCAGGACGCCGAGGCCGGCGAGCATCGTCCGCCGTCCGTACCGCCGGACGAGATGTGCGCCCGCCGCCCACGACGAGACGGCGAGGCCGACCGACCAGGGGGCCAGGGTCAGGCCCGCCTTCAACACACCGGCGCCCAGGCCTAGTTGGAGTTGGAGCACCACGACCGTCATGAGGCCGTTCGTCACCGCGAAGAAGGACGTGGAGGCGACGAGGGCGGCGGGGAAGCCGGGGCGGGTGAACAGGGTCGGTTCCACCAGGGGGCTGCGCCCGGTGGCGGCCACCCCGCGCTGGTGCAGGGCGAACACGGTCAGGGTCAGCAGGCCTGCCGTCACCTCGGCCCAACTCCGGCCGGACAGACGGGAGATGTCCGCGCCGATCAGCGGGAAGACCAGAAGTCCCGTGCCGGTCATGGCCAGGAGGGTGCCGGTGATGTCGAGGGTGGGGCGCTTCGGGGCGCGGTCCTGCGGCAGTCGGGGGGAGAGGGCGAGGACGACGAGGGCGAGCGGGACGTTGACCAGGAACACCGCGCGCCAGGAGGAGTCGAACAGGTCGGCGTGCGTGAGGACACCGCCGAGCACCGGGCCGCAGACCGCCGCGAGGCCCATGACGGGGCCGATACTGCCAAGGGCCCGGGACATCTCGTCGCCCGCGAACATCGCCTTGATGAGCCCGATGGTCTGCGGGATCACCAGCGCCGCCGACGCCCCCTGCACGGCGCGGAACGCGATCAGGAAGCCCACGCCCGGCGCCAGCGCGCAGGCGAGGGACGCGACGGCGAATCCGACGACGCCCAGCACGAACAGCCGCCTCCGGCCCGCGATGTCGCCGAGGCGTCCCCCGGTGATCAGCAGCACCGCGAACGGCAGGGTGTACGCCGTCGTGAACCACTGGATGTCGGACACCGATCCGCCCAGATCGGCGTGGATCGCGGGCGCGGCCACCTGCACGACCGTCGCGTCGAGCAGGTTCATGGCCTCGCCGAGAAGCAGGGCGACGAGTGCGGACCAGCGCCCGGGGTAGGACCCGTCGGGGGTCAACGGCCTTGGGTACGTGCTCAGTTGTCTCATGGCCGAAGCGTGGAATCGCGGGGGTTGCCCCTTCCAGCCAGGTCTCCGGGATCGAGGATTTCCTCCCTCCGCGGCCCCCATGACGGCGAAATCTCACACAAGGAGCCCACGTTGCCCGAGCCCAGCCGCATCGACACCGACACCGCCCACTCCGCGCGGATCTACGACTACATCCTGGGCGGAGCGGACTACTACCCCGCCGACCAGGAGGCCGGCGACGCGATGATCCGGGAGTGGCCGGCCATGCCGGTGCACATGCGGGCCAACCGCGACTTCATGAACCGTGCCGTGCGCTATCTGGCCGGCGAGGCGGGGATACGGCAGTTCCTCGACGTCGGTACCGGTATCCCGACCTCGCCGAACATCCACGAGATCGCGCAGGCGGCGGCCCCGGAGTCCCGGGTCGTCTACGTCGACAACGACCCGCTCGTACTCGCCCTGTCCCAGGGCCTGTTGGACAGCACGCCCGAGGGCCGGACCGCGTACGTCGAGGCGGACATGCTGGACCCGGCGGCGATCCTGAGCACCCCTCAGGTCCGCGAGACGCTCGATCCCGGTGAGCCGGTCGCCCTGACGGTGATCGCGATCGTGCACTTCGTGCTGGACGAGGACGACGCCGTGGGCATCGTGCGCCGGCTCCTCGAACCCCTGCCCTCCGGCAGCTACTTGGCGATGTCCATCGGTACCGCCGAGTTCGCGCCGGACGAGGTCGGCCGGGTCGCCCGCGAGTACGCGGCGCGCGGGATGCCGATGCGGCTGCGCACGTATCCGGAGGCCGAGGAGTTCTTCGTGGGGCTCGAACTCGTCGGGCCGGGTATCGTCCAGGTCCACAAGTGGCGTCCGGACGGCTCGGACACCGAACCGATCAGGGACCAGGACATCGCGATGTACGGGGCGGTGGCCCGCAAGCCGTAACCGCCCGCCCGTACGCAACCTCCTCAACCCCCTGACGACGTCGAGATGATCACAATGCGGCAGCAACAACTCACTCCATGTCGCTGCTCACTTGACTACCGGCGGTCACACACGATTGGCTCCGGCCCAGCGGGAGTCACCCGGTCGGCGCACCTCATACGGCACCGGGCGCACTCCCCCCGTCCTCCGGCTCGGCCGCACAGCGAGGTGCCGCACCCCCCATGACCACTCCTCCTTCACCTCAAGCCCCCGTCCGCCTCATCCACGGGACGGCGCTGACCTCCGCCGTCGTGGTCTGTCTGCTGCTCGCCGGCTGCTCCGGAACCGGTGGTTCCGGAGCGGACACGGACGCGGCCGGCGCCGGCGGCGGTTCCGGACTCAAGATCGCCCTCGTGACCCACGCGAGCGAGGGCGACGCCTTCTGGGTGCTGGTGAAGAAGGGCGCCGAGGCCGCCGCCGCCAAGGACCACGTCAAGCTGACGTACGCGAGCGACCCCGACGGCACCGGGCAGGCGGAGCTGGTGCGGGACGCGATCCGGGACGGCGTCGACGGCATCGCGCTGACGCTCGCCAAGCCGGACGCGATGAAGGCGCCGATCTCCCAGGCCAAGGCCTCGGACATCCCGGTGGTAGGCCTCAACTCCGGTATCGACTCATGGCAGTCGGAGGGCGTCCTGGAGTTCTTCGGCCAGGACGAGAGTGTCGCGGGCCGCGCCGTCGGCGAGAAACTGGACGCCCTCAAGGCCAAGCACGCCCTGTGCGTGATCCACGAGCGGGGCAATGTCGCCCTGGAGGCGCGCTGCGCGGGCGTGAAGAAGACGTTCACCGGCGACACCGACATGCTCTATGTGGACGGCACCGACATGAACGCCGTGTCCGCGGGCGTCAAGGACCGGCTGAAGCAGGACCCCAGCATCGACGAAGTGGTCATGATGGGCGCCGATTTCGCACTGGCCGCGGTCAAGTCCGTGAAGGCGGCGGGCAGCAACGCCAAGGTGGCGACCTTCGACCTCAACCAGGACCTGGTCAAGGCCGTGCAGAGCGGGGCCGTGCAGTTCGCGGTCGACCAACAGCCGTATCTGCAGGGCTATCTGGCCGTGGACGCGTTGTGGCTGTACAAGACCAACGGCAACATCAGTGGCGGCGGGGCGGCTCCCGTGCTCACCGGCCCGGCGTTCGTGACGAAGACGAACGTCGGCGCGGTCGCGAAGTTCGCGGCCAACGGAACGCGCTGACCGGACACTTCGTACGAGGATGTAGCGAGGACGACCACGATGTCTCCACGGACAGGTGCCCGGCGCCGCGTCGGTTCCATACGTCTTTCCCTGATCATGCTCGCGCTGGTGCCCAGCGTCACCCTGGCGGCCATGTGGGGCGTGACGACGACCCAGATGTTCACGGAGGGGCTGCGGCTGCGCTCGCAGACCGAGCTGAGCCGGTCCACCGGCGCCATGGGCACCGAGGCGGCGCTCGCGCTCCAGCGGGAGCGCAGCCTGTCGGCGGCCTGGATGGCCTCGCCGCACGGTTCCCGGGCCGCGCTCACGGCACAGCGCGCGGTGACGGACAAGGCGGTGGCCGGGCTCCTGGCCCAGTCCGGCGCGATCAAGAAGGCGCCCGCCCGCATCAAGGACCGGATGTACTCGGTCGTCGCGTCGGTGGACAGCCTGGAGTACTACCGCAGCCAGGTGGACAAGCCCACCGACATCACGCCCCAGCAGGTGCTGGACCAGTACACCTCGATCATCGACGACCAGATCCAGGCCTTCCAGGAGCTGTCCCAGGTCGACGACGGCGACCTCACCTCGCAGGCCGAGCCTCTCGTCGCCCTGGAGCACGGGGCGGAGCTGGTCTCCCAGGAGGACGCCCAGCTGACCCTGGCCTGGCCCTCCGGGCACGTCGACAACGGGGCGTGGGAGCAGTTCGCCGAGCTGGTGCACGCCCGGCGCTGGCTGGTCGAGGACCAGATCGCCACCGGGTTCCAGGGCGCCACCAGGACGAAGATCGAGCACATTCTGCAGAGCGTCGAGTGGAGCACCCTGGAGTCCACGGAGGACGCGGTGCTCACGGCCGGTACGGCGGACAAGGCGGTGCCGGACAACGGCACGGCCAACAGGATCCCCCTGCCCGACGAGCAGAAGCAGTGGAACGCCGCCCTGTCCGAAGTCGCCGACCAGTACACGGCGTTGATCCGGCAGCAGACGGACGGACTCCTCGACCGCAGCTCCGACAAGGCGCACAACCTGCTCGTCACCGCCGCCTCGCTGAGCGCGGGCGGACTCGCCGCCCTGCTGCTGTGCGTCGGCATGTCCTGGCGGATCACCCGCTCCCTGTCCCGGCGGCTGCGCGGCCTGAAGATCGCCACGCTGAGCCTCGCCGAGGACCGACTGCCGGACGTGGTCGCCCGGTTGAACCGGGGCGAGAAGATCGACGTCGAGTCGGCGACCCCGCCCCTGGACTACGGCGACGACGAACTCGGCCAGGTGGCCCAGGCGTTCAACACCGCGCAGCGCACCGCCGTGCACACCGCGGTCGAACTCGCCGACACCCGGCGGGGTTTCCAGAAGGTCATCCTCGGCATCGCCCGGCAGAGCCAGAACCTGGTCAACCTCCAGCTCACCAAGCTCGACGCGCTGGAACGCCGGCACGACGACCCCGAGGTGCTGCGCGGCCTGTACGAACTGGACTCCACGGCCAGCCAGTTGCGCCGCTACGAGGAGAACCTCGTCGTCATCAGCGGTGAGCAGCCCCGCCGCAGCTGGACCGAGCCGGTCGCGCTGATCGACATCCTGCGCAGTGCCGTGGGTGAGGTCGCCGAGTACCAGCGGGTGGAGGTGCACACCGAGGAGGAGGTGTGCCTGGCGCCGCCCGCGGTCGCGGACGTGATCCATCTGCTGGCCGAGCTGATCGACAACGCGACCGTGTACTCCCCCGCGCCGAGCCCCGTCGGGGTGCGGGCCGCGATGGTCGCCAAGGGGCTCGTGATCGAGGTCGAGGACCGCGGGCTCGGCATGTCCGAAGAGGACTACGCCTCCCTCAACGGCCAGTTGGCGGTGCCTCCGCAGTTCGACGTGGTCGCCCTCGCCGACGACCTGCGGCTCGGTATGTTCGTGATCGCCCGGCTCGCCACCCGGCACGGCATCGCGGTGACGCTGCGCTCCTCGCCGTACGGCGGCACGACCGCGATCGTGCTGATCCCGCACGAGATCGTCGTACCCGAGGCCCCCGACGAGCCCACGCCGGGTACCTCGAAGCACGCCGGCCTCGCCAGGGCCGTCGTGGCGGAGAAGACCGCCGCCCTCGCGGCAACGTCCTTGGCCGAGCGGGCGGTCGAGCCGACGAGCGCCGTGCCCGCGGTTCCCCCGGCACGGTCCCCCGAGCCCTCGGTCGCCGTCGATCTCGGCGGGCTGGCCCCGCTGCCGCGCCGGGTGCCGCAGACCAGCCTGGCCAGCGAGTTGCGGGAGGAGGCCGGGCCGGTCGAGGAGGACGGAGAGCTCGAAGACTTCACCGCGGAACGCGCGGCCTCCTCACTGGCCGGGTTCCAGCGCGGCACGTTCCAGGCGCGAGACTCCATCGACGACGACACGCCGACGCAGTACGACCGGGAGGAAGCAGCCGCCTCCTCGACCCCGCCCGCCGACCGCTCATGAAGGACTCCGCCATGACACGTCCTGTCCCCGCCACGCACACCCAGCTCGACCAGTTGCTCACCGGACTCGTGGACCGGGTCGCCGAGGTGAACCAGGCCGTCGTGCTGTCCGAGGACGGCCTGGTCGTCAGCAAGTCCACCGGGTTCCTGCGCGACGACGCCGAGCGGCTCGCGGCCACCGCGTCCGGGCTGATGAGCCTCAGCAAGGGGGTCAGCATGGACTTCCGGGGCGGTCCGGTGCGCCAGGCGCTGATCGAGATGGCCAACAGCTATCTGATCCTCACCTCGGCGGGCCCCGGCGCCCATCTGGTCGTCCTGACCGGTCCGGGCGCGGACGTCGGGGTCGTGGCGTACCAGATGAACATGCTGGTGAAGAAGATAGGCGAGCATCTCAGCGCCGCGCCGCGGGCCAACGTCGGCCCCGCGGCCGGCTCCGGCGAGTGAGGTGAGCGGTGGCGACGCGGCGGGGCGGCTCGTACGGCCGTTCACGCTGACCGGTGGCAGAACCCGGCCCAGCCGCGCCGATTTCACCCTCATCACCACGGTGACCGCGGTCGAGCCGGTGCCCGCGCGGGCGCCCCGGCCGCAGCCGGAGCAGTCCCGCATCCTGCGGCTGTGCGCCGAGCCGCTGGCGGTGGCGGAGGTCGCGGCTCTTGTCGACCTCCCGGTGAGCGTGGTAGTGATCATGCTCTGCGATCTGCTGGAGGCGGGGCTGATCACGGCCCGTCCGCCGCACCCGGTATCCCGTACCAGCCCGGACATGGACCTGCTGCAGAAAGTGAGGGAGGGCCTTGACCGGCTCTGACACCATCGCTCCGGCACCCGCGCCGCCCGAGACGGTCAAGATCCTGATCGCGGGAGGCTTCGGCGTCGGCAAGACCACCATGGTCGGTTCGGTGAGCGAGATCGCGCCGCTGCGCACCGAGGAACCGCTCACCGCGGCCGGCCTCGCCGTCGACGACCTCGACGGCATCGAGGAGAAACGGGCCACCACGGTGGCCCTGGACTTCGGCCGCATCACCATCGGCCAGGACCTGGTGCTGTACCTGTTCGGCACCCCGGGCCAGCAGCGCTTCTGGTTCATGTGGAACGACCTGGCGCTCGGCGCCCTCGGCGCGGTGGTCCTGATCGACGTCCGCCGCCCGAAGTCCAGCTTCGCGGCCGTCGACTTCTTCGAGCGCCGGGGCATCCCCTTCGTGGTGGGCGTGAACGGCTTCTACGGCGAGCACCCGTATCCGGCGGAGGCGGTCCGCGACGCGCTGGCGCTCCCGGAGGACGTCCGCGTGCTGCTGTGCGACGCGCGGGAACGCGACTCGTGCCGGAACGTACTCATCGCGCTGCTGGACCAGTTGATCGAAGCGGCCATCGAGGACGGCGGGGGCGGCAAGCTCACTCGTCCGCCCCGGTGAGCGGCTCGTCCGAGGGGGCGACGACCCGGGCCGTGAGGTCCGGCTCTGCCATGTCCCGGTCGAAGGGGAACAGGGGCCGCCGGACGCGGTGATGCCCGAGCCGGGTCAGGTCCTGGTCGACCCCGCCCGGAGTGAGGGCCATCTTCCAGTCCGCGGCCATGGCGAAGAGCTCGGGTTCGAGATAGCCGATCTTGACGAGCACGAGATCGGCGGAGCGCGGCTCCAACGCCAGGTCGGTGAAGTCGTGTTCGTGGTGGTACGGCTTCCGGAGCCGGGTGAGGATCACATACACGCTGCCGACCCTGAGGACCGCTTCGGTCTCGGCGTCCCGGTCGCCGTGGCGGATCGAGTGCACGACCCCGGTGAGGGTGAGCGGTCCCGCGTGGCGGTCGTCGACCTCGGCGCCCGCCGTGACGGTGACGGTGGCGCCGACGCCGGCACGCTCCGCGGTGGCTACGGCGGCCGGTCCGGGGAGCGACGCGTAGATGACCGTAGGGCCGTCCTGGTCCTTGAACTCCGGGCGTTCCAGGACCTGTTGGAGGCCCCAGGTGACATCGCCCGCGCCGCCGGCGGTCGGGTTGTCGCCGGTGTCGCTGATGAAGTACGGGCGGGCGGTGGAGGCGAGGGCCTCGTCGAGGCAGTCGGCCAGGGTGCCGGTGGGCGCGACGAACGCGAAGTCGTGCCTTGCTTTCCAGAAGCCGCGGGCCAACTGTTCGGCGCCGGTGGTTACTTGGGCGGCGGACGGTCCCGTGACGACGACTGCGGCGCGGTTGCGGGGCTCGTCGGCCCAGGCGTAGCCGACCCAGATCGCCGCGTCGGTGACTCCGTCGGTTGCTTCTACTTTTTCTACGGCCGCGTAGACGCTCTTCGCTGGTTCGATACGGGTGGAGGTCTGTTCGCCCGCGAGGAGTACCGGGACCGGGATCCAGGCCTTGACCGGGCGGGGGGCGCCGCTCGCCAGGAGGTCTACGAGGTTGCGGGCGGCGCGTTCCTTGGTGTCCATGGCGTCCTCGTGCGGGGCCATGCGGTAGCAGGTGATCAGGTCGGTGGCGTGGACCAGTTCGCGGGAGACGTTGCCGTGGAGGTCCATCGAGGTCGACACGAGGGTTTCCGGGCCGATGGTTTCCCGGATGCGGGTCAGTAGGTGGGCCTCGGCGTCGTCCATGCCCTCCACTGTCATCGCGCCGTGGATGTCGTACCAGAGGCCGTCCAGGGGGCCCAATTCCCTTAGGCGGTCGATGAGTTCGTCGGACAGGGCAGTGAAGGCGGTGGCCGTTACGGTGCCGCCGGGGAGGGCCTTGCCTACGAGGGCGCCTTGCCAGTCTGCGGCTTCCCCGAGCGGGGTGCCGGGGGCGAGGAAGGGGTACCGGGTCAGTACCTCGGGGCCGCGTTGGGGGTGGAAGGCGGGGGCCTCCGTGCGGGCCGGGGAGAAGGTTGAGGATTCGATGCCGAGGCCTGCGATGGCGATTACGGGACGTTGGGAAGGCACAGGTACTCCAAGTCGTGTGTCGTCTGCGGCTTCGTCGTGGCTGGTCGCGCAGTTCCCCGCGCCCCTAAAAGCACAAGTCACCGCGTCTTGTCTGTGACCGTCTGGAGTGCCTGGGCCAGGGCCCGTTGGAGGGCGAACTGACCTGCGCCGACCAGCCCTGCGTCCGCGCCCAGGCTCGCGCGTTCGATGACCAGGTGCTCCGTGACCAAGGGGTGGCAGCCCTCGTACAACTGGCTGCGGACTGCCGCTACGAAGGGTTCCAGGGTGGAGAGGATGCCGCCCAGATACACGGCGTCGGGGTTGAAGAAGTTGACGTTGGCTGCCAGGACTTGGCCGAGATAGCGGCCGGCCTGGCGGACCGCTCGGGTGGCCTCGGGGTGGGCGTCGGTGGCGAGGCGTACGACGTCCTCGGTGGTCGTCACGTCGAGGCCGTGGCCGCGCAGGATGCGGACCAGGGCGGCGCCGGAGGCCACGGTTTCCAGGCAGCCGGTGTTGCCGCAGGAGCAGGGGGTGTCCTGGGCGGCCTCGACGCGGACGTGGGTGATCTCGCCGGCGGCGCCGGTGCCGCCCCGGTAGAGGCGGCCGTCGGCGATGACGCCCGCGCCGATCCCGGTGCCGACCTTGACCATGATCGACTGGCGTCGTTCGGCGGGCTGGACGGTGTGTTCGCCGACGGCCATGCAGTTGGCGTCGTTCTCGACGGCGGCCGGGACCTCGAAGCGGTCGGCGAGCCAGTCGCGGATGGGGAACCTGTTCCAGCCGGGCATCCGGGCGGGCAGCGTGACCATCCCGGAGGCGATGTCGACCGGGCCGGGCAGGCACAGGCCCACGCCTCGCAGCTGCTCCCGCCCGTGCCGCTCGGCGAGTGCCGTGAGCGTCTCGGCGAGGCCTGGGAGCGCGGCCTCCGGGCCCTCCGCCGTAGGGAACGGCACCGTCGACACATCGGTGAGGCCGCCGCCGGGCAGGACGACCCCCACGTGCGCGTGCTTGCCGCCGAGTTCGGCGGCGACCGCGAAGCCGTCGCTTCCGCCGAGTCGCAGCACCTTGCGGGGCCGGCCGCCGGTGGAGGAGCGCGTGCCGTGCTCGGCGACCAGGCCCAGGGACACCAGCTGGCCCACGGCGAGGGAGATCGTCGAGGGCGCGGCGCCGAGCAGTTCGGCGAGTTCGGTGCGGGTGGCGGCCTGCCCGGAGGCGAGGAGTTCGAGGACGTGCTCGGCCAGTGAGGAGACACCGGAGGCGCTCTTCCGGCGGTGCGCACTTTTTTCAGGCATGGAGGAAGTTACTTCCGGATCGGCGATCGTGGCGACGAGCGTAAGCCACCCGAAGGGGCTCCCGGCTTTTTGCAGAACAGCAGAAACAGGCTTTTTACAGCGGCACGCCTGTTTCTTCGACCACAGGGGTCGTTGACTGTCCTCACCCCCGCCTCCGCCCCTCTTTTTCCGAGGAGAGCCATGTCCCCTGTTCCCACGAGACTCCTCGCCGGTGCCTCGCTGACCACGGCCTCGCTGCTGCTCGCGGGCTGTTCCGGGTCGAGCGGTACGTCGTCGTCCGGGTCGCACGACTCGATCAACTACGCGCTGCCGGCGAACTTCACCCCGAACTGGATCCTGCCGATCGGCACCGCCGCCCACCTCAACACCAACAACATCTCCATCGCGAACGCCCTGTGGGAGCCGCTCGTCGCCTACGACGGCTCGACCGGCAGCATGGGCTGGAACAAGAAGGGCTCGGTGGCGACCGCCGCCGACTTCGCGGCCGACAACAAGAGCGTCACGATCACCCTGGGCGAGCGGCACTGGAGCGACGGGAAGCCGATCACCTCGGCCGACGTGAAGTTCTGGTTCGACCTCATCAAGGCGAACAAGTCCCAGTGGGCGGGCTACAACCCGGGCAAGGCACCGGACAACTGGACGTCCTTCAAGACCGTGGACGCCCGTCACTTCACGATCACCTTCGACAAGGCCTACAACCCGCAGTGGATGCTGGCCAACGAGCTGAGCGCCGTCAACCCGCTCCCCCAGCACGTGTGGGACAAGGCCGGGGACGCCAAGCAGGACTGGACGTACCTCAACAACGCGGCCAAGAACATCAACGGCTACGCCACGAACGCCCTCTGGAAGACGGTCAGCGGCCCGTACACCGTCAAGTCGTTCTCCACGGCCGGCAAGGTCGTCCTGGCCGCCAACACGAAGTACGACGGCGGCGAGAAGCCCGGCATCCCCACCGTGAACCTCCTCCCCTTCACGACGGCGGACGCCGAGAAGAACGCGCTGCGCTCCGGGAGCGTCGACTACGGCTACATCGAGGCGACCGACCTCGACCAGAAGGACAGCTTCACCGCGCAGGGCTACACGGTGAAGCCCTGGTCCGGCTGGGCGATCACGTACATGCCGTACAACTTCAACAACCCTGCCATGGGTGCCGTGTTCAAGCAGCTCTACGCCCGGCAGGCCGTGCAGCGGTCGATCGACCAGAGCAGTCTGGCGAAGGTCATCTTCAACGGGACGGCGGTGCCCGGCTACGGGCCGATCCCGCAGGCGCAGAGTTCGTCGTTCCTGTCGGCCACGCAGAGGAGCGACCCGTACCCGTTCTCGACCTCGGCCGCCAAGTCGCTGCTCAGCGGCCATGGTTGGAGCGAGGAGGGTGGGGTCATGACCTGCACCAGTCCGGGCACCGGCTCCGCGCAGTGCGGTGAAGGAGTCGCCAAGGGCACGAAGTTCGAGATGCAGGTGCTGTCGCAGTCCGGGTCGACGGTGACCGACAACATGATGAGCGCGATCCAGTCCTCGCTGGCGAAGACCGGGATCAAGTTCTCCATCAAGACCGCGCCCGTCAACTCGGTGCTGTCGCAGACCCCGCAGTGCACGGCCTCGCAGTCGATCTGCACGTGGCAGCTGTCCTTCTTCGGCACGGCGGGCAGTTGGTACTTCAGCGCCTTCCCGACCGGTGACTCGCTCTTCCAGACGAAGGGCGGCGCGAACTTCGGCAACTACTCCAACACGGACGTCGACGAGCTCATCTCCGCGTCCACGACGTCGAGTTCGACCCAGGCGATCCAGGACTACAGCGCGGCCCTCGCCAAGGACCTGCCGGTGATCTGGCTGCCGGAGCCGGACTACCAGATCTCCGTGGTCAAGAACGGCCTCGGCGGCTTCTCGCAGGACCCGCTCGCCAACTTCCACCCGGCACAGTGGAAGTGGACCAGCTGAGGCATGGACACCCTCCTGTATCTCACCCGGCGGATCGCCCAGGCGCTGGTCGTCGTCATCATCGTGACGGTCGTGGTGTTCGGTCTGCTGCACGCGCTGCCCGGGGGTCCCGCGCGCGGGATCCTCGGCCCGCAGGCCACGCCCCAGCAGATCACGCTGTTCAACCACGACCAGGGGCTCGACCGGCCGCTGCCCGTGCAGTACCTGTACTACCTGCGGCAGTTGCTGCACGGTGACCTCGGCACGTCGTACACCCTGAACGAGGCGGTGTCCCAGCTCATCGAGCAACGGCTGCCGAAAACACTGGTGCTGACCGTGTTGTCGGCCGTTGTCGGGCTGGTGCTGGCCATTCCGCTGGGCATGTGGCAGGCGGTGCGGCGGAACAAGCCGGCCGACTACGTCATCACGACGTTGAGCTTCGTCGCGTACTCGACTCCCGTGTATTTCCTGGGACTTGTGCTGGTGCTGGTGTTCACCCAGGTGCTGCGGTGGTTTCCGTCGCAGGCGCCGCAGGGGGACACGGTGGGTCAGGTCTTCGCGGATCCCGTCGCGTTGGTGCTGCCTGTGGTGACGGGGGCGGCTTCCATGGTTGCCGTGTTCAGCCGGTACATGCGGGCGGCGACGTTGGAGAACCTGTCCGAGGACTACGTCCGTACGGCTCGGGCGGGGGGTTCGCCGCAGCGGGCGATCCTCTTCAAGCACGTGTTCCGGAACTCGCTCACGCCGGTGATCGCGATGCTGGGGTATTACGTGCCGGTGCTGTTCGGGGGTGCGCTGGTTGTTGAGCAGCTCTTCAACTACCCGGGGATGGGGCTGTTGTTCTGGAGTGCGGCTCAGTCGTCGGACTACCCGGTGCTGTTGGGGTGTGTGCTCGTCATTTCCGTGGCGACTGTGGTGGGGACGCTGCTCGCGGATGTCGTGCAGCGGATTGTTGATCCTCGGGTCAAGGGGGGTCTGGCGTGAGTGTTCAAAGTGCCGGCCGGTGGGGGTTGCTCGCGCCCCGCGGCGGAGCCGCAAATCAACACAGCCCCGCGCCCCTAAGAGCGCGCTTCGCGCGCAACAAACTTGCCGTCGCCGGACTTGTAGTGGTTGCCCTCTTTTTTCTGTTCTGCTTCCTCGGGCCGGTTCTCTACTCCACCGATCAGGTTCATACCGATCTCACGCAGGTCAACCTCCCGCCCAACGGCTCTCATTGGCTCGGGACCGATGCCGTCGGGCATGACGAGCTCGGGCGGCTCATGTACGGCGGGAAGGTCTCGTTGCTCGTCGGACTTGCCGCCGGAGTGCTCGCCACCGTCATCGGGACCTTGTGGGGGGCCGTCGCCGGGTATGCGGGCGGGTGGGTCGACGCCGTGATGATGCGGGTCGTGGACGCCGGGATCGCCATACCCGCGCTCTTCATCCTGCTGGTCGTGTCTGCCATCACCACACCCGGTGTGACCGGGCTGATCGTGATTCTGGGGCTGGTGTCCTGGCTGGTGCCTTCGCGGCTGGTGCGGGCGGAGACGTTGACCTTGAAGGGGCGCGACTATGTGCTGACCCTGCGCGCCATCGGCGGTTCCCACAGTCGGGCCGTCACCCGGCACATCCTGCCCAACTCGGTGTCGACGATCGTCGTCGCGGCCACCTTCCAGGTCGCCGACGCGATTCTGCTCGTCGCCTATGTGTCCTATCTGGGGCTGGGAGTTCAGCCGCCGTCGACCGACTGGGGCGGGATGTTGTCGGCCGGGCTGACGGCCGCCTACTCGGGACGCTGGTGGCTGATCGTGCCGCCGGGACTCGCGATCATCCTCGTCGTGTGCGCGTTCAACGCGATCGGCGACGGGCTGCGCGACGCCTTCGACGTGAGGGGACGGGGATGAACAGCATCCTGGAGATCGAGAATCTGGGCGTCACCTTCTCCACCGAGAGCGGTGATGTGCCCGCCGTGCGGGGGGTGTCCTTGCGGGTCGCGCCCGGCGAGACCCTCGCCCTCGTCGGTGAGTCCGGGTCCGGGAAGTCGACCGTGGCGCTCGCCGCCCTTGGGCTGCTGCCCGGCAACGCCCGTGCGTCCGGGGGTGTTTCGGTCGGCGGAACGGATGTCGTGGGCGCCGGTGAGGCCGAACTCGCGCGGCTGCGGGGGTGTACGGCTTCGATGGTGTTCCAGGAACCGGCCACCGCTCTTGATCCGCTGACCCGAATCGGCAAGCAGATAGCGGAAGTTGTACGGAATCACCGGGACGTCTCCCGGCGGGAGGCCGCTGCGGAGGCGGTTGAACTGCTGCGCCGGGTCGGGATTCCCGAACCTGAGCGGCGGGCTTCCGCCTTTCCGTTCCAGTTGTCGGGTGGGCAGCGGCAGCGGGTCGTCATCGCCATGGCCATCGCCAACTCGCCCGGATTGCTGGTGGCGGACGAGCCGACCACCGCGCTCGATGTCACCGTGCAGGCCGAGATCCTCGATCTGCTGCGGGCGTTGGCCGCCGACTCCGGGACGGGCGTGCTGCTGGTCACGCACAACATGGGCGTCGTCGCCGACTTCGCCGACCGGGTCGCCGTGATGCTGGAGGGGGAGGTCGTGGAGACGGGGGCGGTGGAGGAGGTGCTGTTGCGGCCCACGCACGAGTACACACGGCGGTTGTTGGCCGCTGTGCCCCGGCTCGCCGTGACCGGGGGCGAGGGCGTCGAACGCGAGGAGGCCGAGGGGGCGCCCGTGGTCGAACTCCGGGGTGTGAGTGTGCGGTTCGGGCGAGGGCCTCGCGCCGTGCGGGCTCTGGAGGATGTGTCGCTGACCGTGCGGGCCGGGGAGACCGTGGGGCTCGTCGGTGAGTCCGGGTCCGGGAAGTCGACCGCCGCGCGGGTGGCGCTGGGGTTGGTCGCGCCGGAGTCGGGGGGCGTCTCGCTCTTCGGGACCGATCTGCGCAAGGCGCGGGGGCGGGCCCGGCGGGCCCTGCTGGCCGGAGTCGGTGTGGTGCTGCAGGATCCGGTGGCCTCGTTGGACGCGCGGATGAGTGTCGCGGAGTGTGTGGCCGAGCCGTTGCGGGTGCACCGGCGTGGCATGGGGGCCGCCGAGCGGCGGGAGCGGGTCGCCGAGGTGCTCGAACTGGTGCGGCTGCCACGGGAGTTGGCGCGGCGCGGGCCGCGTGAGCTGTCCGGCGGGCAGCGGCAGCGGGTGAGTCTCGCGCGGGCGCTGGTGCTCGAACCCCGGCTGCTGGTCGCCGACGAGCCGACGAGCGCGCTGGACGTGAGTGTGCAGCGGACCGTGCTGGAAGTCATCGCCGAGTTGCAGGCGGAGCTCGGGTTCGCGTGTCTCTTCGTGTCGCACGACCTCGCCGTGGTGCAGCGGTTCGCGGGGCGCGTCGTCGTGATGCGGGGCGGGCGGGTCGAGGAACAGGGGCCGACCATGCGCACGTTGCTGCGTCCGGAGACCGGGTACACGCGCCGGCTCATCGCCGCCGTACCCGTGCCCGATCCGGTGCTCCAGCGTCAACGGCGAGAGCGCCGGGTGGCGTTGGGGACGGAGGCCGGCGCGTGAGCGACTCCCCCCAGGTGATCGTCGGCGTCGACATCGGCGGGACGACCACCCAGGTCGTGCTGTGCACGCCCGGACTCGACGTCCTGGACCGGGCGGAGCTGCCGACCCCGGCGAGCGAGGGCGGGGCCGCGATGCTCGACGCCGCGCTCTCGGCGCTACGGCTGCTGCGGGAGCGTACGCCCGCCCGGTTGCTCGGGGTCGGGGTCGGCGCGGCCGGGCTCGTGGACGCGCGGGCCGGGCGGATCCTCGTGGCGAGCGACTCCTTTCGCGGCTGGGCCGGGTTCGAGGTGACGGCGGCCGTCGAACAGGCCCTGGGCGTACCGGCGTTCCTCGACAACGACGTCAACGCGTTCCTGCGCGGCGAGGTGGCGCGCGGCGCCGCGGTGGGCGAGGAGAACGTGCTCGGGATGACGCTCGGCACCGGGGTGGGCGGCGCGCTGTGGCTGAAAGGCGCCCTGCACGAGGGCCCGCACGGTGCCGCGGGCGAGATCGGCCATGTCCCGGGGTTCGGCGAGCTGCCGTGCACGTGTGGGGGGCGGGGGCATCTGGAGACGCTGGCGTCGGGGCGTTCCCTCTCGGCGCGGTACGGGGAGCGGACGGGCGTGGACCGCACCGCCCTCGCGATCGCCGGGGCGGCCCACCGGGGCGACCCGGACGCGCTCGCCGTGTACGAGGCCGCGGGGCGCGGTGTCGCCCGTGCGCTGCTGATCACGGCGGGGTTGCTGGATGTCACGACGTGTGTGCTCGGCGGGGGTGTCAGCCGGTCGTGGGATCTGCTCGGACCGGCCGTCCGGGAGACGCTGGCGCTGGAGCCACCGGTCGGCGGTCACCGGATACGGGTGCTTCCGGCACGGCTGGGCGGGGACGCGGTGGCGATCGGCGCGGCGGCGCAGGCGCGGAAGGAACTGCTGATCCACACAGGAGGCCCTCAGCAGACGCTTACGTGAACGGCGAGAACCGGCCAAGCACGACCGTGTGATTGACGCCCACGCGCCCCATCCCTACCTTCTGATCGACTTACCGAACCTCGTTCGTGATGTCGAACGAACGGGATCAATGGGCCGCTCGTCACTTACGGAGAACACATGGCCGTCCCTCCCCTCCCCCACCCCTCCCGCCGTCTCTTCCTCGGCATGGCCGCGACCGTCCCCCTCGCGGCCACCGGCGCCCTCACCCTCGGCGCCGGCAGCGCGCGGGCCGCCACCGACTCGGCCTATGTCATGTGCTACTTCACCGAGTCGCCGACCTTCCTGGGCGCCAACTACGGTCTGCACCTGGCCGTCAGCCCCGACGGTCTGCAGTGGACCCCGCTCAACCAGAACGCGCCCGTCGCCACCCCGACCGCGGGCTCCCTCGGCCTGCGCGACCCGTTCGTCCTGCGCAAGCAGGACGGCACGTTCGTGGTCCTCGCCACCGACCTCAACGGCACCGACTGGTCGTACGTCAGCCAGTACATCCACGTCTGGGACTCCCCCGACCTGCGCACCTTCACCGGCTACCGGCGGATGAAGGTGCACAGCCTGGACACGCACGCCTGGGCGCCGGAGTCGTTCTGGGACGCGGGGCGGGGTCAGTACGGGGTGATCTACTCGGCCGTGAACGACAGCGGCCACAACGTCATCATGGTCAACTACACCAGCGACTTCGTGACCGCCGGTGATCCGCAGGTGTTCTTCGACCCGGGTTACGACGTCATCGACGGCGACCTCGCGGTGGGCGTGAACGGCGTCAACTACCTCTACTTCAAGAAGAATTCGACGCTGGTCGGCGCCAGGTCCACCTCGCTGGACCCGGGCAGCTTCACCGAGTTCAGCACCGCGGTCTCGCACAACGGCACCGAGGCACCGACCTTGGTCAAGTCCCTCACGTCCAGCGGGACTTGGTACCTCTGGGGTGACACCTGGGACCCCAACGGCGTCTTCTACGCCTGGCAGACCAGCAGCCTCGCCGCCGGCACCTGGACGGCCGTCGACCAGAAGCTCTACACGCAGCCCCTCAACTCCAAGCACTGCGGCATCCAGCCCATCACCGCGGCCGAGTACACCAACCTGATCGCCAAGTGGGGCACGCCCGCCTGGAACCGGCTCAAGTCCTACAACTACCCGGCCCGTTACGTCCGGCACTCCAACTTCGTCGGCCGCATCGACGAGTACGCCTTCGACCCGTACCCCGACTCCCAGTGGACGCTGGTGCCGGGCCTCGCGGACTCGACCGGGGTGTCCTTCCAGTCGGTCAACTATCCGACCAGATATCTGCGGCACTACGACTACGCGCTCCAGCTCGACGTGAACGACGGCACGTCGACGTTCGCCGCGGACGCGACGTTCTACCGGACGGCGGGGCTGGCGGACTCCTCCTGGGCGTCCTTCCGGTCCTACAACAACCCGACCCGGTACATCCGGCACTCCAACTACGTGCTGCGCATCGACCCGGTCTCGACGGCCACGGACCAGCAGGACGCGACGTTCCACGTCGGTTACTGAGCCCCCGCGGGCACGTCGGCGCGGGTGCCTCCCGGAGAAACGGAGGCACCCGCGCCGACGCCGGAGAGGTCAGCTCAGGCCGGCCGTCTTCAGCCAGGCCTTCGCCACGTCCAGCGGGTCCTTGTTCTGCGACTGGACCTGCGTGTCGAGGTCCAGCAGGGTCGCCGTGTCGAGCTTCGCGGAGACCGCGTTGAGGGCGGCCACACCGGCCGCGGAGAGGCCGCTCTTGTAGACGAGGGGCTGCACGTTCTCGAAGCCGAAGAGCCTCTTCGGGTCCTGGAGCGTGACGTGCTTCTCCTTGACGATGGTCGGATCCGTGCTGAAGAGGTCGGCCGCCTGCACGGTGTTCTTCTGCAGCGCGGCGGCCGTCAGCGGACCGCCCGCGTCCAGCGCCTTGAAGGACTTGAACTCCAGGCCGTAGACGGACTTCAGGCCCACCAGGCCCTGCTGCCGGGTCTGGAACTCCGGCGAGGCGCCGATGACCAGGTCCTTGGCGACGGCCTTGAGGTCCGCGATGCTGGAGTCGGACGTGAGGTTGTACTTCTTCGCGGTCTCCGCGTTGAGCGTGACCGTGTCCTTGTCCTCCGCGGCGGCCGGGTCCAGCAGCGTCAGCTTGGAGTCCAGCTTGGCGTTGATCGCCGCCGTGGTCGCGGCGAGGGTCGCCGGGGTGGCCTTCGGGTCGAGGTAGGCCAGCAGCGCGCCGTTGTACTCGGGCAGCACGGTGATGGTGCCGTTCTTGAGCAGGCCGTACGTCGTCTCACGGCTGCCGATGTTCGGCTTGTAAGTGACCTTGACGCCCTTGGCCTTGAGCGCCTCGCCGTAGATGTCGGCGATCAGGATGCTCTCGGCGAAGTTGTTCGAGCCGACGACAACCGTGTCACCGCTGGCCTTGTCGCCCGAGAGGGGGTTGTCGGACTTGCTGTCGGAGGACGACCCACATCCCGTGACAAGCGCAGCCGTGGCGGCGAGGGCGACGACCGCCGCGCCGGGGTACCTAGTGCTGGACCAGCTGTTCTTCGCTTTAGAAGTCACAATTCCCGTTCCGGGCTCGGATGTTGGCACAGGCATGGCTGTGGCGAACACGCGTGGGGCGTGAACGCCGCACTCCGCTGATCCAATCCAGCCGGTTCTCGGTCAGTCAAGAGAAGTCCGGTCACCGATTGGCCTCAATCAGTGCCCAGTTGTGAAGGCACCGTAAACAGACCGGTCACGAACGCGGGCGCTTTGTAATTGATTCTTGACGTAGGGCGACGTACTTGATCGATCGAAGAGGCGGTAGTCTCCCCGGAGTTGGCGTCGGTCACAGCGGTGTGCGGGGGCCGCTTCGATCAAAAGCAGTCACGTGTGTCGCTGCGCGTACCGTGACAACACCCCACGAAGGAGGCCTGGTGTCCATACGGGGCTTCGCAGACCGTTGGCCCTTCAGGCGCAAGCTCAATCTGCTCGTCGGCGTGCCGCTCGCGGTGGTCGCGGTGCTGCTGGCGTATCTCATCTCCGATGAGGTCGGGCAGTCGACGGACGCGAGCGACGCGGCTCAACTGGTGCGTGACAGCCGGCAGGTCGCCGAGCTGGTGAACCTCGTCGAGGCGGAGCACCAGCAGGCCATCCTGCTCTCCGTCCGCTTCGAGGCCACCAGCGACGGCGGCACGCCCTCGCAGAGCGCCTACCGCAAGGCCCAGTCGGCCGTCGACAAGCAGGTCGAGAAGGTGCGCGACACCTTCGGCGACCGGCTGCCGCCCAGCGAGGCCCAGGCGTTGAAAGAGGTCAACGGCCTGGAGACGCTGCGCGACACCGTCGAGCAGAGCTATCTGCCCGCCGACAACATCGACCCGGCGTACACCAGCGCCTCCGACGGTCTGATCGACGGGCTCGACCTGGAGCACAACGCGAACCTCGCCACCACCTTCACCGGTAACCTGCTGGATTCCGTGCTGCGGGCCGACGCCGCCCACAGCTCGTTCGAGACCAGCGTGTTCTCGGCGACGACCGGCGACAGCAACGCGCTCATCGAGTTCAACAACGCGGTCGGCTCCTACGACCTCTACACCTACCAGGCCGCCCGGTTCGCCCGGTTCGCCACCGAGATCCAGGCCGACCAGCTCTCCGGGATCGAGCACACCCCGGCGCAGCGGCTGATCGCCGAGGCGTACGCGGAGCTGCAGATCGACCCCAGCGGGCTCCAGGCCGAGTCGCCCGGCGCCGTCCGCAAGGCCTTCTCGGACGCCATGAGCGACTACCCCTCCTACCCGCAGCAGGCCGCGAGCCGACTGAAGATCACCGGCTCGCTCATCGACCAGATCGCCGCCCGCGCCGACAGCGCGTCCTCCTCCGCCTCCTGGCGCGCCGGACTGCTGCTGAGCCTCTCGCTGCTGGGCTTCGCGCTGTGGCTCGTCTTCGTGGTGATCGTGCGCCGCTCGGTGGTCCGCCCGGTGCAGGCCCTGACCGGTGCCGCGAAGCAGGTCGCCGAGGTCGCGGGCCGTGAACTCGCCCGTGTGGCCGACGACGACGCCGAGGACGACGGGCCGCCGATGCTGCGGGACATGCCCGTCACCGCGAACGACGAGATCGGTGACCTCGCCGAGGCCTTCAACCATGTGCAGACCACGGCCGCCGCACTGCTGGCCCGCCAGGTGGTCAGCCGGCGCAACGTCGCCGAGATGTTCGGCAACGTCGGCCGCCGCGTCAGCAACCTGACGACCCGTCAACTCGCCCTGATCGACGCGGTGGAGCGCGGCGAGACGGACCCGGCACTCCTGGAACGCCTCTACTCCATCGACCACATCGCCGTCCGCCTGCGCCGCAACGCGGACAGTCTGATGCTGCTCGCCGGCATCCGCGAGACGGTGATGGACGGCGGACCCACCGAACTCACCAACGTCGTACGGGCCGCGCTGGGCCAGATCGAGGGCTTCCAGCGGGTGAGCCTGCGGGCCGACACCGAGGTCATGGTGGAGCCCGACATCATCGGCGACCTCACGCTGATGGTGGCCGAACTCCTGGAGAACGCGGTCTCGTTCTCGCCCGCGGGCAGCCCCGTCGAGGTGGTCGTACGGACCGACGGCGACGACGCGCTGATCGTGGTCGCCGACCACGGACTCGGGATGAGCGCCGAGCGCATCGCCGAGGAGAACGCCCGGCTGGTCCACCGCGAGCGCCTCGACCTGGTGCCGACGAAGGTGCTGGGCCTGTTCGTGGTCGGTATGCTCGCCCGCCGCTGGGACATCGACGTCACGCTGGCCCGTACGCCGGGCGGCGGTGTGACGGCGGAGGTGACGATCCCCGCGTCGCTGCTGCTGCGCATGAGCGCGCTGGCCTCCGGCGGTTCGGCCGGGGGATCCGCGGACCCGGGGTCGAGCAGGGCACTGGCATCCGCCGCCGCGGGCCCGGGTTCCGCGGGCTCCGCCCCCGACCACCGTCCGGCTCCCTCCTGGGCCACCGCGGACTTCGCGACCGACTACGGCGGGTCGGCCGCACCCGCGGGCCACGACGCCGACCCCGTGCGGCCGGCGCACGCCGTCGAGGCCGCCGCGGTGCGCGACTCCCGCTTCGCCGACTCCGGCCCCCGGCCCTCCGTCGCCGTCGAACCCGTGCAGGAGCACACCCTGGCCGACGAGCCCGCCCCGCTTCCCCGCCGGGTCTCCCGGTACGAGACGGCGCCGGCAGCCGCCGTAGCGGCCCCGCCCGTCACCCACCACGCCTTGGCGGACGAGTCCGCCACCGCCCCTGACGACGCCGCCGGAGGCTCCCGCCCCCTGCGCCGCCGGGTCAAGGGTGCCACCCTACGTACGGGCGCCGATGTCGCCGCCCAGCAAGCCGCCAGGCAGGCCCCCCGGCCCGCCGACGCGGACGCCGTCCGCTCGGCCCTCGAAGAGTTCGAGGCCGCCGTGGAGCAAGCGCACCGGGACAGCGACACTCTCGCCGGCCTGCGCGCCGCCGACGCGGATCACCCGCACGACCAGAACCATCTCCCGAAAGGAGCGGAGCAGTGAGTACGTCGACAGGTGACACTCCCAGGGGAGGCACCACGCCGGCCGAACTGCAGGCAGCCGCGGCCGATTTCAACTGGCTGCTCAACCGTTTCGCGACGGAGACCGCAGGTGTCGTCGACGCCATCGCGGTGTCCTCCGACGGTCTGCTGATCGCCGTGGCCGAACTGCGTGAGCACGCCCACTCCGAACGCCTCGGGGCCATCGTCTCCGGCATCACCAGCCTGGCCGCCGGAGCCTCGGGCAACTACGGTCTCGGCGGCCTGAACAAGGTCATCATCGATCTGGAGGGCGGCCACGTCCTCGTCTCCGCGATCGGCAGCGGTGCCGTCCTCGGCGTCGTCACCGACAAGGAGGCCAAGCTCGGCAACATCGCCTACGAGATGACGCTGTTCGCCAACCGTGCCGGTTCCGCGCTCAACCCCCAGCTGGTGCTCCAGCTGAAGAACAGCGTCGGCGCCGCTTCGGCTCGGTGACCGGTCCCCGACCGGTCGAGAGAGGAACAGCCACTCATGCCCGACGGCCGCACTCCGAGCGGTGCCGGCGCGGACGGGGACACACCCCCGGGTCGCGATCCGGTGCGCCCGCCTTCCGCCGTACGGCCGTTCCTGGTCACCGCCGGCCGGGTGGCGGGCGCCGGAGCGGCCGCCTCCGGACGGCCGATCCCGGTCGAGACCCAGGTGGTGGCCACCGCCGCCGGGCTCAGCGTGCTCGACCGGCTCTCCTTCGAGCAGCACGACATCGTCGCCGCCTGCCGGCAGCCGCAGTCCCTCGCGGAGATCGCGGCCCGGCTGCGGCTGCACCTGAACGTGGTGCGGGTCCTCGCCGAGGATCTGCGCGCCGCCGGGCAGTTGACGGTGCACGTGCCGAACACCGACATCACCCATGACGCAACCGTCCTGCGAAGGGTCATCGATGGCCTCCGCGCCATCCCCAACTCCCGGGGAGTACTCCGTGACACCGACTGAACCGGTCGCCCGCGGTGCGGCTGCGCAGACCGCCGTACGACCGCCGCTTCCGGTGAAGATGGTCGTCGCGGGCGGCTTCGGCGTGGGCAAGACCACCACCGTGGGCGCGATCTCCGAGATCGAGCCGCTCACCACCGAGGCCGCCATCACCGAGGTCGCGGCGGGCGTGGACGACCTGTCCCACACCCCGCGCAAGACCACGACCACGGTCGCGATGGACTTCGGCTGCATCACCATCGACCCCACGCTGAAGCTCTATCTGTTCGGTACGCCCGGACAGGACCGGTTCGGCTTCATGTGGGACGACATCGTGGAGGGCGCGGTCGGCGGTCTCGTCATCGTCGACACCCGCCGGCTCGACGACTGCTACGCGGCCGTCGACTACTTCGAGCACAAGCAGATCCCGTTCGCGGTCGCCCTGAACGCCTTCGACGGCAAGATCGAGCACTCCCTCGACGAGGTCCGCTGGGCGCTCGACGTCAACGAGCGGGTCCCGGTCATCGCCTTCGACGCGCGGGAGCGCGGCTCGGTGCGGGACGCGCTGCTGGTCGTACTGGAGTTGGCGCTGGCGCGCACGGAGAACTGAGAACGAGAAAAGAGGGGGGAGGGCTCGGGCCCTCCCCCCTCTTTTCTCGTTCACCGGGGCTCAGTTGCTCCTGCGGACCCCCGGCGACACCGCCAGCCGCGCGACGCCCCAGAAGACGCCCAGCGTCACGAGGGCCATGCCGGCGACCAGGGTGGCGCCGCCGACGACCTTCTCGTAGTTCTTCTGGTAGAGGCCGTCGATGATGTACCGGCCGAGGCCGCCGAGGCTGACGTAGGCCGCGATGGTGGCCGTGGAGACGATCTGGATGGCCGCCGAACGCAGGCCGCTGAGGATCAGCGGGAGCGCGACCGGGAGTTCCACCTGGAAGAGGACGCTCGCCTCGTTCATGCCCATGCCGCGGGCCGCGTCGACCGGGGACGGGTCGACGGAGCGCATCGCCTCGTACGTGGTGACCAGGATCGGCGGTACGGCGAGGACGACCAGCGGGATCATCACCGGGACCAGGCCGAAGCCGATCAGCACGAACATCAGCACCAGCAGACCGAAGCTGGGCAGGGCGCGGGCGGCGGTGGCGATGAGCGAGAGGGTGTTGCCGCCGCGTCCGGTGTGGCCCGTCAGCAGGCCGACGGGGAGGCCGATGGCGGTGGCGATGGCGAGCGCGATCAGTGAGTACCGGATGTGCTCGACGAGACGGGTGGGGATGCCGTCGTAGCCGTGCCAGTGGGTGCTGTCGCTGAAGAAGGAGTTGATGTAGTGGAGTACGTTCACCGGGCTGCGTCCTCCAGTACGGGTTCGGCCGGTTCCGGCCGGTCCTCGGCGGGGCGGGCCTTGCGGGTGCCGCGCGGCATCCAGGGCGTGAGGAGCAGGCGTACGCCGACCAGGACGGCGTCCACGACGATGGCGAGGACGGCCGTGGTGATCACCGACAGCCAGATCAGGCGGGGTTGGTGGTAGATCTGGCCGTCGTTGAGCAGGTTGCCGAGCGCGCCCTGGTTGCCGATCAGCATGCCGACGCTGACGAGGGAGATGCTGGAGACGGTCGCCACCCGCAGGCCCGCGATGATCGCGGGCACGGCGATCGGCAACTGCACCTGGAGATACCGGCGGACGGGCCCGAGGCCCATCGCGGTGGCCGCGTCCAGGGTCTCCTGGGGGACCGAGCGGACGCCGTCCACGATCGCCGGGACGAACACCACGAGGCTGTAGACGCCGAGCGGGATCATCACGGTGGTCTCGGTCTGGCCGGTGTAGTCGATGAGGACGACGAAGAAGGCCAGCGAGGGAATCGCGTAGAGCACGGTCGTCACCCACAGCACCGGCGGGTACAACCAGCGCAGCCGCACGCAGAGTTGGGCGATGGGCAGCGCGACCACCAGCCCGACGAGGACCGGGATCACGGCCTCGCGCAGATGCAGGCCGATCAGACCGAGGTAGCTGTTCTGGAGGTCGCTGGGGATGCGGAACCAGTCGTTCATCCGAGGACCTTCGTGCCGCCGCGACCCGCCGCGTGCGCCCTGCGGATCGCCTCGCCCACAGCACCCTGCGAGACGACGCCGACCACGCGGCCGGTGCCGTCCACGCCGACCGCCCACCCGGTGGGCGAGAGCACCGCGCCGTCGAGCGCGGCCCGCAGCGAGTCCTTGCCGGCCTCGAACGGGCGGCCGTACGCGAGGAGTCGGGTGCGGTCGACGGCGCCGACGGTGAGGGCGCCGGGTTCGCTCCAGCCCAGCGGCCTGCCGTCCAGGTCGGTGACGAGGAGGTAGGGCACGTCGGGGGTGGTGCGTTCGGCGATCTGCTCGGCGGTGGAGTCGACGGCGACGATGGGGGACGTCTGGAGGTCGAGGCCGGCCGAGGAGAAGAAGGACAGCCGGCGGATGCCGCGGTCGGTACCGAGGAAGTCCTCGACGAAGGCGTCCGCCGGGTCGGACAACAGCTCGGCGGGCGGGGCGAACTGGGCGAGCTTGCCGCCGGTGCGCAGCACCGCGACCATCGTGCCGAGCTTGATGGCCTCGTCGATGTCGTGGGTGACGAAGACGATGGTCTTGCCCAACTCTTCCTGGAGGCGCAGGAGTTCGTCCTGGAGGCCCTTGCGGACGACGGGGTCCACGGCGGAGAACGGCTCGTCCATGAGGAGGACGGGCGGGTCGGCGGCGAGGGCGCGGGCGACGCCGACGCGCTGCTGCTGGCCGCCGGAGAGCTGGTAGGGGTACCGCTTGGCGAGGGCGGAGTCGAGGCCCACCCGCTCCATGAGTTCGGTGGCCCGCGCCCTGGCCTTCTCCTTGCCCCAGCCGAGCATGCGGGGCACGGTCGCGATGTTGTCGACGATCGTGCGGTGCTGGAAGAGTCCGGCGTTCTGGATGACGTAACCCATCGACCGGCGCAGCGTGTTGACCGGCTGCTTGGTGATGTCCGCGCCGTCCAGGGAGATCGTGCCCTCGCTGGGGTCGATCATCCGGTTGATCATGCGCAGGGTGGTCGTCTTGCCGCAGCCCGAGGGGCCGACGAGGACGGTGATCGAGCGGTCCGGTATGTCCAAGGACAGTTGGTCGACCGCCACCGTGCCGTCCGGGTACCGCTTGGTGACTGAATCTATCCGTATCAAAACGCCGAATACCCTTCGGGTTTGGCAGAAACTGCCCGTTCCAGGCCACGGTCGCAGGCCATTGAGGGGTGAGTCTAGACCGATTGTGTTGCGGGAACTTGGCGGGATCCACCGGAACGGGACCGGTCACCGGCGGCCGGAAAGCGCTGTTGACCGGTCGGTACCCGAGTACTGTCATGGACAGTGGCCTGTCCGCTCCCGACCATCCGTGACTGCATACGCACGCATCCGACCGTCCGATGACGAGGAGCGCGACGTGACGAACGGCGGTACGTCCCCCTCCGACGCCGCCGTGCTCGCCCGGGGACGGAAGCTCCTGGCCCTCGCCGGGGACGCGCGGGGCCGCGACTCGGCCGAGGAGGCCCGGACCCTGGCCCTGCGGGCCGCCGCCGACCTGGAGCGGGGCGTACGGCTCACCGGCGGGACGGGGGCACCCTCCGCCGTGCGCTGCCGGGCCCTGCTCGACCTGGCCGAGGCGCGGGCGGTCGCCGCCGCCGACAAGGGGGCGACCGGAGTGCTGGAAGCGCTGCACGAGGCGGTGGAGGCCGTCCGGGACGTGGGCCCCGACTTACGGGTCCTGGCCCTGCGCCGGCTCGCCGAGGCGCACAGCGCCCGCTACCGCTACACGGCCGACCCCGCCCAACTCGACGCCGCCGACCGGGTGTTCGCCCAGGCGCAGGCCCTGGTGCAGCGCGACGACCCGGTCCGGGCGGAGCTGCTGGCGGGCCGGGGCGAGGTGCTGCTGGCCCGGGCCGAGAGCGGCGGCCAACTGCCGGTGGCCGCCGCGGCGGTGCGGGAGCTGCGCGCGGCGCTGGCCCTGACCGCGAGCGGTGATCCGCGCCTGACCGACCGGCAGTTGCTGTTCGGGCGGGCGCTGCGCCAGCATCACACGGCGGGCGGGGCGGCGACCGATCTGCACGAGGCCGAGTGGATCCTGGCCCGCGCGGCACGTGGCGCGCGGGCGGACCGTGCCGCCGCGCTGGCCTGGCTGGAGCGCGGTGAGGTGCTGCTGACGCTGGCCGGGGCGACCGGGGCGCCGGAGTGGCTGGACCTGGCGGCCGAGTCGTACCACCACGGTGTGCGCAGCGCGGTCCGGGCCGGTGAGCCGCTGCTCGCCGCGCAGGCGCACCACCAGCGCGGCGGGGTCCTGGAGCGGACGGCCGGTCCCGCGCGGGCGCTGCGGTCGTACCAGGCGGCCTGGGAGCAGTGGCAGCGTGCCGGGGCGGCGCACGGACCGCAGGCACAGTCCACGTTCGAGCGCATGACCGCGCTCGGCGCTACGTCGTAGAGGAGTGCAGGGTGGCGGACTTGGCCGAGGACCGGCGGGGCGTGGGACACGCACCGGGCGAGCCGGACGCGCGTCCGGCGGACGCGCCGCTGCCCGACTGGACCGGGGTCGATCTGACCGCGCTGCGGGCCCGGGTGGACCATCCCGTGCTGGGCGCGGTGCTGGCCACCCTGCTGGCCCGGTCCTGCCATCCCGACGGGGGCCTCGTCGCGTATCACGAGGACTCCCCCGGGGCAGAACGATAGGGGCGGCAGAGCGCCGGCCACCGGGAGGCGATGCCGTGCACATGGCGCCGGACCACAGCTTACGGACGGCCAGGGACCGGGAACTCGCGCCGTGGCCGCACGCCGTGCTCGACGTGCCGGCCCTGCGGCGCGCGGGCCACCGGCCCTTCCCCTTCCGGCAGTTCGTCCTCAAAGTGCACGGCCGCTGCAATCTGGACTGCACCTACTGCGTCATCTACCAGGGCAAGGACGCCGGTTGGCGCGACCGTCCGGCCCGGGTGAGCCCGCTGGTGATGCGGCGGACGGCGCGCCGGATCGCCGAACACGCCGTCGCGCACCGGCTGTCCGAGGTGCGGATCGATCTGCACGGCGGCGAGCCGCTGCTGTCCGGGGCCGACACCGCGCTCGCCTACACGGCCGCCGTGCGCGCGGCGCTGCCGTCCCGCACCGCGCTGCGGACCACCGTGCAGACCAACGGCACCCTGGTCACCGAGCGGACCCTGGACCGGCTCGCCGACGCGAACATCCGGGTCGGGCTGAGCCTGGACGGCGGCACCGCGGTACTGAACCGGCGCCGGGTGGACCACGCGGGGCGGCCCTCCTGGCCGGCCGCCGCACGGGCCGCGCGTCTGCTCGCGGACCGCCCCGAGCTGTACGCCGGGATCCTGTGCGCCATCGACCTCACCGGCGATCCCGAGGACGTGTACTCCTCGCTCGCCGAACTGCGCCCGCCCCGGCTCGACCTGCTCCTGCCGCACGCCAACTGGTCCAGCCCGCCCCCGGGTCTGGCCGCCCGCCCGCCGCACCACGCGCGCGCCCAGCGGGCCGTCCCCACGCCCTACGGCGACTGGCTGGCCACCGCCTTCGACCTGTGGTGGGACGGCCCGCCGGACGGAACGCGGCCGCGGGTAAGGCTGTTCACCGAGATCGTCGCGCTGCTGCTCGGCGTCCCCAGCGCCACCGAGTCCGTCGGACTGTCGCCGACCTGTGCGGTGGTGGTGCACACCGACGGCGCCGTCGAACAGATCGACTCCCTCAACCTCGCCTACGACCGGGCCACCGCCACCGGGCTCGACGTGTTCGGCGACAGCTTCGACGAGGCGCTCGACCATCCCGGGATCGTCGCCCGTCAACTCGGCGTCGAGGGGCTCGCGGACGAGTGCCGGGCGTGTCCGGTCGGGCGGGTGTGCGGCGGCGGCAACTACGGGCACCGCTACTCCGCCGGGACGGGCTTCCTGCACCCTTCCGTGTACTGCGCGGATCTGGAACAACTGGTGCGGCACGCGGCCCGGCGGTTGAGTGCCGTAATGCCCGAGGACTGACTCCGCATCGACTATCGTGCACGCGAAACATGCCAGACATTGCCAATTCGCCTATTTCGGTGTAGGGGGAGACGGTCGGATGACCGACAAGTCCAAGGGCGCCGAGTCCCACGAGCACTTCACCATCAGCTACGCGGGATTCAACCGGCCGTGGGCTACCTGGATCGCCCACCAGCTGGAGCAGTTGGGGCACGCGACGACCCTGCTGCGCTGGGACCCGCCGAGGCGGATGTCGCTCGCCGAGGCGCTGCGCACTCTGCTGGAGGCGCCGGGCCGGGTGCTGCTGGTCCTCGACGACTGGTACTTCTCGCTGGGCCCGCGCACCGACGCCGAGTGGACACAGGCGCTGCACGAGGTGGTGCCGGCGCACGTCGACCGGTTCTCCGCCGTCAGCGTGGCCACCCGGGCGCTGCCCGCCACCGCCGCCCCGCTGCGCCCGGTGGATCTGCGCGACCTGGACTCGCGCGAGGCCCGCCGCCGTATCCTGCGCCGCCTGGACCTGGACCCGGCCGCCGTCCCCGGGCCGGTGACCGGCAGCGCGCCGCGCTTCCCGAACGACCCGCCGGCCGTGTGGAACGTGCCGCGCCGCAATGTCCGCTTCACCGGCCGCGACGCCATCCTGGAGAAGCTGCACGCCCGCTTCGAGGAGGGCGGACGCGGCGGCGCCCGGGTCGCGCTGCGCGGTATCTCGGGGGTCGGCAAGAGCCAGATCGCCATCGAGTACGCGCACCGGTTCGGCAACGACTACGACATCGTGTGGTGGGTGGGGGCGCGGTTCCGGGCCCCGGCCCGTGAGCAGTTCGCGCAGCTGGCGCCACGGCTGGAGCTGCCGGTCGGGCAGGAGCTGGGCGAGCGGATCCGCGCGGTCCACGAGGCGCTGCGCACCGGGCAGCCGTACCGTCGCTGGCTGCTCGTGCTGGACAGCGCCGACGACATGGAGCAGATCGAGGACCTGCTGCCGGAGGGCAACGGCCATGTCCTGATCACCACCCTCACCCAGGACTGGGCCGCCTCGGGGAGTGTCACCGAGATCGAGGTGGAGCCCTTCCGCCGTCCCGAGAGCGTGGCCTACGCCCGCCGCCGGGCCCAGCGGCTCACCGAGGGCGAGGCCGACGACCTCGCCGACGCCGTGCAGGACCTGCCGCTGCTGCTGGCGCAGACGGCGGCCTGGCTGGACGCCAACGTGATGCCGGCCAAGGACTACGTGGCGATGATCCGGCGCGGCGAGGCCAGCCAGATCGGCATCCGGATCTCCTCCGACTACCCGATGGGGTTCCAGACCAGCTGGTCGATAACTCTCAACACGCTGCAGGAGAACAACCCCGAAGCGGTCGAACTCCTGCACCTGTTCGCGCTGTTCTCGCCGGACACCATCCCGGTCCGGCTGATGCAGGCCGCCCACCCGTCCGATCTGCCCGCGCATCTGGCCGCGCTCGCCGCCGACCCGATCCGCTGGCACACGGCGCTGCGCAGGCTCTCGGAGTCCACCGCGGTCCGGCTGGACTACGTCGAGTCCTCGGAGGCCGAGCCGGCCGTGGACCGCGTGTCCATGCACCGCCTCTACCACAGCTTCCTGCTCAGCACCCTCACCGAGGACCGCCGCGAGACGCTGTCCACGACCGCCTGCACCCTGCTCGCGGGCGCCGACCCGCGCCGGCCCAACGACACGCGGGAGTGGACCCGTTACGCGGAGCTGATCCCGCACCTGGAGACCGCGGGGGCGCTGGACAGCCGGGAGCCCGTGGTCCGCCAGCTCGTCCTGAACTGCATCGACTACATGCGGGTCCGGGGCGAGAACCGGGCCGCGCTGCGCCTGTGCGAACAGACCGTCGCCCGCTGGCGCACCCGGCTGGAGCCCGACGAGCGGGACATGCTGGTGCTGACCCACGACCACGCCAACATGCTGCGGCGCAGCGGTCGTTACCGGGAGGCGGAGGCCGTCGGCCGGGCCGTCCTGGACCAGCTCACGGAGACCCGCGCCGCCGACGACCCCGATCTGCTGCGCGCCAAGAACGGCCTCGCCGGCACGCTGGTGTCGCTGGGCCGCTACGACGAGGCCCACCAGATGTTCGAGGAGTGCGTCCACGCGTACTCCGACACCCTGGGCCCCGAGGCCCCGCGCACCCTCCAGGACCGCGGCAACCTCGCCGTCGTCACCAGCCTGCTGGGCCGCTACGAGGAGTCGCTGCTGCTGCACCGCGACATCCTGCTGATCCGCGAGCGGCTGCTGAACCCGCGCCACCATCTCACCCTGCGCTCCGGCATGTTCTACGCCTGGATGCTCAGGCTGCTGGGCCGGTACGCCGAGGCCACCTCACGGCAGGAGCTCAACGTCCGCGCGCACCGGCAGGCGATGGACCGGTTCACCCCGCAGACCCTGTTCGCCGAGCACAATCTGGCGCTGTGCATGCGGCGCACCGGTGATCTGCTGGGCGCCGAGTCGCTGATGCGCAGCGTGGTCGAGCGGTTCGTGCAGCGGCAGGGGCCGCGCCATCCCGACGCGCTCCTGGTGCAGGCCGACTTCGCGACCTTCAACCGCGAGCACGGCAATCTGGAGCAGGCCCGCGAGATGGCGGCCACCGTCGCCGAGGACTACGCCAGGCTGGTGGGCCCCGAACACCCGTACGCGGTGGGCACGATGGGCAATGTCGGGCTCGCCCTGTGGGAGTACGGGGAGCGCGACGAGGCGCTGCGGATCGCCGAGCAGGCCCTGACCAGGATGCGGGCCGCGGTCGGTCCCGCCCACCCGTGGGCGCTCGGCGCGGGACTCAACGCGAGCGGTGCGCGGAGTCTGGCCGGCGACGAGGAGGGCGCGGCCGAACTCAGCCGCGTCGTCCTGGAGTCGGCGCGCGCCGCCCTCGGCGAGACCCATCCGCTGACCCTGTCCTGCAAGGCGGCGCTGGCCGGTGACCAGCGCGCGCTGCGGCGCGGCCAGGAGGCCACCAAGCTGGAGAACGAGGCGCTCCAGCAACTCTCCGACACCCTCGGGCCCCAGCATCCGCACACCCTGTCCGTCCGCCGCCGGGAGCGGCCGTACTGGGACTTCGAGCCGCTGACAACATGAGCCCCAGGGGACCAGTAGCATGGCCGAATTCGTTATCCCAAGGGGGACTTCGGCCTTCCTGGAGAGGTAGATCGTGCGGCGAAGAGATGGGGACGGTCCCCCCTGGCCGGGAGAGCGGGGGCCGGGTGGCGCGCTGCCCGACTTCGCGGATCTGGATCTGAAGGCCCTGTCCCGTCAGTCATCGCATCCGGTGCTCGCCGCCGTGGCCGGCGGTCTGCTGCCCCGGATGCTGCGCGGTGAGCCCGCGATGGCGTTCTACGAGGACGGCCCGTACCAACTGTGACCGCCCTGTGGCCCCTTGAGAAACTCGACGTCGCGGCGTTACGGCGGTCCGGGGTACGGGCCGTGCCCTTCCACCAGTTCGTGCTGAAGGTGAACGGCCGCTGCAACCTCGCCTGTTCGTACTGCTACGTCTACGAGGGCGCCGACAGCAGCTGGCGGGAGCGGCCCAACCGGGTCTCCCCCGCCGTCGTGGAGCGCACCGCGGCCCGGATCGCCGAGCACGCCGCCACCCACGGCCTCACCTCCCTTCAGCTCAATCTGCACGGCGGCGAACCGCTCCTGGCCGGGGTGCCGAACCTGGTCGCGCAGGTCGACGCGGTGCGCGAGGCGGTCCGCGCCCGCTGTGGCCGAAGTTGCGCTGTTGACGCCTCCGTTCAGACCAACGGCACCCTGCTCACCGAGCGCGCGGTGGACCGACTCGCCGACGCCGGCGTACGGATCGGGGTGAGCCTGGACGGCGGCACCCCCTGGCTGAACCGGCACCGGCGCGACCACGCGGGCCGCTCCTCGTGGGCGGCGACCGTGGCCGGTCTGACGGTGCTGCGGAGCCGGCCGGAGGCGTACGCCGGGATCCTCAGCGTGATCGACCCGGACTCCGATCCCGTCGAGGCCTACACGTCGTTGACGGCGTTCGAGCCGCCCTCCATGGATCTGCTGCTGCCGCACGCCAACTGGGCGTTCCCGCCCACCGCCAAGGGCCCGCATCCCTACGGCGACTGGCTCGTCCGGGTGTTCGACCTGTGGTTCGACGCGGGTGAACGGGCCGTGCCGGTCCGGCTGTTCCACGAGATCATCGCCCTGCTGCTCGGCGTGCCCGGCCGCGCCGAGGCGGTGGGCAACTCGCCCGTGGTCGCCGTCGTCGTCGACACCGACGGCACCATCGAGCAGGTCGACTCGCTCAAGACCGCCTACGCGGGCGCTCCCGCGACGGGCTGCAACGTCTTCGACCACACCTTCGACGACGTCCTGGACCATCCGGGCGTGGTGGCACGGCAGTTGGGCACCGACGCGCTCGCCCCCACCTGCCGCAGCTGTCCGCTCGCCGAGGTGTGCGGGGGCGGCAACTACGCGCACCGCTACCGCCCGGTCGAGGGGTTCCGCAATCCGTCGGTGTACTGCGCCGACCTGGACCTCCTCATCCGGCACATCGCGCACCGGGTGCGCGGCGCCGCCGACGCCGGTGTTCCGGACGAACCGATCAACGCCCGTTGACCACACAGCTGTTGAGGGGGCGCCAGAATTGGGGAGGGTAAGGAAAGGATTCCGGCTCTCCAACGGGGGAAGTGCTGCATGGCGATCGTGACGAGGGTGGCCGCGGACGGCCCGGACCAGGAACGGCCGATCTATGTGGAGGTCGACACCGCGCCGATGCCCGGCGGTCTCGCCGACATGTACGACGGCATCGACACCCGGGAGGGCGCCGCGGACCGTGTGCTGGCGGTGGCCCGGGACGTCTACAGCGACGGCCTGGAACTGGCCCGGCGCTGCGCCCGGCAGGCGGCGGGCCGGCTGCACGACCTCGGCGAGGGGCTGACCCCCGACGAGGTGGAACTCCAGTTGTCCATCAAGCTCGACGCCGAACTCGGCGCGTTCCTCGTGAAGTCGGGGGCCGAGGCGCAACTCCAGGTGACGTTCCGCTGGACACCGGGCAGCACGTCGTGAGCGGTGCGCTCGACGGCTCGGACGTGCACATCCTGCCGTACAGCCATGTGGTGGGGCAGCACGAGCTGAAGCTCGCCCTCGAACTCAACTACATCGCGCCGCGGATCGGCGGTGTCCTCATCAGCGGTCAGCGGGGCACCGCCAAGTCCACGGTGGTGCGGGCCTTCTCGCTGCTGACGCGGGGCGAGCTGCCGGTGACCCTGCCGATCAACGCGACCGACGACCGGGTACTGGGCGGCTGGGAGCTGGACGCCCTCATGCGGGGCGAGGCCCGCACGCAGCCGGGGCTGCTGGAGGAGGCCGGCGACAAGGGGATGCTGTACATCGACGAGGTCAACCTGCTGGACGACCACATCGTCAACATCATCCTGGACGTCGTCTCCACCGGCGTGCTGTCCGTGCAGCGCGAGGCCATCGACACCGTACGGAACATCGGCTTCGGCCTGGTCGGCACGATGAACCCCGAAGAGGGCGGTCTGCGGCCCCAGTTGCTCGACCGGTTCGGTCTCATGGTCGCCGTGTCCGAACTGGACCAGGAGCAGCGCCGGGCCATGGTCCTGGCCGTGCTGCGCTTCGACGACGCGGCCGGTACGGCCTCCCCCTGGCTGGCCGAGGGCCTCGACCGGGACCGGGAGCTGCGCGAGCGGCTGGACCGGGCCCGGGACGGTGTCCAGGACGTGCGGCTGAGCGAGGACATCGCGAAGCTGTGCGCCGATGTCGCCACCCGGCTGCGGGCCGTGGGCCATCGCGGCGAGGTGGTCACCGCCTGGGCCGCCCGCGCGCTGGCCGCGTTCGAGGAGGCGGACGCCGTGACGGCCGGCCATGTGCGCCGGGTGGTCCCGCTGTCCCTGCGGCACCGTCGGCCGGAGGCGGCGCACGGCGGTCCGGTCGAGTGGACGGCGGAGGAGTCGGAGCTGCTCGACGGGCTGCTGGGATGAGCGCGCCCGCCGAAGGCCGCCCGGCCGGACCCCGGCAGCGCCTGTTACAGGTCCTGGCCTGCTCCGCGCTGGGGCCCGGCCTCGACGGGGTGCTGCTGTTCGACCTGGAGCCGGAGATGGTGGCCCCGGTGACGGACGCGTTCGCCGCCATCCTCCAGCTCCGCGAGCGGCGCCCCGTACGGCGGACGACGCTCGGCTCGGTCACCGGTGACGACGAACTGTGGCTGCGGCCGACGCTGCGCCACGACGGGAACGGCGTCAACTTCTCTTTGGCGCCGGGCCCGTTGGTGGACAACGCGCCCGACTCCTCGATGGTCGTCGTGGTGCCCGACCTGGTCCGGCTCAGCCTGCCGGGCATGCGGGCCGCCGTACAGCTGCTGGGCGCGGACGTCGCGGCGGTGGAGCGGTCCGGTTTCCGGGCCCGCTGGCGGCCCCGGGCCCGCTGGCTGGCGGCCTGCCAGGAGGCGGAGATCGGCCGGCTGTCGCCGCACCTCCTGGACCGCTTCCCGATCCGGCTCAACGCCGCGGGTCTACGGCGCTTCAGCAGCGGTCCCGACCGGGTGCTCGACGCGCTCGACGGACGTGAACCCGAGCCGGGCCTCGGCGAGTTGCCGCCGTCCTGGCGCGGCGCGCTCGCGGCCCGGACGCGTCCGGCGTGCACGCTGACCGAGGAGGCGGCGGCGCACGCCGTGGGCCTGTTCCGCGGGGACACCAGCGGGCGCCGGGCGATCGGCCTGGCGCGTCTCGCCCGCGTACTGGCCGTGGTGAACGGCGCCGAGACCTGCGGCCCCGACCGGGTCGACGAGGCCGCCCGGCTGCTGGGCGTGGCCGCACCCCAGCCGTCCCCGACGGGCAACGGCCGCTCCACCAACGGCACTTCCCTCGCCACCGGCGGCGACACCGACGGCCGGCCGTCACCGCCCGAGCAGCCGAGGACGGACCCGGTGCCCGAGGACAACGCGCCGACGGGTCAGGCGGGCGGTGCCATGGCGCTCCCGGCCGGGCCCGCCGAGGCCCTGGACACCTTCACGGCCGAGACGGGAGAGGGGCAGGGCTCGCCGTTCCCGGAGGACGGCGCGCAGTTCCTGCGGGAGTTCGCGCCGTTGCGGATCCCCTGGCAGCGGCGTCCGGAGCCGAGTTCCGCGCGCGGTCCGGTGATAGGGGTGCGGTCCGCCACGACCCTCCGGGACCTGGCCGTCGTAGCCACCGTCGTGGAGGCCGCCAAGCACCAGAACCTGCCCGGGAGGCGTGCGCTGCGCACGGGCGGGGACGGCCGGCTGGTGGTGCTGCCCGGCGACATCCGCAGCTACGCGCGCCTCCCGGTCGCCGAGCGCATGCTGGTGCTGCTGCTAGACCACACCTGCCGGCGCGGCTGGGACTGGCAGCCGGCCCTCGCCCCCTATCTGCAGTGGGCCTACACCGGACGCGCCTCGGTCTGCCTGGTGGAGGTCGGCAGCCGGGACGCGGCAACCGAGCTGCGCGCCGACCACTTCATCGCCCGCAGTGTCCTCGACCCGCGCGTCGGCGGCGCCCTGCACCGCCGCCCCGGACGCAGCAGCCCCCTGGCCCACGGCCTGACGGTGACCGACCAGTTGCTGCGCCGCGCCTTCCAGCAGCGGTCCAACCTGGTCGAGGCATGGCTCGTGGTCGTGTCCGACGGCCGCGGGAACGTCCCCCTGGACGCCAGCGCGGGCGGCCGACTGCTCGGCCCGGTCCGCCGCACCGGCATCGACGACGCGATCTCGGCCGCCGCCCGCATCGGCGCGATGGGCCGCATGCGCCTGCACTCGGTCGTCGTGGACGCGGCCCGCCAGCCCCACCCCGACCTCCCGTTCCTCCTGGCGGACGCGCTGGGCGGAGTGACGGTGGCGGGGAGGACGACGCGGGGGGTACCGCATGCCCACTGAACGCGCGCCCCATCAGCGCCCCAAAGGGGCGCGAGGCTGTATCGATATGCGGCTCCGCCGCGGGGCGCGACCAGCCACAGCGAATCCGCAGCCGAACAACGACCCCACAAGCCCCCACGAAACCCCGGGAGTGACCCATGCCGCCCGCTGAAGGCCCCCGCGCCCTCGGCGGAGCCGTCCCGCTCGGCCCCGGTGCGCCCGCCCGCAGGCCGGAACCCGAGGCGCTGGCCGCACCGCGCACCGCAGGCATACCCGAGCACGTCGTAGAGCCGTACGAACCCGTACCCCTCGCGGCGACGGCCGTAGACCCGAATGCCCAACTCCCCGTCGGATTCGCGAAGTTGGCAGTCAACCGAGCCTACGACGACCGCGGCCAGGAGGTGTTCTGGCTGACCGGGCACAGCGGTGATCTGGAGCTGTCGCTCGACTCGGAGGACACCCGGCTGCGCCCCAGCGGACTCGCGCTCAGCAACCTGCGCCCCGACGGCTTCCCGCCCACCGAGATCTTCCGGGCCGTAGCCGAATGGTCGGGCCACCAGGAGGACGTCGTGCGCTGGATCAACGAGCTGCGGTCCCGGTTCGGCGGCGATCTGCATCTGGTGATCTGGGACGACACCGACTACGACATCCCGTGGGAGATGCTGCGGCTCACCGGCGGCCGGGATCTCGGCGTCGACGACGGCATCCTCGGCGCGCTGGTGACCGTGGTGCGCTGGACCACCATCCGCGAGGCCGGCCGCACCCCGTTCGACGAACCGGCGGTCTGCTCGGGCCATGTGCTGGGCTACTACGCCGAGGAGATGCGCCGCGACGCCACCGTGTTCGAGAAGTTCGAGCACCGGGGCCACTTCGGCACCACCCGCACCTTCCTCACCGAACTCGCCCGCCCGGGCCTCGGCGCCGGCCTCGTCTACATGGGCTGCCACGCCACCCACGGCCCGAACCTCTACAAACTCAAGCTGGGCACGGTCACCTGGAACGAACTCAACGGCCTCGACATGTCCGCGCTGGACGGCCGCCGCACCCTGGTGTGCCTCAACGCCTGCCACTCCGCGCGGTTCGTGAACAACCGCCCGCTCGGCGAGAACGCTCTGCGCGGCTTCGCCGAACTCTTCCTCCGCAAGGGAGCCGGCGGCTGCATCGCCACCTCCGGCAAGGTCGGCGACGACGTGGCACACGTACTGATCCGCGATCTCGTCGGACGGCTGTGCGCCGACCCCGAACTGCCGGTGGCGCGCGCCCTGCGCGACTTCCGGGCCGCCGCCGTGGCCCGGCTGCCCGATCCGCTGCCGTTCGTCTACGGCGACGACGACCACTTCGACGCCGAGGGCCAGAGGCAGATTCTGCCGATCCTCTACAGCTTCATGTTCCTCTACTTCGGACACCCCTTGACCACGCTCCGGCTCAGCGTCCGTGCGCAGGAGGCGAGGACATGAGCGGCGATCCCGCTGCGTTGATGATCGAGCCCCTCGTGGGCTGGCCCCGCAAGGCCCAGGCAGGACAGAGCTATCTCGTCACCGTCGACCTCAACGGCCCGGCGACGCCCGAGGAGTGGCCCTACGACGAGGAGGAGTTCGACTTCGGCGTGGCCCTGGACGGCTCCCGCCGCTTCGTGTGCGAGGCCCTGAACGAACCCAGTGTCGTCCTGCACCGCTTCGGCGGCACCTACGGCCCGGCCCGCTTCGTGGTCACCGCGAGCCGCGCTCCCGGCCCGGGCACGATCTGGCTGACCATCAGCAACCGCTGGGGCGTACCGGTCCGTACCGTCGAGCTGCCCAGCGAGATCGTCGCGGACGCCGTCGTAGGACAGGGGCACGTCGTGGTGCCCGCGCTGAACGGCAGGACCGCCACCCTGCCGGGCGAGGACACCGCCCCCGGGCACCGCGTCGGACGGCGTCCCGCGTCCGGCGTCTGGTCGCCCCACCACATCACGATCAGCTACGCGGGCACCGACCGGGCCTGGGCCGTGTGGACGGCACGCCAGTTGGAGCGCCACGGCTGCCAGACGCTCCTGATGCGCTGGGACCCGCCGCCCGGGGTGCCGCTGGCCCGGCTGCTGGCCGATCTGCTCACCGCGCCCGGCCGGGTACTGCTGCTGCTCGACGAGGAGTACCTGCGGCTCGGCCACCGCACCGAACTGGAATGGGGCGAGGCGCTGGGCACGGTGGTCGCCGCGGACCCCGACCGGTTCGCCGCCGTGGACCTCTCCGCACGCACCCTGCCGGCCTCGACCGCCGTACTGGGCCCGGTCGGTCTGCGCGAACTGGAACCGGCCGAGGCGCTGCGCCGGCTGCTGGCCACCCTCGATCTGGAGCACGCCCGGCCGCGGCCCGAGGACGACGCCGTCGCCCCGCGTTTCCCGGACGCGCCGCCCGCGGTGTGGAACGTCCCGCGCCGCAACTTCCGCTTCACCGGCCGCGACACGGTCCTGGAAGAGCTGCGCGCCCTCTTCGAGAACGGCCCGCCCTCGGGCGCCCGGGTCGCCCTGCGCGGCATCTCGGGCGTCGGCAAGAGCCAGATCGCCATCGAGTACGCCCACCGGTTCGCCAACGAGTACGACGTCGTCTGGTGGATCAGCGCGAGCTTCCGGGCCACCGCCCGCCAGCAGTTCGCCGACCTCGCCGAACCCCTGGGGCTCACAGCCAGCAGCGCGCTGCCCGAGCGGGTCCGCGCGGTCCGCGAGGCCCTGCGCACCGGCCGCCCGCACCGCCGCTGGCTGCTCGTCCTCGACAGCGCCGACGACCTGGAACAGGTCTACGACCTGCTGCCCGAGGCCGGCGGCCATGTCGCGGTGACGACCCTCACGCAGGGCTGGGCCGCGTCCGGCGGGGTCGCCGAGGTCCAGGTGGAACGCTTCACCCGGGCGGAGAGCATCAGTTACGCCCGCCGGCACGTGGAGCGCCTCACCGAGCAGGAGGCCGACCAACTCGCCGACGCCGTCGAGGACTTCCCGCTGCTGCTGGCCCAGACCGCGGCCTGGCTGGACGCCAACCGGATGCCGGCGGCCGAGTACATCGGGCTGCTGCGCCGGGCCGACGCCGACGAGATCGGCATCCAGACCCTGCCGGACTACCCGATCGGCTTCCAGACCAGCTGGGCCCTCACCCTCGACTCCCTCCAGCAGGACAGCCCCGAGGCCACCGAACTGCTGCGCCTGTTCGCCATGTTCTCGCCCGGCTCGATCCCCGTACGCCAGCTCCAGCGGGCCCGCCCCGGCGACCTGCCGACCCTGTTGGCGAACCTTGCCGCCGATCCGGCCCGCTGGCTGGCCGCGCTGCGCCGGCTGTCGGAGTCGACCGCCGTACGGATGGACTATGTTCAGCCCTCGGACAGCGTCGGCTATGTGGACAGCGTGGAGATGCACCGCCTCTACCACCGCTTCCTGCGCCGCACGCTCACCCCCGGCGAGCGGGACGAACTCTCGGCGGTCGCCTGCCGGGTCCTGGTCTCGGCCGACCCCCGGTCGCCGTCCGAGGTCGACAACTGGCCCGTGTACGCGGAGCTGTTGCCGCATCTGCATCCGTCGGGCGCCCTGGAGAGCCCCGAGGACGCGGTCCGCGACCTCGTGCTCAACTGCATCGAGTATCTGCGGCTGCGCGACGAGGAGAGCACCGGCCTCACCCTGTGCGAACAGGTCCTGGCCCGCTGGCGGATCAGGCTCGCCCCCACCCATCCGTCCATGCTCGTGCTGGTGCACCAGCACGCCAACATGCTGCGCCGCTGCGGCCGTTACCGCGAGGCCGAGGCCGTCGGCCGGTCCGTCGTCGAGCAACTCGCCGAGGAGCGGCCCTCCGACGACCTCGACCTGCTGCGGGCCGAGGCGGGCCTGGGCGGCTCCCTGATGGCGCTCGGCCTCTTCAGGGAGGCGCACCAGCTCTTCGAGGAGGTCTGGCGGGCCTACGACGTCCTCGACGGACCGGAGGCCCACCGCACCCAGGCCTGCCTCAACAACCTCGGTGTCGCCCTCGGCCTCCTGGGCCGCTACCAGGAGGCGGCCGACGTGCACGCCCAACTCCTGGGCCTGCGCCAGCAGTCACTCGGACCGCACCACCAGGCCACCCTCCTCAGCGGCCTCACCTACGCCCGCTCGCTGCGCCTCCTGGGCCGCCACCGGGACGCCGCCGCGCTCCAGGAGACCAACTCCGGGCTGCACCGGCAGACCATGGGCGACCACCATCCGCAGACCCTGGCCGCCCTGCACAACCAGGCCCTGTGCCTGCGTCGTTCGGGCGACGTCCCGGCCGCCGCCGACCTACTGCGCGGCCTGGTCGAGCGGTGCCGGAACCTCCAGGGCGTCCGGCATCCGATGACCCTGATGGTCCAGGCCGACCACGCCTCCTTCCTGCGCGCGCACGGCGATCTCACCGAGTCCGCCGAGCTGACGGACACGGTGGCCGACGGCTACCGGCATCTGCTCGGCGACGACCACCCGTACACGGTGGGTGTCCTGGGCAACCGGGGCCTGCTGCTGTGGCTCGGCGGCGACCGGGCCGCCGGTGCGCGGCTGATCGAGCAGGCGCTGCGGGGCATGACGAACGCCGTGGGCGACGACCACCCGTGGACCCTGGGCTGCGCCCTGAACGCGGCGGCGGTCCGCCGGCTGTCGGGGCGGCCGGACGAGGCGGCCGCACTGCGCCGGGACACCCTGTCGCGGGCCCGCCGGGCCGTGGGCGACGGCCATCCGCTCGTACGGGCCTGTGAGGACGCGCTGTCGACGGGAGCGGAGGAGCCACCCGGTTGGGACTTCGAGCCGCAGCCCATCTGAAGCGGCGTGCCTGAACCGCCTTTCCGGGGCGGAGCATTGGGGTGCGGCCTGAGAGCGCTGTGCGCAACCTGTGAGTCCGCTGATTCTCATCGGCCGCTCAGTGAAGGCTCAGCAACGCCACAGACGGGGACCGGAAAGTCACCGTCATGAACGAACAGAACGCGGGAGGCGTCCGGCAGCGGTCGGTCGAGGTCGTGGTGCCGGTGTACAACGAGGCGCACGTCCTCGCCGACAGTGTCGGCCGTCTCCACGCATACCTCGAAACGTCCTTCCCGTTCCCGTTCACGATCACCGTGGCGGACAACGCGAGCACCGACGGCACCTGGCAGGAGGCGCTCGACCTCACCCAGCGGCTGCCGCACGTGCACGCCGTGCACCTCGACGCCAAGGGCCGGGGCCGCGCGCTGAAGCAGGTGTGGAGCGCGTCCGAGGCGGACGTCGTCGCGTACATGGACGTCGACCTGTCCACCGGTCTCGAAGGCTTCCTGCCCCTGGTCGCCCCGCTCCTGTCCGGCCACAGCGACGTGGCCATCGGCAGCCGTCTGCACCGGCAGTCGGCCGTCCGGCGCGGCGCCAAGCGGGAGTTCATCTCCCGCTCCTACAACCTCCTCCTCAAGGCAGGCCTCGCGGCCCGCTTCTCGGACGCGCAGTGCGGCTTCAAGGCCGTGCGCACCGAGGTGTTCCGGGCGCTCGCCCCGCACATCGAGGACACCGCCTGGTTCTTCGACACCGAACTGCTGGTCCTCGCCCAGCGCAACAGACTCCGTATCCACGAGGTCCCGGTCGACTGGATCGACGACCCCGACAGCCGCGTCGACATCGTCCGTACCGCCCTCGACGACCTCAAGGGCATGCGCCGCATGTTCAAGCGGACGATCACCGGCCGCGCCCGCATCGCCGCCGTACCCCACCGCACCCGCACCACCACCCCTGTCCTGCCCGTCGGGGCACCCGCCACTTCCGCGGAACACCTGGAGTACGCGTCATGACGACCCTCGCCCCGCCCCCCGGTCAGGAGAGCGCCCGCCGCTCGCACCGCGCGGGCCCGCCCGCCGACGGCGGCCTCAACTCCCGTGCCAGAAGGCTCTTCACGGGCCCGGAGGACGACCCGCGCTGGGCCCGGCCCGTCCTGTGGGGCATCCTGCTCCTCGCCACGGCGCTCTACGCCTGGAACCTGACCTCGATCACCGGCAACACCTTCTACGACGCCGCCGTCTACAGCGGTACCAAGAGCTGGAAGGCGTTCTTCTTCGGCGCGCTCGACTCCGGCAGCTTCATCACGGTCGACAAACCGCCGTTCGCGCTCTGGGTGATGGGCCTCTCCGCCCGCGTATTCGGTTACGGCACCTGGCAGTTGATGCTCCCGATGGTCGCGGCCGGCACCGGCTCGGTGGCCCTGCTGTACCGGAGCGTCAAGCGGGAATTCGGCGCGGTCGCGGGCACGATCTCGGCGGTGGTCCTCACCCTCACCCCGATCACGGTCGCCATCACCCGTGACACCAACCCGGACCCGATCCTCGTCCTGCTGATGATGCTCGGCGCGGTGGCCCTCCTGAAGGCCGTGCGCAACGGGAAGTTGATGCCGCTGGTGTGGTCGGCGGTCGCGATCGGCTTCGCGTTCAACACCAAGATGATGCAGGCGTACGTCGTCCTGCCCGCGTTCTTCCTCGTCTACCTCTGGGCCGCCAACGCCTCGCTCGGCAAGCGGATCCGCAACCTCGCCGTCGCCACCGTCGCGCTGGTCGTCTCCAGCGCCTGGTGGATGGTGATCGTCGACCTGATCCCCGCGTCCTCCCGCCCCTACATCGGCGGCTCGACCGACAACACGGTGTGGGACCTGGTCATCGGCTACAACGGCTTCGGCCGTATCTTCGGCGCCAGTTCGTCGGTCGGCTCGCAGGGCAACGGGGCTTCGTTCGGCGGCAGTTCGGGCCTGTACCGGATGTTCAACGAGATCATGGGCGGCCAGATCTCCTGGCTGATCCCCTTCGCGGCGATCGCGCTCATCGGCGGCCTGGTCCTGCGGGGCCGCGCTCCCCGCACCGACGCCAAGCGGGCGGCGCTCATGCTCTGGGGCGGCTGGTTCGTCCTCCACTTCCTGACCTTCTCGCTCGCCGAGGGCACCTTCCACCCGTACTACGTCACCGCCATGGCACCCGGTATCGCGGCCCTGGCCGGTGCGGGCGGAGTGCAGCTGTACCGCGCCTTCCGTGAGGGCGCGGCGGCGAAGTGGGCCTGGGTACTGCCGGTCGCCATCGCGGCCAGCTCCGTCTGGGCGGTCGTCCTGCTCCAGCGCGTCTCCGGCTCCGGCACGGTGTACACGGTCGCGGAGATCGTGGTCGCCGTGGCGGGCATCGCCTCCGTACTCGGCCTGCTGGTCGGCCGGTTCACCCGGCGCCACCGCCTGATGGGCTTCGCGGCCCTCGCCGCGGTCGTCGCCCTCCTCGCCGGCCCCGCGGCCTACTCGGTCTCGGCGGCGACCTCCTCCACCAACGGCACCAACCCGACGGCCGGTCCCAGCACGGGTGGCGGTATGGGTGGCGGCGGCGGCATGGGCGGCGCGCCGAGCGGCGCCAAGTCCGGTACGAAGCCCAGCGGTTCGGGTACCGGCAAGATGGGCACGCCGCCGTCCGGTGGCACGGCCCCCTCGGGTACGGGCAGCAGCAGCTCCTCGACCGGCGAGTCCACGTCCGAGTCCGGTACGCGGCAGGCCGGCGGTGGCGGTACGGGCGGCGGTACGCAGGTCTCGTCCGCGATGATCACGTACCTCAAGAAGCACCAGGACGGCGCCACTTGGCTGCTGGCGGTGTCCACCGACCAGACGGCGTCCTCGATCATCCTGGAGTCGGGGCAGCCGGTGATCTCCATGGGCGGCTGGTCCGGCAGCGACAACGCCATGACGCTCGCCAAGCTCAAGAGCCTGGTCAAGTCGGGCAAGCTCCACTACATCATGGTCAGCAGCACCGGCGGCCAGGGCACCAACTCCGAGATCACGACCTGGGTCAAGGCCCACGGCACGGCGGTCTCCGCCTACAGCGGCCTGTACCGTCTGGACGCGTCCGACGTCAGCTGATCCACTCCCTGAGCCACATGTCCCGACAGGAAGGGCCGCCGGTAACCCGGCGGCCCTTCCGCTTGTCGTGGATGCGGGAGAGTCGCTAGGCCGCCACCGTCGCGACCGGGAATCCCGGCGTACGGCGGACCCGTCGGTCGGCGTCGACCGCGAACACCTCGCAGCCGGGGCGGGCGGCGGCCCAGTCGACGCCCTCGGGGCCCATCGCGAAGGCCGCGGTCGCCGTGGCGTCGGCCTCGGTGAGAGAGGCGGCGACGACGGAGACGCTGAGCAGTCCGGTCGCGGGAGTGCCGGTGCGGCCGTCGACGATGTGGTCGCCGCGCTCGTAGCGCGCGGAGGTCGCCACCGCCCCGTCGGTCAACTCCAGTACCGTGCACAGCTGGTCGGCGTGCTCGGGGTGCCGTACGCCGACCCGCCACGGACCGCCGGCCACGACCACGTCGCCGCCGGCGTTGAGGATGAAACGCCGGGCGCCGGCGGCGGTGAGGAGTTCCGCCGCCCGCTGCACCGACCAGCCCTTGACGACCGCGCAGGGGTCGAGGGGCCGGCCGGGCAGGCGGACGTCGAAGGCGCCGCCGGTCGCGATCCGGTACTGCTCACAGAGGTCGAGGACCTCGGTCAAGTCCGCGCTGAGGTCCGGGAGTTGCAGCTCACCGCGGTCGTAGCGGCAGACCTCGCTGTCCGGGCGGAACGGGCTGAAGCGGGCGTCGACCTCGCGCAGCCACGCGAACAGCGCGTCCGCCGCCTCGTCCCCGATGCCCTCGTCGTCGGCCCGCAACGACACCGGGAACCCCATCACGTGCTCGACTCGCCGCATCTCACGCGCCCTTGGCGTCGATCGCGGCCTGGAGCGACTGGACGTAGGCGTCGCTGGTGATCGTGGCGCCGGACACCGTGTCGATCTTCGCGCTCTGCGCCTTGAGGGTCTCCTCGATCAGCACCGGAACGGCCGCCTTGGTCTGCGGGTGGTCCGGCTGCTGGAGCATGCTCACGGCACTGATCTTGTCGCCCTCGAAGGTCACCCGCACCTGCACGGTGCCCTTGTCGGTGTTGATCGCGGTGCCCTGGACGACCTTCTTCGCGGAGGCGGCGGCCGACGAGGAGGGGGACGCCGACGAGGAGGACGACGAGGTGGCCGTAGGGGTCGGAGTGGGTGTCGCGACCGACTCCGTAGTCGTCGTGGTGGTCGTTCCGATGGACGGCTCGTAGCGCCACACGGGGATCAGGCCCGCGACGGACAGCACCAGGACAGGTATGACTCGCTTCACGATATGTCTCTCATCCCGCCAGGCTGAAGCGTTCGAAGTGGATCTGCTGCTTGGGCACGCCCATGTCGCCGAGGGTGCGCAGCACCGCGTTCATCATCGGCGGCGGTCCGCACAGGAAGACGTCCCGGTCGGCGATGTCCGGTACCAGCCGGGCCAGTTCGCCCGGGGCCAGCTTGTCGGGGACGGGCGGGCCGGTGACCAGGTGCAGTTCGGCGCCCTTGGCGCGGGCCAGCTCGACCAGCTCGTCGTAGAGGACGGCGTCGCGTTCAGCGGAGACGCGGTAGAGGACGACCGCGTGGCCCTCCAGGTCCTCCAGCAGGGCGCGGATCGGGGTGACGCCGACGCCGCCGGCGATGAGCAGCGACTCGGTCTTCCTGCGGTGCAGGGTGGTGAAGGCGCCGTAGGGGCCCTCGGCGAAGACGCGGGTGCCGACCTTGAGGTGGCGCAGGGCCGCCGTGCCGTCGCCGGCCGTCTTGGCGGTGAGGCGGAGGCCGGTGCCGTCGGGGGCGGCCGAGAGGGAGAAGGGGTTGGCCTGCCACCAGCGGTCCTTGGTGAGGAAGCGCCAGAGGAAGAACTGGCCCGCCTGGGCGGGGAGTTGGTGGAGGTCGCGGCCCGTGATGTGGATCGAGACGACGTTGTCGGACTCGGGGACGACCGCCGAGACCCGGAACTGGTGGCGGAGGTTGCGCCACAGGGGCAGGACCAGGCGGCCCAGGGCCACCGAGCCGAGGGCGACGCCCCAGACGGCGTACCAGTACGTCTTCGCGGCGGAGGACGCGGTGAAGGTCGTACCGACCGCGACCTGGTGGGTGAAGGCGAGGACGACCGCGACGTAGGTGTAGAGGTGGATGAAGTGCCAGGTCTCGTAGGCGAGGCGGCGCCGGGCGTAGCGGGCGGAGGTCGCGCCGATGACGAGGATCAGGGCGAAGGCGACGAGCGCGCGCAGGATGCCCTCGGTGGTCTCGGCCAGGTCGACGACCTCGCCGACCGGGCCGGTGTCGGTGCCCTGGGCGTAGCCGAAGGCGATGAACACGAGGTGCCCGAGCAGCGTCCAGAGCAGCGCGAAGCCGGTCCAGCGGTGCCATGAGGTCAGCCGGTCCATGCCGATGCGGCGGTCGAGCCAGGGCAGGCGGGCCACCAGCAGCAGCTGGAAGGCCATGACGAGCGCGCCGTAGAGGCCGAGGAGGCGGCCGATGACGATGAGCGCGTTGGAGGCGAATCCGGCCTGGGCGAAGAAGACGGTCACCACGGCGACGTTCGCGGCCAGCACGGCGTACAGGCCGGTGCGGGCCACCACCCTGGGGCGTATCGCCGTGGGGGGCGCAGGGGGTGATTGGACGGTCGTCACGGACGGCAGCTCCTTGATCGGGTCCTGGGATTCGAGCTTCACCTTGCGGGGCTGTCGTTTTCCTGTCGGACAACTTTCAAGTGGCTATCGATGTGGGTGTGGCGGTGCCGCGGGTCTGGCGCCGATCGGCGCGTGAAGCACTATGAGCAGGTGGAAAAAGTACGACTCCTCGTCGTGGACGACGACCCGCCGATCGCCGACCTCGTCGCGACGGTCGCCCGGTACGAGGGCTGGGAGGCCGCGTGCGCGTACTCCGGTGAGGAGGCGCTGACCGTGGCCGCCGAGTTCGCGCCGGACATCGTGGTGCTCGACCTGATGCTGCCCGGCCTCGACGGCTTCGGTGTGCTGGACCGGCTGCGGCGGTCGGGGACGATGGTGCCCGTGGTGTTCCTCACGGCGCGGGACGCGGTCGCGGACCGGGTGGCGGGGCTGACGCGGGGCGGTGACGACTACCTGGTCAAGCCGTTCGCGGTGGAGGAGCTGATGGCCCGGCTGCGGACCGTGCTGCGGCGCAGCGCCGGGCCCGGTTTCCCGCGCTCCGTGCTGCGGGTCGCGGACCTGACGATGGACGAGGACACGCGGGAGGTGCGCCGCGCCGACCGCCTCCTGACGCTCACCCCGACCGAGTACGAGGTGCTGCGCTATCTGATGCGCAAGTCGCCGACCGTGCTCACCAAGGCGCAGATCCTCGACCATGTGTGGGAGTACGGCTTCGGTGGCCGCTCGAATGTGGTGGAACTGGTGGTGAGCCGGCTGCGCCGCAAGCTCGACGAGGGGCACGATCCGCTGATCCACACCGTGCGCGGCTTCGGGTACGTGATCCGGCAGGCGGCCGAGTGATCGCCCGGCTGCGCCGGACGTACCGGCGGCTGCGGCTCGGCACCCGGCTGGCGCTGGGGCTGGGGGCGCTGGCCCTGGTGGCGTTCGCCGTCGTCGGCACCGCCCTGACGACCTACATGCGGGACTATCTGTCGAACCAGCTCGACGACCAGCTCGGGCTCGCCCAGGTCGCCCAGTCCAAGTCGATCGCGGAGAACGGCACCCTCCAGGGCAAGAAGTACTACCGCTGGTACTACGCCGTGTACGACGTCAAGAACGGCACCCCGGTGCTCCGCAAGCCCGAGGAGAGCTCGGACCTGCCGTCGGACATCGGCGACCTCACCGCCGTGGCCGAGGCGCAGATCGCCAAGGGCACCGAGGTCCTGAGCACGAGTGATCTCAGCGGCGAGGGCGAGTACCGGCTGCGCGGCTGCGAGGTCGAGCGCGGGGTGGTGCTGGTCAGCGGCGCCCCGATGGACGCCATCGACGGCACGGTACGGCAGCTGGTGATCATCCAGGTCGTCGCCTTCGGTCTCGCCCTGCTGGCGCTGGTGATACTCGGCCGCAGACTGCTGCGGCGCGGGCTGCAGCCGCTGAGCGACATGGCGCACACCGCGCACGGCATCGCCTCGCACGACCTGACCGACTCGGCGGCCCGGCTCCCGCTGCGCGCGGAGAACCGTGACGGCGGGCCCGAGGTGGAGGAGCTGCGCACCGCGTTCAACACGATGCTGGAGCACATCGACGACTCCCTCGCGGTGCGCGCGGAGGCGGAGCAGCGGCTGCGCCGGTTCGTCGCGGACGCCTCGCACGAGCTGCGGACCCCGCTGATGTCGGTGCGCGGCTACGCGGACCTGTTCCAGTACGCGGCGGCGAACGTGCCCGAGGAGCGGGACAAGCACCTGGCCCGGCTGCGCGCCGAGGCCGCCCGGATGGGTGTGCTCCTCGACGATCTGCTGCTGCTCGCGCGGCTCGACGCGGCCGATGTGGAGACCCCGCTGCGGCCGGAGGACGCGGACCTGGTGGAGCTGGTCCACCAGGCGGCCGACGCCTTCCGCGCCGCGCATCCGGACCGCCCCCTGGCGGTGACGGTTCCGCCGTCGCCGGTACGGCTGCGCGTCGACCCGGTCCGTATCCGGCAGGTCCTGGACAACCTCCTGACCAACGCGGCCGTGCACACCCCGCCCGGCACCCGGGTGACGGTGACGGTCTCGGTCGCCGCCGGCACGGCGTCGGTCCGGGTGGCCGACACGGGCCCCGGCATCCCCGAGGCCGACCGCGACCAGGTCTTCGACCGCTTCTACCGGGTCGACAAGGCCCGCAGCCGCGACCGGGGCGGCAGCGGGCTCGGCCTCGCGGTGGCCCGCTCCCTGGCGAAGGCGCACGGCGGCACCGTGGAGTTGACGACCGAGCCCGGCACGACGGTGTTCACGGTGACGATTCCACTGAGGGCGCCTGCGGCCTAGGCCCGGCGCGGGGCTTGTGGCTACCATGGCTGACGTGGCGTCACCTGAGGCTCAGGACCATCAACTGGCTCTACTTTCTCGGCAGTTGTCGCGCCCCGAAGCCGCGAGGCCGCTACCGTCACATACCGCGCCACACGTTGTCGTAGGCCGCGTCCTCGACGGTCTTGCGCTGCCGTACGGCCTCCAGTTCCGTCACCGCGTCGTGGACGACGGCGAGGACGGTGTCCAGCGACTCGTCGGTGACCTGCGCGGACTCCTCGTCCGACACCTCGCCGATCCCCGCCGCCGCGGCGAGCTGGGCGAGGACGGGCTCGCGCTCGGCCCAGCGCGCCGCCGCCCGGCTGCGGGCCGGCGAGTCGACCAGGGCGGTGCGGCCGGTGCGGACCGGGATCCAGCGCCCGCGCTGCCGGGCGACAAGCCCCTCCTTCTCCAGCGCGGCGAGGTAGTCCGAGGACAGGCCGCGCCCGCGCCGCCACAGCCAGTCCTCGACCGACTCGTACGGCGTCTCCCGTACGAGCGAGGCCGACGCCTCGTTCAACAGACCGTCCTCCAGGGGTACTTGGGAGTTCGGCACGATCAGGTCGCCGTCCAGCGCTACGGCTTCGGCGGCGATGAGGTCGATCACCTCCGCTCCGGCGAGCGCGAGCGAAAGATCACCCGTCTCGACGGGGCGGTCGGGTGCGACATCCATGGCGACGATCATCAGGTCCCGCGGTGTGCTCATGGGTGCCAACCTAGCGCGGCTTATGCGAGGGGGCATCGACACCCAACGTTTACATAATTCCGTCACGCCGTCGGCGATGTTTCGGGACCGTGAGCCCCGGATGAATACCGGGGGCTTTTGGACCGCTTGCGCCACTGCGGTCCGAATGGCGTGCCCTCTGAAGGAAATTGGCAGGGTTTTCGGTTGTTTGGGGGCCGCTTCCGGCTGGCCGGATCACTTCCCTCAACCTGTTGCTTACCTTGGCGTTGTTGACCCGCGAGTAACAGTGGGGCTAGCTTTCAACCTGCCATCTCGCGTCTCTGCGATTACATTCGGCGCCCCCGGCCGAAATCCCCCACCGTGCAGTTTCACCGTTTATTCGGAGAATCATGACGTCTGTCGCGCGCGCCGAAGACATGATCATTGGAATCACCCCGTTCCATGAACCGGATGCCCGACTCACGGCGGCCGTCAGCCGCGCCGGCGGGCTCGGTGTTCTCGACCTGGGAATGGGCGACCGAAGATCGAGGGAGGCCCTGGCGCGTGTCCGACGCTGGGCCCCCGGCCCTTTCGGGGTACGGGTCGCGGCCCGCTGCCGGATCACCCCCGGGGACCTCACGACGGGCGGAGGCGACACCCCCCACACCGTCGTCCTCGCCGTGGACGCCCCGTGGCAGGTCGGCGAGGTGGCCGCCGCGCACCGGGTGCTGGTGGAGGTCACCGACCTGGACCAGGCGCTGACGGCGGTCCGCGCCGGTGCGCACGGGCTGATCGCCAGGGGCGCCGAGAGCGGCGGCCGGGTGGGCGAGCTGAGCACCTTCGTGCTGCTCCAGCGGCTGCTCGCCGCGCCCGGTGTGGACGTCCCGGTCTGGGCCTGCGGCGGCATCGGCCCCCGTACAGCGGCTGCCGTGGTCGCCGGTGGCGCGGCCGGGGTAGTCCTCGACAGCCAGTTGGCACTGCTCGCCGAGTCGGGCCTGCCGGAGGCCGCCGCCGCGGCCCTGCGCTCGATGGACGGCTCCGAGACCACGGTGGTGGCAGGTCACCGGGTGCTCCTCCGGCGCGGCCCGGACGCCCCGCGCGTGCCCGCCGACCGGGTGCCCGAACTGCTCGGCGCCCGCGACCCGCGCACCCAGCTGCTCCCGGTGGGCCAGGACGGTTTCCTCGCCGCGCGGTTCGCCGAACGCTGGGGCGACACGGGCCGGACCGTACGCGAACTGACCGCCGCCATACGGGAGTCCGTACGGGAATCCATACGGGACGAAGGTCCCGCCGAAGCGCTGCGCGCCGGTTCCCCGATGAGCGAGGCGCTCGGTACCCGGTTCCCCATCGCCCAGGGCCCGATGACCCGGGTGAGCGACCAGGCGGAGTTCGCCGCGGCCGTCGCGGCCGGTGGCGCCCTGCCGTTCGTCGCGCTGGCCCTGTCGAGCGGCGAACAGTCGCGCGCGGTGCTCGCCGAGACCCGGGCCACCGTGGGCGAACGGCCCTGGGGCGTAGGGGTGTTGGGCTTCGCCCCCGAGGAACTGCGCAACGCCCAGCTCGAAGCCGTACGGGAACTGCGGCCCACGCACGCGATCATCGCGGGCGGACGGCCCTCCCAGGCCGAGGCGTTGGAGCGGGCCGGCATCTCCACCTTCCTGCATGTGCCTTCCCCCGGGCTGCTGCGGCAGTTCCTGGACGCGGGAGTGCGCAGGTTCGTGTTCGAGGGCTCCGAGTGCGGGGGCCATGTCGGACCACGCGGCAGCTTCCCGCTGTGGGAGGCCCAACTCGCCGTCCTGGACGACTTCTTGGCGAAGGCCGAGCCGGCCACGGCGGAACGTGTCGAGGTGTTCTTCGCGGGCGGCGTCCACGACGAGCGCTCGGCGGCGATGGTGGCCGCGCTCGCCGCGCCGCTCACCGCGCGCGGCGCCGCCGTGGGCGTACTGATGGGCACGGCCTACCTGTTCACCGAGGAAGCGGTGACGTGCGGGGCGGTCCAGCCGCTCTTCCAGGACCAGGTCGTACGCGCCACGCGGACCGCACTCCTGGAGACCGCGCCGGGCCACGCCACCCGCTGTGTACCGAGCCCGTTCAGCGACAACTACCTCGCGTTCGAAGACGAGTTGCGCGAGCAGGGCGTGCCCGACCGGCAGATCTGGGAGCGGCTGGAGCGGCTCAACGTCGGCCGGCTGCGCATCGCCAGCAAGGGCGTCGAGCGGGACGACGCCGGGGCGCTGACCGCGGTGGACGAGCAACGCCAGCTCGCCGAGGGGATGTTCATGGCCGGCGAGGTCGCCGTGCTGCGGACGGCGACCACCACGATCGACGCCCTGCACCGCTCGGTGACCGAGGAGGCCGCCGACTTCCTGGCCGACAGCGCGCGAACCGCCCGCGCCCGCCTGGGAGTCGAGGAGAACGCCGCACCGGACGCGCCCGCTCCCCTGGACATCGCTGTCATCGGCATGGCGTGCATGTTCCCGGAGGCCCCCGACCTCCCCACGTTCTGGGCGAACATCCTCGGCGCACGCGACGCGGTGGGCGAAGTCCCGTCCGACCGCTGGGACCCCGCCGTGCACTACGCGCCCTCCGCCGACAGTGCCGGCGCCACCCCGTCGAAGTGGGGCGGCTTCCTGCCGCGCATCCCCTTCGACCCGCTGCGCTACGGCATCCCGCCGGCCTCCCTGGGCAGCATCGAACCGGTGCAGCTGCTGGCCCTGGAGGCCGCCCGGCGTTCGCTGGAGGACGCCGGATACGGCGACCGGGGGCGGGAGTTCGACCGCTCGCGGACCTCCGTGGTGTTCGGCGCGGAGGCGGGCAGCGACCTCTCCAACGCGACGACCCTGCGCGCCGTACTGCCCTCCTACTACGGCAGGATCCCGCAGGGCGTCGAGGAGCAACTCCCCACGCTCACCGAGGACTCCTTCCCCGGCATGCTCTCCAACGTCATCTCGGGCCGCATCGCCAACCGGCTCGACCTCGGCGGCGCCAACTACACGGTCGACGCGGCCTGCGCGTCCTCGCTGGCCGCCGTGGACGTCGCCTGCAAGGAACTCGTGGGCGGCACCAGCGACGTCGTGCTGTGCGGGGGCGCCGACCTCCACAACGGCATCAACGACTACGTCCTCTTCGCCTCCGTGCACGCCCTGTCCCCCACCGGCCGCTCCCGCGCCTTCGACGACTCGGCGGACGGCATCGCGCTCGGCGAGGGCGTCGCCTGCGTGGTCCTCAAGCGGCTCGCGGACGCGGAGCGGGACGGCGACCGGATCTACGGTGTCATCAAGGGAGTCGGCAGCTCCAGCGACGGCCGCTCACTGGGCCTGACGGCACCCCGGCCGGAGGGCCAACGGGCCGCGCTGGAGCGGGCGTACCGCAACGCGGGCGTCTCCCCCGCCGAGGTCGGTCTGGTCGAGGCGCACGGCACCGGGACGGTCGTCGGCGACCGCACCGAACTCTCCATCCTCAGCGCGGTGTTCACCGAGTCCGGTGCGGCGAACGGCAGTTGTGCGCTCGGTTCGGTCAAGTCGCAGATCGGGCACACGAAATGCGCCGCCGGACTCGCCGGTCTGATCAAGACCGTGCTGTCCCTCTACACCGGGGTAAAGCCGCCCACCCTGCACATGAAGCGGCCCAACTCGGCGTGGAAGGAGGACAGCAGCCCCTTCGTCTTCCACGCGCGGCCCCGCCCCTGGGCGGCTCCCGCCGGGGAACGCGTCGCGGGACTCAGCGCGTTCGGCTTCGGCGGCACCAACTTCCATACGGTGATCCGGGCCTACGGCGACGCCGTACCGCCCGCACACGGCCTGGACGCGTGGCCCGCCGAACTGTTCACCTTCCGGGGAGCGGACCGGGCGGCGGCACGCAGGGGCATCGAGGAGATCCTGAAACTCGCGGAGGCGGGCTGCTGGAAGCTGCGCGATCTCGCCCTCAGCGCGTCCCGGCGCTCGGACGCCCGGCACGAGCCGGTGCAGGTGGCCGTCGTGGCCACGGACGCCGAGGGGCTGGTGGGGCACCTGCGGCGGGCGCTCGACGGCGAGCACGATCCCGCCGGGGGAATCCATGTGGCGGACCCGGACGGGGACATGGGCAAGGTCGCCTTCCTCTTCCCCGGCCAGGGCAGTCAGCGGCCCGGCATGCTCGCCGACGTGTTCATCGCGTTCCCCGAGCTGCAGCACTATCTGCACCTGGGCCGTGACCACGCCGACGCGCTCTATCCGCCCGCCGCCTTCGACGACACCGCCCGCGACCGCCAGCAGGCCGGTCTGACCGACACCCGGGTCGCGCAGCCCGCGCTGGGCATCGCCGGGCTCGCCGCCCATGCCCTGCTCACCGAGGCCGGTGTGCGGCCCGACATGGCGGCCGGGCACAGTTACGGCGAGCTGGTCGCCCTGTGCGCGGCGGGCGCGATCGCGCCGGAGGCGCTGCTGGAGCTGAGCGCCGAACGCGCGGCGGCGATCCTCGAAGCCACCGGCGCGGACGACCCGGGAACCATGGCCGCGGTGGCGGCCGGCGCCGAGGACGTCGAGCAGGCCCTGAAGACGGCGGGCGCACCGGACTCGGTGGTCGTCGCCAACCACAACTCCCCTCGCCAGACCGTGATTTCGGGTCCGACGGAGGCCGTCACCGCGGCCGTACGGCTGCTGCGCGACGCCGGTCTGGGCGCGAAGCGCATCCCCGTCGCCTGTGCCTTCCACAGCCCGCTGGTGGCGGGGGCGGGCGAACGGTTCGCGCAGGCCCTCGCTCAACAGCCGGTGCTCACTCCCGAGTTCCCGGTGTGGTCCAACCGCACGGCGGCCCCGTACGGCGAGGACGCCGACGCGGTCCGGGCCGAACTGGCCGCGCAGATAGGCGCACCGGTGGGCTTCGTCGCCCAGATCGAGGCCATGTACGAGGCGGGGGCGCGGGTGTTCGTCGAGGCCGGTCCCGGCTCCGTGCTCACCCGGCTGGTCGACCAGATCCTCGGCGACCGCCCGCACCGCACGGTCGCGTGCGAGCCCCGGCAGGACAGCGGGCTGCGCGGCTGGCTCGACGCGCTGGCCCAACTGGCCGTCGCGGGGCTGCCGGTGCGTACCGGATGGCTGTTCAACGGGCGCGACGCCGTCGACGCGGCCCGGACTCCCGTGCCCTCGCGACCCGGCTGGACGGTCGACGGACAACTGGTCCGTACCGCCGCCGGAGCGCTCCTGCCCGGTGCCCTCGCACCGGCCCGACGCGTTGTGGAGACGACTGTGACGACAAACCCCGACAGCGATGCGGCCGGTGTCCCCGTCGAGGTGAACAGGGACGCGCTGATCTCCGAATTCCTGCGCACCAGCCGGGAGATGGTGGCCGCGCAACGGGATGTACTGCTGACGTACTTCGGCGCGGTGCAGGGGACGGTGCCCCAGGGGACCTGGGTTCCCGCGCCGGCGCCGGCCGCCGTCGAGGCACTCCCGCAGCTGCCCGCCCTGCCGGCCGCCGTCGAGACCCCGGTCACCCAACAGCCCTTCCTCCAGGCCGAGTCGGCTCCCGAGGCCGTCACCGAGGCCGACGTGCTGCGGGTCGTCCTGGAGATCATCAGCGAACGCACCGGCTATCCCGTCGACATGATCGAGCCCGACCTCGACCTGGAGGCGGACCTCAGCATCGACTCCATCAAGCGGGCCGAGATCGCCGGCGAACTGGCCCAGCGCCTGGGCATCGGCGGCGGCGCGGACATCGCCTCGCTCGACGACGCGGAGTTGGAGGACCTGGCGAAGGCCCGCACGGCGGCCTCCGTCACGGGCTGGCTGTCGGCACGGCTGACCGGGCCCGCCGTGGAATCCGCAGCCGACGCGCAACCGGCCGACAGCGCCCCGCAGGACGAGGTCACCGGCGCCGCACCCAAGCGGCTCCAACTGCGCCCGGTACTGCTGGCGCACCAGGACGGTGACAACCCGGCCGACCCGGCGTCCGTGCTGAGCGGCCGACGGTTCGTCCTCTACGGCGACGGTGACGGCTCGGAGGCGGTGGTGGCCCGGCTCACCTCGCACGGCGCCGACGCGGTGATCGTCGACCCCGAGCACCAACTCACCGACGAGGACGGCCCGTTCGACGGCGTCCTGTATCTCGCCCCGCTCACGGCGTCGGCACCGGTGCTGCCCGACGCGTTCCCCGTGTTCCAGGCCGCCCTGCGACGCGGCCCGCGCCAACTCCTCGCGGTGCAGAGGGCGGACGGCGGATCGGCGGGGTTGCACGGCCTGTTCCGCACGGTCGCCCGCGAGTATCCGGACACCGTCGCCCGGGTCGTCGAGCTGGCGGACACCGCACCGGACGCCGTCGCCGACGCGCTGATCGCCGAACTGCTGGCACCCGACAACGAGCCGGTGGTGCTGCGAACTTCCGCCGGGCGGCACGGACTTGACCTGGTCGAGACACCGCTCGGCGCGCTCGCGACCAACGGTGCCGGACCGGCGGGCGACGGGGTCGCCGAAGCCTCCGCCATCGGGCTCGACCGCGACTCGGTGGTCCTGCTGGTGGGCGGCGCGCGGGGCATCACCGCGAAGTTCGCCGTCGCGCTCGCCGCGGCTTCCCGGTGCCGTATCGAACTCCTGGGCAGGACGGCCGCACCGGCCGGACCCGAGGACCCGGCGACCTCGGGCGCCCGCACCCCGGCCGCACTGCGCGCGGCCCTCGCGGCCAAGGGCGGTGGACTCACCCCCGCCGAGATCAACCGCACCGCCGAACTCCTGCTCGCCCAGCGGGAGATCACCGCGACGCTGGACGAACTCGCGGCACTCGGCAGCCAGGCCCGCTACCACTCCGTCGACTTCCGCGAACCGGACGCGGCGCTCCAGGCGGTGAAGGAGATCCACGCCGAGCACGGCCGCCTCGACGGTGTCGTCTACGCGGCCGGGGTCATCGAGGACCGGCTGATCGCCGAGAAGACCACCGAGTCCTTCCAGCGGGTCTACGGCACGAAGACGCACGGCGCCGAGACGCTGCTGTCGGCCCTGGAGGAGTTGCCCAACGGCCCTTCTTTCGCCGTCCTGTTCGGCTCCATCTCGGCCGTCCTCGGCAATCGCGGCCAGGTCGACTACGCCGCCGCCAACGACGCCCTGGAAAGCCTGGGCGCCGCCTGGTCCGCCCGTACCGGGCACCGGGCACTCACCGTGCACTGGGGCCCGTGGGCGCCCACCGGTGGTCACCACGGGATGGTCACCCCGGAGTTGGGACGCGAGTACGCCCGGCGCGGCATCAGCCTGATCGACCCCGAGGAGGGCACCGCGGCCCTGCTGCGCGAACTCGCCTTCGGCGACGAGTCGGCCGGAGCCGTCGTCTACACCGCGTCGGGCTGGTGACATGACGGACCGTCAAGTGCCGGTCGCCATCGTGGGAATGTCGGTGCTGCTGCCCGGCGCCGCCGACCTCGACGCGTACTGGCGGAATCTGCTGGGCGGCACGGACGCCATCAGCGAAGTACCGGACGGGCGTTGGGACGCGGACTACTACCGGCCCGGCTCCGCGAGCGGTCCGGCCGTCGCCGACCAGGTGTACTGCCGGCGCGGAGGGTTCGTGGACGGGCTGGCCGAGGTCGAGGTCACCCGGTTCGGCATCATGCCGAACTCGGTGCCCGGCACCGAACCCGACCAGCTCATCGCCCTCCACGTGGCCGCCGCCGCCCTCGCCGACGCGGGCGGCGAGTCCCGCCTGCCCGACCGGCAGCGCGTCGGCGTCGTGCTCGGCCGGGGCGGCTATCTCACCCCCGGCCTGGTCCGCCTCGACCAGCGGGTCCGTACGGCGGGCCAACTCGTCCGCACCCTGGGCGAGTTGCTGCCCGACCTGGACCCCGGCCAACTCGACCGGATCCGCAGCGCGTTCACCGACCGCCTCGGCCCCGACAGTCCCGAGTCGGTCATCGGCCTGGTGCCCAACCTCGCGGCGTCCCGCGTCGCCAACCGCCTCGACCTGCGCGGCCCGGCGTACACCGTGGACGCGGCCTGCGCGTCCTCGCTGATCGCCGTCGACCAGGCGGTGACCGAACTCGCCGCCGGGCGCTGCGACGTGATGCTCGCCGGAGGCGTCCACCACTGCCACGACATCACGCTGTGGAGCGTGTTCTCCCAACTGCGCGCGCTCTCCCCGAGCCAGCGCATCCGCCCCTTCCACCGCGACGCCGACGGCATCCTCATCGGCGAGGGCACAGGAGTCGTCGTCCTCAAGCGCCTCGCCGACGCCGAACGCGACGGCGACCGTATCTACGCCGTCATCCGCGGCACCGGTGTGTCCAGCGACGGCCGTGCCGCGAGTCTCGTCAACCCCGACTCGACCGGGCAGACCCACGCCGTACGCCAGGCCTGGCAGGCGGCGGGGCTGGATCCCGCGCTGCCCGATTCCATCGGTCTCCTCGAAGCGCACGGCACGGCGACGCCCGCCGGTGACGCGGCCGAACTGGCCACGCTGGCCGAGGTGTTCGGGGACACGGGCACCTCCCACGGCCGCGCGGTTATCGGCTCGGTGAAGTCGATGATCGGTCACACGATGCCGGCCGCCGGGGTCGCCGGCCTGGTCAAGGCCGCCCTCGCCGTCCACCACGGCATGCTGCTGCCGACGCTGCACTGCGACGACCCGCATCCGGCGCTCGCGGCGACCCGGTTCCGTCCGCTGGAGCAGGCGGCGCCCTGGGAGACGACCGCCGAACAGCCGGTGCGGCGGGCGGCGGTCAACGCGTTCGGGTTCGGCGGCATCAACGCGCATGTCGTGCTGGAGGAGGCACCGGGGGCGCGCGCATCACGTGCGACGACAGTGCGCGTCGACGAACCGGGCCGCGCAAGCGCCCCTGCCCGCACAGCCTCCATGGACCAACCGGGACGCGCAGGCACCCCCGCCCGCACAGCCTCCGTCGACCAACCAGAACGCGCAAGCACCCCCACCCGCACAACCTCCGTCGACCAACCAGAACGCGCAAGCACCCCCACCCGCACAACCTCCGTCGACGAACCGGAACATGTGCTGACGCTCGCCGCCGACAGCCCCGAGGCTCTCGCCGCGCTGCTGGACGCCGACGACTCCGCCGTACTTGCCGCAGGCCACGCGCTTCCCGCGTCCGGCCGCTCCCGGCTCGGCATCGTCGCCCCGGACGCCAAGCGGCTGGCGCTGGCCCGCCGGGCGGTCGCCAAGGGGCGGGCGTGGCAGGGCCGTAGCGATGTGTGGTTCACGCCGAGTCCGTTGATCGGGCCCGGAACAGGCAAGCTGGCGTTCGTCTTCCCTGGCCTGGAGGGCGACTTCGCGCCCCGGGTCGAGGACGTCGCCGCGCACTTCGGACTGCGCGAGAACCGCTCCGCGACTCCCGCGCAGGTGGGGGACGTCGGCCGCCACGGGTTCGATGTCGTCGGCGTGGGGCGGCTGTTGGACGCCGCGCTGCGCCGGATGGGGGTGGTCCCGGACGCGGTCGCGGGGCACAGTGTCGGCGAGTGGACGGCGATGACGGCCGCCGGGGTGTACGCGGCGGACGAGGTCAGCGCCTTCATGGAGTCGTTCGACCCCGACTCGGTGACGGTGCCGGGGCTGGCCTTCGGGGCGATCGGGGCCCCGGCCGAGCGCGTGCTGTCGGCGCTCGCCGCCGAGTGGGCGGACGCCGGGATCGTTCTCTCCCACGACAACGCGCCGGGCCAGTCGATGGTGTGCGGTCCGGACAGGGCCGTGGACGAGTTCGTGCGGTCCTTCCGTGCGCAGGGTGTCCTCAGCCAGGTGCTGCCGTTCCAATCCGGCTTCCACACACCGATGTTGAGGCCCTACCTCGGCCCGATCGAGGAGGCCACGAACCGCTTCCGCCTCCACCCGCCGACGGTCCCCCTCTGGTCGGGGACGACCGCCTCGCCGTACCCCTCGGAGGAGAAGGCGGTCCGCGAACTCTTCATCCGCCACCTCCTGGAGCCCGTCCGCTTCCGCCAACTCGTCGAAGCCATGTACGCCGCGGGCCACCGCGCGTTCGTCCAGGTCGGCACCGGCCAGCTCGGCTCCCTCGTCGACGCGACCCTCGGCGGACGCGACCACCTGGTGGTGGCCGCCAACTCGCCCCACCGCTCCGGCCTGGCCCAACTCCGGCGCGTGGCCGTGGCGTTGTGGGCGGCGGGCGGAACGGTCGATCCGGCCGGGCTCGCGTCCGGGAAGTCGACGACGCCCCTGCGGCGGGAGCGACCGCCCGTACGGCTCGACATGGACGGGGCGCTCGTCTCGCTCGACGGACCGAGCCTGGTGAAGCTGCGGGCGGAGCTGCGCACGCCCCACCCGATCACCACGGCATCCCCTTTGGGCGCGCTCACCGAACACTTCCCGGTCGCCGCCGAGTTGGACGCCCTGCTGCGCGACACCGCCGACACGGCCGCCCACCTCATCACCGCCGGCAGCCGTCGCACCACGGCAACGATCCCCACTCCGATCCAGCAACCGCCCGCTCCCCCGAGGGAATGGCAGACCACGGTCCACGTCTCCCCCGAGTCCATGCCCTACCTCATGGACCACTGCTTCTTCCCGCAACGCCCCAACTGGCCGGACGTGGCGGACCGTTGGCCGGTGGTCCCCGCCACCACGATCGTCCAGCACATCGTCGAGGCGGCGGAACGGGCCGCGCCCGGTATGCGCGCGGTCGCCGTGCACGAGGCGCGCTTCGACCGCTGGCTGACGGCGACACCGCCGGCGGACGTACCGGTGCGGGTGGTAGCCGAGACCCCCGACCGGCTCGCCGTCTCCTTCGGCCCGCACGCGCGCGCAGTGGTCGAGTTGGCCCCCGCGCACGCCACCGCGCCCCCTCGCCACCCCCGCCCGGACCCCCGCACCGAGCGCACCCCCGACCACACCGCGTCCCATCTCTACGACGAGCGCTGGATGTTCCACGGTCCGGCGTTCCAGGGAGTCACCGAACTCACCGCGATCGGCGACCACCACGTACGCGGCACGATCACCACACCCCCCGCGCCGGGCGCCCTGCTCGACAACGTGGGCCAGATCCTGGGCTATTGGATCATGGCGACCCGCACGGAACGCACCGTCGTCTTCCCGGTCGGCATGCGCGAGATGCGTTTCCACGGCCCCCCTCCGCGCCCCGGCACCGAGGTGGAGTGCCTGGTCCGGATCACCTCACTCACCGACACCGCGCTCGAAGCCGACGTACAGCTCACGGTCGACGGCGAGGTGTGGGCGGACCTGACCGGCTGGCAGGACCGGCGCTTCGACAACGACCCGCAGACCAGGCCGGTCGAGCGCTTCCCGGAGCGCAACACCCTCTCGGAGGCCCGCCCCGGCGGCCGGACCCTGCTGAACGAGCGCTGGCCCGACCTCGCCTCCCGCGACCTCATCATGCGCAACTCCCTGAGCAGGGTGGAGCGTTCGCAGTACGCCGAGCATCCGCCGCGCGGTCGCCGACAGTGGCTGCTGGGCCGGATCGCGGTGAAGGACGCGGTACGGCAGTGGCTGTGGGGCCACGGCGAGGGACCCGTCTATCCGGCGGAGATCCGGGTCCACAACGACGAGTCGGGCCGCCCTTACGTCACCGGACTGCACGGCCGGACCCTGCCCCCGCTGGACGTCTCGCTGGCCCATCGCGCCGAGGCCGCGGTCGCGATCGTACGGCCGCATGTCCCCGGTCCCGGCCCCGGGATCGACATCGAGGAGGTCGTGGAACGCCCCGCGACCACCCTCACCACCGCCCTGGGAGAGGAGGAACTGGCCCTCCTGCGCGTCCAGTTGGAGAGCACCGGCGAATCCGAGGCCCTGTGGTTCGCCCGCTTCTGGGCGGCGAAGGAAGCGGTCGCCAAGGCGGAGGGCACCGGCTTCCGAGGACGCCCACGCGACTTCGCCGTCTTCCAAGTGGTCGCCGGATCACAGCTGTTGGTGTCGGGACGCCTGGAACGCGCCTACCCGGTGCACTACGAACCGGCCGGCAATCCCCCCGGCCTGCCGGACAGGACCTACGTCGTGGCCTGGACGACGGGACCCGCGCACGAAGAGGAGTACGACCGATGACCCCCACCACCGAGGACAGCGTCCTCGCCGACCTCACCGGCATGCTGACCGCCCTCCTGGAGGACGAGTACGGCGTCGACGACGTCGAGATCACCATGACGACGACCTTCAACCGCGACCTGGAGCTGGAGAGCATCGACCTGGTGACCCTCGCCGGTCTGCTCCAGGAGCACTACGGCACGAAGGTCAACTTCGCCGAGTTCCTGGCCGGGATGGAGTTCGACGAGATCATCGAACTCACCGTCGGCCGGCTCGTGGAGTACGTCGTGCAGAGCCTCAAGGCAGCCGAGGCGGGCTGAGCCATGGCGATGGTCGACACCGGTCAACTCCGTTTGCACGTACAGAGGATGAGCCCGCCCGACAGCGTCCGGCCCACCGCTACGGCGGTGTTGGTGCACGGCCTGCTCACCGACAGCCTGGCCAGCTACTACTTCACCATCGCCCCGCCGTTCGCGCTGGCCGGCGTCGACGTCGTCATGTACGACCTGCGCGGCCACGGCCGCAGCGGGCGCCCGGCCACCGGCTACACCCTCGACGACAACATCGACGACCTGGAGGCGCTGCTCGACCGCCTCGGCGTGACCGGCCCGGTCCATCTGGTCGGCAACTCCTACGGCGGGACAGTCGCGTTCGGCTACGCGGCCCGCCATCCGGAGCGCGCCGCCAGTGTCTCCCTCATCGAGTCGGAACCGGCCACCGCGGCCTGGGCACCGAAACTCGGCGGCATCCTGAGCCGCGTCCTGCACGAGCTGGCGCACAACGAGGACGACGCGCTCGCCTGGATCAGCGCGCACCGCGGCCACAACACGGCCCGCCTCGCGAAGGGCGCCGCCCGTCTGGCCCGGGAGACCTCCCTCTCCCAGGACATCCCGGCCAGCCGCGTGCTGACGGAGGATCAGATCCGCTCGGTGCACTGCCCGGTGCTCGGCATCTACGGCGGCGACTCGGACCTGGCCCTGATCGCGCCCTGGCTGGAGTCCGTGCTCCCCGACTGCCGGACCGTCGTCGTCCCCGGCCACGAGCACTCCGTACTGGTCGAGGCGGCGGGCACGGTCGGCGGCCACATCCTCTCCCTGATCCGGAGCAACACGGCTGCCGCCGAGGTGGCTGCCCGGTGAGCCGTTTCCTGTTCGTCGTCCCGCCACTGGTCGGCCACCTCAACCCGGCGGCGGCCGTGGCGGCCGAACTCACCTCGCGCGGCCACGAGTTGGCGTGGGCGTGCACGGACCCCGAACTCGTACGGCGGCTCGCAGGCGAGTCCGCGCGGGTGTTCCCGTGCGAAGGACCGGTCCCGGGCACGGGCGACGGCATCCGCCCACCGGACATCCGTGGCCCCGAGGCGCTGAAGTTCCTGTGGGAGGCGTTCCTCGCGCCGCTCGCCGAGCAGATGGCGCCCGGAGTCACCGCGGCCGTCGCGGAGTTCGAGCCCGACGCGATCGTCGCCGACCAACAGGCCCTGGCCGGTGGCCTGGTGGCCGAGCGCCTCGGTGTGCCGTGGGCGACCTCGGCCACCACGTCGGCCGAGTTCACGGACGTCCTGGCGGGCATGCCCAAAGTCGCCCTCTGGCTGGACGAGTTGCTGCACCGACTCCGCACCGGCATCGGCGACCCGTCGGGCACCGCCGACCCCCGTTTCTCGCCGCATCTGGTACTCGCGTTCAGCACCCCGGAACTGGTCGGCCCCGAGGCGCGGCAGGGCGGGCAGATCCGCTGGGTCGGCCCGTCGATCGCGCCCCGCCCGGCCGCGCCGGACTTCCCCTGGGACCGGCTGGACCCGGCCCGCTCCCTGGTCCTGGTCAGCCTCGGCACGGCCAACACCGATGTGGGCGCCCGTTTCCTCACCGAGTGCGTGACGGCGCTGCGGGCCCGAACGGACCGCGTACAGGCGGTGATCGCGGATCCGGGAGGCGCGCTGGGCACACCGGACGAGCAGGACAAGGACCTCCTCGTCCTGCCCTCGATCCCCCAACTCCCGCTCCTGGAAAGGGCGGACGCGGTCGTCTCGCACGCCGGGCACAACACGGTGTGCGAGGCGCTGTGGCACGGCGTCCCCCTCGTCGTGGCGCCCATCCGCGACGACCAGCCGGTGATCGCGGGGCAGGTCACCGGCGCGGGCGCCGGCATCCGCGTCCGCTTCGGCCGGGTCACCGCCCCCAAGCTGGGCGCGGCGCTCGACGCCGTACTCCACGAACCCGACCACCGCGCCGCGGCCTGCCGTATCCGTACGGCGTTCCGCGCGGCCGGAGGCACCGGCGCGGCGGCGACGCACCTGGAGCGGTTGGCCGCCGCCGTGTCCCCGAAGGAGACCCCGTGAGCAACGAGGACGACCCCCGACCGCCGAGCCCCGACGACCAGGTGGCGGCCCTGCGCCCCACCTACCAGGCCGACTTGGCGGCGGGCCTGGACCGCTTCTTCACACCCCGGCGCGAGACCTGCCCCTGGTGCGACTCGCCCCGCCTGCGCACCCGTCTCCGCACGAAGGACCTGATCCAGCACAAGCCGGGCACATTCGTCCTGGACCGCTGCGAGGACTGCCGGCACACCTTCCAGAACCCCCGACTCAGCGAGGCGGGACTGGAGTTCTACTACCGGGACTTCTACGACGGCCTGGGCGAGAAGCAGTTGGGCAACACGTTCGCGGCCCGCACCAAGATGTACGAGCAGCGCGCGCAGTCCCTGCTCCCGCATGCGCCAACTCCCAAGAACTGGCTGGACGTCGGCACGGGCCACGGTCACTTCTGCGAGTCGGCCCGCACGGTCTACCCCGACACCACCTTCGACGGACTGGACTTCACGGACGGCGCCGAACTCGCCGAGGAGGCGGGCCGGGTGGAGCGCGGCTACCGCGGCAGCTTCCCGGACCTGGCCCCGAACCTCGCGGGCCACTACGACGTCGTGAGCATGTTCCACTACCTGGAGCACAGCACGGAGCCCGAGCGCGAACTGGCGGCGGCACACCGGGCCGTCCGCCCGGGCGGCCACCTCCTGATCGAGGTCCCGGACCCCGACAGCCGCTACTCCCGTCTGCTGGGCCGCTGGTGGCTCCCGTGGCTCCAGCCCCAGCACCTGCACTTCATCCCGGTCGCGAACCTGCGCGCCCGCCTCACCGACCTCGGTTTCACGGTCGTGGCGGAACAGCACGCGGAGCCCCACGACCCCGTCGACCTCCTCGCCGCCACCTGGCTGGCCCTGGACACGGCCGCCCCCCGCGACAACCTCCCGTGGCTGCCGAAACCCCCGTCCGGCCTGGCCCGTACGCTCCGCGCGGCGGTGCTGATCGCGGGGATTCCGGCGCTGATCCTGGGCACGCTCGCCGACCGGTTCGTCGTCAAGCAGCTGTCGCGTCGGCTGGGGGTGTCGAACGCGTATCGGCTGGTGGCCCGGCGGGACTGAGCCGAGGCACCTGCAAGGTTTCGGCAAGGCCGCCGCAAGCCTTCCGTCCTGTTGTCGGGGCACCTCCGAGCAGAGTGCTCGTCACACGACAACGGGGGTATCCATGAAAAGCGACATCGGTGCCGGGACAGCACCTGCCGCACCCACGAACGCGGCCGGCGTTTCGCAGTGGCTGACACTGCCGGGCTGCAAGCGGGTCCTGGTCGTCGTCCACACCGAGGTGTACGGCCAGCGGCTGCGGGACGTGCTGCCGCTGCTGGATTCGGACCTGCGGATCCAGGTCGACTTCACCATCGCGCCGCACGCGTTCAACGCGGGTGCGGCGCGCTCCGTGCCTTCGGCCCACGTCGGCCTCCTGCCCTGGGAGGAGGCCCTCTCCCGGCGCTACGACCTGGTGCTGGCCGCCGGGTCGCAGGGCGTGGAGGGGCTGCGCGGCCCGCTGCTCAGGCTGCCGCACGGCGCCGGACACATGAAGCTGTCGCGGCTCGCCGACGACCGTGATCCGGGGACGCCGCGGACGGTCGGCGGACTGGGCAGGCACTATCTGGTCAGGCACGGGAAGGTGGTACCCAGAGCGCTCGCCCTCGCGCACCGGGACGACCTGCTGACGCTGCGCAGGCACTGCCCGGAGGCGCTGCCCGTCGCCGAGGTCGTCGGCGACGCGACCTACGACCGTATGACGGCGAGTCTCCCGCTCCGCCGGCGCTGCCGTACGGCGCTGGGGCTGCGGGGCGGTCAGCGGCTGCTGGTGGTCTCGTCCACCTGGGGTTCCGGGTCCTCCTTCAACCGGCTCGACGCGCTGCTGCCCCGGCTCCTGTCGGAACTGCCGCCCGACGAGTACCGAGTCGCGGTGCTGGTGCATCCCAACGTCTGGTCCGGGCACGGCGACTGGCAGGTACGGTCCTGGATGTCGGCGGCCCACCGTCGGGGGATCGAGCTCGTCCCGCCGGATGCGGACTGGCGTTCCCTGCTCATCGCGGCGGACTGGGTGATCGGTGACCACGGTTCCGTGACGCTCTACGCCACCCTCACCCGGGCGGCGATCATCCTGGCGCGCTTTCCGGCCGAGGACGTCGATCCGGCCTCGCCGGGGGCCGAACTCGCGGTAGTGGCACCGGCGTTGTCGTCGTCGCACCCGCTGCCGGAGCAGTTGGCGTACGCCCGGGCCACCCGCCCGGCCGCCGAGTACACGAGGATATCGGCGCGCATCTCCTCCGAGCCGGGAAGGTTCGGCCGCAACACCCGCAGGCTGATGTACCGGGTGCTCGGGCTCGGTGAACCCGCCTACGAGCCGTCCCTGCCACCGCTGCCCCTCCCTCCGCAGCTGTGGGGCACGCGCCGCACGCACAAGGGTGGCATGTCCGCGTGAACGACCTGGTGATCGTCCGCCTGGACGGCGACGCGGACGAGAGCCGTCGTGAGTGCGCCGACGTGCTCTACTGCGTGCTCGCGCGCCCGGACGCCGACGCGTGGCTGCTGGCCGGGCAGGTGCTGGCGCGCTATCCGGGGTGCCTGCTGGTGCTGGTCCCCCGCGTGGGCGGTGGTTGGGCGGTGCGGGTCCGGCTGCCCGGATTCACGGAAGGCTCCGCAGCCGCTCTTCGAGGCGGTGCCGGTCCGGCCCGCTGAACGGCCCGTAGCGGGCGAGGGACTGTTCGTACCAGTCCCTCGCCCGCCCGATGTCGTCGCGTTCCGCTGCTCCCTCGCCGAGCATCTCCAGGACCCGTGCCTGCCAGGGAACGGATCCGGTCCCCTCGAACTCCGCGAGCGCTGCCAGCAGTTGACGCTCGGCACGCTCGTGGTCCGCTCCGTCGGCCAGGGCGTGCGCGCGTCCGAGGAAGGCCAGGGCGCGGGCGGCGTCGTGGGGATCGTCGGCGGCGAGCAGCTCTTCGCGGGCCCGGGCGAGCTGGGGCAACGCCTCTTCGGGCCGGCCTGCCGCGAGGGCGGTGTCCCCGAGGGCGAGGCGGGTCAGGGCGGCTCCGCGTCGGTGTCCGATCTCCTCGCGCAGTGTCAGGGCCGAGGTGAAACACTCCCGGGCTTCGGCGAGTCGGCCCGCCAGCCGGTGCGTCTGTCCCAGACCGTGCAGCGCCTGGGCCTCGGCACGGCGGGCGGCTGCGAGACCGCATCCCTCTCCCTGCGCGGCGAGGGAGGCCCCGTCCTCGCGGGCGGCGTCGAGCGCCTGGCGGAACCAGGCGGCGGCGTCCTCGTACCGGCCCACGTTGTACAGTCCCGTGCCGCCAGAGGTGAGCATGCGGCTGATCCCGTCCCGGTCCCCGTCGCGCCGAGCCGCCGCGAGACCGATCTCGTGGGCCTCGATCCACAGGTCGTAGGGCCGAAGACGGAGGCACAACGGCCAGAGCGCGTCGGCCAGTTGCCAGGCCGCCGCGTGCCGGCCGCGCTCCGCCGCGTCCCGTAGCACAGCCATGAGAGCCGCACGTTCGGCGTCGAGCCAGCGCAGCGCACCCGCGGCGTCGGTGAACGGAGGCGGTCCGGGCGGCCGGGAGTAGTCCCGGCGCAGCGTGCGATGACTGGGAGTCAGCAGGAGCTCCGCGGCGGTGGCGGCGGCCAGATGGAAGTCCACGGCCGCCCGCACGGCCCGCTCGACACCCTCGGCCGTCTCCTCCGCCGCGGCGCGTTCCCGCGCGTGGGCCCGGAGCAGATCATGGAAGCGGTAGCGGCCGAGCCCGGTACGCGGGTCGGGTCCGAGGTCCTCGATGAGGTTCACCTCGGCCAGTTCGTCGAGCACTCGATCCGCTTCGTCCGGTGTCGTCTCGCACACGGCCGCGGCGAGGGGCGGGGTGATCACCGGCACCGGGAGCACACTCAACCGCCGGTACGCGGAGGCCAGTTCGGGTGCGAGAAGGCGGTACGACTCCTGCAGCGCCGCGCGTACGGCCGACTCGCCTCCCACGCGCAACGCGTTCAGCGCGCCGTCCTCACCCCCGCTCAGCGCACGCGCCATGACCGCGAGGGGTTGTCGTGGCCGGGCCGCGACCCGGGCGCCGGCCACGCACACGGCCAGCGGCAGTCCCGCGCAGGCCTCCGCCATGGCCAGCGCGGCCTCCGGCTCCCGGCCGACCCGGTCCGCGCCGACCCGCCGGGTGAGCAACTCGACGGCGTCTGTGGTGCCCAGGACATCCAACGGCAGGAAGGCCGCGCCTTCGAGACCCAGCACGCTCAGCCGATTCCGGCTGGTCACGGCGGTCAGAGCCGACCGCGATCCCGGCAGCAGCGGGCGAACCTGCGCCGCGCTGAGAGCGTTGTCGAGAAGCAGGGCGATCCGCGCCTGCGCTGTGACCGAACGCCACAGTGCCGCCTGCTCGTTGAGCTCCGCCGGAATGCGCTCGTGCCCGAAGGACCTCAGCAGTTCCGTGAGCAGTTCACCGGGCCTCGCGGGGCCGTCGGCGGAGTGGCCGCGCAGATCGGCGTACAACTGCCCGTCGGGAAAGGACTCCGTCCTGCCGAGGAGCCAGCGGCGGGCCAGCGTGGTCTTCCCTATGCCCGCCGGTCCGCTGATGACGGCGATCACAGAGCCGTCGCCGGAAGTCGCCGTCAGTCGGTCCAGCGCGGCCAGTTCGTCGTGCCGGTTGATGAAGTGGCCGGGTACGGGAGGGAGTTGGCGTGGCACGGCGGGTGCCGAGACGCCCGAGGGATCTCGCGCGGGATGGAAGTGGATCCCGCCAATGACGTCACGGGCCTGGACCACGGGTCCGGTGATACGGGCAGAGGTCCCGATGGTGTTCATGACCTCGGCACCGCCCGGGGGATCGACAACCTTGACGATCCCGGCGCACCACAGCCGCAGCCCCTCGGCCAGCCACGGCCGACTCGCCGCCTCGCGTGCCAGCAGTTCGGCCAGTTCGCGGACATCGCCGCCCACACGGGAACCCTCCCCGATCCAGTAGCGCATCGCGACGGCGAGCGCGGCGGACGGCACCGGACGGACGAGGTCTGCGAGCGCCTGCCGCGCTTCGGGCCGTAGCGCGGCCATTGTCAGGGCAGCTCGCAGTTCCACGGCCGTCGCCTGATCCATTCGCCGCATTCCCCCCTGCGCCCCGGTGCCCGACGTCCCACCTCCTACCCAACGGAGGCACTCAGCAGACCGAACCGATTCCCCATGCGATCGAGTCAGTCAAGAATGAGCCAATATGCTATTGAAGTAGGTTTCATATTTGAACACTTATTGACCGCATGCGACTCTTAACCATTCCAGAGCACGGGTCGGCCGTCGGACGGGGGCACCGGTGGACTTGGAGATTCGCTTACTGGGACCGGTCGAACTGCGCGGAACCCATCGCGTCGATGCGCTCGGCTCGGTCAAAGAGCGTCTTGTGATCGCCGCCTTGGGAGTTGATGCGGGGCGACCGGTTTCGCTGGACACCCTGATCCGCCGACTGTGGGACGACAACCCGCCCGCCCAGCCGCGCGTCAGCCTGCACTCGTACATCGCGAGAATCCGCCGCCGGCTGCGCGCACTGGACTGCGGCGAACTTCTGGTCCAGCAAGCTCATGCGTACACCCTGGACATACGCCCCGAACAGGTGGACTGCCACCGATTCCATCAGCTGACCGCAACAGCCCGTTCCTTGAGCGACAGCGGCGACGACCAGGAAGCGCTCCGGGTTCTGCGGGACGCGGACGAACTCCGGCGCGGCGAGCCGCTCACCGGCTTGCCGGGGCTCTGGGCCGAGCGCACCCGGAGCGTCCTTGAGGAGCGGCAGTTGTCCGCCCAGCTGATCCGTATCGCCATCGAACTGCGCGGCGGTCACTTCGCCGAGGTCGTCCCCGACCTCGCCACCCTGCTGGAAGAACATCCCACCGACGAACTCCTGGCGGGCCAGCTCATGACGGCCACCTACGGCTGCGGCCGACAGGCCGACGCCCTGCGCGTGTACGACACCGTCCGCCGACGCCTGCTGGAAGACCTGGGCGCCGATCCGGGCGAGACCCTCACCCGACTGCACGGACTCATCCTGAACGGAGCACCGGTCCACAGCCTCCCACCCCGCACCGAACCCGTCGTGACCGGTCCGCAGACCCTGCCGAGTCATGCGGAACTGGTGGGCCGGGAAGCGGAGTTGGCGGTGATCGTACACAACGCCGTACCCCTGTCGACGGCTTCGCCCGCCACCCGTACGGTCATCGCGCTGCAGACCGTCTCCGGAATGGCCGGGGTCGGCAAATCGACAATCGCCCTGCACGCGGCCAGACGTCTCGCCCCCTTCTTCCCCGAAGGCGCCGCCTACCTCGACCTCCAGGCTCATTCACCGGGCCAGGAACCCCTCGCCCCCGAGGCCGCGCTCACCTCACTGATCCGGGCTTTCGGCGTCCCCGCGGCGGACCTGCCGCACGACATGGACGGGCTCGTGAGCCTGTGGCGCAGCCTGCTCAGCAACCGTCGTGCGGTGGTCGTCCTCGATGACGCGGCCGGACCGCAACAACTGCGCCCGTTGCTCCCAGGCGCCTCTCCCTCACTGATCATCGTCACCAGCCGCCGTCGACTGACCGGGCTCCCCGGCATCCGGTCGATCCAACTCGACGTCCTCCCTCCGAAGGACGCCGTCGCCCTCTTCCGCAGCGTGGCCGGCGGGGACCGCACCCTCCAGTCCGGCGAAGTCGCGGACATTGTCCGCCTTGCCGGATATCTGCCGCTGGCCATCGAGTTGGCGGCCGGGCGCCTGGCGTCCCGCCCGTCCTGGACGACCGCCCACCTCCTGCGCAGGCTCACGCACGGACAGGGTCGGCTCAAGGAAATCCGGGACGGTGCGCGCGGGGAGATCGGCATGGCGTTCGACATTTCGTATCGGGCACTCACGAGCGAGCAACAAACAGTCTTCCGATTTCTCGGACTGCGCTTCGGCCCCGATGTCGACACCTTTGGGATCGCGGCACTCACCGGCCTTCCGCAGGACACCGCGGAAGACGCCCTGGAATCGCTGATGGACGTACACCTGATCCAGGAACCCGTGCCGGAGCGTTACACGCTCCACGATCTTCTCGGCGAATATTCACGCGCCCTGGCCATGGCCGAGGAAACGGACTCCGCACGCGACGAGGCCATCAGTCGTGTGATCGATTTCTATCTACAGGCATCGGACGTCGCGGACCGGATGATCTATCCACGAAGCCTCCGCACGGACCGTCCGCCTCCCCCCGCACGACACTCGCTCCCGCCCTGGGACGACCCTCTGGCGGCCCGCCGCTGGCTGCTGGCAGAGCGTGCCGCCCTGATCACGGCCGAGCGTCACTGCCGGACGACCGGACGCCTCCATGAGGCAGGTGTGCTCGCAGGCGCGTTGGCCGCCTTCCTCGACGACGAGGGGTACTCGGCCGACGCACAACGTATGCACGCGTCCGCCGTGCAGCATTGGCACACGGTCGGGGAACGGCAGTCGGAGGTGCACGCGCTGATCGATCTGGGCAACGCGCTGTCCCACTGCGGACGCTACGACGAGGCCCTCACCGCCCTCGGGCAGGCGCACCGGGCCGCCGCCGACCTCGACGACGCAGAGGCCGGCGCCGAAGCCCTCCACCAACTCGGCGTCCTGCACTGGAACACCGGGCAACTGACAGAGGCGCTGGAGTTCCAGCTCAGAACCCTGCGCCTGCGCACCGCTTCGGGCGACATCTGGCAGATTTCCCGGTCGCGAAATAATCTGGGGATCACCTATCTGTATCTGGGCAGATTCCAGGAGTCTCAGGAAAATTTCGACCTGGCGCTCACCGGCTTCCGAAGGTCGGCGGACATGCGCGAATACGCGCACGTATTGAACAACCTCTCCGATCTTCACCTCCATATGGGGAGTACCGATTCCGCCCGGAAATTACTCCAAGAAGCGCTCGCGACCCTCAAGGAGTCAGGGAATCCTTCGGAGCGCGCCATCACTCAGGTGAATTTGGCCAACACAATGGCTTCTCCCCGTGAACTGGTCGCCATGCTGGATCTCTACCAGCAGTCCCTGACCACATTTCGGCGGCTCGGCGATCGCCGCAACGCCTCCGAGACGCTGCACGCGATGGGGACCGCTCTACACGCCGCGGGCCGGTTCAGCGAGGCCGCCGCCCGTCACGAGCACGCTCTGGAACTGGCAAGAAGCGTGGGAGCCGCCCACGAGGAGGCCCAGGCGCTCCATTCACTCGGACTCGCCGAACACCGGCTCGGGCAAGACCGTTCGGCCGCCGCGCACATCACCCACGCCATCGAGGTCGCCGACCGCATCGGCGCGGCACGCGAGGCCGCGCAGGCACGGGAGAGCCTGACCGCCGTGCACAACGCGGGGGAGAAAGCGCGTTCCACGGAGACGGAGTGAGCGGATTGGCGTGCCACCTCACGCGGAGCCCAGTATCAGGTCCGAGGCCCGGTGAATACCCCTGCGAAAGAAACCGCGCGCGGAGTTGCTTCGCGGGCTGTCGTCCCTGTAGAAATCACTCGTGGCACGCGCCACAATCACCAACGAGTGATTCGGGAGAACCACCCACCAATGCCGATACGCACGACCGCGAAGGCCCTCCGGCGCCACCTGGTCCTCAAGCTCGCCGGCCTCTCCGCTTTCACCATCGGGATAGCCATCTGTATCCCCAGCGTCCAGAATTACCTCAGCTGATTCGGTGGGTGCGGTGACGGAAAGGTTTCTCCCGCTGCCGCACCCTCGCAGACACCCCGCCGTCCCGGAAAGGGGAACGCCCTCATGGACCCTGTCTCGGTCGCCCTCCTCGCAGCCCTCGCCGGAGGCCTCGGCGGTGAAGCCGGCCAGCAGGCCTGGCAAGGGCTCGTCGCGTTGGTCCGGCGCCCCTTCCGGCACGCCGAAGAGGTGAGTTCCGGCGAACCTGAGCTCACCGCGCTCACCCGGGCCCCGGACGACTCCGCCCGGGCGCACTCCCTGAGCACCGCGCTGGCCGTCAGGGCCGCGCTCGACGCCGACTTCCGACAGGCCCTGGAGGAGTGGCGGCAGCTCGCCAAGAGGGTCGCCGAGCAGACGGGCGGGATCAACAACCGCATCGAGGGCGGCAGTTACCAGGGGCCCGTCATCCAGGGCCGCGACATCTCCGGCAACACCTTCACCAACCCTCCGCTCCCGCCCACTCCTCCTGCGTAGCACGAGAGCCCCGACGCACCATTGAATGATGCATTCACCGTCCCTAGCATCCCTCGGTGATTTCATTTACTCTGGGCGCCAGAAGGGGAACCCGTGTCTCCAGCCACCCGCCTCACCGCCGCGCTACTGCTGACTGCAGGTCTCACCATCCCGTCACTCTCCACGACGGCGACAGCCGCATCAGCCGTGTCGGCACACACCCAGGTGTGGCCGACGCCCAAGTCCCTGCACCCGAGGCCCGGTCAACTCACCGTCCCTGAGCGGGTGGTGGAGGTGGTGGGCGCCGGGACCGACCCCTCCGCCCGGCACCTCGTCGAGACCGTCCTGCACGAGGCCGGAGCCGACCTGATCACCACGGTCAGCCCCGGTGACCCCCCTCCCGCACCGGCCGCCCTCACGGTCTACGTCGGCGGTCCGTCCGAAAACACCGCCACAGCACGGGTGTTGAAGAGCCTGGGTGCCTCGTCCCCGGCCGGTCTGCCCTCCGGCGGCTACGCCCTCGCCTCCGGCCGCACGGACGGCCGAGCCGTCGTCGCCCTCTCCGGCGTCGACACCACCGGCACCTTCTACGCGGCCCAGACCCTGCGCCAGCTCGTCACCGGATCCCGGCTCCCCCAAGTGACCGTACGGGACTGGCCGACCGCCGCCCTGCGCGGAGTCGTCGAGGGCTTCTACGGCACTCCGTGGACCCACGCCGAGCGGCTGGACCAGCTTGATTTCTACGGCCGTACGAAGCAGAACGTCTACGTCTACTCGCCCAAGGACGACGACTACCTCCGGGCCCGCTGGCGGGACGAGTATCCGGCCGCCGAACTGGCCCAGTTGAAGGAACTCGTCGACCGGGCCCACGCGGATCACGTCCGCTTCACCTACGCCCTGTCCCCGGGGCTGTCGGTCTGCTACTCCTCCGCCGCCGACGTCAAGGCCCTCACCGACAAGTTCGCGTCGCTGTACGCCATCGGGGTGCGCTCCTTCGCGATCCCGCTGGACGACATCAGTTACACCAAGTGGAACTGCGCCGCCGACGGAGAGGAGTTCGGCACCGGCGGCGGCGCGGCGGGTGCGGCCCAGGCCCACCTGCTCAACCGGGTGTGGCGGACGTTCTCCGCCGCCCACGCGGACCTCCAGCCGCTGGAGATGGTCCCCACCGAGTACTCCGACCTCGCCGACTCGCCCTACAAGACGGCGTTGCGGGAGCGGCTCGACCCGGCGGTGGTCGTGGAGTGGACCGGCGCCGGCGTCATCGCGCCGACGATCACGGCCGACCAGGTGGCGCGGGCCCGCACGGTCTACGGCCACCCGATCCTGGTCTGGGACAACTACCCGGTCAACGACTACGTCACCAGCCGTCTCCTGCTCGGCCCCTACACCGGCCGCGAGCCCGGCGTGGCGTCGGCCGCGACCGGAGTGACCGCCAACCCGATGATCCAGGGCGAGGCGAGCCGGATCGCCCTGTTCACCTCGGCCGCCTACCTGTGGAACCCGGAGGACTACGACCCACGGGCCGCCTTCCTGGCCTCCGTCCGCGATCTCGCCGGGCCGGGCGCCGCCAAGTGGCTGCGGATCTTCGCCGAGAACAACTACTCCTCACAGCTCGACGCGACCGAATCCCCCACGCTCACCACGCTCATCGCCGCCTTCCGCACCGCCTACGGACAGAACGGCGGCCTCGACCGCGCCGCCGACGCCCTCACCTCCTACTTCACCGACATGGCCGCCACTCCGGGCCAGTTGCGCGCCCGTCTCCGCAACTCCGGTTTCCTGCGGGAGACTTCGGCCTGGCTGGACAAGCTCGGCGCCTACGGCACCGCCGGCACAACGGCCGTGGACCTGCTGCTCGCCAACAAGCGGGGCGACACCACCGCCGTCACCACGTACTGGAACCGGCTCAGGGACGAGCGCAAGGCGCTGGACGCGATACCCCAGCAGGTCTCGCCCGGTGTCATGGACCAGTTCCTCTACACGACGATGCTGGAGAACGCGCCCGACCCCGGCGTCGACGCCTCCTTCGCCCCCGCGTCGGTCACCCTGAAGCCCGGCGCGTCCGAGACGGTCGCCCTCGCCCTGTCCGACAAGAAGTCCACCACCGCCCGCACGGTCGCCTGGAAGCTCGACGTACCCGACGGTGTCACCGCCTCGCCCGCCGAGGGCACCGCGACCGTACCGGCCGGGGGCAGCGCCTCGGCCACCGTCACGCTGACCGCGGGCACCGAGGGTGTCCACTCCGTCGTGGTGTCGGGTACGGGCATCCTCGACCGGGCGCTACCGGTCCGGGTCACCGACGGCAGCGGTACGTCCCGGGCGCTGACCGCCAACTTCAGTGGCGCGTCGGTCAGTTCGATCGACCTCTCCTCCGGGAGGAGCACCGGGATCACCGTCGGCGACAACCCGGGCGAAGTGGTCGTGAGCGCGGACGGACGCACCGCCTACGCCGCGAATCAGGGCTCCGACACCGTCAGCGTGATCGATGTGGCGAAGGGCACGGTCACCGCCACGGTCGCCGTGGGCAAGGTCCCCGCCGGTCTCGCGCTCACCCCGGACGGCGGCACGCTGTGGGTCGCGAACTACACGGACGGGACCGTGCAGCCCGTGGACACCTCAAGTCTCACGGCGGGCACGCCCGTTCCCGTCGGTTCCGGGCCGGAGAACATGGCGGTCACACCCGACGGCGGGACACTGTACGTGGCCGACATCCACGACGACACGGTCACCCCGGTCGATCTCACCGACAGGACGGCCAAGGCGGCCATCCCCGTCGGGCCCAGCCCCTTCAACGTCGTCGCCGCACCCGACGGCAGGACCGTGTACGTGTCCAACTCCGGTGGTTCCACGGTCACTCCGATCGACACGGCCACCAACGACACCGAGCCGACCTTCCTGGTCTCCGGCCAGGCCTACGGCCTCGCGCTGTCCCCGGACGGCCGGACCCTGTGGGTCAGCCCCAGCAACGGTGACACCGTCACCCCGGTCGACACGGTCACCGGCGCCCCGGGCACGAGGGTGACGGTCGGGAAGTCGGCCTTCGACGTGGCCCTGGACTGGAACGGCGGCACGGCGTACGTCACCACCGCCGACGGCAACGCCCTGGTGCCGGTCGACACCGCGTCCGACACCACGGGCACCCCCTTGACGACCGGTGCCTATCCGCTCGCGGTCGCACTCACTCCCGTACCGGTGGAGTGACGAGAACGAGCGGCCGGGGCCCCGTTCCGGGGGTCCCGGCCGCTCGTCCCCCACCTCCGCGAGGCGTCAGCTCGCCGTACGCCGAATCCGCCCCTCGTACCGCTTCTCCAGCTCCAGGTTCCCCTCGAACCCGCCCGGCACATTGGCCGAGACGTACACCGGCGGGCGCTCCCCCGAGGCGAGCAGCTGGGCCGCCGCCGCCGCGACCGACAGCTGTACGAGCATCGCGCCGGTGAGAGTGGACAGGGCGCATACAGCGCCCCCGGCGGGGAGTTCGAGGAGGGCGTCGCCCCGCGGGGCCGCGTTGTCGAGGACGACGTCGGCGAGGTCGGCGAGCTTCTTGCCGCTGGGGTGGCCGGCGGGGACCGCGCGGGTGTGGGCGAGCGAGGTGATGGCCAGGAGGCGGTGGCCGCGTTCCTTCACGCGCAGGGCCATCTCGACGATCACCTTGTTCACACCGGAGTTGGAGATGACGACGAAGAGGTCCTGGGGGCGCGGGGCGGCCAAGTCGTACAGCCGGTCGGCGACACCGGCCCGGCGTTCCAGCAGCGGGTCGTCGAGGACGCTCGGCGCGTCACCGCCGTAGAGGACGAGGTCGGCGATGCTCAAGCGGTTGGTGGGCACCAAACCCCCGGCGCGGCCCGCGAGTTCGAGGACCATGGCCTGGGAGTGGCCGGTGCCGAAGGCCTGGATGACGCCGTCCGTGCGGACGCAGTCCGCGATCAGTTCGGCGGCGCGGGACACGGTCTCGCGGCTGGACTCGGTGATGTGCTGGAGGACGGCCAGGCTCTCGCGCGCGAAGGTCTCGGCGCTTACGGATTCGGCGGACACGGACTCGGCGGACACGCGATACTCCCCACCGGTGGATCAAACCACCTATTCTTTCCCGATCAATGAATCAATAAATCACACGCGGTCCTGGTATTCAATCGATGGCCTGTGGGGTGGCTGATACCTTCTCCACATGCCCCCGACAGACGTCACCACCCTCATCCGCACGGAGCTGCCCCGGCTGGCCGGCTCGCTGCGGAAGGTCGGCGAGCTGATCCTGGAGGATCCGGCCGCCGTCACCCACTGTTCGGCCGCCGAGCTGGGCCGCCGGACCGGCACCTCGCAGGCGACGGTGACCCGGTTCTGCCGGGCGGTCGGCCTCGACTCGTACCAGCATCTGCTGATCGAACTGGCCCAGGAGCGCGGGCGCGGCGAGGTCTCCGACTGGGGTACCGCCGAGATCGGCCCGGACATCTCCCCGGACGACGATCTGGAGCGAGTCGTGCAGGTCGTGGGCAGTGCGGACCTCCGCGCGGTGCAGCAGACGATCGACCGGATCGACCTCGACGCGGTGGAGCGCGCGGCCACCGCCGCCGCCCGCGCCCGGCGGATCGACGTCTACGGCATCGGCGGCAGCGGGGCGGTCGCCCAGGAGACCGAGACCCGCCTGTTCCGCATCGGCTGCGCGGTGCGCGGCTGGACCGAGGTGCACGCCGCCGCCACCTCCGCCGCCCTGCTCACCCCGGCGGACGTCGCCATCGGAATCTCGCACTCGGGTTCGACCCGCGAGACCATCGAGCCGTTCGAACTCGCCAAGGAACGCGGCGCCACCACGATCGCCCTGACCTCCGACCCGCGCTCCGCGCTGGCCCGCGCCGCCGACATCCGGCTCATCTCCTCGTCCTCCGCGACCAGTTTCCCCACCGGCATCATCGGCGCCCGCCACTCGGTCCTGGTCCTCATCGACTGCCTCTACGTCCGCATCGCGCAGCTCTCCTACCAGCGCGCGAGCGCCTCCCTGGCCCTCACCGACCACATCGCCGGGGAGCACACGGTGAAGGCCCGCAGGGGTCGGTGATCCGAGCCGAGACCCAGCCGTGATCTCGGCCGAGTCTGCATGGATGAACCACCGAAGTTACGCGGGGATGGTTGTTTGAATCATCTTCGCGGTGTCAGGATGGGCGCTCCGCCGAGCCTCTGGTAGGAGACCCATGCGTGTCACCGCTGCCCAGTCGACCGAGCTGTTCGTCGGCACCGCCGAGCATCCGCTCCAGGTGGTGACCGCCGAGATCGCCCATGTCCCCGGCCGGCCGGTCCGCCTCACGGTCGAGGGCCCCGGCCTGCGCGGCACCGCGGAGACGGTCGTGGGCGGGGACGGCACCGCGCGTGCCGAGATACCCGTGACCTGCGACCTCGCGCCCGGCGAGCAGTGCGCGATCGAGGTGACGGCGGCCGACGGCGACCAACTGGCCGGCCTCACCGCCGAGTTCACGGCCGCCGAACCCGGCTGGACGATGTTCATGGTCAGCCACTTCCACTACGACCCCGTCTGGTGGAACACCCAGGGCGCCTACACCGAGACCTGGGACGTCGCCGACGACCCCGCCTCCACCGGCCTCCCCGCCCGCACCTTCGACTCCCGCGGCCAGTCCGGCATGAGCCTCGTCCGGGCCCACTGCGACCTGGCCCGCCGCGACCCGGCGTACACCTTCGTGCTGGCCGAGGTCGACTACCTCAAGCCGTACTGGGACGCCTTCCCCGAGGAACGCGCCTTCCTGCGCGAGCTGATCCGCACCGGCCGGGTCGAGATCATGGGCGGCACCTACAACGAGCCGAACACCAACCTCACCGGCGCCGAGGCCACCGTACGCAACGCGCTTTACGGGGACGGCTTTCAGCGCGGCATCCTGGGTGCCTCGCCCGAAACCGCCTGGCAGTTGGACGCGTTCGGGCACGATCCGCAGTTCCCCGGGCTGATGGCGGACGCGGGAGTGTCCTCCAGTTCGTGGGCGCGCGGGCCGTTCCACCAGTGGGGGCCGACGCTGTCGGTGTTCGGCGAGGAGCCGCGCGATCCCCAACGCATGCAGTTCCCGGCCGAGTTCAGCTGGATCGCCCCCTCCGGGCGCGGACTCCTCACCGCCTACATGGTCAACCACTACGGCGCCGGCTGGGCGATCGACAACGCGCCCACCCTCCCCGAGGCCGAGGCCGCCGCCCTCAAGCTGTTCCGGGGACTCAAGAAGGTCGCGCTCACCCGCAACGTGCTGCTGCCGGTCGGCGGCGACTACGCGCCGCCGTGCCGCTGGGTGATGGACATCCACCGCGACTGGAACGCCCGTTACGTCTGGCCGCGCTTCGTCAGCGCGATCCCCCGCGACTTCTTCGCCGCCGTCCGCGCCGAGTTGGCCGAGGAGGGCCGCAAGGCGTCCCCGCAGACCCGGGACATGAACCCGATCTACACCGGCAAGGACGTCTCCTACATCGACACCAAACAGGCCCAGCGCTACGGCGAGACGCTCCTCGCCGACGCGGAGGCCTGGGCGACCCTCGCCTCCCTCGTCGCCCAACACCCCTACCCGGACGCGGCGTTGGACAAGGCCTGGCGGCAGCTGATCTACGGCGCCCACCACGACGCCATCACCGGCTCCGAGTCGGACCAGGTGTACATCGACCTGATGACCGGCTGGCGCGAGCTGTACGACCTGGCCGAGGCGGTGCACGCCGACGCCACCGACGCGATCGCCGCCAAGGTCGCCCGACTACCAGGGGCGACCGAGGACTTGGTCGTGTTCAACGCGGCGACCTGGGAACGCAGGGACGTACTGACCGTCGCCGACCCCGGCCTGGTCCCCCTCGACGACACCGGTCTGCCCCTGCCCGCCGTACGCGAGGGCGACCAACTCCACGTCGTCGTACCGGAGGTCCCCGGCATGGGCCTCAAGACCCTCCCCCTCTCCGAGGGTTCGGTACCCGAGTGGACACCCGGCGAAGGCCTCACCGTCCGCAACGAGTTCTACGAGGTGACGGTCGACCCCGCGCGCGGCGGCGGCGTCAGCGGCCTGCGCGAACTGGCCGCAGGCGGAAGGGAGTTGCTGCGCCCCGGAGACATCGGCAACGAACTCGTCGTACAGGAGGAGTACGCCAGGCACCCGCGCTTCGGCGAGGGCCCCTGGCATCTCACGCCCACCGGAACGACCGCCGCACGCAGCCGCGATGTCACCGCCGACATCGATGTCGAGCACTCCCCCGCCGGTTCACGGATCACCGTCACCGCCGACCTCGGACTGTTCCGCTACACCCAGCGGCTGACCCTGTGGACCGGCGTGCCGCGCCTCGACGTGACGACCACGATCGACGGCTACGACGGCGCCGACCGGCTGATCCGGGTGCGCTGGCCGTCCGACGTGACCGGCGGACTGCCCGTGCACGAGGTGGCGGACGCCGTGATCGGGCGCGGGTTCGGGTTCGTGGAGGTGGACAGCGAGCGGTTCCCGTGGACGCTCGACAACCCGGCGAACACCTGGTTCGGGCTCGGGTCCACCGCGCGGGTCGCCGTACAGGACGAGTCGGGGCGGTTGCTCGGCCACCGGTCGATCGGCGTCGCGGAACTCGTCTACGCCGACTGGGACGAGGCCGGTGAACTCGGTGCCCCGCTCGCGGCGGCCCTCGTCCGCGCCGGGGTCACCGCGACCTCGACGATCGCCGGCGGCCCGCGCTACGGCGACCTCGAAGTCGACTCCAACCTCCCGGACTTCCGGATCGCCGTGGGCGCTCCCGAGCGCAACTCCGTGGTCGCCGAGGCCCTCGGCTGGGACCCGGCCGCCGGACGTGAACTGCGCCGCCAACTGGCCGAGCGGGGTGTCGCGACGGTCTGGGTCGCGCCGCGTGCCGGGCTGCGCGAGGAGTGGGTGCCCGGGGCCGACCTGCGCGACCTCGAACGGCTGCCGCTGCTCGTGGTGGCGGGCGCCCGCCCCGAGGACGACGCCAAGGCGGTCGACGCCCTGATCGACGACCTCGACGACGCGGTCGTCACGGCCACGGCGGCGGGCGGCTGCGAGGCCCTGCCTCCCGGTGACGCCTGGGACGGCCGCAGCTTCGCCGTCCTCAACCGGGGCACGCCCGGCTGTGTCGTCACCTCCTCCGGCGACCTCTGCATGTCCCTCATGCGCTCCTGCACCGGCTGGCCCTCCGGCATCTGGGTCGACCCGCCCCGCCGCACGGCACCCGACGGCTCCGCCTTCCAACTCCAGCGCTGGACACACGAGTTCGCGTACGCCGTGGTCGCGGGCGCCGGCGACTGGCGCGAGGCCCGCCTGCCCCAGGCCGGACATGAGTTCAACCACCCCTTCACGGCACGCGTGCGGACATCCGCCCAACAGGGCGTCCTGCCACGGAAATTCGCCCTGCTGGGCCTCGAACCGGCCGGCGAGGTCGTCCTCGACGCCCTCAAGCCGCTCGGCTCCCCGCTCGCCCGGGGCAGCGCGGTACCCGTCGACCCGGGGCGCGGAGTCGTCGTCCGGATGCACGAGGTGAACGGTCGGCCCGTGCGGGCCCGGATACGCGGCCCGCACGACTGGACCGAGGGCGCCCGCGCGAACGTACTGGAGGCACCCGGCGAGCGGTTGGCACCGGAGCGGGACGGCGGGCTCGGCGTCGACCTGACCGGATTCGAGGTCGCGACGGTACTGGCGACCACCGCTGTCGAGACCTCAACCGGGCCCGGAATCGCGGCACATGAGCCCGCGCAACCCGTCCACACCCGCTACTGGCTGCACAACTCCGGCCCCGCGCCACGCGGGAACATGCCGGTGTCCGTATACCTCTCCCCCGGCACCCTCACCGCCTCCGGCCCCGTCACCGCGACCGTCCGGGTCGGCTCGGAACTCACCGACGCGCCGGTGTCGGGCACGGTGACCTTCCACGTCCCGCCCGGCTGGCGGGCCGAACCCGCCGAACTGCCGTACGCGCTGGGGCCGGGCGGGTTCACGATGGCCGAGGTGACCGTGACACCACCGCCGGAACCGGCGCCCGGCCGGCACTGGCTCGCGGCCCGGTTGTCGTACGGCGGGCAGACGTACGAGGACACCGTGGCCCTGGATGTGCTGGAGGGGCAGCACGGGCCAACGCTCGTGTCGCGTCTGGGAGTTGACCGGATCACCGTACGAGCGGGTGAGCGCGCCCGCGTCCCCGTGACCGTCCGCAACACCACCCGGGGACCCGTCAACGGCACCCTGTGGGCCGTCTCCTCGTGGGGCACCTGGGCCGGGGTCACGCCGGGCTGCCAGGGGTTCACGGTGCCCGGAGGCGCGGAGGAGGAGTGCGTCATCGAGGTGGACGGTTCGGCGGTACCGCCGGGGTCTTACTGGCTCCTGGTGAAGGTCGCCTGGAACGGGTGCGTCGCCTACACGGAGGCGGTCGCGCTGGAGGTGACGCCGTGACGGAGCACGCGGCCGTGGTACGCGGCAAGGCCGTGGCGAAGCGGCGGGTGGACGCACTGCTGGCGGCCGTACCGGCGCGGGACCGGGAGACCGGGCCCGAGGCGCTCGCGCGGGCCGAACGACAGCGGCGGCGTTGGGCGACCCAGGTGGTGGTCATCGACGAACTCGCCCAACACGCCTGCCTGGAAAGGGGGTTGGCGCCACCGGAAGAGGTGTCGCCGGACCGGGTGCTCGCCGTCGCCGAGACCGATGTCGCGGATCTCGGCAGCATCGTCGCGGCGGCCCTCGCGCACTCCCCGGCCGCCCGGCTGCTGCTGGCCGAGCTGGAGGGCGAGCAGGAGGTCGCGGAGGCCGCCGTACGGGACTACTACGACCGCAACCGGGACCGTTTCCTCACAACGGAGGCGCTTCGGCGCGGTGTCGACCCGTTCGGCGGGGCGACATCGGAGGACTTCCTGGCGTACGGGCAGGTCCGCGAGGGTGTCGCGCGTGAGCTGCGCAGGGCTGCGGGGCGGCGGGCGTTCTTCGGCTGGTTGGACCAGGCCAAGGCCGGAGTGGTGTACACCGCCGGCCACGAGCACCCCGGCGATCCGGCGCACCCGGACCACGAACACCGGCACTGATCTCGCCCGGAACCTAAAAGCAACACGAGAACCATTGACCTCCGATGAATTCTGGTCCACCTTTTCATCAATCGGAGTCGAAGTTGGTTAATTGAACCAGCTGTTGGCTGGTGCTCAGGAGGGCAGCGATGCGCAGAGGAAGACTGACCGGATCGATGGTGGGGATCATCGTCCTGACCCTGACGGCCGCCGGCTGCGGGCTGTCCGGCGGTTCGGGCGACAGCGACTCCACGGCGGGCGGCTGCAAGGTCGACAAGGGCAACGTGGGGTCCGGGAAGCTCTCCGGCGAGGTGAAGGGCAACATCACCTTCCAGACCACCAACTTGAAGAAGGACTTCGGGAGTTTCTTCAACGGGGTCATCAAGTCCTTCGAGAAGGCCTATCCCGGTACGTCGGTGAAGTGGATCGACGATCCGGGCGACAACACGTTCACCCAGCGCAATGTCGCCGACGCCCAGGCGTGCACGCTGCCGGACGTCATCAACCTCAACGCGGAGACGGCGACGGCCCTCACGAAGGCGGGATATCTGCTCAACCTCGGCGTCAAGGACCCCTCGGCCAGCAAGCCGTTCGTCCCCGCCTTCTGGAAGTCCAGCACCTTCAAGGACAGTTCGGGCTCCGCGCTGCACACCGTGCTTCCCTGGTACACCGGCGGCATCGTCCTGACGTACAACACCGACCTGTTGAAGAAGGCCGGCATCGACCCGGCGAAGCCGCCGACGACGATCTTCGGGCTGTTCGCCGACTACGAGAAGATCGCCAAGTCGGCCAAGGGCAAGTACTTCGCGACGATGGCCAACCCCATCTGGCGCATCCCGGCGGACTTCGACCAGATGAACATCAAGACCCTCTCCAGCGACGGCAAGTCGGCCGTGTTCGCGGACGATCCGCGCACCACGCAGTGGGTCGCGTGGATGGCGAAGCTGTACAAGGAGGGCGCGATGCCGAAGGACTCGCTGTCCTCCAGCAACGACCCGTCCACGCCGTACACGCAGGGCAAGGTCGCCTACGGTTCGACGAACCCGAGCTATGTGCGGTTCGTGAAGCAGAACAGCCCCTCGATCTACGCCAAGACGGCGGTCGGGCAGCAGCCGTTCGACGCGCTCGGCCACACCACGGGCGCCCCGCAGTACATCTCGGTCGCCGCGACCAGCAAACACGCCCCCGTGGCACTGGCGTTCGCGGAGTACCTCACCAACGCCGAGAACCAGACGGCCTGGTGCAAGGACCCGGACGTGGTGATCTTCCCGACGACCACCACCTCGCTCAACGACCCGTTCTTCCAACAGGTGAGCGGCACCGACCAGTTCGCGCAGGCCCGCAAGCTGGTCGCCGACCAGCTCAAGACGACCACGGCGTACCAGACCAACCTCTCGCCGGCCGTGCAGAACGCGATCGTGTCCCAGGTGCAGTTGGCGATGCAGGGCAAGAAGAGCGCGGCGCAGGCCGTCAAGGACGCCCAGGCGAAGGCCAACGAGCTGCTGAAGCAGGCTGGTTGACGGTGGCGACGCAGACCGCGAAGCCGGTGACCGTGCCCGGTGCGGAGGCCGTCGTCTCCGCACCGGGCACGTCCCGCATACGCAAGTTCGCCCGGGCCGTCCTCCCCGGTCCCGCCCCCGGCGCCAACGGGGCCGCGCTGTACCGCCGTTGGTGGCTGCCCTGGCTGTGGACCGCACCCGCGATCGTCTGCGCGGCGGTGTTCGGGGTGTTCCCGTTCCTCAACACGCTGCTGCTGTCGTTCACGGACGCCAAGCCGCTCGGCGGCGCCGCGAGTTTCGTCGGGCTCTCCAACTACACCCGGATGCTGGACGATGCGGACTTCTGGCTGGCGACCCGCAACAGCGTCCTGTACGCGATCATCGTCGTCCCGCTGATGGTGCTGCTGCCGCTGCTGCTCGCCGTCCTGGTGGAGAAGAACCTGCCCGGCATCGGCTTCTTCCGCTCGGCCTTCTACACACCGGTACTCGCCTCCAGCGTGGTCGTCGGCCTGAGCTGGCAGTGGCTGCTCGCGGACGACGGTCTGGTCAACACCTGGCTGGAGAAGGCCCACTTGATCCGGTCGGCCATCCCCTTCCTCTCCGACTCGTGGCTGATCCTGCTCTCCGCGATGGGCCTGACCCTGTGGAAGGGCCTCGGCTGGTACATGGTCTTCTACCTCGCCGCCCTCGGGAACGTGCCCAAGGAACTGCACGAGGCCGCCTCCATGGACGGCGCCGGTGCCGCCCGCCGCTTCTGGCACATCACCGTGCCCGGCGTACGGCAGGCGATGATGCTGGTCGGCACCCTCACCGGCATCGGTTCGCTGCGCGTGTTCACCGAGATCTACATGCTCGGCAGCTCCACCGGCGGCCCCGGCGGCGCCGACCGCACCCTGCCCTTCTACATCCGGGACGTCGGCCTGGACCCCATCACCGGAAACGCCGGTTACGGCTCGGCGGTGAGTGTGGCGCTGTTCGTCCTGACGCTGGGCCTGACCCTGCTGGCGCAGCGCCTGACGAAGGAGGACGAGTCATGACGACCGCAGTAGCCCCCAAGTCCCGTCGTCTGACACCCCGTTGGCGGGACTACGGCCGCCCTCGCGAACTCCTCGTCCGCTACCTGCTGTTGCTCCTCGTCCTGGGCCTCACCGTCGGCCCACTGATCTGGCAGTTCCTGGCCTCCCTGAAGGGCACCGGCGAGGACGTCTTCGGCGCGAACGCCTCCCTGCTGCCCCACCACCCGACCCTGCACGCGTACCGCGAGGTCTTCAGCCAGGTACCGGTGGCGACGTACATCAAGAACAGCCTGATCGTCGTACTCCTGTCGGTCGGCAGCCAGTTGCTGTTCTCCACCACCGCCGGCTACATGCTCTCCAAGCCCGCCTGGAAGGGCCGCAGAGCGGTGTGGATCCTCCTCGTCGCCTCGATGATGTTCCCCTTCGAGTCGATCATGGTGTCGCTGTTCCTGAGCATCCGCGACCTCGGCCTGGTCGACAACGTGGTGGGCGTGTGGCTGCCCGGTTTCGTCGGCGCGATCAACGTCCTCTTGATGCGCGGCGCGTTCCTGGCCGTACCGCGCGAGATCGAGGACTCGGGGATGCTGGACGGCGCGAGCGAGTGGCAGCGCTTCCGCTACCTCTATCTCCCGTCCGCGTGGGGCGCGATCCTCGTGGTCACCATCAACACCTTCATCAGCGCCTGGGACGACTTCCTGTGGCCGCTGATCGTGCTGCGCTCCGAGGACCACATGACGCTGACGCTGGGCCTGTCGCGGTTGCAGAGTTCGTCGTTCGGCTACGACCAGCGCGTGGTGATGGCCGGTTCGGTGATCTCCGTGATCCCGGTCCTTGTGCTGTTCGTCATCACCCAACGCTGGTTCTACAAGGGCGTCTCGGCGGGAGCCGTCAAGCTCTGAGCCGTACGACGACGGGTTCGACGGCGAGCGCGGCCCGCGCGGACTGAGCGACACGAACCTCCACGGCACCGACCTGGTCCTCGACGAACTGGTCGGTGCCGAGGGTGATTTCGACCCTGCGGCACTCCCCCGGCGCCAACTCGACGCCCTGGAACGCGTGCAGTTCGAGCGTGCGCGGCCAGACCGGGGTGAGCTGTCGGCGGACGTACAGCTGGACGACCGAACGCCCGTGCCGCTTCCCGGTGTTGGTGACCTCGACCTCGACGGTGTCCCCCGACAGGCAAGGCGTGCCGTACGCGAAGCTCGTGTACGACAGTCCGTGCCCGAAGGAGTGGAGCGGCTCGGCGTCGGCGTCCACGTAGCCGCCGTACTCGATGTCCTTGTGGTTGTAGTGGACGGGGAGTTGGGCGACCGAACGGGGCACGGAGACGGGCAGGCGGCCGATCGGTTCGGCCAGGCCGAGCAGTACCTCGGCGATGGCCTCGCCGCCCCACGGGCCGGGGTACCAGGCGGTGAGCAGGGCGCCCGCCCGCTCGGGGACGACATGCGGGCGGCCCTGGATCAGGACGACCGCCGTGGGGGTGCCGGTCGCGGTGACCGCGTCGAGAAGGGCGTGCTGGGCACGGCCGAGGCCCAGGCCCGCGAGGTCGACGCCCTCGCCGCAGGTCATCTCCGAAACGGCCTTCCGCGCGGCCCCGTTGGCGTCGAAGTCCGTGTCGGGGGTACGGGCGCTGCTGCCGCCCAGCACCAGGACGGCCAGGTCGGAGGCGGCGGCTGCGGCGACCGCCTCGGGGATGCCGGAGAGGTCGTCGCCGGTGAGGGCGCAGCCGTGGGCGTGGCGGATGTCGGTGCCGGGCGGGGCGAGCCGCCGTAGGCCGTCGAGGACGCTGACACCGGAGAGCCGAGGTGCCGTGTAGTCGCCCAACTGGTGGGCGGTGGTGGCGGATTGGGGCCCTATGACCGCGATACGGGAGGCGGTCGGCGGGACGGGCAGGACACCGCCGTCGTTGTGGAGCAGGGTGACCGCGGCTCGGGCGAGGGCCGTGCTCAGCTCTCTGCCCTGCTGCGGGGACGGGAACTCGCCTGTGCTGTAGGGCCGTTCGAAGAGACCGAGGCGGAACTTCAGGCGGAGCACGCGGGCCACGGCGGTGTCGAGGGTCTCCTCGGTCACCAGTCCCCGTTCGACCGCCTCCTCCAGGTGGGTGAAGCCCTCGTCCCAGAGGCTGAGGTCGACACCGGCGTTGAGGGCGAGGGCGCCCGCCGAGACCTTGTCGCCGGTGATGCGGGCCAGCCGGTCCACGGCGAGGCCGTCGGCCATGACCAGGCCCTCGAAACCCCAGTCGTCGCGCAGGAGTTGGGTGAGCAGGGCGCGGTTGCCGGAGCAGGGCAGGCCGTCGACCTCGTTGTACGCGGACATGAGGGCGGCGGCCCCGGCGCGGACTCCGGCGCGGGCGGCGGGGAGGTGGATCTCGTGGAGTTCACGGAGGCCGAGTTCGGACTCGGCGGAGTTGCGTCCGCCGACCGTGGCGCCCTGTCCGGCGAAGTGCTTGAGGACGACGGGGGCCCTGTCCGGAGCGAACCCGGCTGCCGTGTCGCCCTGCATACCTCTGACCAGCGCCTCGGTGAGGCGGGCGGCAAGGTGCGGGTCCTCGCCGAAGCACTCCTCCGTGCGGCCCCAGCGCGGGTCGCGGGCGATGTCCAGGGCGGAGACGAGGGCCACATGGCCGCCACGGGAACGGAGTTCGGCGGCGGCGTGGGCGGCGGCCCGCTCGTACAGGCCGGGGTCCCAAGTCGCCCCGACGGCCAGGTTGACCGGGAGGACCGTGCCGTCCAGCGCCATGTGGCCGTGCGGCACCTCCTCGACGAACAGCGCCGGGATGCCGAGCCGGCTGCTCCCGATCACATGGCGTTGCACCAACTCGGCGAGGGCGGCGCTGTCTTGGGCGCCGGGTCCGTTGGTGTGGTCGACGCCGGACCAGGCGTCGGCGCGGAACAGGCCGTAGAGCGCGCCGAGTCCGGCGAAGCGGGCGGTCTCGGCGCGGAGGGCGTCGGTGAGTTCGTAGCCCTGGGGAGTGCGACGGTAGGCGTCCCAGCCGTACATCCGCTGGTTGAGCTGGCCGACCTTCTCGCGCGGGGTCATACGGGCGAGAAGATCCGAAACCCGTTGGTCCACAGGGGCGTTGGGGTCGCGGTAGAGGGGGGTGGTGGTGTCGGTCATCGGGGGTCACCGCCGTGGGCGAGCCGGGCGAGGGCGACCGCACCGCGGCAGCCGTCCGGTACCCAGTCGAGGGTCAGGCCGAGGGTGTGGAGGCGGGCGGTGAGGGGGGCCGTCAGCGGGCCCTCGGGGCCGAGCAGTCCGCCGGTGGCGACGATCCGCTCGCCGGGGACCGGTTCCAACGCCCTTACGGTGTCGGTCAGTTGATCTGCCGCCTCGTCGAGGATCCGTTCCGCCACGGCGTCCTTCTCCCGGGCGGCCTCCACCACCAGCGGGGCGAAGCGGGCGAGGCGGATGGGAAGTTCGGCCATCACGGCGGGGAGCACGTGCATGCGGTAGGCCTCGCGGCGGGCGCGGGACCAGTCGGCGTCGGCGGGCGGTGGCTCACGCCGATCGTGGGAACCGCCGCCCGGCAGCGGCTCGCGGGGATCGTTGGACCCGCCGGCCGGCAGTGGCTCGCGCCGGTCGTGCGAACCACCCCCCGGGAGCGGCTCGCGGCGATCCAGGGAACCGCCGCCCAGCCGTACCTCGCGGGGATCGTGGGACCCGCCGGCCAGCGGTTCCTCGCGCCGGTCGCGGGAACCGCCGGTCGACAATCCCTCGCGCCGATCACCCGAGCCGCCCCCCGGCAGCACCTCGTCCGGCACCCCCAGCGCCCGCCCGACCGAGACGGCCAGTGCCGTCCCCTGTCCCCTGCCGTCCGCCATGCGCAGCGCCGCCCGTACCGCGCTCCGGCCGATCCAGAAGCCGCTGCCGTCGTCGCCGAGGAGCCAGCCGTCGCCGTCCACGGTGGCCGTGGAGCGGCGGTCGGTGATGCGCAGGGCGACCGCGCCGGTGCCGGCGACCAGGGCGAGGCCGTCGGCGGGGGTGCCGGGGGCGGAGGCGAAGGCCGCTTCGATGTCGCTGCAGATACGGACCCGGTGAACCGGGATTCCGAGGCGTTCCAGCGCCGCCGTGAGGGCGGTGCGGGCGTTGACGTGTCCCGGCTCCTCGCTGGAGGCCGCCGTGGCGCCCGCGAAGCCGCCGGCCACGGCGACCACACGGGCGCGCGCCCACTCGGGCACCGTCAGCGCGAGCGCCTCCGCCAGGTGGTCGGTGAGGCGCGGCACCGGGACGGTCAGGGCGTTGCCGGGCCCGGCGGCGCCCTCGCCGAGGGAACGCCCGTCCTCGGCCGCGGCGAGGACGGCACGGGTACGGGTGCCTCCGGCGTCGAGGCCCACCACGAATTCCTGGTTCAAATCATTGCTCATCACTGACTATGGTGGTTGATACATTCGCCCAGAACAAGAGCGAGCAGGGCAAGAGACAAGACCGAACCTGGGGAGGATCCCATTCCTACGCTCCGCTTCGGCGTCAACTACACGCCGCGCCGCGGCTGGTTCCACTCCTGGCACGACTTCGACCCGGCGCACGCCCGCGAGGATCTGGCCCAGATAGCCGGGCTCGGCCTGGACCACGTCCGGATCTTCCCTCTCTGGCCGCTGCTCCAGCCCAACCGCACCTTCATCCGCAGGACCGCCGTGGACCAGCTGGTGCACCTGGTCGACCTGGCGGGCGAGGCGGGCCTCGACGTCCTCGTGGACGGCGTCCAGGGCCATCTGTCGAGCTTCGACTTCTACCCGGAGTGGACCCGCAGCTGGCACCACCGCAACGTGTTCACCGACCCGGAGGCGATCGCGGCGCAGGCAGAGCTGATGCGCACGCTGGGCCGCGCCCTCGCCGACCGCCCGAACCTGATCGGCCTCCAACTCGGCAACGAGCTCAACAACTTGGTGGAGCACAACCCGGTGACGGCGGGCGAGGTCGACCACTATCTCGACACCCTGCTGGCCGCCGCCCGCGAGCATCTTCCGCCGGACCGCCTGGTCACGCACTCCGCGTACGACGCCGCCTGGTACGGCGACGACCACCCGTTCACCCCGGAGGCCTCGGCCCGCAAGGGCGATCTGACCACCGTGCACCCGTGGGTGTTCTCGGGCGACTGCGCCCGACGTTACGGCCCGCGCTCCCCTCAGGTGCTGCATCTCGCCGAGTACGGAACGGAGTTGGCCAAGGCGTACGCCACCGACCCGGCCCGTCCCGTCTGGGTCCAGGAGACCGGTGCGCCCGAGCCGCACATCCCGGCGGCCGACGCCCCGGAGTTCGCGCGCGCGACCGTGCGGAACGCGGCGGAGTGCGCGGGCCTGTGGGGCGTGACCTGGTGGTGCTCGCACGACGTGGACCGCTCGCTCGCCGACTACCCGGAACTCGAGTACACGCTGGGCCTGTTCGACTCGGCGGGCCGCCCCAAGCCGATCGCCGAGGCCTTCGCCGAGGCGATCGCGGAACCGCACACCGTCCAACTCCGCGACACGGCCCTGGTGTTGGACTGCACACCGGCCACCCGGTCGGTGTCCGGGCCGGGCGGCGCGTACTTCGAGGAGTGGATGCGGCTGCGCTCGACGGGCGTCCGCCCGGCGGTGGTCCTCGCCGAACGGGCCGAGGACCAGGCGTACTTGGCGGCGCGGGGCATCAAGGAAGTCGTACAGCTGCCATGACGGTCACGCGCCCGCCAGCACCTCGGCGACCGCCCGCAGGTTGACCCGGCCCCGCCCGTAGGAGCAGAGGGCGCCGCTCTCCGGCAGCCCGGTGTCGACCAGTACGGCATCCGGGCGCCGGGCCGCCAGCGTGTCGCGCAGCCGGGCCTGCCAGGGGTGCAGGCCGGCGTCGGAGGTGGCGACGACCAGTGGGGCGCCCTCGCTCAGGAGGGCGTCGACGAGGGCGGCGGGGTCGGTCGGCTCCTCGGTGAGGGCGGTGCCGGTGGCCGTGGGGTCGAGGGCGCGGAGTGCGGTGAGGAGGTCCTCGCCGCCCCAGTTGAGCGCGGGGTGCGGGGCCGGGAACAGGTCGACGACATGGGCGCCGCGCACCGGCGGCGGCAGGGGCCGGGTGCGTACGGCGCGGCGGGCGGCCTCCGGTCCGGCGTCGGCGTCCCAAGCGGCCACCGTCCGGCGCGGGATCGCGTACCGCTCGGCGAGCCGGCGTACCCGTCCGGCCGCCTCCCGCACCCGCTCCTCCGGCAGCACCTGCGAGTGCAGCGCGTCCAGCACGGCGTCCCGGCAGGCCAGCGTGACCTCCAAGTCCGGTACGGCGACGATGACTTGGTCAGCTCCGGCGGCGAGCGCGATACGCGCCCCGGCCGCTTCGCCGTACGCGTCGGCGATCGCCTTCATCTCCAGCGCGTCGCTCACGAGGACGCCGTCGAAGCCGAGTTCGAGGCGGAGCAGGTCGCCGAGGATGCGGCGGCTCAGGGTGGCGGGGCGGTTGGCGTCCAGGGCCGGGAAGACGACATGGGCGCTCATCAGCATCGGCACGCCCGCGGCGATGGACGCGCGGAACGGTTCGAGGTCGACGAGGAGTTCGTCGTACGGCCGCGGGTCGACGGCGATGCCGTGGTGGCTGTCGGTGATCGTGCCGCCGTGGCCCGGGAAGTGCTTGGCGCAGGAGGCGACGCCGCGCGCCTCGGTGGCGGTGATCCAGGCGTGCAGATGGCGGCCGGCCAGGGCGGGGTCGGCGCCGAAGGAGCGGGTGCGCACGATCGGGTTGCGCGGCTGGTGCTGGAGGTCGGCGACGGGGGCGTAGGAGGCGGTGATGCCCAGCGTGGCGAGGTGGCCGGCGAGCGCGTCGGCGCAACGGGCGGTCAGCGCGGGGTCGTCGACGACGCCGAGGGCGTAGGAGCCGGGCACGTCCGGGGCGCCCGCGCTCACCAAGTGCCCGATGCCGCCGCCCTCGTTGTCGATCGCCACGAGCAAGTCCGGGCGCAGCGCGCGGAGTTCGTCGGTGAGCCGGCGTACCTGCTCGGCGTCCCGGATGTTGCGGGTGAACAGGATGACCCCGCCGAGGCCGCGGTCGATGAGCCGCTTGAGCGTGTGCGGCACGGTCGTCGCGCCGTCGAACCCGGCGACCAGACAGCGGTGGGCCGCCTCGTCGAGGTCGGGGGGAAGGGCGGTGGCGGCGGACGATCGCTCGGCGTGGGTCATAATGGAATTCAAATGGCTCGATCAGCCGGAAGTCAACAAACCGATGGATTGTTGATTCAGGCAATGATCTCGGGTGGCCCCGGGTATGCCACGGAGGAGCGGATGGCACACCCACCCGCGCGATTCACGCCATTCACGTCGTTCACTCCGTCCGCGTCGCCCACCCGCCCGCGCGCCTTCCGCTTCCGGACACCACGACGTCATACCGGATGGGAACGTTTCGCCTCGTGTCCCTGCTTCCGCTCGAAGACATCCCCGGGCCGCTCCCCGCCTCCACCGCCGGCCCCGATCCCACTCCTCCCGCCCCCGTACCCACCCCGGCCCCCGCGCCCTTCCGCCTCCCCTCGGCGGCGCGCCTCGTCACCAAGGTGCTGACCCTGCTGCCCCTGCTGCTGATCGCGGTGTGGGCGGCGGTCGACTGGCGTGCCATGTACGACGGCACGACCCGGCTCGCCTCCGCCGACCCCTGGTGGCTGCTCGCCGCGTTCTTCTTCACCTGCCTCGGCTGGGGCACCGCCGCCCTCGTCCGCCAGGGCGCGGTGCCGGACCGGCTGCCGACCGGCCTGCTGATCGCCTCGCAGTTCGCGGCCGGCGCGGCCAACCACGCCCTGCCTGCCAGCATCGGCGCCCACGCCGTGACGCTGCGCTTCCTCCAGGGCCGCGGCATACCCCTCGCCCGCGCCACCGCCTCGCTCGCCCTGTACTCCCTGGTCAGGCCGATCGCGAAGACGTGCGTGCTCCTCGTCTTCCTGATCTCCTTCCCCGAGATCCTGCGCTCCGGCCAACTCGCCCCGCGGGGCTGGTCGTTGGTCCTCGCGTTCGGGGGCCTGGGCCTCGCGCTCGGCACGGCCGCCGTACTCCTGACGCTGGTGCCTCCCCTGCGCCGCCCGGCCCTCCGATGCGTCCGCACCGCCCTGACCGACGTACGGCAGCTGCACACCATGCCCAGCCGGATCCTCGCCCTGTGGGGCGGGGCCGCCGCCGCCCCGGTGCTCCAGGCGACCGTGATCTTCTCGGTCGGCGCCTCGCTCGGCCTGCCGCTGTCCTGGGCGCAGGTGGTCCTCGCGTTCCTCGCCGCCAGCACCGCCGTCGGCGCCGTCCCGGCACCCGGCGGGATCGGTCCCGTGGACGCGGCGACGGTGTTCACGATGGTCGCGTTCGGTGCTCCCATGGACCTGGCCACGGCGAGTGTCATCGGCTACCGCGTCCTGACGGTGTGGCTGCCATTGCTGCCGGGGGCGTTGCTGCTGTCGGCGCTGGTCCACCGGAAGGTGCTATGAGCCCAATCCGCCGGGCAGTTGGGAGGCCTCCCGCACCGCCGCCTCCGTCAGTGTCGTCGCGGTGCGTACGGCGCTGGCGATTGCCTCGTCGGGGGTGAGCCCCACCTGGTCGGTGAGCGTGAACAGGGCGTCCGCGCCGACGACGACCGCGAGACTCCGCTTGAGCTGGGTGAACGCGTCCGGGTCCGACACCCCGAGGGTGTCGTCCAAGGGTGCGAGGGCGTGGTCGATCAGACCGAAACGGATCCCGGGTCTCATGCTCTCGGCCTCGGGACGGACGATGGTCGCGGCCATCATCGCGCGCACCCCGCCCTGGCGAGCGAGTATGCCGCGGAGCAGGAACTCACTGGCGAAGGCGACCCGTTCGACGGGATCGCGGGAGTCGGCGACCGGACCGAGCGCGTCGACGGGGTCGGGCCAGACACCGGCCAGCGCCTCGCCGATCAGTGACGGCAGGTCCGGGAAGTAGCGGTAGGCGGTGGCCTCCGAGACCAGGGCGGCACGGGCGATCGCGGGCATGGTCACCTCACTGCCCGCGCCGATCAGTCCACGGGCCGCGTCGACGATCGCCGTACGGGTGCGCTTCTTCTGATTGCTGCGGCCCGTATCCGTCTGTGCTGTCGCCATCGGTGCGTCACATCCCCGTATCTGCTCGTCGTTGCCGTCCGTCCCCTTACTTTATCACGACAAGCTCTCGTCGTGAGAGTTCACTTGCATAACGAGAGCCTCCCGCCTACTGTCCGGAGGGCGCACAGCAGACGGCGACACACATGAGGGAGTCAGCGATGAACGAGGTTTCCGTGGTCGGCCCGGACGACGGCGAGACGATCCACCTCGGCCCGGCCACCATGCGCATCCTGGAGGACGGCAGCACCACCGGCCACCGCCTGGGCATCGGCGAGATCACCCTCGCCCCGCACACCCAGGGCCCGCCGCAGCACCGGCACGCGCAGCACGACGAGGGTTTCTACGTCGTCTCCGGCATCGTGCGCTTCACCATCGGCGAGACCACGCACATCGCCCCGGCGGGCACCCTCGCGATGATCCCGCCCGGCGCCCCGCACACCTTCGCCAACCCCGGCGACGAGCCCGCGGTGATGGTCAACACCTTCACGCCCGACCTGTACGTGCAGTACTTCCGCGACCTGCGGGAGATGATCGCCGGCGGTCAGGAACTCGACGCCGAGTCGACGATCAAGGTGATGAGCCGCTACGCCACCGTCCCCTCGACCGACTACGCCCGTCCCTGACGGGACGTCACTTGCGCGTGCTGGTGGTGGGCTTGGGCCCGGTGCCCTCGGCGCGCACGGTGCTGTGGCCCTTCTTCGGGTGGAGGTGCCGGGGCACGACGTCCTGGGGGAAGGTGAGTTGCTGGTTCATCCACTTCAGGGCGGCGGGCATCTCCCGTACCCAGGTGGGGAAGTTGTGGCTGCCGGACTCGGGCAGGATCGACACGACGCGCATGGGTGCCTTGACGGCCCTGATGAAGGCGAGGGTCTGCGGGTAGCCCCGCTCGCCGTGCTTGCTCTCGGCGACCAGGACGGAGACCTGGGGTACGGGCAGGTGCTTCAGCCGCCACATCAGGTCGTGTCCGTTGACCCGGTTGACCCGGTCGAGGCCGCTGCCGAAGAGATTGCCGGTGGTGGGATCGTCCTTGATCCGGTAGTCGGGCGAGAGCGCGGCGGCCGTCGTGTACACGTGCGGGTTGCGCATCGTCAGCTGCAGGGCGCAGGTGCCGCCGGAGGAGTAGCCCATGACCCCCCACGCGCTGGCGTCGTGCCCGACCCGGTAGGCGGACTTGAGGGCCTGCGGGAGGTCCTTGGCGAGGAAGGTCTCGGTCTGCGGTCCGCCGGGGACGTTCACGCACTCGGTGTCGCGCGGCGGGGCGATCGTCGGCCGGATCATCACCATGATGGTCGGCTGCATCTGCCCGCTCTTCTGCAGCTGCCCGGCGGTCTGCGACACCCGCAGGTACTGCGCGAGGTTGAAGATGCTGCCCGGGTAGCCGCTGAGCGCGACGACCACGGGGAAGCGCTGCCTGGCATACGCCTTCTGGAAGTACTGCGGCGGCAGGTAGACGAACGCCGGGTCGACCACGCCGGTGCGGCGGCCGATGACCTTCACCGACTCCACCTTCCCGTTCACCGCGGGATCGCCGGTGGGCAGGCCGCTGACCCGGTTCAGCTGCTCGTCGGAGGCGGGCTGCACCAGCGCCCCCTTCACGGAGACACCCGTCAGGCCGTCGCCGTTGTGGTCGGCCGCCTGGGTCACGCCCACGGGCGCGGTGTCGACGTTGCCGAACAGCTCCCCCCACGATCCGAAGAACTGGTACGACGAGTTCAGCCAGCAGGCGAAGGCCGCGATAATCGTGATCTGCGTCACCCCGATGGCCGCCAGCCGCCCGAGTACGTGCCGCACCCCTCGCTTGGCGAGCCGCGGCCACACCCAGACCAGCAGCGCCACGCAGACGACAGCCACGGCCGCCACCACATCAACGGTTGTCTCGCTGGTCAAACCCATGCCACTCAGTCCCCGGTTCCTTGCCTGTGCTCGATCCTTCACACAGAAGGAGGGCTACGGACCCTTCTGCGTTCCTCAACGAGCACGAATAGGACAAAGAAGCGGGTCCGACCGTGTTTGCACGGACGGACCCGTCAGAGGTTTACGGCCTACGTCGTGCCACCAACGGCAGGTACTTGATCCCGGCGATGAAGTTCGAGTGCAGATGCGCCGGTTCACCCGCCGGCGCGAAGTCCTCGAACTGGGCGAAGAGCTCCTGGAAGAACTCCTCCAGTGTGACGGTGACGAGGGCGTGGCCGAGGCAGAAGTGCGGGCCGACCCCGAAGGCCAGGTGCCGCTTGGCGTCACGCCGTACGTCGAAGGTGTACGGGTCCGGGAACACGCTCGCGTCCCGGTTCGCGGAGCCGATCCACGCGGCGACCGCCTCACCGGCGCGGACCGTGACCTTGCCGAGCCGCACGTCGTGCGTCGCGTACCGGATGAAGTGGCTGGTCGGCGAGGACCAGCGCAGCGCCTCCTCGATTCCGCCGCTCAGGAGTTCGGGACGGCCGGCCCAGTCGGCGTACGTGCCGGTCGCGGTCAGCTCGACCAGCGCCGCGTTCGGTACGTGCGGTGTCGTGACGTTCGCGCCGAGCAGCAGGCTGTAGCAGTTCGAGACGATCTCCCCGGCGCTGAGCGGTTCCTCGCCTTCCATGTCCATCGTGGAGAGTACGTCGATCAGGTCGCCGGTGCCGCCCGGGCGCCGCGCGATGGCGTCCTGGAGGCAGGCGAACAGTTCCCGGTGTGCCCCGTGCAGGGTGGCCCGCGCGCCCTCGGGCCGTACGAACTCGGGGTCGTCCGGGGCGACGGCCTGGGTGGTGACGAACGTCAGGTGGGCCCAGTCGTCGCGGTCGAGGCCCATGAGCGTGCCGATCACCGCCATCGGCAACTGGCCGGTCAGCTCGGCGAAGTCGAAGGGCTCGCCGTCGACGACCGTGGCGAACAGGCGCCGGACCTCGTCCCGGATCACCCGTCGATGCCCCTCCACCGCACGGCCGTTGAGGACGCGCTGGATCGGCGAGCGCATCCGTGTGTGGCGCGGCGGGTCGGTCGCGGGCAGCTGCCTCCCTCCCGCCGGGTCCTTCCTCCCCAACAGGTTGAGCAGCGTGCCGTGTTCGGAGGTGAACGCCGTGTGGTCCCGCAGCACCCGCGCCACGTCGTCGTAGGCCGTCGCCGACCAGAACCCCAGATCCGGCCGCAACTGCTGCCAGTGCACGGGGTCTTGGGCGCGCAGGGTGTGCCAGACGGCATGCGGGTCGCCCTCCGCGTGCAGGACGGGATCGACCAGGTCGATCCCGTCCAGGTCGATCGCTTCGTCTCCGGTCGGGTGGGTCAGTCGCATGGCCTGTCTCCCTCGTGGATCTGGCGGATCTGTTGGATCTGTTGGATCTGTTGGATCTGTTGGACTTCGTCGGACGGTTCGGTGAGTGGTTCGGTGGACGGTTCGGTGCGCGTGGCGACCACTTCCGCCAGGCCCGCCACCGTGGGGTTCTCGAAGAACAGGCGGGTTGCCGGCAGGTCGAGGGCCAACTCCCCGCGCAGCCGGGCGAGTACGTCGGCGGCGATGAGCGAGTTGCCGCCGATGGCGAAGAAGTCGTCGTGGATACCGACCTGTTCGACCGCGAGGGCGTCGGCGATGACGTCGGCCACCTTGGCCTCGACGGGTGTCCTCGGGGTGTCGTACGCCGTGTCGATGGCGCGCGGCGCGTGCTTCGGCACCGGCAGCGCCGTTCGGTCGATCTTGCCCGCCCGGGTCAGCGGGAACTCGGGGACCTTCATGATCACGGCGGGGACCATGTGCCACGGCAGCCGGTGGCGGAGTGCCCGGCGCAGTTCCGCGGACAGGTCGACCGGGTGCGCGGCCGGGAGGGTCGCGACGACATAGGCGACGAGCACCTTCTCGCCCGGCGTGACGTCTTCCCGGGCGATCACGACGGCCTCCGTCACACCGGGTTGGTCGGTGAGTACGGCGACGATCTCGCCGGGCTCGATCCGGTGCCCGGCGATCTTCACCTGGTCGTCGACGCGGCCCCGGAACTCCAGCACACCGTTCGCCCCGCGACGGACCACGTCACCGACCCGGTACATCCGCTCGCCCGGCACGAACGGGTCGGGCGGGAACCGCTGTCGGGTCAGTTCCAGGCGGTTGCGATAGCCGCGCGCGAGCCCGGCACCGGCCGTGTACAGCTCGCCCCACTCCCCGTCGGGGACCGGCCGCAGGTCCTCGTCCAGGACGTACACGCGCGTCCCGGGGATCGGCTTCCCGATCGGGACCGTTCCCCTGACCTGCCGGGTGACCGTGTGGGAGGTGGTGAAGCAGGTGTTCTCGGTGGGGCCGTAGCCGTTGACCATCCGGACCTCGGGGTGGGCCCGCCGCACCCGGTTGACGTGGGCCGGGGACAACACATCGCCGCCGGCGACGAGTTGGCGCAGCCCGCCGAGGCTGTCCGGGTGGCGGTCGACCATGCGGTGGAACAGGCCTGCGGTCAGCCACAGTGTCGTGATCCCCTCCCGGCGGAGGGAGGCCGCCAACTCGGGCAGCGACAGCGGGCCGGGCGGGTGGACGACGAGACGGCCGCCGTTCAGCAGCGCTCCCCAGATCTCGAACTCGGACGGGTCGAACGTAAGCGGGCACAGCTGGAGGAAGGTCTCGCCGGGCCCGAACTCGATCCAGTCCGTGTCGTGCACGAGCCGGACCACACCGCGGTGCGGCACGGCCACGCCCTTGGGATGACCGGTCGAGCCCGAGGTGTAGCGGACGTAGGCGAGCCCGTCGGGCGACACGGTGGGCAAAGGCGCAGGAGCGGCCGTTGCTTCGATGTCGTCCAACCGCAGTACGGTCACGCCGAGTTGGGGCAGCCGCCCGAGGTCGGGCAGGTGGGTGAGCAGGACGCGGGCGTCGGCGTGGTCGAGCATGAACCGGAGCCGCAGCGCGGGCTCTTCGGGGTGCAGGGGGAGATAGGCCGCCCCTGCCTTCAGTGCGCCGAGCAGGGCGACGATCATCTCGAAGGAGCGCTCGGCGCAGACGCCGACGACGTCCTCCGGACCGACACCGGCCTCCCGCAGCCGGTGTGCCAGACGGTCGGCCCGCCGGTCCAGGTCCTCGTAGGTCATCTCCTCGCCGCGGAAGCGCAGCGCCGTCGCCCCGGGTGTGCGCCGCACCTGGTCGGTGAACAGCTCGGTGATCGTGATGTCCCGCATCCGTGCCCCCGTTCTTCGTTCCCCTCGACCGACTCAACCAGCGGCCGGGAGGAGGGCACATACTCCGGTGATCCGGATCCATACGCGGGCGTACACCAGCGACTCCCGGGACGCGGCGGTCTGGTTGAGTCGACCGAGGGCCGCATCGCCCGGCCCGAGCCGGTAGGTTTCGCAGCGGCCCGAGAGGTCGACTCCGGGGAGGGGAACGGCATGGCGAAGGAAGGCTCCGCCGTCCTGGCCGACAGACTGGCTTCCGCCCGGTTGCAGTACTTCGTCGGCCGGCAGGAGGAACTCGCCCTCTTCCGGCGGGCGTTGGCCGGAGAGCCCGGTACTCCGACGGTCATCGTGCTGCACGGCCCGGGAGGCATGGGCAAGAGCGCGCTGTTGCAGCGCTTCGGCGCGGAGGCGCGCGAGGCGGGTCGGCCGGTCGTCGGCGTCAGCGCCCGTACGGTCGGTCTCTCCCCGTCCGCCTTCGAGGAGGCGACCGCCGAGGTCTTCGCCCAGGACAACGCTGTCCTGCTGGTCGACGACTTCGAGCGCTACCGGGACATGGAGGAGTGGGTCCGCGACCGTTTCCTGCCCCGGCTGCCGTCCGGTGCCCTGGTCGTCGTCGCCGGCCGGCTCGCGCCCGACCCCCTCTGGAAGGCGGACCTCGCGTGGAGCGAGGTCCTCCAGGTCGTGCCGCTCGGGGAGTTGGGGCCGGCGGACTCGGCGGCCCTGCTCCGCTCGCGGGGCGTCGACCCCTCACTGCACTCGGCTCTGCTCCGGTTCGCCGCCGGCCATCCGCTGGCCCTGCGCCTGGCCGCCGAGACGGCGACACACGGCAACTCCTTGACGGAGGAGGTGTTCTGGGCGCCGCTGCGGACGGCCGTCGACCGGCTGCTGACGCACGTCGTCGGCATACCGCCGTCGTCCGCGCACCGTCGGGCGCTGGAGGTCTGCGGCCATGTCGTGGACACCACGGAGGAACTGCTGCGGGTGGTGCTGCCGGACGAGGACGCCGGCGAACTGTTCGCCTGGCTACGGCAGTTGTCGTTCATGAAGTCGGGTCCTTTCGGGGTGTGTCCCTACGACGTGGTCCGGGACGCCCTCGACAGCGACTTCCGCTGGCGGGATCCTGAGCGGTACAAGGCCATGCACCGCACGGTGCGCCGTCACCTGGTGGAGCGGGTCCGCGACGCGTCGGAGAAGGAAGCCCTGCGGGCCGCCCGCGAGTTCAACCACATCGTGTCCAGGGCCCAGTGGCTGCGGGAGTTCCAGGGCGAGCGCGAGGAAGGCACCGTCCACGAGGAACCGATGCGGCCGGAGGACGCCCCGGCGCTGATCGAACTGACCCGCAGGGTCGAGGGTGAGGACAACGCCCGTGCCGTCGCTTACTGGTTGAGGCGTCAGCCCGAGGCGTTCCACGTCCACCGGCGCGGCGGCACGGGCCGACTACTGGGATTCATGGCCTGGTTGAGGATCGACGGGCTCGACGACGAGACCCGCGCGGCCGACCCGGTGACGGCGGAGGCGTGGGAGCTGGTCTCCGCGATGACACCCCCGCGCCAGGGCGAACACCTCGGTGTGGCGCGGTTCATGGTGCACGAGGAGAACCACCACCGCCCCTCGCGGTCGTGGGACCTGGTGCGTATGCGGATCGTCTTCGAGTTACTGCGCGCCAAGCACTGCGCCTGGTCCTGTTTCGTCAGCGCCGAACCGAAGTTCTGGGCGCCGCTGATGACGTACATGGGCATGTTCCAGCCGCCCCGCCAGGCCGTCCACGCCGATCACGGATACGGCCTGTTCTGCCACGACTGGCGGGCGGCGCGGGTGGACGAGTGGGCCGAGGGGATCGACGCGCGCCTCCTCAGCGGGGCACCGACCGCGGCGGCCGGGAAGCCCAAGTCCCGGCTCACGTCGCTGAGTCGGGAGGAGTCGGACGCGGCGGTCCGGGAGGCGCTGCGCGGCTGGCTGGACCCCGGCGGGCTCGCCGACAACCCGCTGCTGCGCAGCCGGCTGGTGGAGGAACTCAGCGAGGGCGACCCGGTGACCGCGCTGCGCGAGCTGGTCGGCAAGGCCGTACAGCGGCTGAACGCGCATCCCCGGACCCGGCATCTGCACGAGGTGCTGACGCTGACGTACCACTCGACGTCCACCCAGGACGCCGTGGCACGGAGGCTGAACCTGGCGTTCAGCACCTACCGCAGGCATCTGGCCCGGGCCCTGGACGAGGTGCGGGAGACGGTGTGGGACTGGGAGGTGCACGGCCGGATCAGGGCCGAACAGGAGCCGTCACAGGGGAGTTGAGCGGGCGTAGGCGGCGGGTGTCAGGCCGTAGCGCTTCTTGAAGGCGCGGATGAAGTGGCTGCTGTCGGCGAACTGCCAGTGGGCGGCGAGTTCGGAGATGCTCAGCCGGCCGCGCGGTGCGGTGAGCGCGAGGCGGGCCTCTTCCAGGCGCCGGTGACGGATGTGGGCGGTGACCGACTCTCCCGTCGTCGCGAACGCGCGCTGCAACGTGCGTATCGAGACGTTGAGTTGGCGTGCCAGCATCGCCGGGGAGAGTGCGGGGTCGGCGAGGTGGCTGTCCGCGAGGTCTTTCGCGGCCCGGGTGAGGGCGGGGGCCAACTGGGGCTCCACGTCGTCGAACTGACGTAACGCCACCGCCTTGGCCAGCTCGATCAGCGTGCTGTGGGCGGCGTGCAGCCCGGCCGGGCCGAGGTCGGCGACGGTCGCGTGGACCATGTTCGCGTGGGCCGTCAGCAGCCGCATCTCGGCCGAGTCCGCCGGCCCGGCGACACTGCGGTTCCCCAGCACGGGGAGGAGCCCGGCGGAGGGCAGGACGAGGAACTGCGCGGAGGTGTGCGGCGCGGCCTCGAAGGCGTACTGGCGCCCGACGTGGCGCAGCAGGAACTGCCCTGCCGGTACGGTGCGTTCGCCTCGGCCGCGCGGGCCTCCCAGCCGCCACGCGCCGTTGCGCACCACGTACATCCGCACCTGGTCCTCGTCGCCGCCGGGGCGGTCCGCGCTGTGGGTGGCCGACACGCAGTGGACATCGGTGACGGCCACGTCGCGCACGCGGGTGAAGCGTCCCCTGACCCGCCAGTCACCGATCGTGCCGGGGCTGAGCACCGGCAGCCGGAAGCCGTCGCCGAAGCGTCTCTCCCAGCCGCGCCGGAAGCCGTCGAATCCGCGCGGTACGCCGCCCGGGACGGTGGAGTCCACCGACAGCACCCCGCTGCGCGGCCTGTCCGCCTCCGCTCTCGCGTCCATCGTCCTCTGATCCCCCCTTGTGCGCCGCATGCCGTGCGCCGACCCTCCTGTACTTCGGAGGGAAGGGCAAAACGGCTCGGCGGGGGACATCAGCGCGTGACGCTCACCCGCACCGTCATCGCGCCCTTGTTGTCCGCGGAGCAGGACCCGGCGAGGTCGTTCATGCCCAGTTGGAGGGTGCCGTTCCCGGTCGCGCGGAAGGTGACTTTCTGTCCCACCGGGTGGATGGGGAAGGTCTTCTGGCCCTTGAGCTGGGCGAGCAGGGTGGCGAAGGGGGCCTTGGCGTCGGCCTTGCAGTTCTTCGCGCCGTCCAGCAGTTCGTCGGTGGCGGCGTCGTATCCGGCCGGTCCGGCCATGGGCATGTTCCGGTAGTCGGCGGTCCACTGCCCCGACACGAAGCGCACGGTGACCTCGTCGCCCTTCCGGACGGTCACTCCGGTCACCGGCTGCCAGCCGGCCGCCGACTGGACGACCTGACGGGTGGTCGTCGTCTTCGGGCCCGCCGTGAGCGGCAGCGTGCCGGTGAGGAAGAGGCCGCCCACCACGCCCGCCGCCAGTACGGCCGTTCCGGCCAGCACCCACAGCAGCCGCCGACCGGTGGACGAACGGGGCGGCTGCGGACGGGAGTTGAGCGACGTGGTGTGCCGCTCGGTCTGGGCGAACGGCTGCCGCCCGCTCGTCATCGTGTCCGCGTCGTAGGACCCGGCCGGCGGAAAGAACACGCGCACGGTGGCCGACGGCAGCGGCCCGGCGTCCGGCTCCCCCGCCGCGACGCGCCGGAGCGCGGCCCGCGCGCTCGCCGCCGAGAGGCGGTCGTCCGGGGTCTTGCGGAGCAGCGCCTCGACGACCGGGCGCAGCGGGCCGAGCCGCTCGGTCAGGACGGGTGCCTCGTACGCCACCGCGTGCAGTGTCGCGGGCCGTGCCGGTCTGCGGAACGGGGACTGTCCGCCGCAGACGGTGGCCAGGGTCGCGCCCAGCGACCACAGGTCGGAGGCGGGGCCGACCTCCCAGCCCATCACCCGCTCGGGCGCCATGAACTCCAGGGAGCCGACGAGTTCACCGGTGGTCGTGAGGAACTCGCCGTCGTCCAGGGCCGCGATGCCGAAGTCGGTGAGGACGGCGCTGCCGTCGGGCCGCAGCAGGACGTTGGCGGGTTTGACGTCGCGGTGCAGGGTGCCGGCCGCGTGCACGGCCTCCAGGGCGTCGAGGAGTTGGAGCCCGAGGGCGGCGGTGTGCTGGGGTGTGAGGAGTCCGGTCCCGGCGATGCTCTGGGCCAGCGAGGGGCCCTGGACGAGTTCCATCACGATCCACAGCCGGTCCTCGTACTCGACCAGGTCATGGACGCCGACCACATGGGGGTGCGGCACACGGGCGACGGCGCGGGCCTCACGGATCGCGCGGCGCACCCGGATGCGGTGCTCCTCGTCGCCGTGGGTGAGGATGTGGAGTTCCTTGGCGGCGACCGGGCGGTCCAGCAGCTGGTCGTGGGCGCGCCAGACCGTGCCCATGCCGCCTCGGCCGAGGACGTCGTGAAGCTGGTAACGACCGGCGATCAGCCGCTGCCGGCCGGGGTGCGGGTGCGTCGCCGCCTGGTGGTCGCCGTCTCCGGATGTCACGGGCTCTCTCACGTTTCCTTCGGGTCGCGGGTGCTCCTGCCTGGGACGCGGCACGGCAGCGGCCCCCGGATCGTCCGGGAGACCACTGCCTTGGCGCTGCCCGCCGTGTTACTTGGCGGGCTTGTAGAACGCGTAGGTGGCGGAGTACCGGACGCTCACCTGGTCGGTGCCGGTGCAGGCGGCGGCCGGAGCGACACCGCCGTGCGTGTCGAGGCGCTGGATGTAGGAGACGCCGGCGAAGACGCCGGTGCCGCGCGTGGCGGTGGACTCCAGCAGCAGCTCGGGGATCGTGCCGGTCTTGGGCGATTTGGCGATCGCGGAGCCGTTGACGGCGCTGCCGTCCACCGTGGAAACCCACACCGGGCCGCGGGAGTGCAGGGCGACGGAACGCTTGGAACGGTCGTTCTTGGCCCACAGGGTGGCGGCCGGCTCCAGCAGCGTCCAGGCGCCGTTGGTGCAGGTGTAGGTCTGGACGCCGGCGGCGGAGAAGACGCCGGTGAGCTTGTTGCCGTCGGGGACCTTCAGCGCGTCGGGCACGGTGACGCCGAGGTGGAGCGACTGCGGGGTGGCGGCCTGGCCGGCCGTCGCGCTCACGAGCGTGCCGGCGGTCACGGCGGCGAGGGCCGCGGTGCTGAGGACGAGACGTCTGGCGATCTTCATCGGTATGTCTCCAGAGCGATTTCTGAACAGGGTCGCGGGTATCCGGGCTTCCGGGCCGATCAGATGATCTTCGGCCCCGCTGCCGCAATGTACGGGGGGATACGCGCGTCACGCGGGGGAATACTCGCACCCGGCTTGCCAACTTCTGATCGACTTATGACCACCGCTGCTCACCCGCGGCGCCCTGTGCCCCGCGAGGCCGGCGGGACTCCAGGGCACGGAACCGGCCGGGCGGGATCCCGTACTCACGCCGGAAGGCGGCTCCGAACGCGAACTCCGTGGAGTAGCCGACCTGTCGGGCGATCGTCGCCAGCGGCGACCTGGTCTCCCTCAGCAGCCGGGCCCCATGGCTCAAGCGACGGCCGGTCAGGTAGGTCATGGGCGGGGTGCCGACCAGCTCGGTGAAGCGTTTGGTGAACGCCGTCCGTGACATCCCCACGCGCGCGCTGAGCTGCCCCACGGTCCACGGCTCGTTCAGGCTCGTGTGGATCTCGCGCAGGGCGACGGAGATCACGGGATCGCAGATCTCGGGCCGGTCCGGATCGCCGTTCTGCTCCAGCCACCGGCGCAGGTAGTGGGTCAGCAGAAGATCCAGTAACGCGGGGCGGGTCGCGCCGCTGCCCGGCCGGGTGTCGGACGCGTCCGCCGCCAACAGGTCGGCCAGCAGCCGCAGTTGCAGGTCATAGCCCGGCGATATCGCGAGGACGTCGGGCAACGCCCGCAGATAGGGGTGCACTTGGCCGTGGTCGAGCCGGTACGCGCCGGAGAGGAACTCCGCGTCGCCCGGTTCGGGACCGTACGGGGCCTCGCCCGCGGTCCCGGCCGCCCGGGGCAACTCCCCGAGCGGGCCCGGCGCGTGGCCGAGCCCGAACTCGGCGCCGAACGGGGTGAGGACGACATCGCCCGCCGCGAGCGCCCGGGGCCGGCCGGTGGCCGTGATCAGCCAGGCGCTGCCGCGCAGGAGGACATGGAACCCGCTGCCCACGAAGGCCGGGAACCGTACGCCCCAGGAGCCCGACCTCCGCACCCGGCCGGCCTCGGCCCGCCCGGTCCGCACACTGCCGATCGCCTCGCTCAGGATGTCCGTGCCCGCGTCGATACCGGCCGAACAGGCCGTACGGACGCGGGAGTCGGCGACCGCGCAGCTGGAACTCTCTTGGTTCACGGATCTCTCGTCCTTCGTGTGCCCAGGGCCGCACCGCGCCCGGAACCGCCCGGCCGACCCACTCCCGCCGGAGCCTAGGAGGAGCGGCACGGCACACACTTGGACCACAGCGGCATCCGAACAGAACATGAGCGCCACGGGAGAATCCCGGCGAGGCTGGTCCGCCGACTGGGTGAACCGGAGCCACATCGCACGCGAAGTGCCCGTTGAGGCCGCTACGAAGATCACGCGATGTTCGTGATCTTCGGAAGGAATCGTCGGTGTACCTCTCCCGTACGGGCCGCAGGCTCGCTGCCGCGTTCTGCTCACTCGCCGTCGTACTCGCCCCGGTCACCGCTCACGCGACCGCTCCCGGTGCGCCGCACGCACGGGCGAAGCAGGAGAAGCGGCTGAAGTCGTGGGGCAACAACCGTTCCGGTCAGCTCGGTGACGGCACCTGGACAGCACCCCGGTCACCTCGCTCACCGCGCTGACCGGCGTCGACAAGATCGCCGCACCGGTCGGCGGCGACTTCAGCCTCGCCAACTGACGGCGTTTCGATCTCGGGGACGTAGGGCTTGTCGTCCTCGGCTTCCTCCTCCGGCCCTTCCGACACACATCCCTCAAGACCGGAAAGCCAACAGGCAATTGCATATGCACAGTTGACGGTCAATGAGCATAATCACTCATCAAGTGACGAATGACCGGATATACCCCTGGACCCCTTCCGTCCGCCTCTAGGCTGCCCGTCCCTTGCCTGGATGCCCGGAGGTCCTGAGTGCTGCACCGGCTGCCCGAGGACGAGCAGAATCTCGTCCTGCCCAGTGGATTCGACGAAATCGTCCGTGTGGTCGACCTCTATGCGGCCGACCGGCAGAGTGGGGTGCCACGACTGAGGCGGTCGACGAAACGACGGCTCCCCGCACTGCTGTTCACACGCGTGCCCGGGGCAGCGGACACCGCGGCCTCGGGCGATTCGCCTCCCGGGGGCGCCTCCGCCCCGAGCGCCCTGGTCCGGGCCTACCGGAAGCGGCTGGTACGGCCCGGCCAGGGTGAGGCGGGCCACCTGGCGAGTCTCGTTCCGCACGCCCTGGCCGACGAGGCGCGGCTGGCCTGCGAACCCGTACCGGAGGACGGCTCGCCGGCGGAGGATCCGTATCTCGTCCTGCTGGACAAGGTGGCGCGCCAACTGCGCGACTCCATGCCGGACGGGGCAGGCTCCCTCCGCCTGGGCGAATTCGCCGTCTGCCTGTCGGTGCTGCGCTGCCAGCTCCCCGCCGACGCGGTGGACGAACGCGTGGCCATGCGGAACCTGCTGTACGGCAGGCACGCCTGGACCTTCGGACTGGGTGCGGAGGTCACGCGCCTCACCGAGGATCTCGGCCCCAGGAAGGGCGCGGCCCTGCTGCGGGCGGCGGCCGTGCCGGTGGCACTGCTGTGGCGCTGGTGGTACGGCGTACGGCTCAACCATGGCCCCCGTCGCCGCTGGGTGGCCGGCATGCTCGGCGAGACCGGGCGCAGCTTCCTCGGTGCGGCGGTCGCCCTGCGCGAGGCGCACCTTCGGGCGCGGGCCGCGGCCACGGGCGAGGCGCGGCATCCGGCGGCAGGGGCTGCCGCGGCCCGCGACGCGGCGGCGGTCCGGCAGATCCTGCTGACCGCGCTGATCCGCGACCTGGCGAAGGCCTCCCGGCCCCCGTTCTGGAGCCGGCGCAGGCCCCGGCGCCCCTGGTCCTTCGTCGTCCTGCTGCCCGACGTCGGCGCCGAGGGAACACCCAGCCGGAAGTTCCTCGACACCTTCGCCGCCGTCGCCGAGGACAACCCCGACTGCCCCCTGCTGGTGCTGGGCGCCGCCAACGTGGACGTCCCGCCGTACGTTGTCCAGCACACCGGACAGGACGGCCTCCCGGACCCGGCCCGGGAGATCGCCGCGCTGTACGCGTCAGGAACCGCTGGACGGCCGGACCAGGCCGTCCACGCACTCACGCTGTCACGGACCCCCGACGGCGGCAGCGCCGCCGACCGGCTGGCCGTGCGCCCCACCGTCCGGGTGCGGGGCGGCCGTCACCAGGGCTGGGCCCGCCCGATCGCGGCCGGTACCGCGCTGCTGCTGGTGGCCGGCGGCGGCTACGAGCTGTGGCCTTCGGGGACCCGCGCTTCCGCCGACGACAACAAGGCCGCCCCGGTCGCGTCGTGCCAACGCGTCAGGACCGGCGAGGTCGTCGGCCTGACCGACGGCAGCGACGGCTGCGACCTCGCGCACGGCCTGTACGCCTCCCAGCTACGAGCCCTCGAACACACCATGGGCCAGCAGAACGCGCAGGTCGACCCGTCCAAGCCGTACCGCACCCTTGTCTTCTTCGCGCCCCTGAGCGTGGGATCGCAGTCCCGCCGCACCGTGCCGACCGGCCTGCAGATCCTGCGCGGGGCGCTGCTCGCGCAGAAGGAGGTCAACTCCCTCAACCTCAAGCACCAGGTGCAGGTGCGACTGCTGGTGGCGAACTCCGGCGAGTACTTCCACTACGGTTCGCTCCACGGCCTCAACACCAAGAACCTCAGCCACACCGACGTGTCGCGAATGATCGTCGACCGGGTCGCGCGGGACCACATCGCCGCCGTGTTCGGCCTCACCCAGAGCCGCCCCGAGTCCCTGCAGGCCGCCATCGAACTGGGCACCCGGGGAATCCCCGTCCTCGGCACGGGCGTCACCGGCCAGCCCATGGTCGAGGACTCCCCCGTGTCGTACTTCCAGCTCTCGCCACCCGACGAACGCGTGGCCCAGATCATGGCATCGTTCGCCGGCCAGTCCCCCCGACTGCACGCCCTGACGAAGCCCGCTCCCGGTCACCCGGCGCCGGCCGCGATCGTCGTCTTCGACCCGGACGACACCTATTTCAGCGCCGACCTCAAGAACAGGTTCACCTCCGACTACGCCACGGCGGGCCCGGTGCGGCTGGTTCCCTACCGGGAGTCCGACGGCGGCAGCCAGACACCCGCCGTCGCCGCCAACGTCTGCACCCTGGTCCGCCAGACCAACGGTTTCGTCCTGTACGCCGGCCGCTCCGGTGTCATGCACGACCTCTTCTACTACCTCCAGGGCGACAAGAACTGCCGTACGCACGGGGGCCGTGTGCCGGTGCTGGCCGAGAGTTCGGCCCCGGACCTCGTCCTCCACCCGGAGCTGATGTCGCAGAACTACGGCTCACTCGCGCTGTTCTACAGCCAGTTCAGCCTGCCCGACGCCAACGGCCCCTTCGCACGAGGCTTCCGCGAGGCGTTCGGCGTCTCCACCGACAGCGACGCGGCGGCGGGCTACGACGCCGTGAAGATCCTTTTCGGGGTCATGACGGACATCTCCGGGACCGACCCGGACTTCAGGCCCAGCTCGGTCGTCACCTTCCTCCAGTCGCCCGGCGTCAAGGACTACGTCGGCGAGTCCGGCATCATGACGCTGGGCAACGGCGCCAAATACCCGCGCGGCAAGGAGGTCCACATCCGGGAGATCACCTCGTCGGGCACCACGGAGACCGACCTGACCTGCGGCGCGCTGGCCGCGAGCAAGGATCCCGTCACACGGTGGGGTCCCTCCGACCGATTCCCCTGCCCACCGGAGCCCGAGCCGGGCGTCGGTCCCGCCTCCTGATCAGTACGGTGCCACCCGTCGCGGGGCGGTGGCCTTGTCGGTGTCGGAAGCGGCGGCGTTCGCCGCCCCGGCAGGTGTGGTCGTCGGGGCTGGCGCGGCCGGATGGGTGATGTCGGCGCGGTTCACCGGTTCGTCCGGGCCGCAGAACAGCGGCCGTATGTCACCGATTGCGCGAGGGATGGTAGAGCGGTCGACGCCGAACCAGCAGGCCGGCACGTCATGGGTGGCGCCATGCCGAAGGTGGACGAGGGTGGCCAACAGCCGGTCGATGAAGACCGGCTTGTGTTTCGCCCCGGCCCCTACGGCCCCGCCGGCGGGGCCGTGACGCGGGACCAGCCTGCTGTCGCTCGTGCCACAACGGGCCGGTCTCGGCGACGAGTTCGGCGACCACTCCGGGCGCCAGCCCCGTGATCCGCTGGCATCGCATGATCGCCGCACGAGCTCGTTGGCCCGGCAAGACGCCACCGGGCGGGTTCTTCCCCGGCTGCGACGGCGAAAGGACGCGTCTGTGCCACCCCAGCTGATGGCACAGACGCCGGAGGAAGATCTCCGCCGCGGCCAACGGTCGTTGTGCGCCGCGCTCGTCAAGCGCTCAAACGGCGACGCGAAGCCTCCGTTGGCTCAGGCTTCGTCAGGAGTCAGCCGCAGCGAGATGCTGTTGATGCAGTACCGCTGATCGGTCGGCGTCGCATACCCCTCGCCCTCGAACACATGCCCAAGGTGCGACCCGCACCGGGCACACCGCACCTCGGTGCGGACCATGCCGTGCGAGCGGTCCTGGATCAGTTCGACCGCGTCAGTGTCCTTCGGGTCGTAGAAGGACGGCCAGCCGCAGTGGGACGCGAACTTCTCCGTGGAGGTGAAGAGTTCGGCGCCGCAGGCGCGGCAGGAGTAGACGCCCTTCGTCTTGGTGTCGGTGTACTCACCGACGAAGGCCGGCTCCGTGCCGGCCTGCCGCAGTACCGCGTACTCGGCCGGGTTCAGCTCCGCGCGCCATTCCTCGTCCGGCTTTTCGACGTCGTACGACATGAAGCTCAGCCCCTTACTTCGCGAGACGGTCCAGGATCCGCGGGCCGAGGTCTGTCACATCGCCCGCTCCCATGGTGAGAACCAGATCACCGGGCTTCGCCATTCCCGCGACGACCTCGGGCACGTCAGCCTTGTCGTGGACCGGGGTCACGTCGGCGCCCGCGACGCGCGCGGCCTCGATGATCAGGTCGCTGGTGACGCCGGGGATCGGGTCCTCGCGGGCCGGGTAGATGTCCAGGACCAGCGAGGCGTCCGCGAGGGCCAGGGACTGGCCCATCTCCTTGCCGAGTTCCTGCGTGCGGGAGAAGAGGTGGGGCTGGAAGACCACCAGCAGCCGCGAGGAGGACGCCGCCGCGCGCATCGCCTCCAGGTCCGCGGTCATCTCCGTGGGATGGTGGGCGTACGAGTCGATCACCTGGACGCCGGCCGCCTCGCCCTTGAGCTGGAGGCGCCGCTTCACGCCGGTGTACGCGGCCAGCGCGGGCGCCAGTTCCGCCGCCGGGATGCCGAGCGCGACGCCCGCGGCGAGGGCCGCGACCGCGTTGCTCGCGTAGTGGCGGCCGGGGACCGACACGGTGAAGGTGAGCTGCGAGCCGCCCAGCAGGACGGTCACCTCGCTCTTCAGGCCCTGCGCGACCACGGAGAGGATGCGTACGTCGGCGTCCTCCGCCTCCCCGTACGTCACCGTCTTCACCGGGCCCGAGCCGGACGACACCCGTCGTGTCAGCTCGCGCGCGCCCTCGTGGTCCGCCGAGATCACCAGCGTGCCGCCCGGCACGATCCGGTCCGCGAAGGTCTGGAAGGACTCGTAGATCTCTTCCATGGACGCGTAGTTGGCGTGGTGGTCGAGTTCGACGTTGAGGACGATCGCCACCTCGGGCGCGTACTTGTGGAAGCTGCGGTCCGATTCGTCCGCCTCGGCGACGAAGATCTCGCCGTCGCCGTGCAGCGCGTTCGAACCGGGGGCGTCCAGGTCGCCGCCGATCGCGTACGAGGGCCGCAGGCCGAGCTCGGTCAGGGAGACCGCGAGCATCGATGTCGTAGTCGTCTTGCCGTGCGTGCCGGCCACGGCGATCGGGCGCAGGCCGTCCATCAGGCGGGCCAGGGCGTCCGAGCGGTGGACGACCGGGATGCCCAGCTCGGCCGCGCGGGCCAGCTCGGGGTTGTCCTTGCGGATCGCCGACGACACGACCACACAGGTGGCGTCGTCGGCGAGGTGCTCCGCCGCGTGCCCGATGTGCACGGTGGCACCCAGGGCGCGCAACGCGTCGGCGGTCGCGGAGTCCTTGGCGTCGCTGCCCGCCACCTTCGCCCCGCGCTGCGCGAGGATCTTGGCGATCCCCGACATCCCGGCCCCGCCGATGCCGATGAAGTGCGGTCGGTCCATGGCGGTGGGAAGGCCGGGTGCCATGTGTGTCTCCCTGTGCGTGCTGGTTCCGTACGGATACGTGTGTCTGCTGGTTCCGTACGGATACGGCGGACGTTCGGCGGCCAGCCTATTCGGTGCCACCGACAATCACGGACACCCGCCGGCCGCCGCCCCGCCCGCTACTCCTTGCTGTGCGAGAACAGCTTCAGCACCGGTACGCCGACCTTGTGACGCGCGCGCGAGGCCCAGTCCCGGTGGAAGAACTCCTCCACGTAGTGGGGATCGGTCAGCACGATCACCTCGTCCGCGCCGATCTCGTCCACCAGGGTCTTCAGCGCGTCCAGCGGATGGTCCTCGATGAGCCGGCCCTCCGCCGCGCTGCCCGCCGCGCGCAGGGCGTCCAGGGACACCGACAGGGCCTGCGCGCCGAGCGCCGCCGCGTCCTTGCCCTCGGGGGTCTCCCGCTCGTGTGCCGCCTCGTCGAGTTCGCCGAGGGCGACGTCGTCGATGGCCCGCAGCAGGCGGTCCGCCTGGTCGCCGCGGGGCTGGAGCAACACGTGGAAGGAGACGGTCTCGTCACCGTGCAAGGTGGTGACGAACTCCACGTCGGCGGACGTAAGGGCCTTCTCGATCATCAGTACGCTTGTGAACACCAGGCGCCCCTTCTCCTTCGAGGACCCGCGGGCCCTCTCTCCTCCGTGGGCCGTCCAGGCCCTGCGGAAACCATCCTGCCCCGTGATCGCACGGGTACTGCCGGATTTAGTGTGCCCGCCGAAAGACAAACGGAACGGATCATTCCGCCCGTCTTCAGGACCGACGGTAGCGACCGAACAGGAACCCGGCCTCTTCCAGCAGGGACACCAGTTCGAAGCGCTGAGGAACCCTAACCGACGGCCCTCCCGCGATCCGCTGCGCGTCCCCCGCCACGAGCATCGGCGAGAGGGTCAGACACAGCTCGTCGAGCACCCCGGCGGCCACGAACTGTCCGAGCAGCCGCGGCCCGCCCTCGGTCAGCAGCCGGGTGTGCCCCCGTTCGGCGAGCGCCTGTACGGCCCGCGCGGGGTCCACTCCGGCACCGTCACCGGCGACCACCACCCGGGCGCCCGCCTTCTCGGCTGCCGCGATCCGCTCCGGCGCCGCCAGGGCACCCGTAAGGACCAGTGTCGGTACCAGGGGCGAGACGAACAGCGGAAGCGAGAAGTCCAGGTCGAGGCTCGCGGTGACGACCGCGATCACCGGCGCCGGCCCCTGTCCCGCCCCGGCCCGGGCCGCCGCGAACTCCGCACGCGCGCGTGCGGGCCGATAACCCTCCTGGCGTACCGTTTCCGCACCGACCACGACCACGTCGGCCAGCGCCCGCAGGGTGCCGAAGATCCGCATGTCGGCGTCGCCCGAGATGGGCTGCGAACGCCCCTCGTGCTGACCGGCCCCGTCGAGCGTGGACACCATGTTGCCGCGCAGCCAGGGACCGCTCCCGGCGGGGTAGGCGTACGCCTCCGCCAGCTCCGGGAGCCCCCATTCCCGGTCCGTCCCACGCGCATCGGGGGCCCCGTCCGAGGCCTGGGCTGCTGTTTCGTCGGTCACAGGGAACAGGCGTCGCATGTCGTGCAGTGTGGCACGCCCCCTAGACTGAGTGACCGTGCCGTCCTCCTCCGCCGCCTCCGGGATCAGCCCGATAGCAGACGCGGCCCCGCTGTCCCTGTGCGCCCGTGAGCCGTACGTCCCCGCGGACCGGCTGGTCGCCGAGATGGTGCCGCCGCCGCGCTTCGACTCCGTGCGCTTCGCCACGTACATCCCGGACCCGAACCAGCCCAGCCAGACCGCGGCGGTCGGCGTCCTGGAGACCTTCGCCGCCGGACTCGGCGGGGCACACGCCGCCGGCACCGCCAAGCGCGGCTTCCTCGGCTTCGGCAAGGGCAGGGCGGCCAAGGCCCCGGCGGGCCCCCGTGGCGTCTACCTCGACGGCGGCTACGGCGTCGGCAAGACCCACCTCCTCGCCTCCCTCTGGCACGCGACCCCGGCCGAGCCCGCGCTCAAGGCCTTCGGCACCTTCGTCGAGCTGACGAACCTGGTCGGCGCGCTCGGCTTCCAGAAGACGGTCCAGACGCTGTCGGGCCACCGGCTGCTGTGCATAGACGAGTTCGAGCTGGACGACCCGGGCGACACCGTCCTCGTGTCGACCCTGCTCGGCAAGCTGGTCGACGCGGGCGTGGCGCTCGCCGCCACCTCCAACACCCTGCCGGGCAAGCTCGGCGAGGGCCGGTTCGCGTCCGTCGACTTCCTGCGCGAGATCCAGGGCCTGTCCGCGCACTTCCGCTCGCTGCGCATCGACGGCGACGACTACCGCCACCGCGGGCTGCCACAGGCCCCGGCGCCGTTCTCCGACGAGCAGGTGACAAAGGCGGCGTACGCCACCGAGGGCGCCTCCCTCGACGACTTCCCGCACCTCCTCGCCCACCTCGCCAAGGTCCACCCCAGCCGCTACGGCGCCCTGACGGACGACCTGAAGGCCGTCTGCCTCACCGACGTCCAGCCGATACCCGACCAGTCGACGGCCCTGCGGCTCGTCGTCCTCGCGGACCGGCTCTACGACCGTGAAGTGCCCGTCCTGGCCTCGGGCTTGCCCTTCGACCAGCTGTTCAGCGAGGAGATGCTGAACGGCGGCTACCGCAAGAAGTACTTCCGCGCGATCTCCCGCCTCACCGCGCTGGCCCGGGACGCCGAGGGCCTCGTCGAAACCGCATAGTTCACGCCAGCCCGGGCACGCTTTTCACGCTCTCTTCCATCGGAAACGTTCCGTTAACCCTGCAAACAACTTCGCCGGGATACCGTGTCACTTGACCAGCCATTGACCAGGCCTTGGTCTGCACGAGAAACACGAACGGGCTGAAGGGGGGCGCATGTTCCGAGGTAAGGCGGCCCGGACCGTCGTGACGCTCCTCACCGCCGTCCTGCTCGCCCTCCAGTTCTTCGCACCCACCGCATCCTTCGCATCCGCGCACACAGCCCGTCATGCGGAGGCCAAAGCACAGCCCGTCGTCAAGCTCGGCGGCAAGGCGCTGCGCGCCGAGACCATCACCTTCCGCGACTGCGGAGCCGCCGGGACCCCCACCGCCCCGCTGCGCCTGCGCGACCGTTGCCGCACCGCCGACTGCGGGCCCGAGACGCCCGAGCGCCCTCTGCTGGCGCAGGACCCGGCGGGCGCCCACCCACCGGCGGCGCCCGGCGCCGCGCACCATCGCACAGCGAGATCCTCAACAGCACACTCTCCGGCGGCACTTCAGGTCTTCCGCTGCTGAGAGCGGAGCAGGCAGTCAGTTCCCCCACGCACACTGTCATGCAAGCCCGACGCGCCCAGAGGGCGCGCCAGGAGGAGTCCACACGCCATGCAGCCCCTCATCGACAACGCCCGTACGTTCGGACAACGCCCTGAGGAGTTCGCCAAACTCGCCGAAGGCCAGTCCCCGCAGGTGCTGTTCATCACCTGCTCCGACTCCAGGGTCGTCCCGGCCCTGATCACGGGCGCCCGCCCCGGCCAGCTCTTCGAGCTGCGCACCGCGGGCAACATCGTCCCGCCGTACGCCTCCGAACACCCCACCAGCGAGGCGTGCACCATCGAGTACGCCGTGGAGGTGCTCGGCGTCTCGGACATCGTGGTCTGCGGCCACTCCCACTGCGGCGCCGTCGGCGCCCTGGTCCGCGGCGACGACCTGACCGCCGTACCGGCCGTGCGCGACTGGCTCACGCACGCGACCCCGAGGCCGCAGGGCGCGGTCGAGGACCCGGCGGTGTCCGAGGGCGTGCAGAGCCACGTCCTGACGCAGCTGCTGAGGCTGCGCTCGTACCCGTACATCGACAAGAAGCTGAAGGGCGGTCAACTCACCCTGCACGCCTGGTTCTACGAGGTCCACACCGGCGCCGTCCAGGTGCACGACCCGGCCGTCGACGCCTTCAAGGCCCTGTGAGCGCGCCGATGTCGACCAAATACCCTTATCTGCGGCAGGACTTCGCCGCCTCCCTCGTCGTGTTCCTGGTCGCGCTCCCGCTGTGCGTGGGCGTGGCCGTCGCCTCCGGTGTGCCGGCCGAACTCGGCCTGGTCACCGGCATCGTGGGCGGGATCGTCACCGGATTCATGCGGGGCAGCAGCCTCCAGGTGTCCGGTCCCGCCGCCGGTCTGACCGTGCTGGTCTTCGAGGCGGTGCGGGAGTACGGACTGCCCGCCCTCGGCGTCATCGTGCTCGCCACCGGAGTGCTCCAAATCCTCATGGGCGTCCTGAAGTTGGGGCGCTACTTCCGGGCCATCTCGGTCTCGGTCGTCGAGGGCATGCTGGCCGGCATCGGACTGGTGCTGATCGCCGGGCAGTTGTACTCGGTGGCCGGGGCGAAGGCCCCGGCCTCGGGGCTGGACAAGATAGCCGAGCTGCCCGGCGCGCTCGTCGACGCCGCCGGGAACACGAAGGCGCTGGCCTCGCTCGCGCTCGGCGCCGCCACCATCGCCGTACTGGTGCTGTGGAAGCGCCTGCCCGCCAAGGTGCGTACGGTGCCGGGTCCGTTGGCCGCCGTAGGGCTCGCGACCCTCGCCGCGCTCGTCCTCGGGCTGCCGGTGGCGACCGTCGAGGTGCAGGGTCTGCTCGGCTCGCTCCAGTCGCCGCCGCTCGGCGCGTTCGGCGATCTGGCGCAGGTCGGCATGCTGGGCACGATCGTCGCGTTCACGCTGATCGCGTCCGCCGAGTCGCTGTTCAGCGCGGCGGCCGTGGACCGGCTGCACAAGGGGCCGCGCACCGAGTACGACAAGGAACTCGTGGCACAGGGCGCGGGCAACGCGCTCTGCGGGCTGCTCGGCGCGCTGCCGATGACCGCGGTGATCGTGCGCAGCGCGGCGAACGTGCAGGCGGGCGCACGGACGAAGGCGTCCCGGGTGCTGCACGGCGTCTGGCTGCTGCTGTTCGCCGCCCTGCTGCCGAACGTCCTCGCGTACATCCCGATCCCGGCCCTGGCGGGCATCCTCGTGCACGCCGGAGCCAAGCTCATCCCCGTGCGGGAGATCGTGTCGCTGTGGCGCGAGCACCGGGGCGAGGCGCTGATCCTGGTCGTCACGGCGCTGTCGATCGTCGCGGTCAGCATGTTCGAGGGCGTCCTCATCGGCCTCGCGCTGGCCGTCGCGAAGACGGCGTGGGAGGCCTCGCACATCAAGCTGGAGGTCGTCGACAAGGGCGCGGGCCCGGTCCAGGCCTACCTGTCGGGCAACGCGACCTTCCTGCGGCTGCCGAAGATCCTCGACAGCCTGGAGGCACTCCCCCAGGACCGGCCGGTGGAACTGCACCTCTCCGGCCTGCACCACCTGGACCACGCCTGCCGTACGGCACTGGAGAACTGGGCCGAGCGGCACAGCGCGGCCGGTACCGAGCCGGTGAAGGTCACGGCGGTGAAGTAGCGGGCCGGTGTCCGCTCCGGGGCGATCGTGGCCCCGGAGCGGGCGCCGGGCATACCCTTGCAGGAGCAGACAAAAGGCCTCTCCGCTAGGGGGTCAGGATGCTCCAGGAACTGCTGGTGGCGGGCGCGGCGACCGGTTCCGCGTGCGTGGTCTACGTCGCCGCGGCGGCCAGGGTCGTCAAGCAGTACGAGCGCGGGGTCGTCTTCCGCCTCGGGCGGGTGACCGGCGAGGTGCGGGCACCCGGGTTCACCATGGTCGTCCCGTTCGTGGACAAGCTCCGCAAGGTCAACATGCAGATCGTGACGATGCCCGTGCCCGCGCAGGAGGGCATCACCCGCGACAACGTCACCGTGCGGGTCGACGCCGTCGTCTACTTCAAGGTCGTCGACGCGGCCGACGCGATCATCACCGTCGAGGACTATCGCTTCGCCGTCTCGCAGATGGCGCAGACCTCGCTGCGGTCGATCATCGGCAAGAGCGACCTGGACGATCTGCTCTCCAACCGCGAAAAGCTCAACCAGGGCCTGGAGTTGATGATCGACAGCCCCTCCATCGGCTGGGGCGTGCAGATCGACCGTGTCGAGATCAAGGACGTCTCCCTGCCCGAGACGATGAAACGCTCGATGGCCCGCCAGGCCGAGGCCGACCGCGAACGCCGGGCCCGGATCATCAACGCCGACGCCGAGTTGCAGGCATCCAAGAAACTCGCCGAGGCCGCAGCGCAGATGTCCGAACAACCCGCAGCCCTCCAACTCCGCCTGCTGCAAACGGTGGTGGCGGTCGCGGCGGAAAAGAACTCGACACTCGTACTCCCCTTCCCCGTCGAACTGCTGCGCTTCCTGGAACGGGCCCAGCCGCAGCCACCCCAGCCCCCTCCGCCGCCCGCCGTGGAGCAGTAGCGTGGCGCCATGCGCCCGAGGATCGTGATCGTCGCGGTGGCCGCCGCGCTGGGGAGCGTCGCCGGCTGCGGGGGCGACGCAGGCGGCTCCGCCGTGCCCACGCCGAGCGCCTCGCAACGGATCACCGTCACCAGTACGGCGTTCACCGAGAACGGCACCGTCCCGCGCCGCTACACGTGCGACGGCGAGGACGTGTCCCCACCCCTGACCTTCGCGGGCGTCCCGGCGAACGCCGGCGACCTCGTCGTACTCCTGGACGACCCGGACGCTCCGCACGGCACGTTCACACACTGGTTGATGTGGGGTGTGCCCCCGCAGGACACCCGCCTCAAGGCCGGAGAGTCGCCGCGGGGCGCGATCCAGGGCCGCAACGGCTTCAAGAAGGCCGGCTACGGCGGCCCGTGCCCGCCCAAGGGAGCCGCGCCCCACCGCTACGTCCTCTCGGTCTACGCCACCGACCGGAGGCTCACCCTCGCCGGCGACGCCTCACCCGACGACGTACGACGCGCCCTGACCGGCCACACCCTCGCCTCGGGCACGCTGACCGGCCGCTACGGGCGCTGACTGGCGGGGCCCGTACCCGCGCCGCGGGATCGAGGGAGCCGACCGAAGGGGTGTCCCATGGCCAAGAAGGGCGCGAAGCGCGAGAACGGGAAGAAGAGCCTCACCGAGCTGCTGCGCGTCCCCGCCGCCCACCCGGTCGACCTCTCCTCCTACGACGCCGCAGGCACCCCCGGCGGCCCCGCCGACAAGGCCGCCGGCCTCAAGGACACCGCCCGGATGGGCGAACACCTGGCCGACCTGCAGGAACGTCTCTGGGCCGCGAGCACGGCAGGCGACCGACGCCGCCTCCTCCTGGACCACCTGACGGCGCTGGATCCGCAGTATCCGAAGGGCGACTTCGATGGGGAGGAGTGCCGGAAGCGGCTGCTGGGTTCGGGCTGACGACTCGGTCCGTGTCGATGGGTGATTAGTCACTTTTATTCACCTATGTTCCTACGGTGATCATTCGAGTACGACGAGTCGCCGCCGCCTGTGCACTCGGCGCCGCGCTCACCGCCTGCGGGACCCCCTCGGCACCCCACGCCACCCGTCCGGCGCCCACCGCGCCCTCCGCCGCCGCCTCTTCGCGGCCCCCCACGCTCGCGCCCGGCCCGGCCGGTCTGACCCCTGTGTTCAAGAACGGTCCGCGGACGGACGGCAAGACCGTCGCGCTGACCTTCGACGCCGACATGACCGCCGATCAGGGGCCGCGCGCGGCGGCGGGCGAGCACTTCGACAATCCGCGGCTCATCGCCACGCTGCGGGCGCTGAAGGTGCCGGCGACCGTGTTCATGACGGGCCGGTGGGCCGACGAGTACCCGGCCGAGGCCCGTGCCCTCGGACGGGACCCGCAGTTCGAGATCGCCAACCATTCCTACAGCCACTACGCCTTCACCGGAGACTGCTACGGCCTGCCGACCGTGTCCCCGGACCGGATGAAGGCGGATGTGGAGCGGGCGTACACGGCGTTCAAGAAGGCGGGCGTGCCGAACGCGATGCCGTACTTCCGCTTCCCCGGCGGGTGTTACGACCGGCAGGCGCTGAAGGCGCTGAGCGCGGTCGGTGTCACGGCGGTGCAGTGGGACGTGGTGAGCGGCGACGCCTTCGCGACGGACTCGGACGCCGTGGCCCAGCAGGTGCTGGCGGGTGTGCGGCCAGGGTCGGTCGTCGTCATGCACTGCACGCGCAGCGCCGCCCCGGCGACCGAGAAGGCCGTCCGCATGATCGTGCCCGAGCTGCGGAAGAAGGGGTACCGGTTCGTGAAGGTGTCGGAGCTGATCGGGGCCACCGACAAGCACCGCTGAGGACAAGCACCGCTGACGTCCCCGCACTCCTCGTACGCTGGTCGCATGAGCGACGAAGAACCGGCGCCGGCGTACGCGGAGTGTGTGCTGTGCCGGCAACCGACGGAGTACCCGGAGTCGTACAAGGGGATCACGTTGTGCCCGGTCTGCGAGTGGCAGGAGGCGCAGCGCACCGCCTGTTCGGGGTGAGCTGCGTCCGACGCCCTCCGTCCTTCCGGTCCTCCCCGCGCCGGGAGGGCCGATCTTGCGCCTGGCAGACTGGGGGCGTGACCAGTGATCCCACCGTTCCCGGCGACGATGTCGACCCCTTCCGCAATGAGCCCACCGCGCGCGACGAGGCTCCGCAGTTCGTACTGCCCCTGGTCGTCCGGATCGAGCGGGACGCTCCCCCGGCCCGTACGGACGCGTTGGAGACGGCCGCCCGGGCCGTGCTGACGATCCTGAGCGACGAGCGGGCCGTCGGTGACGGGGAGTGGGCGCAGGTCATGCGGGACTGGCAGGACGCACGGATCCGGAAGGTGGTCCGGCGGGCGCGCGGGGCCGAGTGGCGGCGGGCCGAGGCGCTGCCGGGCATCACCGTGACCGGGAAGTCGGCGGAGGTACGGGTCTTCCCGCCCGTCCCGCTCGACGGCTGGCCCAAGGACCTGGCCCGGCTCCAGGTCTCCGGCACCGACCTCGACGACCCCGAACCGCCGGCCGACGCGGACCCGACGGCGCCGGTGCTCTGGCTGAACCCCGACCTCGACATGTCCGCAGGCAAGACGATGGCCCAGACCGGCCACGGCGCCCAACTGGCCTGGTGGGAACTGTCCGACGCCGACCGCACCGCCTGGCGCCGGGCGGGCTTCCCCCTCTCCGTCCGCACCGCCGCCCCCGCCCAGTGGGCCGAACTCACCAGCACCGAACGGCCGTTGGTCCGCGACGCGGGCTTCACGGAGATCGCCCCCGGACTGACCGTCGCGGTCGAGGGATACGACCGTGCGGGCGACCTGCCCGGCGACGGGGTACGACGACCGGTCGGCTGAGGTCGGACGTCGACCGGTCCACGGGGGGGGCAGGGGTCGACCGGTCCACGGAGGTCGGTTGTCGATCGGTCCGCTGAGGTCGCGCGTCGGCAGGCAGGCTGCATGCCGCGCCCGGCAGAAGCAGGACAGGGCAGGGCAGTACGGTGCCGTCGGCCGTGTGCGGGACGGGTTTCGCCTCGCCGGAGGCCACCGCGCTCAACCACCCGAGCGGCACGGCTGCGCACCATGACGGTCGGTTCCCTGCCCGGCGTCCGTGTGATCCCACGACCCCCGGAAGCCGCGCCAACTGTCGCTCCCGGGCCGGGGATTGCCCCCCCCTCCGACCGCCGGCCCTACCGACCGCCGGCCGCCCGAGGCCCGACCGGAACCGGTCGTGTCCACGGGATCAGTGCCGGGACACGGGCGCGGTAGGCCTCGTAGGACGCACCGAACCGGTCGGCCATCATGCCGTCCTCTGTGCGGACCCGGCGCAGCAGCCAGGGCACGGCGACGGCCAGGAAGACGATCCAGACGCCGAAGCCACAGGCCAGCATCCCGCCGAGGACCAGGCCGAGGAGGCCGGTGTAGATGGGGTGCCGCACTATTCGGTAGGGGCCCTCGGTGCGGAGTTCGTGATGGTCGTGGACCATCGGGATGCTGGCCCACATGACGCCCAGGACCCACCGCGCCCACAGCAGCAGAGCGGTGGAGGCCACGGCGAGCAGGGCGCCCAGGAGCGCCAGCTCGGGCTGCCAGTACTGGAGGTGGTGCCAGAAGGAATCCGGAGTGCACCTGATCAGCAGGGACAACGCGTAGGCGCCCGCGATCAGCAGAACCCGCCGGGGCAGGGTGCGGCGCAGGCCGTGCACCCAGCCGCCCAGCCCGGCCTCGCTCTTCACGCCGAAGTAGACGGCGCCCGCGATCCAGGCCACGACGAAGACCAGTACACAGCCGCCGGTGAGAGCGACGAGTGCGGAATGAAGTGAGCCCATGGCACAAGGCTGCGCCCTGACGGGAGCGGATCACCACCACCCACGGGCTGATTCGGAGGCTCCACCCCCGGGTGGAGATCCACACCCCACGGCCGGACCGACATGATCACGGACCAGCACGAATCACGGACCAGCACGGCTCGCGGGCCGCCACAGATCGCGTGACGCAGATCACGACGGATCATGGCATCGGGCAGCTCCGCCGGAGCGTCCCCCATCTGAAAGTCCGCGAGGGGGATACGAGGGGAACCGACAGTGCGCCGTGGGTACAAGTGGGTCGACCGCGAACTGGCCCGGATGGACCCGGACGCCGACTGGGAGCGGATGATCTCGCTCTACGTCGGCCACCGCGTCCCCGAGTTCGCGCTGGCGATGATGGTCTATCCGGGCACCATGCGCATGATGCAGCCGAGCTTCGGATCCGCCACGCTGGCCCACACCGCGAAGCTGGAGACGAGGCCACAGCGGCGTTTCGAGGACGGCAACACGTTCCTGATGGCCTGGATGGTGAACGGGTTGTCGAGCGAGGCGGGCCTCGGGGCGGCGGACCGGCTGAACCGCATCCACCTGGCCATCGCCCGCAGGACCCCGCACCTGCCCGGCAACTTCGACGACATCGACGACTTCGTCTATCCGCTGGTCCTGCTGGCCACGTTCGCCGACCGGCTGCAGACCTCGCTGGGCCTGCCCGGTACCGGCGAGCACATGAAGACCGCCTGGCATCACTGGGCGCGGACCCTTTTCCGCCTCCTGGAGCGCGAGTCCGGTCCGCTGGCCGGCGAGGCGTTCCCCGAGGACTGGGACGCGATGACCGAGTTCGCCCTGAAGTTCGACTCACGGCCGTACGAGGAGACGGAGTCCGGTCATCGCGTGGCGACGGCGATGATGGAGTTCTTCGCCGAGCGCTGGTTCCCCGCCCCCTTACGGCCGTTCGGCAGAGACCTGACCCGGTACCTCGCCGGCGAGCGGGTCTGCCGGCTCCACCGGATCGGCTGGCTCAGCCCTCGCCGTGAACGCGCTGTCCGCGTCTTCCTGAAGTCCGCGTTCCTCGTCCAGCGCCTTCTCCCCGACTACCGCAGACCGCTTCCCGAACGCCTACGGCAGACCCGGCGGACCGAGCGGACCGAGGGAACCCGGCGGTCCCGGCTCACCCGTTAGACCGTGTCCTACGTGGTGAGGCGGACGAACCGTTTGTAGCAGCAGAGGGCGGCGGCGAGTCCGAGGAAGGCCAGGCAGTTGCGGCGCTGGGGCTTGAAGTAGCGGCCTCGGTAGGGGTCGTGTCTCGTTTGGTGACCCTCGATCATGGGCTTGAGCCCTTCGCTGTCGTGGACGTTTCCGGCCGAGACGCCGACGAGGAGGGGCAGTCCGTTCGCGTCCGACAGGACGTGCATCGTGGAGCGCGGCTTGCCCCGGTCCACTGGGCTCGGGCCTGTGTGTTCGCCCCCTTTTCAGCCCTGACGTGGGCGGTGTCGAGGACGACGCGGGTGACGTCGATGAGTCCGGCGTCGTCGAGGCGGTGCAGCACGGTCTCGTGCAGGCGGCCCCAGACGCCGGCTCTCGACCAGATCAGGAAGCGGCGGTGTGCGGTCGACTTCGATATCCCGAAGCAGGGCGGCAGCCGGCGCCAGGCGCAGCCGCTGACCAGCACGTAGACGATCGCGGCGAACTGCGTCTCATCAGGCGTGTCCTGCGTTCCGCCGCCCCGCGGTCGCACTCGCGACGGCGGGATCAGCGGCTTCGCGATCTCCCACAGCCCGTCCGGAACAATCCAACTCCACATACCCCGCCCCGTATACGGCTCAACGTCCGCCTCACCACGTAGGACATGGTCCAAGGGCCTGTCCGGCGAGTCCTGCCGCAGACGCGGGGCTCACCGGCACCGATCAGGCACCGTCACTTGACTGCGACCTGATCCGCCGGACAGGCCCTACGCTGGCCCACCATGAGACCCAGCGCGGCGACAAGGACCAGGCCATGACACGACTCGACGGCCGGGTCGAGCGAGGCAACCGCACCCGCCGACTCGTCCTGCGCCGCACCGTCGACATCGCCTCCGTCGAGGGCCTGGAAGCACTCTCCGTCGGCCGCCTGGCCACGGAATTGCAGCTCAGCAAGAGCGGAGTGTTCGCACTCTTCGGCTCCAAGCAGGAGCTGCAACTGGCCACCGTGCGCGAGGCCGCCCGCATCTACACCGAGCGGGTGATCAGGCCCGCCGCCGAAGTCCCGGCCGGGGTGGGCCGGTTGTGGCGGCTGTGCGAGCTGTGGCTGGAGTACTCGCGGGGACGGGTCTTCCCGGGTGGCTGTTTCTTCTACGGGGTCATCGCCGAGTTCGACGCCAGGTCCGGGCCGGTGCACGACGCGATGGTCGGCGCACAGCGGGACTGGACGGCCCTCGTGGAGCGGACGATCACCGATGCCAGGGACGCGGGCGAGCTGCGCACCGACACCGACATACCCCAACTGGCCTTCGAACTGGTCGCGTTGATGGAGACGTCCAACGCGGTCTCCGTACTGCACGGCGAGGAGACCGCGTATCACCGGGCCCGCGTCGGCATCGCGGCACGACTGCGGGACGCGGCGACGAACCCTTCGACGGCCCCCCAAGTCCCCTGATCCACACGCCACTTGAACCGCCCGCCGCCTTCGGCCGAAAAACAAGTAGCACGATCGTTCGCACAGTTTTAGTCTCGAACCCATGACAGTCACCGGAACGGACATCGTCGAACTCGACCGGATCGCCGTGTACGAGGCTTTGCGCGTAGTGGAGTTGGCGCAGGACGAGGACTGGGAGCGGGACACCCCGTGCGCGGGATGGGACCTGCGGCGGCTCGTGGCGCACATGGCCGCGCAGCATCACGGGTTCGCCGCCGCCGCACGCGGCGCGGGCGGGGACAGGGCGTACTGGCAGGAGCCGCAGGACATGGGCGACCCGGCCCGGACGCACCGCGCGGCGGCCACGGCCGTCCTCGCCGCGTTCGCCGAACCCGGCGCCACCGAGCGGGAGTTCGCCCTTCCGGAGCTGGGTGCGAGCTTCCCCGGCGGGACGGCGATCGGCTTCCACTTCATCGACTACGTCGTCCACGCCTGGGACGTCGCCGCCGCGCTCGGCGTGACGGTGGACCTGTCGAAGGACGTCCTGGACATCACCCTGGTGGTCGCCCGGTTGGTGCCCACCGACCCGGCCGGCCGCGGTCCGGGATTCGCCTTCGCCCCACCGCTCGACGTACCGCCGGGAACCGACCCGCTCGACGAGACGCTACGGCTGCTCGGCCGGACGCCGGAACAGTGGCCCGCGAAGAGCCGCTGAACTCGCTTCCTTTGCACGCCCTTTGAGCAAAACTGCCCTCCCCTTGAACAAGGCGCCTTGCCCGCGCGTACCTCCTGGCACTCGCCAAGCGTCGACTTCTCCAACGACCAGTTGGTTTCCCCGGGAGGTTCCCTTGCGTCGTATCAACGGTACGGCTGTGCTCATCGCGGCGATCGTCGCCACCACCGGCGCGCTCGCGTTTCCCGTGTGGTCGTACGGCGACCGCGCGGGCACCGGTCAGGCGAACGTGGCGGCGGGCACCGTCAACACCCAGTGGGGGCCGCTGACGGCCGCCGACCGGGATCTCATCGTGCGGGTCCGGCTGGCCGGGCTGTGGGAGCTGCCCGCCGGTCAGCAGGCGATCGAGCGGGCGCCCAGCCAGGCGATCAAGGAGGCCGGCGACCATCTCATCGTCGGCCACACCGACCTGGACAAGCGGGTGCGGATCATCGCGGCCCAGCTCAACGTCGCGCTGCCCAACGTGCCGAACGAGCAACAGCAGGGCTGGCTGCGGGAAATGAGCGCGGCGACCGGCGCGGAGTACGAGTACAAGTTCGCCAACCTGCTGCGGGCCGCGCACGGCAAGATCTTCCCGGCCATCGGCGCCGTGCGGAACACCACCCGCAACTCGCTCGTGCGGCAGCTGGCCTCGGACGCCAACCAGACCGTGCTCGACCACATCACCATGCTGGAGAAGACCGGGCGGGTCGACTTCGACGCCATCGCCAACGAGATCGCGAACGCCTCGACCGCCAGCCCCACCGGCCCCGCCGCGCCGGTCCCCGGCCAGGTGGTTCCCTCGGCACCGGCCGCCGAGGCGAGCGGAAACATCGGCGCCACCTCGCGGCCGTCCCCGGCGGCCCCGGGCACGGTCAACACCGGCCGACCGGATCCGGTCGACTCGAACGGCGTGCTGGGGTAGCCGGCCGGTCCCATGCCCCGAACCTCAAATATTGCTCTGAAGGTGCCGCGGGCGGGGTTCGCCGCCCGGCGCGGGGGCGATACCTCCGTCACGCCGGAACAGCGGCCTTGTGGAGTTGACGGATTCACCGGAGGACGGGGACCGACGATGGAGCGACTGGGGACGGGCATCGGATGGCGGCCGGAGATCGCGGACGCCGTGGAACGCATGCCGGGCATCGACTGGGTCGAGGCCGTGGCCGAGAACGTCTGCCCAGGCCACCTCCCGGATGCGCTCCTACGGCTGCGCGAGCGCGGCGTGACCGTGGTCCCGCACGGCGTCTCCCTCGGCCTCGGCGGCGCGGACCGCCCGGACGAGGGCAGGCTGACGGCCCTCGCCGAACGGGCCGAGGCCCTGGGCTCGCCGCTGGTCACCGAGCACATCGCGTTCGTCCGCGCGGGCGGCCCGCTGACCGCCTCCCCGCTCCTCGAAGCCGGCCATCTGCTGCCGGTACCGCGCACCCGGGACGCCCTCGACGTGCTCTGCGAGAACATCCGCATCGCCCAGGACGCGCTGCCCGTGCCCCTCGCGGTCGAGAACATCGCCGCGCTGCTGGCCTGGCCGGGCGAGGAGATGACCGAGGGGCAGTTCCTGTACGAACTGGCCGACCGCACCGGCGTACGCCTCCTCATCGACGTCGCGAACCTGCACACCAACCACGTCAACCGCGGCGAGGACCCGGCCAAGGCCCTCGCCGAACTGCCCGTCGAGGCCATCGCGTACGTCCACGTCGCGGGCGGCGTCGAACGCGACGGCGTCTGGCACGACACCCACGCCCACCCCGTCCCCGCCCCGGTCCTCGCCATCCTCACCGACCTGGCATCCCGCGTCTCCCCGCCGGGGGTGCTGCTGGAGCGTGACGACAACTTCCCCGAACCGGCCGAGCTGGAGCGGGAGTTGAGGTCGATACGCGGGGCGCTGGTGAAGGGGCGGGCACGGCCCACGAGCGGTGCGCGGCCGGCCCGCGCCGCGGCCCCGGCCGCCGTACCGCAGGCCTCCGCCCCCGCCCGTCAGCGCGTCGCCCTCGCGCAGACCGCCCTGCTCTCCGCCCTCGTCGCCGGCACTCCCGTCCCCGACGGGTTCGACCGCGTACGGCTCGGGGTGCAGGCGCGGGCGCTCGGGGTGAAGCGGGCCGATGTCGTGGCGAAGGTGGCCCCCGAACTGCCGGAGATCCTCGGGGACGGGTACCGGCCGGCCTTCCTCGCCTACGCCCACACGCACCCGATGACCGGCGGTTACCGGCGTGACGCGCTGGACTTCGCCGGGCAGCTGCTGCTCGCGGGCGGGCCCGAGGACGCCGAGGCGCGGCGGGAGTTGCGGGAGTGGTGGCTGGAGCGTTCGGGGCCGGTCCCGCGGTCGACGCGGCCCGGGGTCCGGCTCGCCCGCGCCACGAGGCGGGTGCTGCTGCGCCGCTGACGGGTCGCGGTGGGGCTGACGAGGGGCCTTGGGAGGTGACGGTGACTCCACAGTAATATTGCGGTTCCGCACGAGAAGCGCACTCACGTGCGGTGCCGTCACAGGAGGCACCCCATGCGACCGCGACCCCCCGTCAAGGGCCGAGGCATATTCAGTGGCACCGGCGTCATCGTCGTGGGCCTGACCGCGACCCTGGCCGCGCTGGTCTTCCCGGTCTGGTCCTACGCCGACCGGTCCGGGACGACCGGCGCGAGCGTGCTCAGCGACCAGACCGTGGCGACACAGTACGGGCCGTTGTCGGCCCTGGACCGGGACTTCGTCACCAGGGTCCGGCTGGCCGGGCTGTGGGAGCTGCCGGCCGGCCAGCAGGCCGAGGAGAAGGGCACCACCGCGGCCGTACGGACGGCGGGGCAGCACCTCATCGACGGCCACACGTTCCTGGACGAGCGGGTGCGCGACGTCGCCGCCAAGCTCGGGCTGCCGCTGCCGAACCAGCCCAACGCGCAGCAACAGCAGTGGCTCGCCACCCTGAACGCGGCGCAGGGCGTGGACTTCGACCGCGAGTTCGCCAACATCCTGCGCCTCGCGCACGGCAAGGTGTTCACGGTGGTCGCCCAGGTCCGTGCGACCACCCAGAACTCCCTGGTCCGCGCCCTCGCCGACGACGCGAACACGACGGTCCTGGACCACATCAAGGTCCTGGAGGCCACCGGGTACGTCGACTTCGGCGAGCTGGCCCGGGACATGGCCGCGACGGGCGCGCCCGCTGCCACCAACTCCCCGGTCCCCGCCGTCGATCCCGGCCAGGTGGTCCCGCTGGCCCCGTCGGTCTCCCCCACCTTCACGCTCCCGCCGGCCGCGTCCAGCCCACCGCCGTCGACGCAGCCGTAGAGCGGGTTTCGGCCGTGGTTGGTTTCCGGACAACCGGAACGTCACGTACAGACAACGCTCCGTCCGGATTGTGAACAAGGCATGGCGTCGCACTGGGCCTTTGGCATAGAAATTTGGCATGTTCTGGGTCCTTCTCCTGCTCCTGGCCTGGGCCGTCGCGGGCACGGCCTGCACACGGCTGTGCCTGGCCGCCGTCAGAGCGGCGGCCGTCGACGCGGACGGCGTGGGCAAGGGACACGATCTGACGCTCTACGAGGCGGCGTTCCTGTCCGGCGGTCCCGCGCGGGTCGCCGATCTCACGCTCGTCTCCATGGCGCGGCAGCACCGGCTGCTGCTCGCCCACACCGGCTGGGCGACCGTCGTCGACCCGCGCGGCCGGGACGCCATCGAGCGGTCGGTGATCGGCGCCATCGGGCCCGAGGGGCAGTCCCGGATCGCCCCGGTGCGGGCCACCGCGGCGGCCACGGACGCGGTCCGCGACGTCGCGGACCGGCTCGTCGACGCGGGTCTCGCCGTACCGGACGGAAGCAGTACGACGGTCGCGGCCGGGGTGCGGCAGGTGCGGGCCGCCGCGCTCGTCGTGCTCGTGCTGGGCGCGACCGCGCTGTTGACGCCCGGGGCCGAGATGCCGCGCGGGCTGGTCGCGCTCTGGTTCGCGCTGCCGCTCGCCGTCACGCTGAGCTGTCTGGCGATCGCCCGGGTCGAGGTGCACCCGTACTCGCGCTGGGCCTCCCCGGCCGGACAGCAGCTGCTCGGCGCCCTGGCCCGGCACGCGGGCGGCGGCGCCGACGACCGTACGTATCTCACCTCCGTCGCCGTACGCGGTATCCGCGCGGTCGGCGAGCCGGATCTGCGGGCGGCCTTCGCGCATCGCGAGCAGTACCGCGAGCAGTTCGACATGTGGCGCCGCTGACCACAGCGTGAAAGCGCTCCAGGGGGCGCACAGGGGTCATTGGGGACGACACCGGCCCGATGGTGCTTGCCTTCGCCAACGACCGAACGAAACATCCCTTTTGTTGCTGCCGTGCTCCGAAGGGATACCCCACCATGCGAGCCGCCGCCCTGTACTCGGCCGCCGGGTCCTTGCTGCTGACCACCCTCGCCGCCGCCCCGGCCACCGGTGCCCCGGGCGCCGTCGAGTCGGCCGGCACCGCGCTGGCCGCCGCGCACGCCCGCGCGCGGGGCATCGACTTCGGGACATGCCCCGACGCGCAGGACCTGCCCGGCACCATGGAGTGCGGCACGGTCTCCGTCCCGCTCGACTACGCGCACCCCGACGGCAAGCAGATCAAACTGACCGTCGGCCGCGCCCGGGCCACCCACAAGGACCCGCACAACAGCAAGCGCAGAGTCCCCCGCCAGGGCTCCCTGGTCTACAACCCGGGCGGCCCCGGCGCCTCCGGCCTCTACTTCCCGCTGATCGGCATGCTCCCCGAGTGGAAGCGCATCGCGTCGGCCTACGACCTCGTCGGCTACGCCCCGCGCGGCGTCGACAACTCGGCGCCGCTGTCCTGCGTCGACCCCAAGCACTTCTTCAAGGGACCCTCGCAGTCGCCGGCCTACCCCTCGGAGTCGTACAAGAAGGAGCGCGTCGCGCAGGCCCAGGCCTACGCGCGCGGCTGTGCCAAGCGCTCCGGCAGCAAGCTCCGCTTCTACACCTCGCTCAACAACGCCCGCGACCTGGACGTCCTGCGCGCCGCGCTCGGCGAGGACAAACTGACGTTCATGGGCGCGTCCTACGGCACGTACTTCGGGGCGCTGTACGCGACGCTGTTCCCCTCGCACGTACGGCGGATGGTGTTCGACTCGGCGGTGAACCCCGACCCGGAGCAGATCTGGTACCGCGACAACCTCGACCAGTCGGCCGCGTTCGAGGGCCGTTGGGCGGACTTCCGGGAGTGGGTCGCCAGGCACGACGACGTGTACGGGCTCGGCGACACGGCCGAGAAGGTGCTGCTCAGCTACCGGAAGGCCGAGGCGCGGCTCGCCGAGAAGCCGGCGGGCGGCAAGGTGGGGCCGGCGCAGTTGCAGGGCGCGTTCCTGTCGGCCGGGTACTACGACGACTACTGGCCGCACCGCGCCGCCGCGCTGTCGTCGTATCTCAAGGGCGATCCGAAGCCGCTGATCCTGCAGGCCGCCTCGACGCCGGAGGCGGCCGTCGAGGCGGAGAACAGCAACGCGGTCTACACGGCCGTCGAGTGCAATGACGCGCCCTGGCCGACCGAGTGGGAGGTGTGGGACCGGGACAACACGCGGCTGGCGCGGGTGGCGCCGTTCGAGACGTGGGACAACGTGTGGATGAATCTGCCGTGCGCGTATTGGCCCGAGCCGCGTCAGCAGGCCCTCGATGTGCGCACGGGCCCGGGTGAACTCCCGCCGGTGCTGATCCTTGCCGCCGAGCGGGACGCGGCTACGCCGTATGAGGGGGCGCTTGAGTTGCAGCGGCGGTTGTCCGACTCGGTGTTGGTGACCGAGCGGGACGCGGGGACGCATGGGATCGCGGGTGGGTCCAACAAGTGTGTCAACGGGTATCTCGATGCTTACCTGTTGGAAGGGCGGTTGCCGGCTCGGCATGCTGCGTGTGCTCCGCATGCCGAGCCGGTTGCTGCGCGGCCAGGCAGTCGGTAAACCGCGGCCCGGTGGGGGCTGGTCGCGCCCACGCGGCGAAGCCGCATATCGACACTGCCCCGCGCCCCTTTGGGGCGCTTACGCCAGGCCTGCTACCAAGTCGCCGATGTCCTTGCGGCGGCCCGTGTAGAACGGGACCTCTTCTCGGACGTGCATCCGCGCCTCGGAGGCTCGGAGGTGGCGCATGAGGTCGACGATGCGGTACAGCTCGTCGGCCTCGAAGGCGAGGAGCCATTCGTAGTCGCCGAGGGAGAAGGAGGCGACCGTGTTGGCGCGGACGTCCGCGTAACCGCGGGCCATCTTGCCGTGGTCGGCGAGCATGCGGCGGCGGTCCTCGTCGGGCAGCAGGTACCAGTCGTAGGAGCGCACGAACGGGTACACGCTGATGTAGTTGCGCGGGGTCTCGTCGGCCAGGAAGGCCGGGATGTGCGAGCGGTTGAACTCGGCGGGGCGGTGCAGCGCCATGTTCGACCAGACCGGCTCCAGGGCGCGGCCCAGCTTGGTGCGGCGGAAGAGGTTGTACGCCTCCTGGAGCTGGTCGGCGGTCTCGGCGTGCCACCAGATCATGAGGTCGGCGTCGGCGCGCAGGCCCGACACGTCGTACGTGCCGCGGACGGTCACGTCCTTCGCGGCGAGCTGGTCGAACAGCTCCTGGACCTCGTCGGCGTATCCGGCGCGGTCCTCGGGCAGCACGTCCTTCAGCTTGAAGACGGACCACAGGGTGTAGCGGATGACCTCGTTGAGGTCCTTGGCCAGCTTGCCCTTGTTCGGGATACGGCCGGGCTCGGTGGTGGGGGCGTCGTCGCTCATGGGGCTATTCTCCCGCTCCGCCGGACGCGCTCGGCACCGGGTCACCGGTCAGCCGCTCCACGGCCGCGTACGCGCTCGCGATGGTCGCCGGGATGCCGACGCCGTCGTAGGCCGCGCCGCACACGGCGAGTCCTGGCAGCTTGCCGACGTGTTCGCGGACGCGGGCCACGCGCGCGTGGTGGCCCACCGGGTACTGGGGCAGGCCGTCCGTCCAGCGGGTGACGCGGGTCGCGACGGGCGTGGCGTCGAGGCCGGTGGCCTCGCGCAGGTCGTGCCGTGAGACGTCGACGAGGCCGGTGTCCTCGCGCTCCAGGATCGCCGTCTCGCCGTACCGGCCGACCGAGGTGCGCAGGACCAGCAGGTCCGGGTTCTCGTCGGCGATCCAGCCCCATTTCTGCGAGGCGAAGGTGGATGCCTTGATGGTGCGGCCGTCGACGGGGGGCACCAGGAAGCCGCTGCCTTCGGGGAGTTCGACCTCCGCGCGGCGGTACGCGAGGGTGACCAGGGCCATCGAGGCGTACTCGACGGCTCCCAACTCGGCTGCCGCGCCCGGTGCTTCGGCCCGCAGCAGCTCGGCGGCGACCGGGGCGGGTACGGCGACGATCACCCCGTCGGCGTCGAGCACGCGGTCGCCGGCGACGACCCGCCAGCCCGACGGCCCGGTCCGGCGCAGCTCCGTCACCGGTGTCCGGGTGAGGATCTCGGCGCCCCGCGCGCGCACCGACTCCGCGACGGCGAGCGGCAGTTGGCCCACTCCGCCCTCGATGCCCATGAAGACCGGGCCGGTCTGCTGTGCGGCGGCGGCGCGCTCCTGGATGCCCCGGACGGCCTCGGTGAGGGAGTCATGGGTTCGCGCGGCCTCGAACAACTGCGGGACCGCTGCGCGCATCGAGATGCGGTACGCGTCGCCCGCGTAGACCCCGCCCAGGAGGGGCTCGACGAGGCGGTCGACGACTTCCCGGCCGAGGCGTGCCGCCACGTACGCGCCGACGGCCACGTCGTCGCCGACCTCCGTGCGGGGCAGGTCGGCGTCCCGCTCGATGCGGTGCAGGCCCTCGTCCGAGAGGACTCCGGAGAGGGCGGAGGCGGTGCCGGGGACGCCCATGACGTGGCCCTTGGGCATGGGGCGCAGGGCACCCCGGGTCCAGATCGACGCGGTGGCGGTGGCGGGCGGCTGGAGGCGGTCGGTGAGGCCGACCTCGCGGGCCAGCGCCACGGCCTCGGGGCGGCGGGCCAGCATCGACTCGGCGCCGAGGTCCACGCGGGCGCCCGCGATCTCGCCGGGCAGCAGCTTGCCGCCGACCCGGTCCGACGCCTCGACGACGGTCACGCGCACGCCTCTGTCCAGCAGCCGGTGAGCGGCGGCCAGCCCCCCGATCCCGGCGCCGATGACGACGACATGCCCTGTGCCCGTACGAGTCTCCACTTCGCGCATGCCCCCAGCCTCTCAGACCCCACTGACAGTCCGGCTGCGGGCCGGTGTCCCGCCCGTTGTCCGGCCCGTTGTCCGCTGCGAGTCCCGACCGTGACCGCATCGGGACCGTGCGCCGCCAACGTTCCGCCCGGCCCCGGCGTCGGAGTTGCGTCAGTCGTCACGACGATCATCGGGGGTACCGCGACATGCGCGCACACCACTCCATACGCCCTGTCCAGGCCCTGGCCGGCCTTCTGCTCGCCTCGGCGCTCGCGCTGGCCGGGTGCAGCGGCGGCGCGAACGACAAGAGCGCGAGCGGCGCCGCCGCCGACAAGGCCGTCGCTCCGGAAGCCCGGCAGGAGGGCGCGTCGGGCAGCGGCAACGCCAGGAACACCAAGTCCGTGCCCCAGCTCACCGCGAGCAGCATCATCCGTACGGCCTCGCTGTCCGTGCGGGTCAAGGACGTACCGAAGGCCCTCGACGAGGCCCGCACCACCACCGAGAACGCCGGCGGGTTCGTCGGCGACGAGACGACCACCCGCGACGGCCAGGGCCACGAGCGGACCCGGGTCGTGCTGCGGGTGCCCACCGACAAGTACGACGAGGTCCTCACCGACCTGGAGGGCACGGGCAAGCTCCTGGACCGCACCGCGAAGGCGCAGGACGTCACCGACCAGGTCGTGGACGTGGAGAGCCGCATCACCTCGCAGCGGGCCAGCGTGGCACGCGTGCGTGAGCTGATGGACCGGGCCACCAAGCTCAGCGATGTGGTGGAACTGGAGGGCGAGTTGAGCACCCGCGAGTCCGACCTGGAGGCGCTGCTCGCCCAACAGGCCTCCCTGAAGGACCGCACCAGCCTGGCCACCATCACGCTGTCCCTGTCGCAGACCCCGGTGGCGAAGGCCGCCGCGAAGGACGGCACCCCCGGCTTCGTGGACGCCGTGGCGGGCGGCTGGCACGTCTTCGTCACCATGCTGCGCTGGATCGCCCTCGCGCTCGGCGCGGTGCTCCCGTTCGCGGCCGTGGCGGCGCTGGCGCTCGTCCTGTGGCTGCGTCTCGTACGGCCGCGTCGGGCCGCTGCCGTCCCGGCGGCGACCGGGGTGGGCCCGCTGTCGGCGGCCCGGCCGGTGCGCGAGGAGGAGCAGGGCGGGCAGGACTGAAATCATCGGCCCCCGTAGCGTGTTCGCATGGACATGAGCCGTGCGAGGGGTACCCGGGAACGACTGGTCGTCATCGGAGGCGACGCCGCAGGCATGTCCGCGGCGTCGCAGGCCCGCCGCCTCAAGGGGCCGGACGAGCTGGAGATCGTGGCCTTCGAGCGGGGCCACTTCACGTCCTACTCGGCGTGCGGGATCCCCTACTGGGTGGGCGGTGATGTCGCCGCTCCGGAGGAGTTGATCGCCCGTACGCCCGAGGAGCACCGGGCGCGTGACATCGACCTGCGCATGCGGACCGAGGTCGTGGAGATCGACGTCGCGGGCGGGCGGGTACGCGCGCGTGACGTCGATTCGGGGACGGAGTCCTGGACGTCGTACGACAAGCTCGTGATCGGGACCGGGGCGCGGCCGATCCGGCCGGACATGCCCGGGGTGGACGCCCCCGGGGTGCACGGGGTGCAGACGCTCGACGACGGGCAGGCGTTGCTCGACTCGCTGGCACGCACGCGTGGGCGTCGGGCGGTGGTGGTCGGGGCCGGGTACATCGGGGTGGAGATGGCGGAGGCGTTCGTCAACCGCGGGTATGACGTGACCGTCGTCAACAGGGGCAAGGAGCCGATGTCGACGCTCGACCCGGACATGGGCCGGCTGGTGCACAAGGCGATGGAGGGCCTGGGCATCACCATGGTCAACGACGCCCGGGTCACCGAGCTGCGCACCGGGGACGACGGGCGGGTGCGGGCGGTGGTCACCGAAGACGCGGAGTATCCGGCGGACGTCGTGGTGCTGGGGATCGGTGTCCGGCCGGAGACCTCGCTCGCGAAGGCGGCCGGGCTGCCGCTCGGGCAGCACGACGGGCTGCTCACCGACCTGGCGATGCGGGTGCGCGGGCACGAGAACATCTGGGCCGGGGGCGACTGCGTCGAGGTCCTCGACCTGGTCTCCGGGCAGGAGCGGCACATCGCCCTGGGGACGCACGCCAACAAGCACGGTCAGGTCATCGGCACCAACGCGGGCGGCGGTTACGCCACCTTCCCGGGGGTGGTCGGTACGGCCGTGAGCAAGGTGTGCGACCTGGAGATCGCCCGTACCGGGCTGCGCGAGAAGGACGCCCACCGCGCGGGGCTGCGGTTCGAGGCGGTCACCATCGAGTCGACCAGCCGGGCGGGCTACTACCCCGCGGCCTCCCCGATGACGGTGAAGATGCTCGCCGAACGCCGTACCGGCCGTCTCCTGGGCGTGCAGATCGTCGGTCGTGAGGGCGCCGCCAAACGTGTCGACATCGCGGCGGTCGCCCTCACGGCCCGTATGACGGTGGAACAGATGACGGCGCTGGACCTGGGCTACGCCCCGCCGTTCTCTCCGGTGTGGGACCCGGTCCTGGTGGCGGCCAGAAAGGCGACCGCCAAGGTCCAGGCCGGCCCGCGCTGACGCCGCCTACGCCGTCCCGTTGATGCGGTCTATGGCCTGCCGTGCCTGCTCGGCCGGCGGCCTGGCCGGCAGCGAGGAGACCGACGCGCTCGGCATCATCGCGGCGGGCTGTGCCCCCGCCCCCGCCGGCTTCGCGTGGGCGCCGAGCGCGGTGGAGCGCAGCCGGTTGCTCACCGCCTCGTCCAGGGTCACCGGCCGCTGCATCTGCGCGGCGAGCCGGCCCGCTTCCTGACCGAGCCGGGCGACGTCCTCCCAGGGGAGGCGCACCACCAGGGAGATCTCGGCCTCGCCGTCCGGCGTGGCGGTCATCTGAGGAGTAATTCGGTCGTTCATCGCCTGTTCCTCACGTCGTCCCCGCGACACGCCTTCCCCGCACCGCGGGCGGTTGAGGAGTCATACGCACAGGCGGACGGCGGTGTTCACCGGTTCGCCGCGCGTATCGGGGGGCACTAATCCCTTGTGGTCATCCCCGTCCATGACGTGAACCCGGTGCGCCGCACCCCCTGGGTGACGTATGCGCTCATCGCCGCGAACGTGCTCGTCTTCCTGTTCACCCCCGGGATGGCGGGCTCCGTGGCGGGCGGCAGCGACCTCGCGCAGCTGTGCCATCTCCAGGCGTTCCTGGACCACTACGCGGCCGTACCGCGGGAGTTGATCCACCACCAGATGCCCCGGCTCGTACCGACCGGCGCCGTCCAGGCCGGCCCCGGCGGCGCGGGCTGCGCCGTCGGCCCGCCGGCCTACGACAAGTCGGCCCCGCTGAGCGTCCTCACCGCGATGTTCCTGCACGGCAGCTGGATCCACCTGCTGGGCAACATGCTGTTCCTGATGATCTTCGGCAACAACGTCGAGGACCGCATGGGCCACATCCGCTTCACGCTCTTCTACGTAGTCTGCGGTTACGCGGCGGGCTACGGCTTCGCGCTGCTCAACGCGGACTCCGGCGACCCGCTGATCGGCGCGTCCGGGGCGATCGCCGGTGTGCTGGGCGCCTATCTGGTGCTGTACACGAAGGCCCGGGTGTGGGTCCTGGTGCCGTTCCTGTTCTTCCTGCCGCTGCGCCTGCCGGCGTGGCTGGTGCTGGGCTTCTGGTTCGTGCTCCAGGCGTTCTACTCGTCCGGCGAGGGCGTCTCCGGCGCGGGCACCGTGGCATACGCGGCACACGTCGTCGGCTTCGTCGCGGGCATGCTGCTGGCCTGGCCGCTCAAGGCGGGCACGCCCCCGCCGCCGGAACCGCGCGGCCTGCTGTTCGGCAGGCGGGCACGGCCCCGGCACACGTGGTGAGCGCCGTCAGCGGGCCGTCCGGGTGTGGACGTACTCGACGAGCCGGGTGAGCGAGTCCGGGTCGGTGGACGGCATCACGCCGTGCCCGAGGTTGAAGATGTGGCCCTCCAGACCCTTCGCCGCATCGAGCACCTCGCGGGTCTTGGTCTCGACGGCCTCCGTGGAGGCGAACAGGACGGTCGGGTCGAGGTTGCCCTGGAGCGCCTTGCCGGGGCCGACACGGCGGGCGGCCTCGTCCAGCGGGACCCGCCAGTCGACGCCGACGACGTCCGCGCCGGCCTCGCCCATCAGGCCGAGCAGCTCGCCGGTGCCGACGCCGAAGTGGATGCGCGGGACGCCGTAGCCCTCGACGGCCTTGAAGACCTTGGCGGAGGCGGGCAGCACCGAGCGGCGGTAGTCGGCCGGGGCGAGGGCGCCGGCCCAGGAGTCGAAGATCTGGACGGCGCTCGCACCCGCCTCGATCTGGACCTTGAGGAAGGCGGCCGTGATGTCGGCGAGGCGGTCGAGGAGGTCGGCCCAGAGTTCAGGGTCGCCGTACATGATCGCCTTGGCGTTCTCGTACGTGCGGGACGGGCCGCCCTCGATGAGGTAGCTCGCGAGGGTGAACGGGGCGCCGGCGAAGCCGATGAGGGGGGTGGAGCCCAGCTCGGCGGTCAGCAGGCCGATGGCCTCCGTGACGTAGGAGACGTCGTCGGGGGTGAGGTCGCGGAGCCGGGCCAGGTCTGCGCGGGTACGGATCGGCTTCTCGACGACCGGGCCGACGCCGGGCTTGATGTCGAGGTCGATGCCGATGGCCTTGAGCGGGACGACGATGTCGCTGAAGTAGACCGCCGCGTCCACGTGGTGCCTGCGCACCGGCTGGAGGGTGATCTCGGCGACCAGCTCGGGGCGCGTGCAGGAGTCGAGCATCGCGATGCCCTCGCGCGCCTTGTGGTACTCCGGCAGCGAGCGCCCGGCCTGCCGCATGAACCACACGGGTGTGTGCGGTACGGGCTCGCGCCTGGCCGCCTTCATGAAGGCGGAGTCGTAAGTGGCGGTCTGCTGCTGGCCCACGGGGCTCTGGTTGGCACTCACGGGGCAAGTCTCGCACGGCGGCAGAAGGCGATTACACGGTGTGCGGAACGGAAGAGCGGGTGTCTAGTCCCGCACGATGCCTCCGTTCCCCTTAATCTTCCCGCATGGCTGCGGCTCAGGGACGACTGTCGGACGGCGCTGACGGAATGGACGACTCCAAGGAGGGGGACCGGGATGGGGGCGGTACGGCTCCGCCGGCTTTCCAGGCCGCGGTCCAGGCCCTGCGGAACAGTCGGCTGCGACCGCAGATCGAGATCGAGCCGACGCCGGCGCCGCAGCGGCTCGCCCCCTACGCGTACGCGCTGGAGGCCGCGGTCGTCGACGGCGACCAGGACCTGGCCGACGGCCGGCTGGTGCTGCTGCACGACCCGGCCGGGCACGACGCCTGGCACGGCACGTTCCGGCTGGTGACGCTGGTGCGCGCCGAGCTGGAGCCGGAGATGGCGGCGGACCCGCTGCTGCCCGACGTGTGCTGGTCGTGGCTGACCGGCGCGCTCCAGGCGCGCGGACTGACGTACGGCGAGCCGAGCGGCACCGTGACGCGGGCCGGCTCCCACTACTTCGGCGGGCTGTCCGAGCGCCCGTCCGCGTCCCAGATCGAGATCCGTGCCTCGTGGACGCCTCGCGAGGGGCTCGGCGGTGTCCCGGACACGGCGGCGCATCTGGCCTCCTGGTGCGATCTGCTGGCCCAGGTCGCGGGCCTGCCGCCGGCGGGTCCGGGCGACGCGTCCATCGTCACGCTGCCGCAGCGCCGGGGACCGCAGTCACGCTGAGCCTTACCCGAGGCACACCGAGGTCTTACCCGTCCTTGCGGTGTCTTTGTCGATACGGCCACTTTCCATCACAACCAGGCCCTCGAACGGACCGTTTCGTTCACCGAACGATCGACAGTGTGTCCGAATTGCACTCATTGCTACTCACTAAATCGTGATCTTTCTCTAAAGGACCGCGGGTTTGCTGCCGAAGACGACTGTGACCTTGAAAGTCGTCCCACACCCCAGGAGGCCTGGTGTCCGTTCTCCTCGAGCAGCCCGCAAGCCTGGTCGCCTACCGCCCGAACAAGCCGACCGCCATGGTGGTCGTGGCCGACCCGCGCGTCCGCTCCACCGTCACCCGCCACCTGTGGGCGCTCGGTGTGCGCGACGTCATCGAGGCCTCGTCCGTCGCGGAGGCTCGTCCCCGCATCGGCAACCCCCGCGACATCTGTGTGGCAGACGTCCACCTTCCCGACGGCTCCGGCCTCACCCTGCTGTCCGAGACCAGAGCCGCAGGCTGGCCCAACGGCCTGGCCCTGTCCGCCGCCGACGACATCGGTGCCGTGCGCAACGCCCTCGCGGGCGGCGTCAAGGGCTACGTCGTCACCGGCACCCGCACCAATGTCGGGCTCCCCACCCGACCCGGCGCCGCCCCCATCGGCTCCGCCGCCGCCCGTATGCACCGCCGCCCCCCGGGTTCCCCGAGCCACCCGGGTGGCTACCGCGAACTGTCCGGCCGCGAGGTCGAGGTCCTGCGCCTGGTCGCGGAGGGCCAGTCGAACAAGGCGATCGGCGTCTCCATGGGCCTGTCCGCACTGACCGTCAAGAGCCACCTCGCCCGCATCGCCCGCAAGCTCGGCACGGGCGACCGCGCCGGCATGGTCGCGGTGGCCCTGCGCACCGGAATCATCCACTGACCCGTCCCGGAACCACGTCCCCGCACCCCCTTCCCACTCCCCCGCCGAGCCGTGAACCGGATCTTTCACTTACCTGACTGGTTTACGACCCCCAGACGCCCGTCGACGGAACGTTCCGTCGGCGGGCGTTGTCCATACACGGATACCCTTGACAGGTGACCGACGCCCAAGAAACCGCAGCAGACAGCTCACTGCGAACCACCGGAGGCGCCCCTCCGGACGACGTCGAACCGGCGCCGATCCCTTTGCTCGAACCCCGCGAGGGCATTCCGCCCGTGATCGCCGACGAGGACTCCCTCGCCGAGGTGATCGCCGCCTTCGCCGCGGGCACGGGCCCCGTCGCCGTCGACGCCGAGCGCGCGTCCGGCTACCGCTACGGCCAGCGGGCCTATCTGGTGCAGCTGCGCCGTGAGGGCGCGGGCTCCGCACTGATCGATCCCGTCGCCTGCCCCGACCTGTCGGGCCTGGGTGAGGCCGTCTCCGGCGTCGAGTGGGTACTGCACGCCGCCACGCAGGACCTGCCGTGTCTGCGCGAGATAGGCATGGTGCCGACGCGGTTGTTCGACACCGAGCTGGCCGGGCGGCTCGCCGGATTCCCGCGGGTCGGTCTGGGCGCGATGGTCGAGAACGTCCTCGGTTTCGTCCTGGAGAAGGGGCACTCCGCCGTCGACTGGTCCACCCGCCCGCTGCCCGAGCCGTGGCTGCGGTACGCGGCCCTGGACGTCGAACTCCTCGTCGACCTGCGGGACGCCCTGGAGAAGGAGCTGGACCGCCAGGGCAAGCTGGACTGGGCCCGCCAGGAGTTCGACGCGATCGCGGCGGCGCCGCCGGCCGAGCCCCGCAAGGATCCGTGGCGTCGTACGTCCGGGATGCACAAGGTACGGCGGCGCCGGCAGCTCGGTGTCGTACGGGAGCTGTGGCAGACGCGGGACCGGATCGCGCAGCGGCGGGACGTGTCGCCGGGGAAGGTGCTGTCCGACGCGGCGATCGTGGAGGCGGCGCTTGCGCTGCCGCTGGATGTGCAGGCGCTGGCGGCGTTGAACGGGTTCGGGCATCGGATGGGGCGGCGGCAGCTGGAGCAGTGGCAGGCGGCCGTCGATCGGGCCAAGGCGCTGCCCGACTCGGCGCTGCCGCAGCCCGGGCAGCCGGTTACCGGGCCGCCGCCGCCGCGTGCCTGGGTCGACAAGGATCCGGAGGCCGCGGCTCGGTTGTCCGCGGCGCGCGCCGCGGTGTCCGCGGTGGCCGAGGGGCTCAACATGCCTCAGGAGAACCTCATTGCTCCGGACACGGTGCGGCGGGTGTGCTGGGAGCCGCCGAAGAGTGTGGACGCGGAGTCCGTGGGGGCCGCGCTTGCCGGGTACGGGGCTCGGGCCTGGCAGGTGGAGCAGGTGACGCCTGCCTTGGTGGACGCGTTGACCGCCAAAGCGCCGTAAACGTTCCTGTTTGGTCGCGAGTGCGGGTGCGCTGTGGCTGGTCGCGCAGTTCCCCGCGCCCCTTCAGGGCCGCCTCAGACGGTCCGGGGTACGTCGAGATCACGCCAAGATCCGTGACGTGGCGATGTGACGTTCGCCGCTTGGGGCCCCGGGACTGGGCAGCTTGGTTACCCACAAGTAGCATGGTTCCTGAGCGCGCGCTCAGCGCATCGCGGCAGTGCCGATCCCGCACCCTGGAGGAGAGCCAATCGTGCCTCGTACCGTCAGGGATGTCGTCTTCGTAGACGGCGTCCGTACCCCGTTCGGCAAGGCGGGCCCGAAGGGCATCTACCACGAGACCCGGGCCGACGACCTCGTCGTGAAGGCGATCCGGGAGCTGCTGCGCCGCAACCCCGGTCTCGACCCCGCGAAGATCGACGAGGTCGCGATCGCCGCGACCACGCAGATCGGTGACCAGGGGCTGACCCTGGGGCGGACCGCGGGCATTCTCGCCGGGCTGCCGCAGTCGGTGCCCGGTTACTCCATCGACCGCATGTGCGCGGGCGCGCTGACCGCCGTCACGACCACCGCGGGCTCCATCGCCTTCGGTGCGTACGACGCCGTCATCGCCGGCGGTGTCGAGCACATGGGCCGCCACCCGATGGGCGAGGGCGTGGACCCGAACCCGCGGTTCGTGAGCGAGAAGCTGGTCGACGACTCCGCGCTGTTCATGGGCATGACGGCGGAGAACCTGCACGACCGCTACCCGACGATCACCAAGCAGCGCGCCGACGAGTACGCCGTGCGCTCGCAGGAGAAGGCCGCCAAGGCGTACGCCAACGGCAAGATCCAGCAGGACCTGGTGCCGATCTCGGTGCGCAACACCAACGAGCAGGTGGGCGAGACCGGTTGGGGTCTCGTCACCGCCGACGAGCCGATGCGTCCGGGTACGACCCTGGAGAACCTGGCCGGGCTGAAGACGCCGTTCCGGGTGCACGGGCGGGTCACCGCGGGCAACGCGGCCGGGCTCAACGACGGTGCCACCGCGTCGATCATCGCGAGCGAGGACTTCGCCCGCGAGAACAACCTGCCGGTGAAGATGCGCCTCGTCTCGTACGCCTTCGCGGGCGTCGAGCCGGAGGTCATGGGCTACGGCCCGATCCCGGCGACGGAGAAGGCGCTCGCCAAGGCGGGCCTGTCCATCGAGGACATCAACCTCTTCGAGATCAACGAGGCCTTCGCCGTCCAGGTGCTGGCCTTCCTGGAGCACTACGGCATCGCGGACGACGACGAGCGCGTCAACCAGTACGGCGGCGCGATCGCCTTCGGTCACCCGCTGGCCTCCTCGGGCGTGCGCCTGATGACGCAGCTGGCCCGCCAGTTCGAGGAGCAGCCGCACGTCCGCTACGGCCTGACGACGATGTGCGTCGGCTTCGGCATGGGCGCCACGGTCATCTGGGAGAACCCGCACTTCGAGGGGGACAAGTGAGCACCACCACCGAGCTTCTGAAGGGTGCGGCCGAGCTGTTCCCGGACGAGGTCGTGACGTCCGCGCACGTCCGCCACCTCGAACTGCCGTACGGCGCTGGGCGGTTCGCGCTGATCACGCTGGACAACGGCTTCGACCACACCAAGCCGACCACCTTCGGCCCGGCCTCGCTGGCGAACCTGAGCACCGCCATCGACCAGGTCGAGAAGGAGGCGGCGGCCGGCGAGATCGTCGGTGTCGGCATCACCGGCAAGCCGTTCGTGTTCGCCGTCGGCGCGGACCTGAAGGGCGTAGAGCTCCTCAAGAACCACGACGACGCGCTCGCCATCGGCAAGGGCGGCCACGAGGTCTTCAAGCGCCTCGCGGACATCGCGGTACCGACCTTCACGTACTACAACGGCGCGGCCATGGGCGGCGGTGTCGAGGTCGGTCTGCACTGCGAGTACCGCACGGTGTCGAAGCACATCGCGGCCTTCTCGCTGCCCGAGGTCTTCCTCGGCCTCGTCCCCGGCTGGGGCGGCTGCACGCTGCTGCCGAACCTGATCGGCGCGGAGAAGGCCGTCTCGGTGATCATCGAGAACAGCCTCAACCAGAACAAGCAGCTCAAGGGCCAGCAGGTCTTCGACCTCGGGATCGCGGACGCGCTCTTCGAGGGCGCGGACTTCCTGGAGCAGTCGCTGATCTGGACGGCGAACGTCCTCAAGGGCGAGATCAAGGTCGAGCGTCCGGCGATCGACCGCGGCGAGGCCTGGGACCAGGCCGTCGCCAAGGGCCGTTTCGTCGCGGACTCCAAGGTGCACGGCGCGGCTCCGGCCGCCTACCGCGCGCTCGACATCGTCGAGGCCGCGAAGAACGGCGACCTCCAGCAGGGCTACGACGCCGAGGACCTGGCCCTCGCCGACCTCATCATGGGTGGCGAACTCCGCGCCGGTATCTACGCGTTCAACCTCGTCCAGAAGCGCGGCAAGCGTCCGGCGGGCGCCCCCGACAAGTCGCTCGCGCGTCCGGTCACCAAGGTGGGTGTGGTCGGCGCGGGTCTGATGGCCTCGCAGCTCGCCCTGCTCTTCCTGCGCCGTCTCGAAGTGCCGGTCGTCCTCACGGACATCGACCAGGAGCGCGTCGACAAGGGTGTGGGCTACGTCCACGCCGAGATCGAGAAGCTGCTGAGCAAGGGCCGGGTGAACCAGGACAAGGCCAACCGCCTCAAGGCCCTGGTGACCGGCGTCCTGGACAAGGCCGAGGGCTTCTCCGACGCCGACTTCATCATCGAGGCCGTCTTCGAGGAGATCGGCGTCAAGCAGCAGGTGTTCGCGGAGGTCGAGGCGGTCGCCCCGGCGCACGCGATCCTCGCCACGAACACCTCCTCGCTGTCGGTGAGCGAGATGGCGTCGAAGCTCAAGAACCCCGAGCGGGTCGTGGGCTTCCACTTCTTCAACCCCGTAGCGATTCTGCCCCTGTTGGAGATCGTGCGCGGCGAGCAGACGGACGACGCCTCGCTCGCGACCGCGTTCGCGGTGGCCAAGAAGCTGAAGAAGACCGCCGTGTTGGTGAAGGACGCCCCGGCGTTCGTCGTCAACCGCATCCTCACCCGCTTCATGGGCGAGATCCAGAACGTCATCGACGAGGGCACGCCGGTGGCGGTCGCGGAGAAGGCGGTCGAGCCGCTCGGCCTGCCCATGTCCCCGCTGGTCCTGCTGGAGTTGGTCGGTCCGGCCATCGGGCTGCACGTCTCGGAGACCCTCAACCGGGCCTTCCCGGACCGCTTCACGGTCTCCCCGAACCTCGCGGCCGTCGTCAAGGCGGGCAAGCGCGGCTTCTACGTCTACTCCGCCGAGAACGGCTTCAAGCCCGAACTCGACCCCGAGGTCGCCGCGTTGCTCCAGCAGGGCGACTCCGTGCTGACCGAGGAGCAGGTCCGCGACCGGGTCCTGGACGCGGTGGCGCAGGAGATCGGCCTGATGCTCGACGAGGGTGTCGTCGCCGAGGCGCAGGACATCGACCTGTGCCTGATCACGGGCGCCGGCTGGCCCTTCCACCTGGGCGGCATCACGCCGTACCTGGACCGGGAGGGTGTGTCGGAGCGGGTGAACGGGAAGGCGTTCCTGGCGCCGGGTCTGGCGAGCGTTCCGGCGTAACGACCGTCGTACGGACGTGACTTGATGGGGGCCTCCGCTTTCGGGCGGGGGCCCTCCGTCGTTCTCACGGTGGTCGGCACGGTCTCAGCCGACCACCTGCCACGGCCCGAACTCCGTTGATCCGGGGGCCACTTGGCGGGAAAGGGCAAGTCGTGCGTCGGGGCCCAGGACCGCGATGGTGGCCCGGCCCAGCGCGTCGAAGGCGGCAGCGGGTGCTCCGGTGATCACACCGCCCAGGGCCGTCGTGGGCAGCTCCCGCCAGGGCTCGTCGCCCGGAAGAAAGCGACAGGCGACCCCGCCGAGGTCTCCACGGGTGACGAGGAGCGTGCCGGTCTCGGGCGCGGGCGACGCCGCCAACGCGATCGCGCCGAAGCCGCCGGGGCCACCGACGGTCGCGGCCGGCTTGGCCCATCGGCCACCGGGAGCGTCCTCCTGTGCCATGAGCAGGCGGCCCGTCTCCGGCTGCCGGTAGACGGTCATGACCTGACCGCCCGGCTGTACGACGCCTGCGACCGGCCCGGCCGGCACGCTCAGCCGGAACCGGGGCGCCCTGGTGAGCGGTTCGTCGAGGGAGTTCTGGGCCCAGTGGAAGACACCGTCGCGGCTGGCCGCGAAGACCTCGACGTGGCCGTTGGCCGCGGTGAGCGCGGTGAGCCCCTCCTGCAGGTCGTGCCCGCGCAGATCGGTCCATTCGCTCCAGGATCCGTCGGTCTCCTGGACGCGGGTGTGCAGTCCCTGCCCCGCGTTGCGCGCGAAGAGGTGCAGCCGGCCCTTGCCGTCCCTGGTCACGACCGGGCCGCCGAGGTGGCGGTCGCGGTGCGGGATACCCGCGGAGGGGTTGCCCAGCGTGACCCAGCCGGGGAACACACCGTCGGGTTCGGCCTGTTCGAGCAGCACGATCTCCCGGGCGTGCCCGTCGTCGGCGGCCAGGTGGGAGAGACGTTCGGCGAAGACCTGCCAGCGGCCGTCCGGTGTGAGGTTCACGGCGAGGCCCGGTGCCAGCGGGCCACCGCCGAGGAAGAAGGGGCCACGCCACTGGTCGGACCCCGGCTGCGCCTCCAGCCAGACCGCGGCCTGCTGGTTGACGACCGCGAAGGCGGCCAGCCGGCCCCGCCGGTCGGCGAGCAGCCAGTTGGCGCCGGCCGGATGGCGCGGGGCGGTGCTCTGCACCCAGCCCGTCCGCCGCGAGGTGAACGCCAGGGCGTAGTCCCCGCTGCCGGCCGGGTCGCCGCTGTCGTATCCGTCGGCCGCGCCGTAGACGTTGAGGAAGTAGTCCTTCAGCGAGACGGCCCGGGGGCTGAGGTTGTGCGGCCAGCGTTCGTTGTAGTAGCCGCGGTACGACTCGACGGCGAAGGTCCGGTTCTCGGCGGGCCCGTGGTAGCGGTCCAGCGCGAGCCAGGTGAACAGCGCGGTCGCGGTGTGGTCGCAGTGGTCGGAGAGGTCTCCGTGGTCGTGCCGCTGGGGAAACGTCTCGTTGTGCGCCAGCCGGTCGGGGTCCGGGTCCATGGTGCGCACCAGCGTCGGCCGGACGAGGTCCATGATCTGGACCAGGGTGTCCACCAGGCCGGTCCGCGTGTACCAGTACGTCTCGGGCACGAGGCCGCCGGTGGGGACCAGGGTGGGAACCTGCTGGACCTCGTCGCGCCACAGCACGTGCAGGCTGCGCGGCGGCCCCTCCGGGGTGCCGTGCTGGCGGATGTTGAGGAAGATCAGGGTCACCCAGGGGGCGTCGGCCAGTGTGCACGCCTCCGCGATCGCACCGCCCGCCGTGGCCAGGGCGGCCGGGTTCCAGGCGGCGGTACGGTCGCCGAGGACCATGGCGGCGTACGCGGACTTCAGACCGTTCTGCCGTGCCCTGCCGTAGGCTTCCCGGTCCTCGGCGACCGGTCCGGTCTGTCCGGGCCGGGGATTGCGGCCGTCGGCGTCGCCGTTGGTGAGGCAGACCGTGGTGGTGCGAGTGCCGGCCCTGAGCCCCTGGAACACGGCCGGGTTCATGAAGTACAGGTCGTCGTCGGGGTGCGCCACGATCTGCAGCACGGAGGCGGGACTGTTCACGGTGGTGCTCCTCCGGGCGGGAACGGATGGGGTCACAGCGGCCATCCCGGCAGATAGCCCGCGTGGGCCCGCTGGTTGCGGGGGGATCCGGTCTCGAACTGGCTCGGCACCGGGAAATAGCTGGGCAGGAACGCGGCGAGGATGGCGTCCTGCTCGTCCTCGGGGACGTCTCCGTCGTGGTAGTCGTTGAGGCAGAACACGTCGTGCGGGCGCACGGAGAGGATCCGGTTGAGCCGGGCGGCGTGGTCGCTGAGGCCGACGTTGACGAATCCGCAGGAGATGCTGCCGGGCACGCTGCGCAGGGTGTGGAAGCCGAAGTAGTGGTGCAGCGAGGAGGCGACGGAGATGTCGCCGTGGCTGCGCAGCCTGCTGGCCGCGGTGACCTGGACGGCGCCCTGGTAGCGCTGTTCGATGTCGGCGAGCACCCCGCGCCGCAACGGGTGCGGTGCGTGCAGGAAGCTGTGCACCAGGGTCTGCCCGAAGTCCCGCTCGATCAGGGCCCGGTTGTTCTTCGCGGCGCTGATGTTGAACTCGTCGGCGGTGGACGTGTCGGCCATCGGCACGGCGGTGGGCGACATGAAGTGCTTGGCCTGGCCGTTGCCGAGGAAGAACATGTCCGGCTGCACGGTCCGCCCGACGAACACGTCGTCGTTGAAGTAGAGGAAGTGCTCGGCCAGGCCCTCGATGTGGTGCAACTGGCTTTCGATGGCGTGCGAGTTGTACGTCGGCAGCGCACCCCCGGTCCCGAAGATCTCCGTGTGGTCCACCACCCGTACCCGGGGATGGGAGCGGTCCAGCCAGTGCGGGACCTGCCGGTCGGTGACGATGTAGATGTTCCGGATCCAGGGGGCGTACATGTCGATGGACCGCAGGGAGTAGCGCAGTTCGTCGCGGTCCCGGAACCGCGCCGCGCTGGTCGCCGCGTCCTCCGTGGCCATGCCCAGCTCGGCCAGGACGGCGTTCTTGCGCTCCAGCCAGGCGACGTCGGCGCCGTCGACCCAGGTGTACACGGCGTCGACGGGGAAGGGGACGTCGCCGTGCAGGGTTCGGGTGAAGGGGTCGATCGTCGGGTACGACCGGCCGCCCAGGGTGAGGTTTCCGCGGTACATGGCGCTGTTGGGCACGCGGTCGCCGATACGGGTGCGGGCGGGCGCCAGCAGGTGGGTGCCGTCCTCGGGGTCATGGTCCCAGAAGGAGACGGTGCAGCCGTAGACGGCGCCCAGGCGCAGGATGCGCGACGGGGAGACCACGCTCTGGTACACGCGCAGACCCGAGGAGGGCGAGTCGGCGTACGGGGCCGCGAACGAGGCGAGGACGGTGGCCACCGTCTTCTGTCCCTCGTTGAGCACGGCCGCGTAGACGGCGTCCTGGGCATAGCGCTCGGCGACGGCCTTGAAAACGGCTTCTCGGTGCACCGCGTGCACGGCGACGGTGTGCCGCACCAGGGTGTCGCGGACCACGAGATAGGGGATGTCGGCCGCTTCGAGCGCGTTCGCGACCAGGGCCAGGTTCTGCTGGACCACGTCCCACGGGGACTCCCAGTCGAGGAGCCGGCACACCTGACCGCCGTCACTCACCAGGTCGCGCCGCTTGAGCAGGCGTTCCTCCAGTGCCCGCTGGTCGGAGGTGCGCACGGTGGTGGCCGGGGCGGGGACCGCGGCGGGGACGATGCCCTCGGCACCGCCGTAGTAGGCGTGCACGGCCTGGCGTTCGGCCCTGGCCACGGCACGGCGGCCGGTGTCCCGCTCGGCGACGAGTTCGTGGAGGATCCGCTCCCAGTGCGCGGTCACCACGGCGGGCGCGAACCGGTTGACGGAGGCGAGGGCCGCGGCGCCCATCCGCTGCCGCAGTTCGCCGTCCTGGATGAGGAACATCAGGGCCGAGGCCAGGGCGTCGGTGTCGCCGGGCGGGACGAGGACGCCGGTCTGCCCGTCTATGACCACTTCCCGGGGGCCGTTGGGCGAGTCGTAGGAGACCACCGGGACGCCTGCGGCGTGCGCCTCCGCGAGGACCAGGCCGAAGGCCTCGTTGCGTGAGGTGAGGGTGGCGATGCTGGCCTTGGCCCACTCCTCCGCGAGGTGTGGGGAGTTGCCGTTGAGCTGGACGCAGTCGTGCAGTCCGAGCGTGTCGATCTGTCGGCGCAGGGCGCCGCTGAGCGGGCCGTCGCCGAAGATCCGCAACTGCCAGTCCGGGTGGTGGCGGGCCACGGTGGCCCAGGCGGTGACGGCATGGTCGATCTGCTTCTCGGCCACGAGCCGGCCGGCGATCACGACGGTACGGGTCTGCAGGGTCGAGCGGGGCCGGAAGCCGCTGGGCAGGGCGTTGGGCACCACCTCCAGCCGGGGCGCCGCGTCGCCCAGGGTCTCGGCGAACCAGTCCCGGGTGCGTTCGCTGAGCACGGCGAGCGCGTCCAGCCGGGCCGCGTAGCGGCGCAGTGGTTCGCCGCTGGTGCCGCGCAGTTCGGAGACCCGGTGCTCCTGGTGGACGGTGATGACGTGGGCCGGGACCAGGTGCACGGCGAGCGCCATCAGTGCCGGGGTGGTGGTGATCAGGACGTCGGTGTCGGTGTCCTGGAGGGCGAGCTCGAGTTCGAGGTCGGCGAGCCGGTTGAATGCCGACTCCCACGACCGGTCGACGATCTGGCTGGGCTGCGCGGCGAGTCCGGCCCACACCGGGTCGTCCACGGTGGTCGCGCGGGTGGGGCGGGGGGTGCGTGCGGTGAGGTCGACCAGATAGTCGACGCGGACCCGCTCGTCCGGGGTGAAGAACTGGGCCGGCTTGCTCTTGAAGACGCTGAGCACCCGCACGTCGTGGCGGGCGGCGAGTTCCGACGCCTGGTTGAACACCGCGCGTTCGGTGCCGCCCACGGCGTCGGCCGTGGTCAGCAGGAATGTGATCTTCATCGGTCGGTTCGGCCTGCCTCGGACATGCGCGTGCAGGTGACTCGGAGATTCCCTGCGGGGGTGTAGCGCGGTTGGACGATCAGGGGCGGCCGGCCCTGCGGAGTGATGGCGATGCTGCGCATGGCGAAGACGCGCAACGGGTTGCGTACGTCGTGCAGTCGGCGCCCCAGACGCATGGACCGGCCGTCGCGGTCGTGCAGTTCGATGTCCCAGTGCTCGGGCCGTGCTCCGCGCGGGGTCATCCGGTCCAGGGGTACGTCGACCCGGAAGCCGCCGCCGCCGTCCGCGGTGACGGGCTGCTCGAACCGGCGTCCGGAGGCGAGGAACTCGGCCCACGGCTGGTCGGTCGTGACGCCCAGCACCCGGAAGTCCACGGTGACGCCGGCATGGGTCAGCCGCACCTTGGTCACCTCGGCGGCGGGCCGGACCCCGGCGCTGATCACCCGGGCGCTGCCGCGCACGGAGCGACCGAGCCGGTGTCGTTCCCCGGTCACGGGGGACGCCGCCATGGGCTTGGTCGGACCTTCGTAGGGCACCGGCGGCTGGAGCAGCAGCAGGGACAGCGAGCGCTTCCTCCGCCCGGTGTGCAGGCGCAGTCGCAGCCGCCAGCGCCCGGTGGTGACGGGTACTCCGCCGACCTCCGCGCCCAGCAGGACGGCGGCGTCGACCAGTGCCTCGCCGGCCGGGCCCTCGTAGACGCGGGCTTCGACGGCATGGCGGCGCCGGCCGCGCCGTACCAGGATCTCGGCCCGCTCGGGCAGTCCCGCGGACGGCGGGAGTCCGGCGTGCAGGTTCACCGTCTGGCCGTCGAGGATGGCGGCGTAGTGCAGTCGGGCGGCACGGCGGCGGCGCAGCGGGATGAAGACGCCGAGCATGAGCCGGTCGCGCAGGGCGCGGACGCGGGCGCGCGGACGGCGTGGTCGAGCCGCTCCGCCCGTTGGTCCGGCGGAGCTCTGGGGGCGGGAGGTCATGAGCCGACGCGCCCCAGTTCGGCGACGCGCGGCGCGGACCGCGGTGCGGGGATGCCGGACGCGGTCTCGAAGGGGCCGAGCACCGGGAAGTAGGCCTCCAGAAACGTCTCCACCATGCGGTTCTGGGCCTCGGGGTCGGCGGCGGTCACGGTGTCGTTCATGCAGAAGGTGTCGAAGTTGCGCCGCGCCAGCAGGCTGTTGAGCCGGCGCTCGGCCAGGTCGTCGGCGAGGTCGACGTAGACGTAGCGGATGTCGCCGACCGTGGCCCGCGCCGAGTGGTAGGCGTAGTAGTGGTGCAGCGAGGAGGCGATGGGTACGTCGCTGGGCGAGCGGAAGCGGGAGTGCTGGGTGACCCGGTGGGCCTTGTCGTAGACCTGCTCGATCTCGGCCAGGATGCTGCGCCGCAGCGCGTGCGGGGTGTGCTTCATCTTCTGTGAGATGACGGTCCCGAAGTGCTGGGCGATCAGACCGCGGCTGTTCTTGCCCGCCGCGTTGACGGGGAGGTCCTCGGTGCTCGCCCGGCCGGACGGGATGAGGGCCTTGGACTGGAAGAACTTGGTCAGTCCGTTGGGGTGGAAGAAGTGGCCGGGCTGGACCGGGCGGCCGAAGAACACGTCGTCGTTCAGGTACAGGAAGTGCTCCGAGAGGTCCTGGATGTGGTGCAGCTGGCTCTCGATGGCGTGCGAGTTGAAGGTCGGCAGCGCGTACGGGTCCGAGAAGATCTCCCGGTGGTCCACCACCCGGATGCCGGGGAAGTCGGTGTTCAGCCAGGCGGGGACCTGGCCCGCGGTGACGAGGAAGATGTTGCGCACCCACGGGGCGTACTGGTGGATGGAGCGCAGCGAGTACTTCAACTCGTCGCGGCTGGTGAAGCGGGAGTCGTTCGCGGCCTGTTCGTGCAGGTTCCCGGTGTGCCCGCCGTCGAGCTCGCGCCGGAACGCGTCCCGGCCGGCGCTCCACACCGGGTCGGAGTCGTCGACCCAGGTGTAGACCACGTCGATCGGGAACAGGTGGTCGTCGGGGAGCGCGGCGGCGAACTCGGGCAGGGTGCGGGCGTGGCCTGTGGCGTAGACGGCCGGAACAGGACTGAATCGTTTCTGTTCGGTCCAGCAGCGGCCCGCGTCCACCGCGACCTCGGTCATCACCCGGTTGGCGCGCGGCGCGACGAGTTGCCCGTCCCGCTCCTCCCAGAACTCCAGGTCGCAGCCGGACTCGCGGCCGAAGACCAGGTTCCCGGAGGGGTCGCAGACGTACCAGGCCAGGCGCAGCACCCGCTGGTCGCGCAGCCCTCGCCAGCTCGCGGTGAGAGCGCCGGGCCGCATCTGACCGGGCGAGACGGTACCGACATGGCCGGAGCCGTCCTCGCACTCCGTCCGCAGGGCGGCCTCCAGCTCCGGGCGGAGCCGGGCCGGTACCGCGACGCACGGCACATTGGCCGAGGTGCCCCGTACACAGAAGTAGTCGATCCCGGCCTCTTCCAGGACCGCGACGAGGAGGTGAAGGTTGCGGGCCCGGGCGGCCCAGGCCGTGGCTCCGGGCACCTCCAGGGCACGCAGGTGCCGGCCACCCACGCGGACGACCCTCATCCACCCCTCTGTGGTGTGGCGGCTCCCCTTGCGACCGCCGCCCAGCGCCCGGACCACCACCGCGGACCGCACGGCGTCGGCGGAGGCCAGCGAGCGCTTCACCGAGGTACGCAGCGGACTCGGCAGACGCCGGACGATCTTGCGGCGCGCCCCCACCGGCACCAAAGATCGATATGTCGACACGAACGCGTTCGCCTCGGGATTGTTGAGGCTCACCTGTTTCCGCACCATCCAAGTCGTGGCCGGGGTCGACCCCCGGCGGCTTTTCCCCACCCTGACCGGCTGCCGCACCCCCTGTGCGACCACCGCTGAACCAGTAGATCTGACCAAATATTTACCGAAGTCACACTTGCGGCTTACCCGAGTCTTACTGATTAGACAGAATGTTTACATCTGATGCGCGACCTGTCCAGGAGCAATCGGTTTCTGCGAAACCTCTGTCGCGTATGCCACATCCGTGAGGACGCTTCACCGGGCGACCGGTCAGGCGCGCGCCCAGTCCGAGAAGACCAGTCCGGGTTCCGGGGTCTGCCGCCCCACGTACAGAGCGCCTTCCGCGTCGAAGACGGCGAGCACCACGCGCCCCCGGGCATCGTGCGCCAGGGCGGGCGTGCCCAGACAGGACCTGGCGGTGCCGCTCCACCACAGCCCCGACGCCTCGGACTCCGTGCCGCACACACCGACCAGCACCTCTCCGGACGCGCCACGATGCGCGATCACCGTGCAGTCGTAGCCGTCGAGGACGGTGCGCAGCACCGCGTTGCCGCCCTCCCCGGGCGTGCCGCCGAGCGCGACCGGCCAGCCGCCGGGCCGGTGGCACAGCAGACCGGAGCCGGTCGGATCGGTCCACACATGGGTGAGCCGGCCGGGCGCGGTCTCCAGCGCGGCGGCGGAGCCGGGCAGCGCTCCGGGACGGATGTCGTACGACCGCCGCGGCACCGCCCCGGGTTCCGGCTGCGCCCAGTGCAGCACACTCTCCCCGGCCGGGGCGAACACCTCGATCCGGCCGTCCGACGTGGCCGTCGCGGTCACCCCGTCCTGGACGTCGGTGCCCTTCAGGTCGGCCCAGGGCTCCCACTTGCCGCCCCTGCCCTCCCGGCGCATCATCAGGCCGCCGCCCGCGTTCCGCGCGAAGACGTACAGGTCACCGCCCGCGTCCACGGCTCCGGCCGGCACACCCAGCCTGCGCGCCCGCTCCGGTTCCCGGTGCGGATTACCCAGCGAACGCCACTCGGTGACGGGCCGCCCGGACTGGTACTGGATCGCGTGGACGACCTCCACGTCGGCGGACCCGTCGGCCCTGCGCCGCTCCCGCCGTCCAAGGAAGTGGACGTACGCGTCCACCCCTTGGACAACGGCGAGGTGGGTCAGGTCGGCGACCGCGAAGAAGTCCGGCCCCGACCAGCCGGAGCCGCCGGGGTCGGTCTCGGTCCAGCGCAGCAGGCCTCCACGCGTCGGCGCGTACGCGCTGAGCCGGCCGTCCCTGCCGTGCACCAGCCATGGACCCGAGGCCGTACCCGTCACCCTGGACGCCGGGGCGACGGCGGGCGCGGGGGAACGGCGTCGCTGTTCCCCACGTGCGGAACGACCCCGCATCACCATGACGGACTCTCCCTGAAGACGTGCCCGACCTCGACGCGGGGACCTGAAATTCGCCACATCATATGCATGGCACCTACACTCCCCGGGCTCGGACAGCGGGCCCGCCGTCCGTGCGGGAACGGCCACAGCACCCGGCGCCACCTCGAATCGGCGACGTGAACGTGATGTGGATCACTGAAGTACAACGTAAGTCGCCTGTCACCGGTCTGTCCGATCGCCCCAGTAGTTTCAGCCCCGGCACGCACCAGACGAGGACAGCACCCGATGACGACCCCTGCCGTCGACAGACCGAGCGGAACGCACCGCCCCTCGCGAAGCGGTACGCCGCGCCGTCGGCGCCGCACCGGCCGCTGGATCCTGCTCTCCCTGGCCGTCCTGGTCCTCGCCGGAGCCGGTACCGCGTACTGGCTCTACAGCGGTATCGACGGCAACATCAAGCACGTCGACATCGACAAGGCGATCGGCGACGACCGGCCGGAGAAACTGCCCACGTCGGGGCAGAACATCCTGATACTGGGCTCGGACTCCCGCGCCGGCGCCAACGCGAAGCTGGACAACGCCAAGGTGTCCGGGGCCCGTTCGGACACCGCGCTGGTGATGCACATACCCGAGGGCCGCAAGAAGGCCGTCGCGATCAGCATCCCCCGCGACACCCTGGTGACCCGCCCGGAGTGCACCAGGGCGAACGGCTCCACGGTCGCCTCGGCGAAGCGCGTGATGTTCAACTCCATCTACTCCCAGGTCGGTCCGGCCTGCGTGGTGAAGACGGTCGAGCAGATCTCCGGGGTCCGTATGGACCACTACGTCGAGGTCGACTTCGCCGGCTTCAAGGACCTGGTGGACGCGATAGGCGGCGTGACCGTCACCGTCGACCAGGACATCCACGACACCTCCAGCGGCCTGAACCTGACCAAGGGCACCCACAAGCTGAACGGCACCCAGTCCCTCCAGTTCGTCCGCACCCGGCACGGCATCGGCGACGGCAGCGACCTCGGCCGGATCGGCCTCCAGCAGAAGTTCATGCTGGCCCTGCTCACGGAGATCCAGAAGCAGGACCTGCTGGGCAGCCCGGTCAAGGCCTACAAGATCGCCGACCAGCTCACCGCCGCGCTGACCACCGACTCCGACCTCGCCTCCCTCACCAAGCTCGCGGAGTTCGGCCGCAGCCTGAACGGCGTCAACCCGTCCACCATGGAGACGATCATGCTCCCGGTGTCGTACGACAAGATCGACCCGAACCGGGTCGTCGCGGCGGAGCCGCAGGCGTCGACGCTGTGGAAGGCGGTGCGCACCGACTCGACGATTCCCGAGTCGGCGAAGAAGTCACCGGCCACGGGCGGGACTTCGTCCTGACGGGACGGAACCCCCAGCGGTACCAGGGACATCATGAGGGGGCAACCGCGGCCTGTCGCCCGCCGGTTGGCATGTCGCGAGCGCCGGAGACCTTGACGGTGACGGCGTCCCCGACCTCGTGGTCCGTGATACGGGCGGCCTCTGCCTGTACCCCGGCGACCCGACCGCCACCGCACCCGCCCTGGCGACCACCGTGCCGGTCCACCTGAGCGCCGCCGACTGGAGCGGCCTCGACGTGCTCGCCCCGGGGGACGCGAACGGCGACGGCGCCCCGGACCTCTGGGCCCGCGACCGGAGCACCGGCACGCTGTGGCTGTACCCGGGCACCGGCGCCCTCGGCTCCCGCGTCGCGGTGGCGGGCGGCACCTGGACGGCGGCGCACCGCCCGCTGGTCGCCGCCGGTGACGTCGACGGCGACGGCCGCCCGACCTGTGGACCACGACCGCCGCCGACACGGCGAGCGCCCTGCTCTTCCACCCCGGCACGGCCGGTGGCCTCGGCGATCCGGTGACGGCGGGCACGGGTGGCCTGCAGTGGATGCTGCGCATGGGCCGACCGGTGTGCACGAGCCGAGCGCTCAGACCTCCCGCCACGCCTCCAACGCCAGCCCCGCCTCCTCCTTCCGCCGCGTGACCAGGAGTTGACCGGTCGACGGCGACACCGTCGCGGCGGCCACCCGCCCGTCCTCGTCCAGGGTGAGCGAGACCTCGGCGTCCACCGGGAGTTGGGGGCCCGACTCGGTCCACCAGGCGCCCGCGGACTCCTGCTCCGTGGGGTACGCGGCGAAGGCGACCCGGCCGCCGGCCGAGCGCTGGGCGAGCAACGTGCAGTCGTGGCCGTCGAGTTCGCAGCGGACGGCGGAGACCGGGCCGGGGCCCGCGGAGGGGAGGAGGGTGATCGGCTTGGTGCCGGGGCGCCAGGCGCAGAGGTCGCCGGAGTCGTCCGTGCAGAAGAGGGTGGTGTTCTCCGGGGAGGTGGCCACGGCGCGGAGCGTGCCGGGGCGGATGCGGGCCTCCATCGCCTCCTCCAGCACCGGTTGGCCGCCCGGTTCCGCCTGGCGCCAGTGCAGGATCGCGCCGGGCACCGCCGCGTACAGCTCGACCGTGCCGGACTCCCCCGTCACCGCGGCCAGGTCCTCGTGGACGGCGCTCCCCTTGAGGTCGCGCCAGGGTTCCCAGCCGCCCTTCTCCTTCTGGGCCAGCATGCTCACCCCGCCGCCCGCGTTGCGCACGAAGACATGGGCCCGGCCCTCCGCGTCGACCGCGACCGCCGGTACGCCGGTGCGGTCGCCCTTCTTGTCCGGGTGGCCGATCGGGCTCCAGTCGAGGGCCGCGAGCCGGGGGCGGAAGTGCGTGGAGTGGACCAGCCCGGACTCGCCGGCCGCCGTGGGGCGCCAGGACACCAGGTGGGCGTAGCCGTCCGCGCCCTGGCCGATGCCGAGCGACCCCGGGTGCAGCCTCTGGTCGCCGCCCACCGTGCGCGGGGCGCTCCAGAGGCCGCCGGGGCCACGCTCCGCCCGGCACAGGACGGCGTCGTCCGAGGGCAGATACACACTGAGCCGGCCGTCACGGCCGCGGAGGAGCCAGTCGCCGTTCACCGGTTCACTGTAATCGGGGCGGGTGCTTCCGCGCCGGGCGCCCCTGCCCCGCGTGCGACCCTTGCGCCATGGACGAGGACACTCCCCTGCTCGTGATCGTCGACGGCGCGAATGTCGTCGGTTCGGTGCCCGACGGCTGGTGGCGGGACCGGAAGGGTGCCGCCGAGCGCCTGCGCGACCGGCTCGCGAGCGACGGTCTGCCCGGCCGCACCGACCCCGTGGACCTCGTCCTCGTCGTGGAGGGCGCGGCCCGTGGAGTGGCGTCCGTGCCGGGTGTACGAGTGGACTCGGCACCCGGCAGCGGCGACGACCGCATGGTCGAACTGGTCGCCGGGGCCGCCGGCCGCCGTTGCCTGGTGGTCACGGCGGACCGTGAACTGCGGCGCAGGGTCACGGAGTTGGGCGCGGAGGTCGCGGGGCCACGCAGCGTACGGGGCTGACGTGTACGTCAGTCGGCCCGGTAAGTCCCCTCGCGGAGCGGGACTTACCGGGCCGGACGGCCAACTGGCGTGCCTACGAGGCGTTTCCGGTCGGCGGTGCGGTGGACGCGCCCGCCTCCGCCGCCTGTTGCAGGCCGAGTCGGCTGTGCGTGCGGCCGTAGACGAAGTAGACGACGAAGCCGATCGCCATCCAGATGGCGAAGCGGAGCCAGGTTTCGGCGGGGAGGTTGAGCATCAGCCAGAGGGAGGCCAGGACCGAGACGATCGGGAGGGCCGGGACCCACGGGGTGCGGAAGGCGCGGGGCAGGTCGGGGCGCTTGTTCCTGAGGATGACCACGCCGATCGCGACCACGATGAAGGCGAACAGCGTCCCGATGTTGACCAGTTCGGCGAGTTCGCTGAGGCTCGTGAAGCCCGAGACGATCGCGATGATCACGCCGAGGAGGATGGTCGGGCGGTACGGGGTGCGGAAACGCGGGTGGACGTGGGAGAAGAAGCGGGGCAGCAGTCCGTCGCGGCTCATCGCGAAGAACACGCGGGCCTGGCCGAGCAACAGAATCATGCAGACCGTTGTCAGGCCGATCGCGGCGCCGAAGCTGATCAGGCCCGCGAACCACGGGTGACCGGTGGCCTTGAACGCGTCGGCGAGCGGCGCGTCGATCGACAGTGAGCTGTACTTCTGCATACCGGTCACGACGACCGCGACGGCGACGTACAGCGTGGTGCAGATGACCAGTGAGCCGAGGATGCCGCGGGGCACGTCCCGCTTCGGGTTGCGGGTCTCCTCGGCGGCGGTGGCGACGACGTCGAAGCCGATGAAGGCGAAGAAGACCACGGACGCGGCGGTGAAGATGCCCATGACGCCGAAGTTGGAGGGCGCCCAGCCGAACATCAGCTGGATCAGCGGGGCTTTGAGGTTGCCGCCCGCCTCGACCGACTGCGACGTGGGGATGAAGGGCTTGTAGTTGTCGCCCTTGATGAAGAAGGCGCCGGCGACGATCACCACGAGGACGACGGCCACCTTGATGGCGACGACGACCGAGGTGACCCGCGCGGAGAGCTTCATGCCGAGGACGAGGATCGCGGTGAGGACGAGGACGAGCGCGGCGGCGAGGATGTCGAACCCGAAGCCGTGGGCGCCGTCCCGGCCGCTGAGCGCCTCGGGCAGGTGCCAGCCCGCGTTGTCCAGCAGCGAGTGGATGTACCCGGACCAGCCGACGGCCACCACCGCCGTGCCGAGGGCGAGTTCGAGGACCAGGTCCCAGCCGATGGTCCAGGCGGGGAGTTCGCCGAGGGAGGCGTACGAGAAGGTGTACGCGGAGCCCGCCACCGGGACCGTGGAGGCGAACTCGGCGTAGCAGAGCGCCGCGAGGGCACAGACGACGCCGGCCACGACGAAGGACAGGGCCACCGCTGGGCCGGCGGTGTTCTTGGCGGCCGTGCCGGTGAGGACGAAGATGCCGGTGCCGATGACGACACCGACGCCGAAGACGGTCAGATCCAGGGCCGAGAGGGACTTTCGGAGCGCGTGCTCCGGTTCCTCGGTGTCCTTGATGGACTGTTCGACTCTCTTCGTCCGGAAGAGGGTGCTGCTCACGGGTGTACCTCCCACGCTTGGCGTCCTCGACATGATCGAGAGGGGGCGATGTGCGTATGCCCCGACGCGGGCGGGTTCACGCGAACGGGCCGCTTCCACCACTGCAAAGAGTGGTGGAAGCGGCCCGTCCGGCGGCGCGGCCGTGCCTCAGTCGCGTGCGGACTCCACCGAGTCGACCTCCGCCGTGGGGCGGTCGAACCGGCCGTCCAGCTTCGAGACCAGGCCGGTGACCTGGCGGGCGATGTCCGGGGCGGTGAGGCCGATCTCCGTCATGACCTCGGCGCGGGAGGCGTGGTCGAGGAAGCGCGGCGGGATCCCGAAGTCGCGCAGCGGGACGTCCACGCCCGCGTCGCGCAACGCCTGCGCGATCGACGAACCGACGCCGCCGACACGGGAGTTGTCCTCGACGGTGACGACCACCCGGTGCTGCTCCGCGAGCGGGGCCATGGCCTCGTCGACGGGCTTGACCCAGCGCGGGTCGACGACGGTGGTGGTGATGCCCTGCTTGTCGAGGAGGGCGGCGATCTCCAGGCACATCGGCGCCAGCGCGCCGACGGAGACCAGCAGGACGTCCGGGGCGTCGGTGCCGGGCGCGCGCAGCACGTCCATGCCGCCGATCCGGCCCACAGCCGGTACGGCCGGGCCGACCGCGCCCTTGGAGAAGCGGACCACGGTCGGCGCGTCCTTCACCTGGACGGCCTCGCGGAGCTGGGCGCGGACCTGCTCGGCGTCGCGCGGGGCGGCGAGCCGCAGCCCGGGGACGACCTGGAGGATCGACATGTCCCACATGCCGTTGTGCGAGGCGCCGTCGGTACCGGTGACGCCCGCCCGGTCCAGTACGAAGGTCACACCGCACTTGTGGAGAGCGACATCCATCAGGACCTGGTCGAAGGCACGATTCAGGAATGTGGCGTACACCGCGAACACCGGATGCAGACCGCCCGTGGCGAGGCCCGCGGCCGATACGGCCGCGTGCTGCTCGGCGATGCCGACGTCGTAGATGCGGTTCGGGAAGGCGTCCGCGAACTTCTTCAGGCCGACGGGCTGGAGCATTGCCGCGGTGATGGCGACGATGTCCTCGCGCTCCTGGCCGAGGGCGACCATCTCGTCGCCGAAGACGGAGGTCCAGTCGGCGCCGGAGGCCTTGATCGGCAGGCCGGTGTCGGGGTGGATGGGGCCGATGCCGTGGAAGCGGTCGGCCTCGTCCTGGAGGGCGGGCTGGTAGCCGCGGCCCTTCTCGGTGAGGACGTGCACGATCACCGGGCCGCCGAACCTCTTGGCGCGGGCGAGCGCGGACTCCATCGCCTCGATGTCGTGGCCGTCGATCGGGCCGACGTACTTCAGGCCGAGGTCCTCGAACATGCCCTGCGGGGCGATGAAGTCCTTCAGGCCCTTTTTCGCCCCGTGCAGCGTCTCGTAGAGGGGCTTGCCCACGACCGGGGTGCGCTCCAGGAGGTCCTTGCCGCGGGCCAGGAAGCGCTCGTAGCCGTCGGTGGTCCGCAGGGTCGCCAGGTGGTTCGCGAGGCCGCCGATGGTCGGTGCGTACGAGCGCTCGTTGTCGTTGACGACGATGACGAGCGGGCGGTCCTTGGCGTCGGCGATGTTGTTCAGCGCCTCCCAGGCCATACCGCCGGTCAGCGCGCCGTCACCGATCACCGCGACCACGTGGTCGTCGCGTTTCAGCACCTGGTTGGCCTTGGCGAGGCCGTCGGCCCAGCCGAGGACCGTCGAGGCGTGCGAGTTCTCGATGACGTCGTGCTCGGACTCGGCCTGCGAGGGGTAGCCGGAGAGGCCGCCCTTCATCTTCAGCTTCGAGAAGTCCTGGCGGCCGGTGAGCAGCTTGTGGACGTAGGACTGGTGGCCGGTGTCCCACAGCACCCGGTCCTTCGGCGACTCGAAGACGCGGTGCAGGGCGATGGTCAGCTCGACCACACCGAGGTTCGGGCCGAGGTGGCCGCCGGTCTTGGAGACGGCGTCGACGAGGAAGGTCCGGATCTCCCCGGCCAGCTGGTCCAGCTGCTCCAGGCTGAGCCGGTCCAGATCGCGCGGTCCCCTGATGCGGGTCAGCAGCGGCACCCGTGCCTCCTTGCAGTAGAGCTGATCGAGCTGTTGCCGGGCTTGTCGAGTCTAATGTTCCGCCTTCGCGGACCGCGCCCGGGCTCTGCGTCATACGTCACGCGATCGGCTGTACCCAAGAACAGCCATTCCTACGACATGACTGTGCCCGGTACCGCGTTCGGTACCGGGCACTGGTCGAGAAGGGCGCAGGTCAGCCGCGGCCGGCGGCCTTCTGGCTCTTGCGGGACACGGAGTCGATGACGACCGCGCCGAGCAGGACGCCACCCGTGATCATGTACTGGATCGACGTGTTCATGTTGAGCAGGTCGAGGCCGGTCTGGATCGACTGGATGACGAGCATGCCCAGGAGGGCGGACCAGACGGTACCGCGGCCACCGAAGAGGCTCGTACCGCCGATGACCGCCGCCGCGATGGCCAGCATCAGGGTGTTGCCGCCACCGGCGTTGAGCGTGGCGCTCTGCGTCTGGCCGGCGAAGAACATACCGCCGACCGCCGCGAAGCCGCCGGAGATGGCGAACACGGTGATGCGGATCATCGGCACGTTGATACCGGCACGGCGCGCGGCCTCGATGCCGCCGCCGACCGCGAAGACCTTGCGGCCGTACGGGGTACGACGGAGCACGAAGTCCACGATCACCAGCGAGGCGAGGAAGATCACCAGCGCGTTGGAGACACCGGCCGAGGAGTTCAGCACGTACGCCGTGACGAACGCGGCCACGGCGAGCAGACCGACCCGCAGCCCGATCTCGCTGGTGGGCCGGAACGGCACCCCGGCGGCCTTGCGGCGGCGCTGGTCGACGAGCGAGCCGAAGAGCAGGGAGCCGACGCCGAGGGCGGCGAGGATGTAGGCACCGGCGATCGACTGGTTCATGAAGAACGAGCTCTGACCGAAGAGGTGCACCGGGCCGTTGTCCGGGATGTTGATGGTGCCGCTCGAACCGAGCAGCCACAGCATCAGACCGTTCCAACCGAGGAAGCCGGCCAGTGTCACGACGAACGCCGGTACGCCGATCCTCGCGAAGAAGAAGCCGTGCAGTGCGCCGATGCCGACACCCGTCACGACGGTCAGGATCAGGGCCAGCCAGCCGTTCATCCCGTGGTTGACCACGAAGACGGCGAACAGGGTGGACGCCAGACCGCTGACCGAGCCGACGGACAGGTCGATCTCGCCGAGCAGCAGCACGAAGACCAGGCCGATGGCGAGCATGCCGGTGGCCGACAGGTAGTAGCTGATGTTGGACAGGTTGTCCGCGCTCAGGAACCGGCTGTTCTGCACCTGGAAGATGATGCCGATGGCGATCAGGCCGGCGACGACCGGCAGCGAGCCGAGTTCACCGCCCTTGACCTTGCGCTTGAACTCGGTGATGTAGCCCTTGAAGCCCTCTTCGCGGACCAGCAGACGCGGGTCGACGACGGTGGCGGCACCGGCCGCCGCCGTGGGGTCCTCGGCCGACGGCGCGGTGGTCGGTTCCACCGCGTCCTTCTTCACGGTATTGGACGTGTCGCTCACTTTGCCGCCTCCGTGCTGCGCACCGCACGACGGGTCACGGCGTTGTCCGTGGCACCGGTGATCGCGGCGATGATCGTTTCCTGACTGGTGTCCTTCACCGGGAAGGATCCGTTGTTCTTGCCCAGGCGCAGCACGTTGACGGTGTCGGCGACCGCCTTGACGTCGGCCATGTTGTGGCTGATGAGGATGACACCGAGGTTGCGCTCGCGCAGCCGCTCGACCAGGTCGAGGACCTGCGCGGTCTGCTCGACGCCGAGGGCGGCGGTCGGCTCGTCGAGGATGACGACCTTGGGGTCACCGATCAGCGCGCGGGCGATGGCGACGACCTGCCGCTGACCGCCGGAGAGGCTGGCGATCGGGATCCGCACGCTCGGGATGCGGATGGAGAGAGTGCTCAGCAGCTCGCGGGAGTTCTTCTCCATCGTGACCTCGTCGATGACGCCGCGGTGGAGCAGCTCACGTCCGAGGTAGAGGTTGCCGACGACGTCGAGGTTGTCGCACAGCGCGAGGTCCTGGTAGACCGTCGCGACGCCGAGTCCCTGGGCGTCGTGCGGCTTGGTGATGCTGACCGGGTTGCCCTCCCATTCGATGACTCCTTCATCGATGGGGTGCACTCCGGCGATGGTCTTCACCAGGGTGGACTTTCCTGCGCCGTTGTCGCCGACCAGTGCGACGACTTCTCCGGCGTGGACCTCCAGCTCTACGTCGGTGAGGGCCTGCACCGCACCGAATCGCTTGGAGACTCCGCGCAACGCCAGCACGGGCGTAGCGGACACGTGAACCATCTCCTTCGCCGCCTGACCGGCGGGGATGCCGCGCTTGTCAAAAGCCGCGGAGGGTTGTGCCTAGGCACAGATTTACAAGATGAACATGCGCATGGCCGATGCCAGTTGGCAACGGCTGGGTGCGCGTGGGTTCCGTTCGGCGCCCGCCCCACAGCGGGGTTGGAAGGTGGGGCGGGCGCCGAAGGGGCTTTGTCACCGCTGGGCGGTGGTTACGACAGACCGGCCGCCTTGCACGCCTTGGCGTAGTCGGCGGTGCAGATCTGCGCGACGGTGTAGAGACCGTCCTTGACGACCGTGTCCTTGATGTTGGCCTTGGTGACCGACACCGGGACGAGCAGCTGCGAGGGCACCTTGTTGCCGGAGCCACTGGTCTGGGTCGTGGTGGCGAGCGAGGAGATGCTCTTGCCCTGCGCCAGGTCCACGGCGAGCGTGGCAGCGGCCTCGGCCTCCGGCTTGAAGGCCTTGTAGACGGTGCTGGACTGGGTACCGGCGACGATGCGCTGGATACCGGCGAGCTCCGCGTCCTGGCCCGTCAGCGGGATGCCGCTGATGCCGGCGCCCTTGAGGGCGGTGGCGATACCGCCGGCCATGCCGTCGTTGGCGGAGTAGACGCCCGCGATGTTCTTGGCGCCGAGCTGGGTGATGGCCGCCGTGACCTTCTGGTTGGCGACGGTGTCCTTCCACAGGCCGGACTGCTCGTAGGCGATGTCGACCTTGCCGTCGAGGGCCTCGTGGGCGCCCTTCTTGAACATCGCGGCGTTCGGGTCGGCGTCGTCACCGTTGATCATGACGATCTTGGACTTCGTGGTGGCCTTCGAGCCCAGGGAGGTGAGGAGCGCCTCGCCCTGGAGCTTGCCGACCTCGACGTTGTCGAAGGAGACGTACGCGGAGACCGGGCCCTGGGCCAGACGGTCGTACGCGACGACCTTGATGCCCTTGTTGACCGCCTGCTGGATCGAGGACTTGATCGCGGCGGAGTCCTGGGCGCTGATCACGATGACCTTGACGCCCTTGGTGATCATGGTGCTGACCTGCTGGGCCTGGGTGGCCGCGCTGGCGTTGGCGTTGGCGTACTGGACGCTGCAGCCGGAGCAGAGCTCCTTGACCTTCGCCTCGAAGTACGGCTTGTCGAACTTCTCGTACCGAGCGGTGACGCTGTCGGGCAGGAGCAGGCCGATCGAGGCGTTCGTACCGCCCGAGGAGCTGGAGTTGCTGGACGACTTCTTGTCGCCGGCCTTGCCACAGGCGGCCATCGAGACGGCCATCGAGACGGCGATGACAGCAACGGCGGCACGACGCATACGCGTATTCACTTCAGAAACCTCCCTGACGAGGCCGCGTCGTTGCGGCCGAGGTGGCTGGAAGTCAACTCGGCCGCGCGTTCGGCGTCAAGAAGTAAATACTTAACGAGATGGCAACGGCGTCGTGCGTTCTCTAAGTGAAGGCAGGTGTCGCTGTAGTCAGCGACCCGTCCAAAAGGGTCGAATCGCCCATCTCGCTGAGTGCGAGAGCGAGCGCTCCGAGCACCTCCGCACGGCCTCCAAGTGCACCCGGGAGAACGGACAGTTGACGCGCCGCACTGGGGATCGCATAGCGGCCTACAGACTCCCTGATCGGCCCGAGCACCAGCTCCCCGGCCTCGGCGAGATCGCCACCGAGGACCACGCGGCTCGGGTTCAGCAAATTGCAGAGATTGGCGACTCCACTGCCGATGTGTCGGCCGACGTCGGCGATCACCCGACGACAGCCCGGGTCTCCGTCCCGCGCCAGCCGCACGACTCCCTCCATGGTCAGATCGGTGCCGTGACTGCTCTGGAGGAGTGGCAGCACATAGCGCGCGGCCGTGAAGGTCTCCAGACAGCCCCGGTTTCCGCAGCGGCAGACAGGGCCGGACTCATCAAGAGTAATATGCCCGATTTCTCCCGCTGTGCCACCCGGGCCCCGGTAGATCGTGCCGTTGATGACCAGCCCGGCGCCGACCCCGCTCGCGACCTTGATGTACGCCAGGTCCCTGACGCCCCGGCCGCTGCCCCAGACCAGCTCACCGAGGGCGCCGAGGTTCGCGTCGTTGTCCACGTGCACCGGTACGCCCAGACGGCTGCCCAGCTCCTCGGCGGGTCTGGTGCCGGTCCAGCCCGGGAGGATGGCGGTCGAGCCCAGGGTGCCCGACTCCACGTCGATCGGTCCGGGCACGCCGAGGCCCACCCCCGCGATCTTGGAACGGTCCACTCCGGTGGCCACGATCAGCCGGTTGACCAGCTCTTCCGCCCGGTCGAAACCCTGGGTCGAGGAGGCGTCCACATCGACGGGCTCGGACTCCTCGGCCAGCACCTGGTGGGCGAGATTCCCGACCGCGACGCGCAAATGGGTGTGCCCGAAGTCGACTCCGATGACGATGCCGGCGTCCCCGCTCAGGGACACGCTGCGGGCCCGGCGGCCACCCGCCGAGGTGGGCGTGACCTCGACCGTTCCGCCGTCCTTGAGCTCGCGCACGATGTTGGAGACCGTCGCGGCGGACAGGCCCGTCGTCCTCGCGATCTCCGCCTGCGTCAGCGACCCGGCCAACCGCACCGCTCGGACGACCCGCTCGAGATTGGCTCGGTGCAGTGACGACTGCGACCCGGGAGTCTCCACGACGACCTCCTGCGCGCGGGACCGCATCGATGAGGCCCCGTCTATGTCCAACTAGTGAACTCTAAGCTGAGCCGTTCGGGTTGCCTCCCGTCAAGAGGTTGAACCGCATCCGGGTTCTCGGACACATACGTGGACACCGCTCCCGGCCTTCCGGGAGCGGTGGCGGAACGAGCGCTTCCTTCCGTGTTCTCCAGGCGCGCTACTTCAGGGTCGCCGAGGTCAGGCCGGACTGCACCTGGCGCTGGAACGACAGGTAGACGACCAGCATCGGGATCATGGCGATCGTCACGCCGGCGAAGAGAACGGGCAGGTCGGAGGCGTATCCCTGTTGCTGCTGGAGCTGGATGAGGCCCTGGGTGAGGACATAGCGCTCCGGGTCCGAACCGCTCTGCGGCTGCATCAGGACCGTCGGCAGGATGAACTGGTTCCACTGGCCGAGGGTGTTGAAGATGCCGACGCTGATCAGACCCGCCTTGGCCATCGGCAACATCACTTGGAAGAACGTCCGGGTGTGCGAGGCACCGTCGAGCACCGCCGCCTCGAAGACCGCGGTGGGCAGCGTCCGGAAGAACGCGTGCATGAAGAACACCGTGAACGGCATCGAGTAGGCGATGTAGACCAGGATCAGCCCCTGGTAGGTGTTCAGCATGTCGAGGCGCTTGACCATGAAGAACAGCGGGACCAGCGCCAGGAACACCGGGAACATCGCGCCGGCGACGAAGAAGTAGTACAGCAGCCGGTTGCCCCAGAACTGGTAGCGGGCCAGCACGTACGCGGCCATCGAGCCGAACAGCATCGTCAGCGGCACCGAGAACACCAGGACGATCAAGGTGTTCAGGAAGTAGTCGCCGATGCCCTTGCTCCAGGCCCGCCGGAACACGTCGAACGACCAGTTGTGCGGCCAGCCGAAGGCCGAGTTGCCGATCTGCACGTCGGTCTTGAACGAGCTGAGCACCAGCCACAGCAGCGGCAGCACGATCAGCAGGGCCCACAGGGCCAGGAAGCCGTGCGAGAACACGTTCAGTACGGTGCCCTCGCCGCGCGGCTCACCGGCCCGGGCGCTCGACTTCCCGGCCGACGGCTGGGGCGGGACGGTGCCGCCCGTGGGGGCGGTCTCCTTGAGGGGTGCGCTCATCGTCGTATGTCTCCCGCTCAGAACTCGATGCGCTCACGGCGGGTGGCGCGCAGCGTGACCACGGACAGGACCAGGGTGAGCAGCAGCATGACGACGCCCATCGCGCAGGCGTAGCCGCTCTTCCCGAAGTAGAGGAAGTTGCGCATCATCACGGTCGACATGACGTCGCTGCCGTGGTCGGGACCGCCTCCGTAGGCGCCCATGTTCGAGGTCATGGAGGAGACCAGGACGAACATGTCCATCGCGATGATGCCGAGATACACCCAGGCCGTCTGGACGGTCTCCCAGAGGAGCGGCAGGGTGATCCGGAAGAAGGACTGGGAGCGGTTCGCGCCGTCGATCAGGGCGGCCTCGTAGATGTCCCGGGGAATGGACTGCATGGCGGCGGAGAACAGCACCAGATAGAAACCGACGCCGTGCCACACCACGACCGCCATCAGCGCCCACAGCACCATGTTGGGCTCGTTGAGCCACTCCACCGGATTGTTGGCGTCGACCAGGTGGAGTTTGATCAGGAAACCGTTGAGCAGACCGCCGCCGTCACTGCGGTACACCGCGTTGAACAGCACCGCGAGAATCGCCAGCGACAGGACCTGCGGGAAGAAGTAGACGATTTTGTAGAACCCGGAACCGGCGACGCCCTGCACACCGCCGGCTTTGCTGCGTCCTCCCGCGTTCACCATGAAGGCGAAGAAGAGGGCCAGCAGAATGGTGATCACGGGGATGAACACCAGGAACAGGAGGTTGTGCCAGATGGCCTCCTTGAAGACGTCGTCGTGGAGCAGCGTTCGATAGTTGTCCAGTCCGACGAACTTGAAGGTCTGTGACTCGCCCTTCCAGTCGGTCAGCGAATAGCCGAACGTCTGGATGTACGGCCAGATCACGAAGATCAGATAGAGCGCCACGGGAACGAAGAGAAATCCCGCGACGAACCTGTACTGCCCTTTGCGCATTGACGTTTCCTGCCCCTGGTGTCCCGAGCGTGCTCAGGTGGTGCGATCAGGCGTGGTGATCAGGAGTGAACGTTCTTCTTGGACGCCGGGTCCTTGGCCTGCTTGTCGACGGCGGCCTGGCAGCGCTTGAGCCACTCCTTGGGCTGGATGCGCTTGGCCATCAGCTCGTTGGACGCGTTCTGGATGGAGGTGTCCATCTCGCTGTACCAGTCGGGGTAGAGGTAGCGGAAGGTGTTGGCACCGGCCGCCTTGGAGGCGTCGACCGTGGACTGGGTGCCCGGGCGCAGGGTGACGCTGGAGTCGACACCGTCCTTGAGGATGGTGAGCGAGTTGGCCTCCTTGGCGAAGAGCGTCGACCACTCCTTGGAGAGCATGTGGCGCATGAACTCCTGGGCGCCGGGGAGGTTCTTGGCCTTCGCCGGGATGATGAACGGCTCGCCCGAGCCGGCCCGGATCGCCTCGAACGGCATCTTGCTGCCGGCCAGCAGCGGCATCGGCAGGAACTTCATGTCGAAGTCCGTCGGCGTCAGCTTGAGCTGCTCGTTCTCCAGCCAGGAACCACAGGTGATGAAGGCGGCCTTGTACTGGTTCCAGCGGGTCTGCGACTCGGTGTGGGTCAGGCCGTTGGTGCCGGGCATCAACAGGTCCTTCTCCACCACCTCGTAGATCGCCTCGATACCCGCCTGCGCGGCGGCCGAGCCGACGAACGCCTTCGGGTCGAGGTTGTCGATCGCCTTGACGGCGTCGATCCCGCCCTTCTTGGCGATCATGTCCATGATGGCGACGTTGATGTAGTACGGGTACTTGCCCTGGTGGGCGAGACCGCCGATACCGGCCGCCTTGGCCTTCTGGCACACGGCGATGAACTCGTCCCAGGTCTTGGGCGGGGTCCAGCCCTTCTCCTTGAAGAGCTTGCCGGAGTACCACAGGCCCCACACCGTGTAGATGTAGTTGAGGGCGACGACCTTGCCCTCCTGGACACCGGGGTCGAGGGTGCCGGGGATCAGCAGATCGCGGACCTTCTTGGTCGGGTCGTCGATCGCGGGCGCGTCCAGTACCGGCGAGAGGTCGAGCAACTGGCCGTTCTTGTACAGGACGTCGACCTTGATCTGCTGGGCGCCGGAGTCGTCGACGATGTCCGGCGGGTTGCCCGCGTTGAAGCGGGGCTGGAGCTTGCCGGTGATCTCCTGGGTGCCGGTGTGGGTGGAACTGACGCCGATCTTCGTCTTGAAGTTGGCTTCCCACGCCTTGGCGTAGTCGTCGCCGTAACCGCCCTTGAAGACGACGACGTCGAGCGTGCTGCCCTTCTTCACGCCGAAGGGATTCGACTTGGACGTGGTGCCCTTGCTGGTGTTGTCGCTGCTGCTGCCGCCTCCGCCACCGCTGGCACAGGCGGACAGAAAACTCATCGTGGGTACGGAGATCAGACCAAGTGCGGCCGACCTCTTGATCAGGTCTCGGCGGCCGACGCCTTTGGAACCGTTGTTCTCGGCGGAAGTGGATCCCATGCTCAAGTCCTCGCTTTCTCCAGGACTCAGGCGGTGAACCGGATCCTCCCCGGCACCGCGGTCAGGTCGAGCTTGGTCGTGCAGGAGTACTTCGTGCGTACTGCTTCGAGAGCGGTGTCGAACGCGACAGGTATAGTCCACTTCCGGTCGGCAGAGCAAGATCGAATGCAGGGTAGGTTGTCGGTCTTTTCCGAAGTGAGACCTCGCGGAAATATGAACGCCCTGTGTGTTCGATGCCGGAGAAATCCCCGTTATTGCCCTCGAATGCCGCACTCAACACCCTTGACATCACTGGCCACTTGACTCCCTACTGTTCCTTGCGCGTCGTAGCTGACAACGTTGTCCAACGTGCAGGGAGGGTTCTCTCGTATGCGTCACAGATGGTGGAGTTCAGCAGTCGCTCTCGCGCTGGTGATGGGCTCGCAGGGAGTGGCGGTCGCGCTTCCGGACAAGGCCCCGCCCGCCGGCGGGGAGTTCGCCTCCTCGTTCGAGTCGGGAGATCCGGCACCGGACTGGCTCAACACGGTCGACACCGCGCCGGACGGCTCCAAGCGCGCCTCGGGCGTCGACGGCGGCTACAGCACCGGCATCCCCGGCAATGTGACCGACCATGTCACCGACGTCCGGGCCAGCTCCGAGAACACCGGCGGCGGCGAGGTGAAGGAGAACCTCGTCGACGGGGAGTCCGGCACCAAGTGGCTGACCTTCGCGCCCACCGGCTGGGTCGAGTTCGACCTCGACAAGCCCGCCAAGACAGTGACGTACGCCCTGACTTCGGCCAATGACTACGCCGAACGCGATCCGCAGGACTGGACGCTGTCGGGCTCGACGGACGGCAAGGACTGGAAGACCGTCGACACCCGCTCCGGCGAGACCTTCGCCGACCGCTTCCAGACGAAGTCGTACGACCTCGCCGCGCCGGCCGAGTACCAGCACTTCCGGCTCGACATCACGAGGAACAACGGCGCGAGCGGCATCCTCCAGCTCGCCGACGTCCAGTTCTCGACGGGCAGCAGCACCGCCCCGATCCCCGAGGACATGCTCACGCTGGTCGACCGCGGCCCGAGCGGCTCGCCCACCGCGAAGGCGGGCGCCGGCTTCACCGGGAAACGGGCACTGCGCTACGCGGGCCGTCACACGGCCGCCGGGCGGGCGTACTCGTACAACAAGGTCTTCGACGTGGACGTGCCGGTCGCCAAGGACACGGCGCTGTCGTACCGGATCTTCCCGCAGATGGCCGACGGCGACCGCGACTACGACGCCACGAACGTCTCCGTCGACCTGGTCTTCACCGACGGCACCCACCTCAGCGACCTCGGCGCGAGCGACTCGCACGGCTTCGCGCTCACTCCGCAGGGGCAGGGCGCGGCGAAGATCCTCTACGTCAACCAGTGGAACAACGTCCTCTCGCGCATCGGTTCGGTCGCGGCCGGGAAGACCGTCGACCGGATCCTGCTCGCCTACGACTCCCCGAGCGGGCCGGCGAAGTTCCGCGGCTGGCTGGACGACGTGAGCATCAAGTCGGTCGCGCCCGAGAAGCCGAAGGCGCATCTGGCGGACTACGCGCTGACCACCCGGGGCACCAATTCCAGCGGCAGCTTCTCGCGCGGCAACAACTTCCCCGCGACGGCGCTGCCGCACGGCTTCAACTTCTGGACCCCGGTGACGAACGCGAAGTCGCTGAGCTGGCTGTACGACTACGCACGCGCGAACAACGACGACAACCTGCCGACGCTCCAGGCGCTCAGCCTCAGCCATGAGCCCAGCCCCTGGATGGGCGACCGGCAGACCTTCCAGGTGATGCCGTCGGCGGTCTCGGGCATCCCCAACACCGACCCGAACGCACGGGAGTTGGCGTTCCGGCACCAGAACGAGACCGCGCGCCCGTACTACTACGGCGTCACGTTCGAGAACGGTCTCAAGGCCGAGATGGCCCCGGCCGACCACGCGGCCTCGCTGCGCTTCACCTACCCCGGAGACGACGCGAGCGTCCTCTTCGACAACGTCACCGAGCAGGCGGGCCTGACCCTCGACAAGGCGAACGGGACCGTCACCGGCTACTCGGACGTCAAGTCCGGGCTGTCCACGGGCGCGACCCGGCTCTTCGTCTACGGCGTGTTCGACGCGCCGGTGACGGACGGCTCGTCCACCGGGGTCAAGGGCTATCTGCGGTTCAAGGCGGGCGCCGACCACACGGTCACCCTGCGCCTGGCGACCTCGCTGATCAGCGTCGACCAGGCTAAGGACAACCTGCGCCAGGAGATCCCGGACGGCACCTCCTTCGACACCGTCAAGGAGCAGGCCCGGCAGGTGTGGGACAAGCTGCTCGGCAAGGTCGAGGTGGAGGGAGCGACATCCGATCAGCTGACCACGCTCTACTCCAGCATGTACCGGCTGTACCTGTACCCCAACTCGGGCTTCGAGAAGGTCGGTTCGACGTACCAGTACGCCTCGCCGTTCTCCCCGATGCCGAGCCAGGACACCCCGACGCACACCGGCGCGAAGATCGTCGACGGCAAGGTGTACGTCAACAACGGTTTCTGGGACACCTATCGGACGACCTGGCCCGCGTACTCGCTTCTGACGCCCGGTCAGGCGGGTGAGATGGTCGACGGGTTCGTGCAGCAGTACAAGGACGGCGGCTGGACCTCGCGCTGGTCCTCCCCCGGCTACGCGGACCTGATGACCGGCACCTCCTCGGACGTCGCGTTCGCGGACGCGTACGTCAAGGGCGTGAACTTCGACGCCAAGTCGGCGTACGACGCGGCCGTGAAGAACGCGACCGTCGTCCCGCCCTCGTCGGGCGTGGGCCGCAAGGGCATGACCACCTCGCCCTTCCTCGGCTACACGACCACCGCCACCAACGAGGGCTTCTCCTGGGCGATGGAGGGCTATGTCAACGACTACGGCATCGCCAAGATGGGCCAGGCCCTCTACAGGAAGACCGGCGAGAAGCACTACAAGGAGGAGTCCGCGTACTTCCTCAACCGGGCCCAGGACTACGTCGACCTCTTCGACAAGCGGGCCGGGTTCTTCCAGGGCAAGGACGCCAAGGGCAACTGGCGCGTGGACTCGGCGAGTTACGACCCGCGCATCTGGGGCTACGACTACACGGAGACCGACGGCTGGGGCTACGCCTTCACCGTCCCGCAGGACAGCCGGGGCCTCGCCAACCTCTACGGCGGCCGGAAGGCCCTCGGTGACAAGCTCGACCAGTACTTCTCCACCCCGGAGACGGCGTCCGCCGACTTCGTCGGCTCCTACGGCGGTGTCATCCACGAGATGACGGAGGCGCGGGACGTCCGGATGGGCCAGTACGGGCACTCCAACCAGGTCGCCCACCACGTCATCTACATGTACGACGCGGCCGGCGAGCCCTGGAAGGCGCAGAAGAACGTGCGCGAGGTCATGTCGCGCCTCTACACCGGGAGTGAGATCGGGCAGGGCTACCACGGCGACGAGGACAACGGCGAGCAGTCGGCCTGGTACCTCTTCTCCGCGCTCGGCTTCTACCCGCTGGTGATGGGCAGCGGCGAATACGCCGTCGGCTCCCCGCTGTTCACCAGGGCGACCGTCCACCTGGAGAACGGAAAGGACCTGGTCGTCAAGGCGCCGAAGAACAGCACGAGGAACGTCTACGTGCAGGGTCTGACGGTCAACGGCAAGGCCTGGACGTCGACTTCGCTCCCGCACTCGCTGCTGGAGAAGGGCGGGGTGCTGGACTTCTCCATGGGCTCCAAGCCCTCGGCGTGGGGCAGCGGCAAGGACGCGGCGCCGGTGTCGATCACCAAGGACGACCAGGTGCCGGCGCCCCGTAGCGACCAACTCTCCGGTGACGGAGCCCTGTTCGACAACACGTCGGCCACGAGCGCGACGGTGACCTCGGTGGATCTGCCGGTCACGCAGGCCACCAAGGGCGTCCAGTACACGCTCACGTCGTCGGCGGACCACACGACGGCACCGACCGGCTGGACCCTGCAGGGCTCGGCCGACGGCAGCACGTGGAAGACGCTCGACAAGCGCTCCGGCGAGTCCTTCACCTGGGACAGGCAGACGCGGGTGTTCTCGGTGAAGTCGCCGGGCCCGTACGTGCGTTACCGCCTGGTCCTGGACAGCTCGTCGACGCTCGCGGAGGTGGAGTTGCTGGCCTGAGGCACGGTCACGGCACGGGGAGGCGGGGCAGGAGTTTCCGCAACGCCTCCGCGTGCTGGTGGACCCGTCTGAGCACGCCTCTCCTGGTCGACGCGAAGACGGGGACGTCCTGGGCCGGACCGCACGCGGCGGCCTTGTACAGGTCGTCCAGCCACGCCCCGCTCCCCCTGGTGCCGTCCGGCGCCAGGGGGATCAGTCGTGTCAGGACCTCCGATTCGGCGCCGCCCAGGAACCAGACGCGCACCATCAGGTCGGCGCGCAGATAACGCAGGCCGCCGTCTATGTCCTCCGGCGGCGCGAAGCCCTCGCCCTCGACCAGGAACGCGAAGGCCGTGCGCGCTTCGGCCCGGAACTCCTCGGGCAGCTGCGGCCGTTTCACCATCTGCGGATGCTCGCACGCGACGATGTGCCCCCGCCACCGAAACCGGCGAGGGCACACATGGTGGACGTCAGTTCACCGCAAGGGTGAACACATGGAGATCCGGGTCGTCCGGAAGTGTCACGCTCTTGATGGTCTTGCCCGTGGGTGCCGCGAAGGGCCTGGTGGCGAACACATAGGTGACGACCGGGTCTTTGTCCGCACCGGCGACATTGCGGTACGCGGTCCTGGCGACGACCTCGTTGCCGTACTGCACGGTGCCGCCGCCCCCGCCGACGGTCCAGTCCGTGAAGGACAGGTCGATCGCGTCGGTGCTGCCGTCGGTGTAGGTGACGGTGGCCTTGGTCTGCTGGTTGCCGTTGACCGCGCTGCCGACGAAGGACAAGTCGGCTGCGGGCTGCGGGAGTTGGACGGTCCGGCCGGACGCCGAGACGTTGTCCGGGCGCCCGTTGGGCGAGTTCGGCCAGGTGAAGCCGAGACCGTCCACCGTGGTACCCGTGCCGCCCGGGGTCAGCCCGGCCGCCGCGAGGGCCTGGAAGGAGTAGCTCCAGCCGCCTCCGTCGTAGTCCGCCTCGTCGTGCTCGCCGGTGTCGTCGGAGACGCCGGTGTTGTTGTAGGCGGCGAGGAGGGTGCCGGGCGCGGCGACCGTGAGGGACACCGGCTGCTCGTACGACGTGTCGCCCGAGGTGACGGTGACCTTCACGTCGTAGAAGCCCTGCGTGACGTCGGTGGCGGCGGTGAGGGTGATGTCCTGGGAGCCGTCGGCGACCGTTCCCTGTGCGGGTGTTGCCGTGAGCCCGGCGGGGGTCTCGACGCTGTAGCGGACCTCGGGGCCGGTGCCGCCGCTCAGGGAGAGGGCCTTGATGTTGACCTTCGTGGTGTCGCCGGGTGCGAGGGTCGCGGCGGTCGGGCCGACGCCGATCTGGTACGGCTGTTCGCCGGTGCGGAAGGACGGCGGGGCGTCGGCGGGGTCGCTGCCCCAGGTGCGGTTCGGGGTGGTGGAGAGGGTGTAGTCGAGGGTGCCGCCGTTGCGGACGATCGAGGACGGGAGCCAAGGGCGGTCGCTGGTACGGCCGTTGACCTCCAGGGACTGGATGTACGGGGCGTCGGTCGCGGCGCCCTTCGCCCGGATGGAGATGTCGTTGCCGTGCGGGCGCTTGATCTCGACGCGCTCGAACAGCGGTGAGGCGAGGGTGAGTTCGGCGCGGGAGGGGACCTGGGGGTACATGCCGAGGGCGGAGAAGACGTACCAGGACGACATCTCGCCGAGGTCGTCGTTGCCGGGGATGCCGGCGGGGGTGGTCGTCCAGAGCTGCTTCATCGCGGCCCTGACCGTCTCCTGGGTCTTGTAGGGCGCGCCCGCGTAGTCGTACAGGTAGGGGACGTTGACGGAGGGCTCGTTGTCCAGCTCGGACTTGTCGCCGCCGGTGCCCGTGAAGGCCCAACTCCCGTCCGCCTCATGGAAGAAGGAGTCGAGGCGGGCCAGCGCCTTGTCGGTGCCGCCCATCGCCGCGAACAGACCGGCCGGGTTGTGCTGGACCATCCACGTGTACTGGGCGGCGGTGCCCTCGACGAAGCCGTTGCCGGTGCCCGGGGTGAAGCCGGTGACCCAACTGCCGTCCGCCTTGCGGTTGGCGGTGTAGCCGCCGGTGGGGTCGGCTGCGATGTCGAAGTTGTTCTGCCACCACTGGGCGCGCCTGGCGAAGTCGGCGGCTGTGCTCTTCTTCCCTGCCGCCGTGGCGAGTTGGGCAAGCGCGAAGTCCGCCGTGGACATCTCCAGGGTCTCGGCGGCGCCGCCCCAGGCGTTGGAGACGGACGGCATGTAGTGCAGCTTCAAGTACTTGTCGAGGGACGGGCGTTGGCCCACGGACAGCACGGGCTTGCCGGACGAGGACAGGTCCTGTGCGGTCGGCACGGTCGCTGCCTGGACGAGGGAGTCGAGGGCACCGTTCAGGTCGAAGTCGGTGCCGCCGAAGGCGCGGATGCCGGCCAGAGCGGTGGGTGAGGGGTCGCCGTTCATGACGTGGGTGCCGCTCGCGCCGTGCAGCCAGCGGTCCCAGATCCCGCCGTTCTGCCGGGCGAGTTCGTAGAGGGACTGCGCGATGTCGGAGCCGGTGCGCGGGTTGAGGAGGGTGAGCAGCTGGACCTGCGACCGGTAGACGTCCCAGCCGGAGAAGGTGCCGTACTGCGCCTGGTGGCCCCGGCTGACCTTGTGGACCTTGCCGTCGCTGCCGGTGTATCTGCGGTCGGCGTCGCTGATGACGTTGGGATGCAGGAGGGAGTGGTAGAGCGCGGTGTAGAAGGTGGTGCGCTCGGTGTCGGTGCCGCCGCCGACCTCGATCGCGCCGAGTTGGTCGCGCCAGGCGCGGTGGGCCGCGTCCTCGACCGCGTCGAAGGTGCGCTGCGGCGGGTTCTCCGCCGCGAGGTTGGCCTCGGCGCCGGCCTGACTGACGTACGAGATACCGGCCTTGACGCCGACCGGGCCGGTGCCGGGTTCGAACTCGACGTAGCCGCCCGCGCCCTTGCCGGCGGTAGGACGACCGCCGTTCGTGAAGCCGCCCGTGCCGCCGGTCGCACGCGTCGAACCCGGGGTCAGCTTGTCGTCCTGCCAAGTGCCGGTGGTCTTGAAGGCGCGGTCGAAGGTGGCGGTGAAGTACAGGGTGTAGTAGGCGCGTTGGCCCTCGGGGTCGAGGTAGCCGCAGAAGTTGCCGGAGGTGACCGAGCCGGAGACCGTGCGGGTCGCCGGGTCGATGGTGACCGACGAATCGGTGGAGCCCACCTCGGAGTTGGCGGTGCGGATCAGCAGCGAGGCGGGCTTGTCGGCCGGGTAGGTGAAGCGGCCGGAGCCGGTGCGGGCCGTCGCGGTGAGGTCGGCGGTGACGCCGGAGGCGAGGCCGACCCGGTAGTGGCCGGGCTCGGCGGTCTCGTCGGTGTGGCTGAAGCCGGAGGCGTAGACGGCGTCCTTGGTGTCGCTCGCCGGGGAGGAGGTGACCTCACCGGCGTACGGGAAGAACGGGATGTCGCCGCTGCCGCCCGCGCAGCCCGTGCCGGACATGTGGGTGAGGCTGAAGCCGCGGATGCGGGTGGTGTCGTACTGGTAGCCGCCCGGCGCGGCCGTGCTGGTCGCGCTGCCTCTGGTGTTCTCCGGGCTCCAGGAGAGCATGCCGAAGGGCACGACGGCGCCCGGGAAGACGTTGCCGCCGTTCTTGGTGCCGATCAGCGGGTCGACGTAGGCGCTGGGGTCCTTGACGAGGTGCGGTGGGGCGGCTGTCGCCGCCAGGGCGGGGGTGGCGCCGCCGAGCGCGAGCGCGGCGGCCAGTGCCAGGGACATGGGACGGAAACGCATGACGCGGCCCCTCCTCCTTCGGACGGGTCGCGCACCACGGGTCGCACAAGCCGCAGGGACAGTAACGTGGGTCACCGGTACCACGGAAGAGCGCGTGCGCCGGTGGCGGCGCACGGAACGGACACCCGGACGGTCCAGCCGGGCCAACTGGGTTGACATCGTTGTCCGTTGGGGCGGTAGAGTCATATGCAGACCATCCGACAACGTTGTCGCACCGCAGTGTCGCCCCAAGCCACGCACCACCCGGGCAGGTGGAACCCCCCTTCCCCGCCCGGCTCGCGGACCCGGTGGCCCCCGACCACCGGGTCCGCCCCGAGCAGAGGCTCAACCGACCTGGCAGGGCAGGGTCGTTGCCGTGTCCCCTCCGTCGCCGGTCACGACGTATCCGAAGGTCGTGCTCTGCCCCGGACTCAGTGAGCCGTTCCAGTCGGCGTTGTGGACCATCACGTCCTGGCCGGTGTAGGTCGCGTTGCCGTTCCAGAGGCTGGCCACCGACTGGCCGCCGGGGAGCGTCCAGTTGACCATCCAGCCGAGCATCGGGACGTCGCCGGAGTTGGTGACGGTCACCTCGGACTGGTAGCCGCCGGGCCAACTGCCCGTCGTACGACGGGTGGCGGAGCAGGTGCCGGGGACCGGGTCGGTGGGGTTGCCCGGGTCGTGAACGCCCGTCACCTCGCCGTTGCCGCCGTCGAAGACGACGTCGGAGCAGGAGTAGAAGGTCTCCGTGCTGTCCGAGCGCTGCCACACCATGTAGATGATGTGGCGCCCCGACTTGTTCGCCGGAAGCCGCCCGGTCCAGGAGTAGTTGGCCTCGACCGTGCCCGGGGTGCCGTTGAGCGGCGGGTGGTCGACTGTGAGGAACGGGGTGTCCTCCATGTCGTTCCAGGTGAGTGTCCTGGTCGGGTCGAAGCCGTCCTTGGTGATGTAGACGTAGAACCAACCCGGGTGCGCCGCCCAGGCGTTGTACGAGAAGTCGACCGTCGCGCCGGACGTGAGATGTGTGACCGGCCAGTCGTCACGCGGGAGGTTGAAGCCCGTGAAGTTGGGGTTCCCGCCGCTGCACAACTGACCGTCCGGCACGAAGCCGCGGGTGCGGCCGGCGCCGTCGGAGCGCAGCACGGAGAACCAGTTGTAGAACGGCGTGGTGCCGCTGACCTGTTGGGCCGCCTTGCAGGCCGGGTTGACCGGTTTGATCTCGCCGGTGCCGGTGAGCGCGTCCTGCCAGCAGAGGAAGGTGCGGCTGGCGGGTTTCATGGGGGTCCCGTGGGCCTCGGCCCGGCCGCCGGCGGCGAGGATCAGCGCCAGGGCGGGGACGGTGGCGAGAAGGGCCAGGAGGACGAGGAAGAGGGCTCGGTGGGGGGTGGGGCGCGGTAATCGCGGCATGACAGGCGAATGTCCGATTGTCATAGGCATGACAGTTCTACGTCCCTTCGCTCGGCGGTGGTGAGGAACGTGCGGAGGTGGAGGCGTGGGGTGGGGCGATCCGGCCGTACCCGACGGGTTCCGGACCGCCGGGCGGTGGGAGCGCTCCCACCCCACGTCCTGTGAAGCTAGCGCGGACCGGGGAGGCTGTAAACGCCGGGCGGCCCTCGAAGTGGCGCTCGGGGCGGACGTGTTCAGGAACCGGTCTCGTACGATCTCGTCATGATCGCAGTAGTCGTCACGGTCGCGCTGACCTTCGCCGGGTATGTCGCCACGTACCTCAACGGTCTGCGGCTGGCGCAGCGACAGGAGCGGCTGGCCCGGGTCAATCGTCAACTCAGCGACTTCTACGGCCCGTTGTTCGCCCTGACGGAGGCCAACGCCCGCACCTTCGCCGCGTTCGCACAGCGGCACGGCCGCGCCGGAGGCACCTCGCCCTTCAGCGGCGGAACTCCGCCGACCGACGAGGAGCTGGCGGAGTGGCGGCTGTGGGTGACGGCCGTTTTCCTGCCGGTCCTCCGGGAGATGCGCGAACTCGTCGTCGGACGGGCGGATCTGCTGCGTGAGCCGGAGATGCCGCCCCTGCTGCTGGACCTGTGCGCGCACGCGGCGGGATACGAGATCACCGCGGCGCGCTGGGCGCGCGGGGACTTCTCGGAGCACCTGTCACTGGTCGCGTTCCCGAGCGCGGAGCTGGCCGGGTACGCGCGGCGGGGGTTCGGTGAACTGAAGCGGGAGCAGGCGCGGTTGCTGGGTGGGGGCGGGCACGCCCACGCGGCGGAGCCGCACATGTCACCGCCCCGCGCCTCCGACGGGGCGCTGTGAGGGGGGACCAGCGCATGAGGAGACGGATCCGCGGGGTACTCGCCGTGTGCGCGGGAGCGCTGCTGCTCACCAGCGGGGTCGGCGCGACCGGCGGCCGGTCCGGGCGGGCCGACGACAACGGTGTGGGGCTCAAACCCCTGCTGGGGTGGAGCAGTTGGAGCTTCGTCCGCAGCGATCCGACCGCGCGGACCATCGAGGCACAGGCGAAGGCGCTCAAGGACAGCGGGCTCGCGAAGAACGGGTTCGTCTACGTCGACGTCGACGACTTCTGGTACCGGTGCCCGGGCAGCCAGGGGCCGGACGTCGACCAGTACGGCCGCTGGGTCACCGACCCGGTCGAGTTCCCGCCGCGCGGCGCTGAGAACGGCATCCAGGTCGTCGCCGACTATGTGCACTCCCTGGGGCTGAAGTTCGGCCTGTACGTCACTCCCGGCATCTCCAAGCAGGCGGTCGCCAGGAACACCGCGATCAAGGGATCCCGGTACCACGCCCGGGACATCGCCACCACGACGAAGGAGAGCAACTACAACTGCGGCGGCATGGTGGGCATCGACTACGCCGAGCCCGGCGCGCGGACGTACCTCGACTCGTGGGCCGGGCAGTTCGCCGGGTGGGGCATCGACTACCTGAAGATCGACGGTGTCGGCACGTCCGACCAACAGGACGTCCGGGCCTGGTCGGACGCGCTGCGGCACACCGGCCGGCCGATCCATCTGGAGCTGTCCAACAGCCTGGACATCGACAACGCGGCCACGTGGAAGGAGCTTTCCAACGGCTGGCGTACCGGCGGCGACATCGAGTGCTACTGCGGTGCGGACAGCGGCAGTTACCCGTTGACGACCTGGGCCTCGGTCGCCTCGCGGTTCGACCAGGTCGCCGCGTGGGCGCCGTACGGCGGTCCCGGCGGTTACAACGACTACGACTCCCTGGAGATCGGGAACGGTGACAACGACGGGCTCACGCCCGACGAGCGCAGGACACAGATGAGCCTGTGGTCGCTGGCCGCCGCCCCGCTCGTCCTCGGCACCGACCTGACCCGTCTCGACCCCCTCGACCTCGCGTTGCTCAAGAACACCGATGTCCTCGGGGTCGACCAGGACGGCGTCGACGCCGAGCGGATCTCCTCGGACGCGAGTTCACAGGTGTTCGCCAAGACCGAGCCCGACGGGGACGTGGTGGTCGGTCTGTTCAACACCGGGCCGGCTCCCCGGGAGGTCGCCACGAGCGCGGCGGCCCTGGGGCTGCCTTCGGCGCGCGGCTACGCCCTGCGGGATCTGTGGAGCCGCCGACTGACCGAGTCGGCGGGCCGGTTCGCCGCCGATGTGCCGCCGCACGGGGTGGTCCTGTACCGGGTCACGGTGACCGGCGCGGCTCGCGGCGGCGAGTGACGCCCACTGCCCCGGGGCAGTACGGCGCGCGGTGCCCCCCCTAGACCGGCGCCGTGCGGGCGCGCAGCGGTGTTTCGGCGGGCGGGAGTTCGGCCGCCGGGAGTTCGACGGTGAACTCGGTGCGGCCCGGCACGCTGGTCACGTCGATACGGCCGCCGTGTGCTCTGGTGATCGCCACCGCGATGGCCAGGCCGAGGCCGGAGCCGCCTTCCTTGCCGCCGGCGCGGGCGCGGGAGGCGTCGGCGCGGGTGAAGCGTTCGAAGACCGTGGGGAGGAGGGCCGGGGGGATGCCGGGGCCGTCGTCGCGGACCCGGATGACGACGGTGTCGGTGGCGGTGGCCTCGACGCTCGCCGTGACCGTCGTGCCGACAGGTGTGTGCATCCGCGCGTTGGCCAACAGGTTGGCGAGCACCTGGTGCAGGCGGGCCTCGTCGCCGACGACCAGGGCCGGGGCGTCCAGGGAGAGTTGGAGCTGCCATTCGTGGCCGGTGCCGGCGGCGCGCGCGTCCCAGACCGCCTCGGCGAGCAGCGCGGCGAGGTCCACCTCGGCGGACTGCAGCGGTCGGCCCTCGTCGAGCCGGGCGAGCAGCAGCAGGTCCTCCACCAGGCCGGTCATCCGCGCCGACTCGGCGGTGACCCGGCGCCAGGCGAGACCGGGTTCGATGCGGTCGGTGCCGCGGTTCATCAGCTCGGCGTAGCCCGCGATGGAGGCAAGCGGGGTGCGCAGTTCGTGGCTGGCGTCGGCGAGGAAGCGGCGCATGCGTTCCTCGCTGCGGCGCATCTGCTCTTCGCCGCGCCGGCGTTCGGCGAGGGAGGACTCGACGTGGTCGATCATGCGGTTGAGCGCGGCGCCGACCTGGCCGGCCTCGCTGCCGGGGTCGGTGTCCCGCTCGGGTACCCGGGTGAGGGCGGTGACCTCGCCGCGGCCGAGCGGCGCGCGGGAGACCTCGACCGCGGTGGCGGCGACCCGGCCGAGGGGCCGTAGCTGCCGTCGTATGACGACCGCGCACAGGCAGCCGGCCACGGTCAGGCCGACGAGGGCGACGGCCGCCTCGATCGCCACCAGATCGCCGATCATGTCCTGTACGTCGTCCATCGGGAGCCCGGTGAGGACCCGCACCCCGTGGCTGTCGAGGGCCGTGATCCGGTAGGTGCCGAGGCCGGGCACGGTCCGGGTGTGCATCGCGCCGTCGGCCTTGATGCCCGCGAGGGCGGTGCGCTGGGCGGTGGTGAGGCTCCTCGGCGGGGCGTCCTGGCTGACGACGGCCGCGGCGACGATCGAGCCGTGGTCGTCGAACCGCGCGGCGAGTGTCCCGGTGGCGTGGCCGTTCTCCAGGAGGAACCCGAGGTCGTCGTCGAGCTCCGGGTGCAGTTCGGCACCGCCGAGGCTTCGCTGGGCGGCGTTGCCGACCCGGTCGTCCAAGTCGCCCAGCAGATAGGAGCGTTGGACGAGGACGGTGGTGAGGGACATCGCGGCGCACACGACGACGAGGGTGGCGCTGATGAAGAGCAGGAGGCGGGTGCGCAGTGAACGGCCGTGCGGGCGGCGGCGGTTGCGGGTCAGGAGGTTCATCTGCTGTCCTCCACGGGCCGGATGGCGTATCCCATTCCGCGCACGGTGTGGATCATCGGCGCCCGGCCCCGGTCGATCTTGCGGCGGAGGCTGGAGATGTAGACCTCGACGAGGTTGCCGCCGCCGTCGAAGGCGGTGCTCCACACATGGCCGAGGATCTGTGCCTTGCTCAGCACCTGGCGGGGATGGTCGAGGAGCAGGGTGAGCAGGTCGAACTCCTTGGCGGTGAGCTGGATCCGCTGACCGGCGCGGCGCACCTCGCGGGTCTCGCCGGTCAGCGCGAGATCGCCGAGGACGCGTACGGAGTCGTCGGCCGGGGTCCGTTCGCCGCCGGCCCGGCGCAGCAGTCCGCGCAGCCGCAGGACGACCTCCTCCAGGGAGAAGGGCTTGGTGACGTAGTCGTCGGCGCCCGCTTCGAGGCCGTCGAGGCGGTGTTCGATCGCGTCGCGCGCGGTGAGCATGAGGACGGGCAGCCTCGGGTTCTCGTAGCGCAGCCGGCGCAGCACCTGGATGCCGTCCAGGTCGGGCAGCATGCCGTCGAGGACGACGGCGTGCGGGGCGCAGCCGCGGGCGATCCGCAGCGCGCTCTGCCCGTCCGGCGCCGGGTAGGGCCGCCAGCCGGCCTCGGTGACCGCGACGGAGAGCAGCTCGGTGAGCGCGGGCTCGTCGTCGACGATGAGCACGCGTACGCGGCTGCTGCGGGACCCCGATGTGCCAGTCATGTCCTGATTCTGTCCCGGCCCGCTGGGGGAATCCTGTGTACCACATGTGCACACCCGAGGAGTTCGGCCTCCGGGGCGGCTTTCGGGCACCGGCCCGGCACCCGGCGGGAGCGCGAAGTCGCCGGGTGCGGGCGGGAGTTCAAGCCACCGCGACCGCCTTCGCGTCCCGGTCGATCCGCGCGGCGGCCGACTCACCTGGTCCCGGGAGCAGTTGGACGTCTTCGCTGCGGGCCCGCCTCAGGGCCGAGGGCGGAAACGCAACCGGCCGCCGCCCCGTGGGGAGCGACGGCCGGTTGCGTTCTGGAGTACGTCAGTTGCGGATCAGGTTGCGCAGCACGTACTGGAGGATGCCGCCGTTGCGGTAGTAGTCGGCCTCGCCGGGGGTGTCGATGCGGACGACCGCGTCGAACTCCACGCCGGTGTCGGTGGTGACCTTGACCGTGGCGGGGGTGGTGCCCTCGTTCAGTTCGGTGATGCCGGTGACGGAGAAGGACTCCTCGCCGGTCAGTCCGAGGGACTCGGCGGTCTGGCCCGCCGGGTACTGGAGCGGGACGACGCCCATGCCGATGAGGTTCGAGCGGTGGATGCGCTCGTAGGACTCGGCGATGACGGCCTTGACGCCGAGGAGCGCGGTGCCCTTGGCGGCCCAGTCGCGGGACGAGCCGGAGCCGTACTCCTTGCCGGCCAGGATGACCAGCGGGATGCCCTGCTCGATGTAGTTGCGCGAGGCGTCGTAGATGAAGGAGACGGGGGCGCCGGCCTGCGTGAAGTCACGCGTGAAGCCGCCCTCGGTGCCCGGCGCGACCTGGTTGCGCAGGCGGATGTTGGCGAAGGTGCCGCGGATCATGACCTCGTGGTTGCCGCGGCGGGAGCCGTAGGAGTTGAAGTCACGCCGCTCGATGCCGTGCTCGGTGAGGTACTTTCCGGCCGGGGTGTCGGCCTTGATGGCGCCGGCGGGCGAGATGTGGTCGGTGGTGACCGAGTCGCCGAGCTTGGCGAGGACGCGGGCGCCGGCGATGTCGGAGACCGGGGTGGTCTCCATCGTCATGCCCTCGAAGTACGGGGGCTTGCGGACGTAGGTGGACTGCGCGTCCCACTCGAAGGTGTTGCCCTCCGGGATCGGCAGCGCCTGCCACTGGGCGTCGCCCGCGAAGACGTCGGCGTAGGACTTGTTGAACATGTCCTCGCCGATGGAGTTCGCGACGACGTCGTTGACCTCGGCCTCGGTCGGCCAGATGTCTTCGAGGTAGACCGGCTTGCCGTCCTGGTCGACGCCGAGCGCGTCCTTGGTAATGTCCACCTTCATGGAGCCCGCGAGGGCGTAGGCGACGACCAGCGGCGGGGACGCCAGGTAGTTCATCTTGACGTCGGGGTTGATCCGGCCCTCGAAGTTGCGGTTGCCGGAGAGCACCGAAGTGACGGCCAGGTCATGGTCGTTGACGGCCTTGGAGACCTCCTCCGGCAGCGGGCCGGAGTTGCCGATGCAGGTGGTGCAGCCGTAGCCGACGAGGTTGAAGCCGACCTTGTCGAGGTAGGGGGTGAGCCCCGCCTTGTCGAAGTAGTCGGTGACGACCTTGGAGCCCGGGGCGAGGGTGGTCTTGACCCACGGCTTGCGGGTCAGGCCCTTCTCGACCGCCTTCTTGGCCACCAGCGCGGCGGCGACCATGACGTACGGGTTCGAGGTGTTGGTGCAGGAGGTGATGGCCGCGACGGTGACCGCGCCGTGGTCCAGCTCGTAGGTCGAGCCGTCGGGGGCGGTGACGGTGACCGGGTTCGACGGGACGCCGTTGGTGGCGGCCGGGGAGTCGGAGGCCGGGAAGGACTCCTTGCCCGCCTCGTCGTCGTCGGAGACGTAGTTGCGCACGTCGCTCTTGAACTGCTCGGCGGCGTTCGCGAGGACGATGCGGTCCTGCGGGCGCTTCGGGCCGGCGATCGAGGGGACGACCGTCGAGAGGTCCAGCTCCAGCTTCTCGGAGAAGTCGGGCTCGGCGGCCGGGTCGAGCCAGAGGCCCTGCTCCTTGGCGTACGCCTCGACGAGCGCGACCTGCTGCTCGTCGCGGCCGGTCAGGCGCAGGTACTTCAGGGTCTCGTCGTCGATCGGGAAGATCGCGGCGGTGGAACCGAACTCCGGCGACATGTTGCCGATGGTGGCGCGGTTCGCGAGGGAGGTGGCGGCGACGCCCTCGCCGTAGAACTCGACGAACTTGCCGACCACGCCGTGCTTGCGGAGCATCTCGGTGATGGTCAGCACGAGGTCCGTGGCGGTGGTGCCCGGGGTCAGCTCACCGGTCAGCTTGAAGCCGACGACACGCGGGATGAGCATCGAGACCGGCTGGCCGAGCATCGCGGCCTCGGCCTCGATGCCGCCGACGCCCCAGCCCAGCACACCGAGGCCGTTGACCATCGTGGTGTGCGAGTCGGTGCCGACGAGGGTGTCGGGGTAGGCCTGGCCGCCCCGGACCATGACCGTGCGGGCCAGGTGCTCGATGTTGACCTGGTGGACGATGCCGGTGCCCGGCGGGACGACCTTGAACTCGTCGAACGCGGTCTGGCCCCAGCGCAGGAACTGGTAGCGCTCGCGGTTGCGGCCGTACTCCAGCTCGACGTTCTGCGCGAACGCCTCGTGCGTGCCGAACTTGTCGGCGATGACGGAGTGGTCGATGACCAGCTCGGCCGGCGCCAGGGGGTTGATCTTCGCCGGGTCGCCGCCCAGCTCCTTCACGGCCTCACGCATGGTCGCGAGGTCCACCACGCAGGGCACACCGGTGAAGTCCTGCATGATCACACGGGCCGGCGTGAACTGGATCTCCTGCGACGGCTGGGCCTGCGAGTCCCAGGTGCCGAGGGCGCGGATGTGGTCGGCGGTGATGTTCGCGCCGTCCTCGGTGCGGAGCAGGTTCTCCAGCAGGACCTTAAGGCTGTAGGGGAGCCGGGCCGAGCCCTCCACCTTGTCCAGGCGGAAGATCTCGTACGACTCGTCGCCCACCTGCAGCGTGCTGCGGGCGTCGAAGCTGTTCGCCGACACGACAGTCTCCTTCATTGATGTGCGCGTTCCCACCGCATCCTGCCGCCACTACGTCTTGGCCGATCAGCTAAGGTAAGGCTAAGTTAGGCAAGCCTTACTGCTGGGCTCGGCGGAGTGTGCGACTGCGGTGCACCTCGGCAGATATCTCGATGTCGAGATAACTCTAGTACATGGGGGCGGGCTGGTCATGCCCGGATCCATCCCGCCGCCATACCCGCGCGCCTTCGGGGTACCCGGTGCGGGACGAAAGGGGGCGGGATGCCGCTCACGTTCCGCAAGAGCTTCCGGATCCTTCCTTGGCTTCGGCTGAACATCAGCAAGGGGTCCATGTCGTTCACGACAGGCGGCAAGCGCGGTCCGCACTACACGCGCAGCACATCAGGACGTCGTACGACATCGATGAATTTGCCCGGACCTTTCGGGTGGCGCAAGACTCGTACCAAGAAGGACGACTGACCGGCCGTCACCCGAACAGCCCACCCAAGAGGCGCCATCTCATATCTGAGATAACCTCTGCCTCATGGCAGACGACTACCTCGTACGTATCGGCAAGCTCATCCGTGACGCCCGCCAGCACCGGGGCTGGACACAGACACAGCTTGCCGAGGCGCTCGGCACCAGTCAGAGCGCCGTCAATCGCATCGAGCGCGGCAACCAGAACATCAGCCTTGAGATGATCGCTCGAATCGGTGAAGCCCTGGACAGCGAGATCGTCTCTCTGGGCTACGCCGGTCCGATGCATCTGCGCGTGGTCGGCGGTCGTCGGCTCTCCGGCGCGATCGATGTGAAGACCAGCAAGAACGCATGTGTGGCACTGCTGTGCGCCTCGCTCCTCAACAAGGGGCGCACAGTGCTGCGCCGGGTCGCGCGGATCGAGGAGGTGTACCGCCTTCTGGAGGTACTCGGCTCGATCGGCGTCCGCACCCGCTGGATCAACGACGGCGTCGACCTGGAGATCGTGCCGCCGGCCGAGCTGGACATGGCGTCGATCGACGCGGAGGCCGCCAAGCGGACGCGCTCGATCATCATGTTCCTCGGCCCGCTGCTGCACCGCATGGACAGCTTCAAGCTGCCGTACGCGGGCGGTTGCGACCTCGGCACCCGCACCATCGAGCCGCACATGATCGCGCTGCGGCGGTTCGGCCTCGACATCGCCGCCACCGAGGGGCTGTACCACGCGCAGGTCGACCGGTCCGTCTCCCCCGACCGGCCGATCGTGCTGACCGAGCGCGGCGACACCGTCACCGAGAACGCGCTGCTGGCCGCCGCCCGCCACGACGGCGCCACGGTCATCCGCAACGCGTCCTCCAACTACATGGTCCAGGACCTCTGCTTCTTCCTGGAGGCGCTCGGCGTACGGGTCGAGGGCATCGGCACCACCACCCTCACCGTGCACGGCGTGCCGACCATCGACGTCGACGTCGACTACTCCCCCTCCGAGGACCCGGTCGAGGCGATGAGCCTGCTCGCCGCCGCCGTCGTCACCGAGTCGGAGCTGACGGTCCGCCGGGTGCCCATCGAGTTCCTGGAGATCGAGCTCGCGGTCCTGGAGGAGATGGGCCTCGACCACGACCGCACGCCCGAGTACGTCGCCGACAACGGCCGCACGCGCCTGGTGGACCTCACGGTCCGGCCCTCCAAACTGGAGGCGCCGATCGACAAGATCCACCCGATGCCGTTCCCCGGCCTGAACATCGACAACGTCCCGTTCTTCGCGGCGATCGCGGCGGTCGCGCAGGGCCAGACCCTCATCCACGACTGGGTCTACGACAACCGCGCGATCTACCTCACCGACCTCAACCGCCTCGGCGGACGCCTCCAACTCCTCGACCCGCACCGCGTGTTGGTCGAGGGCCCGACCCGCTGGCGCGCCGCCGAGATGATGTGCCCGCCGGCGCTGCGGCCGGCCGTGGTCGTGCTGCTCGCGATGATGGCGGCGGAGGGGACGTCCGTACTGCGGAACGTGTACGTCATCAACCGCGGTTACGAGGACCTGGCGGAGCGGCTCAACTCGATCGGGGCGCAGATCGAGATCTTCCGGGACATTTGATGTGCGGATGCCGCCGCACCTTGTCTGGCCTGCTGTTTGGCGGGGCAGGGACGGGTGCGGCGGCATCTCTGGGACTTCTCTCGGACTTCTCTGGGACTTCTCTGGGACTTTGGGTTCGCGGTGGACTACGAGCCACGCTCCACAGGCTCTGCCGACCGGGGTCGGAGTGCCCCAGCCGGCCCACGCCGGACGAGCCGATCCGCATCGCGGGCAGCCGCTGGGCTGTCGAGGGACGCTTCCAGGCTCATCCACCTCGGCCTCGCTGAGATCCGACGCCTGATCACCCGCCTCACGGACCGCCGCCCCACCGCGATCGACCACATCCCGCACTGGTCGCACCGGAGACGACGACGCCGGCACCAAGCCCGAACCAACCACTCCAAACGACGCGGACACAGCCCGTGAACTGGCTTGTCAGACACCGCCGGCTCACTGCCGCCGGCAGCGACCACAGAGGCATCGTCGATCATCAGGAACCTACGATCCGGCAAGGCATCCCCCGAGCGCCAGTCACCCGCCACCAAGGTTCCAGCACCCTCGTCGACAACCGGGCGACCGGGTACTGAACGCGGGCCAGTCCCTCAACGCGAAGAAGGCCCGGCTGCGGATGCAGACCGACGGCAACCTCGTCGTCCACACCTCCGACAACCGTCCCGTCCGGGCCAGCCAGACCCCCGGCCACAACGGCGCCGTCCTCCGGCTCCAGGGCGACGGCAACATGGTGATCTACGCCGGGTCGACCGCGATCTGGGCCACCAACACCGTGCACTGACCGGCCTGAACGCCCGTCCGGCCCGCGCCCGTTGGGGCGGCGGGCCGGAGACGCGCGGCTCAGCTCTCGGTGAGGGTGATGTCCTGCCGCTGGGTCGCGTGGAAGCGGGGCAGGGGCAGGCCGCCCCGGGAGGACAGTTCCATCACGGTGGCCTCGACCTGGGCCGGGCCGGGGGTGAGGGTGTCGGACGACGGCTTGGCGGAGTTCTCCCAGCCGTGCTCCATGCCGTCGCAGACCGCGCGGGTGCCGCCGATGCCGTGCCGGACCGACGGGTCGCCCTGCGAGACGGAGGAACTCACGAACACCGGGCCCGAGTTGCCGAGGCAGCGGTAGGTGCCGGAGAGCGTGATGGTGCCGTCCGGGGCGATGCTGCCCGCGGGGTCGACCGTCACCGTCTCGTAGGGGTCGGCGGACGCGGTCGCGGCGGGGGCGGCGGCCAGCAGGAGCAGTGCGGCACCGGCGGCCGTACCGAGGGCGGAACGCATGGACATGGGAATACCTCCTGAAGTATCTGAAACAGAGGTCTCCACTCGTACCGGTCCAGGGCCCCGACTCCCGTGATCCTCACTCCTTCGGTGGCGAGTCCGCACCGAGCGTCGTGGAACCGTCCGAGTGTTGTCCGCGTGTTGTCACGCTTCACAGCGGGCGGTTCCGGTGAGTTCGCGGCGGGAGGATGGTCTGTATATGCGATGCGGGGCGGTGACGGAGCCGCCCGCACGGATCGCATCCGACGTGGAGGTACGCCATGTGTTCCCACCAGCCCTCGTGCCCCGTGACCGACTTCGACACCACCGCGCACATCGTCTCCGCCCACCCCGAACAGGGCTGGACGCTGCTGTGCGACGGCGCGATCGTCTTCGACGACACCGGCGCCCTCCTCCCCGACGGCCGGATCGTCGCCCCGCACCGGGTACCGGCGGACCAACTCGCCGTCGCCGCCTGACCGTTCCCGCGTGATCGTTGCCGCGCGACCGTCTTGCGGGACGCGCTGCCCCCGGTGACCGCCGAACCGTAGAGGTTCGGCTTGCGCACCCGAGGTGACCAGCGGTGATGCTGTCGGCCTAAGATGATCAACGTGTCCGACCAGCATGCTCCACGGTCTCTCATCGTCACGCTCTACGGCGCCTACGGCCGCTTCGTGCCCGGCCCTGTCCCGGTCGCGGAGCTGATCCGGCTCCTGGCCGCGGCCGGCGTCGACGCGCCCTCCGTGCGCTCGTCGGTGTCCCGGCTCAAACGGCGCGGGCTGCTGCTGCCCGCCCGCACCGCACAGGGCGCCGCGGGCTACGAACTGTCGCCTGAGGCACGGCAGTTGCTCGACGACGGCGACCGGCGCGTCTACGCGACCACCCCCTCGGACGACGAGGGCTGGGTGCTCGCGGTGTTCTCCGTCCCCGAGTCCGAGCGGCAGAAGCGGCACGTCCTGCGCTCCCGGCTGTCCGGCCTCGGCTTCGGCACCGCCACTCCCGGCGTGTGGATCGCACCCGCCCGCCTGTACGAGGAGACGCGGCACATCCTCCAACGGCTGCGGCTCGACCCGTACGTGGACTTCTTCCGCGGCGAACACCTCGGCTTCGCGGCGACCGCGGAGGCCGTGGCCCGCTGGTGGGACCTGGCCGCGATCGCCAAGGCCCACGAGGCGTTCCTCGACCGCCACGCGCGCGTGCTGCACGACTGGGAACAGCGCGCGGACACCCCGCCCGAGGACGCCTACCGCGACTACCTCCTCGCCCTGGACTCCTGGCGCCACCTCCCCTACGTCGACCCCGGCCTGCCCGCGAGCCTGCTCCCCCGGGACTGGCCCGGCGCCCGCTCGGCCGAGGTGTTCCGGGGGCTGCACGAGCGGCTGCGGGACGCGGGAGCGGTGTTCGCGGGGGTGCGACGCGAGGACACGCCGCCTCGTGCGCACCGCCGGTCACTCAGCTGAGGACCGCAACACCGATGTGCAGCGCATCGGCCCTCGTGTCCGAGGTGCTCGCGCGCAACGGCGTCCTCTCCCTCGTCCCGGTCATCGCGCCCTGCACCGACAGCCGCGCGGCCGTCCGCAAGCGCCACGAGGCGAGCGGGACGCCGTACATCGAGGTGCATGTCGCGACCCCCGTCGAGGTGTGCGGCGAGCGCGACGTCAAGGGCCTCTACGCCCGCCGGAGTCGGCGGACGCGGTGCTGGCCGAGCGGGGGTTGGTGTGAGCGCGGTGCCGACCACGGGCGTTCTTGTCACGAGATGTCAATAGCGCGGTAACAAGGGGAGCTGTCGTGCGAGGGAGGGCGTTGAACCGGGTATGCCGCTCGGTACCGGGACGAAGGTCCCGTGCGGCGCCCGCCGGGAGACTCTGACAAAGGGCGCCGTACCATTCATATAGTTGAAAGCAGGACAGCCTGCTCCATGAACGGACCCGCCTTGCAAGAACGCCCCTCCGCCTCCGCCTCCTGGCGCATCGCACTGCCGCACACCGCCGCGGCCGTGCCCGTGGCCCGCGCACTGGTCCGTACCGCTCTGTCCGAGGTGGAGCACACGGCCGACAGTGACACCGCGGAGCTGCTGACGGCGGAGCTGGTAGCGAACGCGGTGGAGCACACCGCCGGTGACGCCCCCATAGAGCTGGTGGTCGAGCTGCTGCCCACCGGCTGCCGGGTCGAGGTGCACGACCCCGACCCGGAGCCGCCCACAAGCCTGACCAAGCCGGCCGAGGAGGAGCCCGACCCCTGGCAGGAGCACGGGCGCGGTCTGCTGCTGATCCGCGCCCTCAGCTCGGCGTGCGGCCACCGGCCCACCGAGTCGGGCAAGGCGGTGTGGTTCAGGCTGCCCGTCGTACCGCCCCAGTGGCGTCCGGCGGGTTAGCCGCCGGAGGGCGTACGCGCCGGTCAGGCCAGCGTGGCCACCAGTACGGCCTTGATCGTGTGCAGTCGGTTCTCCGCCTGGTCGAAGACCACCGAGTGGGCCGACTCGAAGACCTCGTCCGTGACCTCCAGGGAGTCGAGGCCGTGGGTCTCGTATATCTCGCGGCCGACCTTGGTACCGAGGTCGTGGAAGGCCGGCAGACAGTGCAGGAACTTGACGTCCGGGTTGCCGGTGGCCCGTAGGACGTCCATGGTCACGGCGTACGGCGCGAGGGCCGCGATCCGCTCGTCCCAGACCTGCTTGGGCTCGCCCATGGAGACCCACACGTCGGTGACGACGAAGTCGGCGCCCGCGACACCGTCCTCGATCCCCTCGGTGAGCGTGATGCGCGCGCCGCTCCGCTCGGCGAGCGCGCGGGCGGCGGTGACGATCTCCTCGGCGGGCCAGTACGACTTCGGGGCGACGATCCGTACGTCCATGCCCAGCAGCGCGCCGGTGACGAGGTAGGAGTTGCCCATGTTGAAGCGGGCGTCGCCGAGGTAGGCGAAGGCGATCTCCTTGAGCGGCTTGGCACTGTGCTCGGTCATGGTGAGCACGTCGGCGAGCATCTGGGTGGGGTGCCAGTCGTCGGTGAGCCCGTTGTATACGGGCACGCCCGCATACGCGCCCAGCTCTTCCACGGCCGCCTGGCTGTCCCCGCGGTACTCGATGCCGTCGAACATACGGCCGAGCACGCGCGCGGTGTCCTTCACGGACTCCTTGTGCCCGATCTGCGAGCCCGAGGGGTCGAGGTAGGTCGTCGAGGCGCCCTGGTCGGCCGCCGCGACCTCGAACGCGCAGCGCGTGCGCGTCGAGGTCTTCTCGAAGATCAGCGCGATGTTCTTCCCCGACAGGTACCGCGTCTCGCCCCCGGCCTTCTTCGCGGCCTTCAGCTCGGCGGCCAGCTCGATCAGACCGCGGAACTCCTCCTCGGAGAAGTCCAGCTCCTTGAGGAAGTGGCGGCCGGCGAGGGCGGTCGGGACTGTCGCCATGGGGGCGCTCCAGAGATACGGGTACAGGGGAACAAGTGCTTGGTTTGGAATTCTATACGATACCCAGCATTTCTATACGGCGACCTCTGTGCGGCGGCTTCCGTGCGGCGACTTCTATACGGCGTCCCGTTCGACCGGGCAGCTCATGCAGCGCGGCCCGCCCCGGCCCCGGCCCAGTTCGCTGCCGGGGATCTCGATCACCTCGATGCCGCGCTTGCGCAGATGCGTGTTGGTGGTGGCGTTCCGTTCGTAGGCGACGACGACGCCCGGTTCGACGGCGAGGACGTTGCAGCCGTCGTCCCACTGCTCGCGCGCGGCGGCGTGCACGTCCTGGGTGGCGGTCAGGACACGGATCTCGCTCAGTCCGAGGGCGGCGGCGATCGCGCGGTGCATGTGCTCCGGCGGATGGTCGGTGACCTTCAACTCCTTGTCGCCGACGCCCGGTTCGATGGTGTACGACCGCAGCATGCCGAGCCCGGCGTACTGGGTGAAGGTGTCGCCGTCGACCATCGTCATCACCGTGTCGAGGTGCATGAAGGCACGCCGCTTCGGCATGTCGAGCGCGACGATCGTCCGCGCGGAGCCCTCGGCGAACAGCTTGTGCGCGAGCATCTCGACGGCCTGCGGGGTCGTGCGCTCGCTCATGCCGATGAGCACCGCGCCGTTCCCGATGACGAGGACGTCGCCGCCCTCGATGGTGGACGGGTAGTCGGCCTGCCCCTCGGACCAGACGTGGAACTTCTCCGCGCGGAAGAGCGGGTGGTGCCGGTAGATCGCCTCGAAGTGGACGGTCTCGCGCTGTCGCGCCGGCCAGCGCATCGCGTTGACGGCGACGCCGTCGTAGATCCAGGCGGACGTGTCGCGGGTGAAGAGGTGGTTGGGGAGGGGCGCGAGAAGGAAGTCGTCGAGGTCCATGACGTGGAAGCGGACGGAGGTCGGCTCCGCGTGGGCGTCCAGGAACTCGCGCTTGGTCATGCCGCCGACGAGCGCCTCGGCCAGTTCGGGCGCGGGCAGGGTCTCGAAGGCGGCGCGGAGGTGGTCGGTGGCGAGGGGGCCGTACTCCTTCTCGTCGAAGACGCGGTCCAGGACGAGCGAACGGGCCGCCGGGATCGCCAGGGCCTCGGCGAGCAGGTCGCCGAAGAGGTGGACGGCGACGCCCCGGTCGCGCAGTACGTCCGCGAAACCGTCGTGCTCGGCGCGCGCCCTGCGCACCCAGAGCACGTCGTCGAAGAGGAGGGCGTCCTTGTTCTCGGGGGTGAGCCTTTTGAGCTCGAGATCCGGCCGGTGCAGGATGACGCGGCGGAGCCGGCCGGTCTCGGAGTCGACATGGAGTGCCATGTCTCCATCCTGACCATCCCGGGCCGGGTTCACCCCCTCGCTTTTCATACCGCCCCTTCTTTTCGTCCCCTTGACGACAAGTGGATCGGGCGATTATCGTCTTACTGACGAGATCGATGCGGGATCTGAGGGGATCTGAGGAACTGATGGCCGACATCACCCGGCGCCTTGGCTGGCGCCATCTGCGCGGGGCTCCGACGGCGCACATCCGGCACCACCGCTCGGGCAGGTTGCTGCACGACGGGCCCGGACTCAGCTTCTGGTTCCGCTCGTTGACCGCCGCGCTCTCCGAAGTACCGGTCGACGACCGGGAGTTGGCCATGACCTTCCATGCCCGTACGTCCGACTTCCAGGACGTGGCGGTCCAGGCGACCGTCACCTACCGGATCAGCGACCCGGCCCTCGCCGCCGCGAGGCTGGACTTCTCGGTCGACCCGGACACGGGCGTGTGGCGAGGCGCACCCCTGGAGCAGTTGGGCACCCTGCTCACGGAGACGGCCCAGCAGCACGCGCTGGCCGTGCTGGCCCGTACGCCGTTGGCGTCCGCGCTGGTCGACGGGGTGACGGCGGTACGGGAACGGATCGCGGCCGGTCTGGACACCGAACCCCGCCTCCCGGCCACCGGCATCGAGGTGGTCGCCGTCCGCGTGATGGCGCTGCGCCCCGAACCCGAGGTCGAGCGGGCCCTGCGCACCCCGGCCCGCGAACAGATCCAGCAGGAGGCGGACAGGGCCACCTACGAACGCCGGGCGGTGGCCGTCGAACGGGAGCGGGCGATCGCCGAGAACGAACTCGACAGCCAGATCGAACTCGCCCGCCGCGAGGAGCAGTTGGTCGACCAGCGCGGCACCAACACCCGCCGCGAGGCCGAGGAGCACGCGGCGGCGGACGGAGTACGGGCCGAGGCGGAGGCGACCCGAACGGTACGGCTCGCCGACGCCGAGGCGGCGCGTTCCGTACGGCTCTCCCGTGCCGAGGCCGAAGGCGCGCGCGAGGTGGGCGAGGCGCGGGCGCACGCCCAGGCGGCATGGCTCCGGGTGCACGCCGACGTCGACGTCGCGACCCTGCACGCGCTCACCGGGACCCGGCTCGCCGAGAACCTGCCGAACATCGACAGCGTCACGATCTCGCCGGACGTCCTGACCGGGCTGCTCGCCAGGCTCGGTACCGGAGAGCCGGCGTGAGTCTCGCCCCACGGGTCGTCCTCGTCCACCGGACCACGGAGTACGAGGAGTTGGTGGCCCGGCACGGCACGCACGGCCAGGCCGCGTACTTCCTGCGGTCGCGGGGCCGGGACATCGAGGAGGTCGCCGAACGGCACCGCCGGACGCGACGGGCGCTGGCCGAGGTGTCGTCCTCGGTCCCGCTGACCTGGCGTCAGACCCAGGTCGAGCGGGCCGACTTGGACCGGTTCCTGTTCGCGCCGGAGGACGTGGTGGCCGTGGTCGGGCAGGACGGCCTGGTGGCTAACGTCGCCAAGTACCTCTCCGGCCAACCGGTGTTGGGCTTCGACACGGACCCCGGCCGCAACCCGGGCGTCCTGGTACGACACCGTCCGTCGGCCGCGGGCACGCTGCTGCCCTCGGCGTACGCGGCCGGTACCGGTGTCGACGAACTCACCATGGTCGAGGCCGTCGCCGACGACACGCAGCGGCTGGTCGCGCTCAACGAGATCTATCTGGGAGCCGTCGGACATCAGACGGCCCGATACCGCCTGGGCCTGGAGGGCGACGGGGGTGTCGTCGAGGCCCAGGCGTCCTCCGGGGTGCTCGTCGGAACGGGCACCGGGGCCTCCGGCTGGCTCCGGTCGGTGTGGCAGGAGCGGGGCAGCGACCTCGCCCTGCCACACCCCTCGGAGGACAGGCTGGTGTGGTTCGTACGGGAGGCTTGGCCTTCGCCGGTCACCGGTACGTCGTTGGTGGCGGGTGAGTTGAGTGGTTCGGCGGAGCTTCAACTCACGGTGGAGTCCGAGCAGTTGATCGTGTTCGGGGATGGGATGGAGGGGGATGCGGTGGAGTTGACGTGGGGGCAGGGGGTGCGGGTGGGGGTGTGTGGGGAACGGTTGCGGTTGGTGGGCTGAAAGACCTTTCCCACCCACCCACCCGTTTACTGTCTCTTAAAAGGTGAACCTCAAAAACGCCCGAGTCGGGTGGGTGGGTGGGAAACGGGGGTCTGGGGGCGGAGCCCCCGGGGACGGCCCCCCCCCCCCCCCCCCCCCCCCCCCACACCCCCGCGCCCCCCCCCCCCCCCCCCCCCCCCCCCCCCCCCCCCCCCCCCCCCCCCCCCCCGGGGGGCCCCCCCCCCCCCCCCCCCCCCCCGCCCCCCCCCGGCCCGCGGCGCCCGCGGTCGCGGTACGCCGGCTCCCGGCCCGAGTTCGTGGCGGAGCCGGCTGTACCGCTGGGACATGAAGGCGTCGCCGTACGCGTTCATCTCCCCGTTCTTCATCATCTTCGGGGCCTTCGGGCTCATCCCGCTGCTGTACACGGCCTGGTACTCGCTGCACAACGTGCAGTTGTCGTCGCTGGACCACAAGACGTGGGCGGGGCTGGACAACTACCGGAACCTGTTGTCCTCGGACTTCTTCTGGAACGCCCTGAAGAACACGTTCACCATCGGTCTGATCTCCACCGTGCCGCAGCTGTTGATGGCGATCGGGATCGCGCATCTGCTCAACTACCGGCTGCGCGGCTCGACCGTGTGGCGGGTCGTGATGCTCACCCCGTACGCCACCTCGGTGGCCGCGGCGACCCTCGTCTTCACGCTGCTGTACTCGTGGGACGGCGGGATGGTCAACTGGCTGCTGCACTTCGTCGGCGTGCATCCCGTCAACTGGCGTGAGTCCACGTGGGGTTCGCAGTTCGCGGTGTCGTCGATCGTGATCTGGCGGTGGACGGGTTACAACGCGCTGATCTATCTGGCGGCGATGCAGGCGATATCCGCCGATCTGTACGAGTCGGCGGCGATCGACGGCGCGAACCGCTGGCAGCAGTTCCGCCATGTGACGATCCCGCAGCTGCGCCCGACCATTCTCTTCACGGTGGTCGTCTCCACCATCGGCGCGACCCAACTCTTCGGCGAGCCCCTGCTGTTCGGCGGGGTCAGCGGTTCGAAGGGCGGCTCCGAGCACCAGTACCAGACGCTCGGTCTGTACATGTACGACCAGGGCTGGATCATCGGCAACCTCGGCAAGGCGTCCGCGATCGCCTGGACGATGTTCCTGATCCTGCTGATCGTCGCCGCGATCAACCTGCTGTTCACCCGACGGCTGAGGAAGTCCCAATGACCACAAGCGAACTGACACTCCCTCAGGACCAGGTGCCGGTGCGGACGGGGCGCGCCCCGCGCCGCCGGGTGATGGGCGCGGGCAAGCAGATGCACGCGGGCCCGCTGACCTACGTCGTCCTGGTCGTCTTCGCGCTGGTCTCGCTGGCCCCGCTGGTGTGGACGGCGATGGCGGCTTCGCGCACCAACCAGCGGCTGGCGGAGACCCCGCCGCCGCTGTGGTTCGGCGCGAACCTGTTCAAGAACCTCCAGACGGCCTGGGACCAGGCCGGCATGGGGACCGCGATGTTCAACTCGACGGTCGTCGCGGGCACGATCACCATCGGCACGGTGCTGTTCTCCACCCTCGCGGGCTTCGCCTTCGCCAAGCTGAAGTTCCGCTTCTCCAGCACCCTGCTCCTGCTGACCATCGGCACGATGATGATCCCGCCCCAACTGGCCGTCGTACCCCTGTACTTGTGGATGGCGGACCTGCACTGGTCGAACCATCTCCAGACGGTGATCCTGCCGACCCTGGTCAGCGCCTTCGGCACCTTCTTCATGCGCCAGTACCTGGTCCAGGCCCTCCCCACCGAACTCATCGAGGCGGCGCGGGTGGACGGCGCGAGCAGCCTGCGGGTGGTGTGGCACGTGGTCTTCCCGGCGGCACGCCCCGCGATGGCGGTGCTCGGGCTGCTGACCTTCGTGATGGCCTGGAACGACTTCCTCTGGCCGATCATCGCCCTCACCCAGCAGAACCCCACCGTCCAGGTCGCGCTGAACTCCCTCGGTACCGGCTACATCCCCGACCAGTCGGTGATCATGGCGGGCGCGCTGCTGGGTACGCTGCCGCTGCTGATCGCCTTCCTCCTCTTCGGCAAGCAGATCGTGGGGGGAATCATGCAGGGCGCGGTCAAGGGCTGACGCACCGCTCGGGGCCGGGCGCTGCCGACTCGGCCCCTTCCTTCTCCTCCCCCCATCCCCCGTCTCGCCTCCTCCCCCTCTCCCCCCTCTCCTCCTCCCTCCCCCTACTCGTCGGTCTCCACGACCCCTTAATGGGAGCGCTTCCATGCCTGAGCCCGTTGCACCCGTGACCTTTCCTCCCGCCTTCCTCTGGGGCGCCGCGACCTCCGCCTACCAGATCGAGGGGGCGGTGCGGGAGGACGGCCGTACGCCCTCGATCTGGGACACCTTCAGTCATACGCCGGGCCGTACGGCCGGTGGTGAGCACGGTGACATCGCTGTCGACCACTACCACCGCTACCGCGACGACGTGGCGCTGATGGCGGACCTGGGCCTGACGGCGTACCGCTTCTCGGTCTCCTGGCCGCGGGTGCAGCCGACCGGCCGGGGCCCGGCGGTCCAGGTGGGCCTGGACTTCTACCGCCGCCTGGTCGACGAGCTGCTCGCGGTCGGCATCAAGCCGGCGCTGACCCTCTACCACTGGGATCTGCCGCAGGAGTTGGAGGACGCGGGCGGCTGGCCGGAGCGCGACACGGCGTACCGCTTCGCCGAGTACGCGCAGATCGTGGGCGAGGCGCTGGGCGACCGGGTGGAGCAGTGGATCACGCTCAACGAGCCGTGGTGCAGCGCGTTTCTGGGCTACGGCTCGGGGGTGCACGCACCGGGCCGCACGGACGCGGCGGCTTCGCTGAAGGCCGCGCATCACCTCAACCTGGCGCACGGGCTGGCCACTTCGGCGCTGCGCGCGGCGATGCCGGCCCGGAACTCGATCGCGGTGAGCCTCAACTCGTCGGTGGTCAGGCCCGCTTCGCAGTCGCCGGAGGACATGGCGGCGGCCCGGAAGATCGACGACCTTGCCAACGGGGTGTTCCACGGGCCGATGCTGCACGGGTCGTATCCGCAGTCGCTGCTCGACGCGACGAGGTCGATCACGGACTGGTCCTACGTCCAGGACGGCGATCTGACCCGGATCCACCAGCCGCTGGACGCACTGGGGCTGAACTACTACACGCCGGCGCTGGTCGCCGCGGCGGAACCGAGCGGCCCGGCCCCGCGCGCCGACGGCCACGGCGTGAGCGCGTTCTCCCCCTGGCCGGGCGCGGACGACGTGGCGTTCCTCCAGACCCCGGGCGAGCGCACGGAGATGGGCTGGACGATCGACCCGACGGGCCTCTACGACCTGATCACGCGGTACACGAGGGAGGCGCCGGGACTGCCGTTGTACGTGACGGAGAACGGCGCGGCCTACGACGACAAGCCCGACCCCGAGGGCAACGTCCACGACCCCGAGCGGATCGCGTACCTGCACGGCCACCTGTCGGCGGTGCGGCGGGCGATCGCGAACGGGGCGGACGTACGGGGCTACTACCTGTGGTCCCTGATGGACAACTTCGAGTGGGCGTACGGCTACGGGAAGCGGTTCGGGGCGGTGTACGTGGACTACGCGACGCTGGCGCGGACGCCGAAGTCGAGCGCGCGGTGGTACGGGGAGGCGGCGCGGACGGGCGTGCTGCCGTCGGTGGGGGAAGCCTGAGCGACGGGGGCTCCGGGGGACGGGGCGCTGCACGTCGAGGGGGCGTGCCGCGCCCCGGCGGGGTGCAGGAAACGGTGGGGGTCAAACTAACCTTTCTCGACGACTATGGGGGCTAGACGGCCCTACAGCTTGCGGGCAGTGGTGGCGTTGGTGACGGCCGCCGAGGCCAACAGCGGGGCCACGCCCATGGGGCCGCCCTCGCCAAGCGCTAAATAGAGTGATTCATTCGATCGGCAAGTGAATGGATACACATCAAGCGCGAGGAGAGGGCCGTGGCCTCCGTCACCCTGGGCGAGGAGCCGATCAGCATCGAGCAGTTCGTCGCGGTCGCCCGCCACGGCGCCCGGGTCGAGTTCGACGCGACCTACGTCGACCGGGTACGCAAGTCCCGCGCACTGGTCGAACGCTTCCTCGCCGAGAACCGCCTCGTCTACGGCGTCACCACCGGCTTCGGCGACAACGTCACCGAGGTGATCGACCCGGCGGACGCCGAGCAGCTGCAGCGCAACATCGTGCGCTCGCATGCCGTGTCCGTCGGCGAACCCCTGCCCACCGAGATCGTCCGCGCCATCGCGCTGATGGAGCTGGTCGGCCTCGGCGAGGGCTTCTCCGGCATCCGGTTCGAGACCCTGGAACTGATCCGGCGCATGCTCAACGCCGGCGTCACCCCCCACGTCCCCGGCGAGGGTTCCGTGGGCGACATCGAGCACATCGCGGAGTTGGTGCGGAGCGGGGAGGCGCTACGGGTGGTCGAGAACGTGGTGGGCCCGTTGCACCTATGATCACTCCGCCCCGGCGTCCCCTACGGCCGCACCCGCCTCCGAGACAGGCCAGCGACGATGACGAGTTCCACCCCCAAGGTCCCCCGGGTTCTTGCCCGTTCCGCGCAGGCCGCGACAGCGACGGCGGCCGTGGCGGACGTGTTCCGCACAGTGGCGGTCCGCGATCACTACCTGCACCCGACGGACGCGTCCTTCCACAGGTCGGGCCTCGTCTCCATGGTCTTCGTCTATCTGATGAATCTGGCGATCGTGCTGTTCCTCGTGTGGCTCGCCCGCGCCCGGCGCAACGCCCAGGAGCTGTCCCCCGGGGCCCCGCTCCCGAGTCGGGGCTGGACGATCGGCGCGTGGTTCATACCGGTCGTCAACCTCCTCGTCCCTCGCGGAATCCTCCTCGCTGTCGGACGCGCCGGCTCCGCGTCGTGGGACGAGAGACGAGACACGACACTGGTGAATCTGTGGTGGGCCGCCTGGGTTGCGCACGCGCTGGTGATCGTGGTCACGAACCAGGTGGCGCCTGGGTCGATGGCCCTCCTCGTGGTGGCGGAGTCGCTCATGATCGCCGCGGCCGCGCTGGTGGGGCTCGTCATCGAGCGCATCACCGCGCTGCAGAACTCCGCGCTCGGCGCCACCGTTCCCGTAGCGCCTCCCGCCCAGGTGTGAGGCGCGGCGCCGTACCGCGCCGCATTCACAGCCACCCCTCAGACCCCATGCGGCAACCTCTCAGTCCCGAGGCGTCCCATCCCTGTGTACGGGGTGATCCGATCCCGGCGCGGAGGGGAGGGCGTCATGTTTTTCATCGTGTTGGTGCTGCTGGCCCTGATCGTCGGCGGGGCGGTCGCAAGCGGCAAGCGGGCGGCGGGAGTTCACGGTTCAGCACGGGATACGGACCCGCGCGGCAGACCTACGACGCCGACGCCGGCGCGGAAGCCACCCGTTGGGTCGAGCGGCTCGGCGGGAGTCTCTCCACGCTGGACGCCGGCGGTAACACGGCCGCCCGGCAGGCCCTCACCGACGCCGCCGAGCGGCACCGTGCCGCCGAGGGGCAACTCGCCACCGCCTACTCCCCCTTGCAGTACGGGCTATTCCCGTAGTACCCCTACCGCCCGCGACGCGGTTCCCGTACGACCACGACCCCACCCGGCGGCACCTTCACCGATCCGCCCGACACCGGCTCACCCGTGAGAAGTTCGACCGCGTCGGCCGCGACGACCGGGACCTCGGCGCCCTCCCCCGCATGGTCGATGAGGAACAGATAGTCCGCGTCCGCTCCCCGCCGCAGCGCCGCCTCCACCCCCTCCGGCGTCACCCGTACCGGCTCCACCCCCGCCTCCCGGCGGATGAGGTCCAGAAGCCCGGCGAGGGTCGTCGGGTCGGGGTGGGTGCCCAGGTACCAGGCCGTGCCCGTGCCGTACGTGTTCCGGGTCACCGCCGGGACGCCGGTCAACGGACCCTCCGCGTACGACGTGATCGCCTCGGCGCCCGCCAAGGCCACCCGCTCCGACCACAGGGACGCCGTACCGCCGCCGCTGCTCAGCCCGAGGGACTCCCCCGGCAGCAACGGGAACAGTTCGTCCGTGCGCACGCCCAGGACGTCTCTGAAGGCCCCTGGGTAACCGCCCAGCCGTACATGGCAGTTCTCGTCCACGGCCCCGCTGTGGAAGCCCACCGCCAGGGTGCCGCCGGACGCGGTGAAGCCGGACAGGTTGGCCGCACCGGCCTCGTCGACCAGGTACAGGCTCGGGGCCAGGACCAGGCGGTACGGCGACAGGTCCGCGTCCGGGCGGACGAAGTCCACCGCGATGCCCGACCGCCACAACGGCTCGTACCAGGAGCGGACTTGGTCCAGGTAGCGGATCTTCTCGCTCGGCTGGGACGGCAGTTCCAGGGCCCAGCGGGCGTTCCAGTCCCAGACCACGGCCACCGTCGCGGTACCCGTACTGCCCCGCACCTCCGCCAACGCCCGCAGATCCGCGCCCAGTCGGACGACGTCCCGCCAGATGGCGCTGTCGGTGCCCGCGTGCGGCAGCATCGCCGAGTGCCACTGTTCGGCGCCCGCCTTCGCCGCCCGCCACTGGAAGTAGGCGATGCCGTCCGCGCCGCGGGCGACATGGGCGAGCGCGTTGCGTCTCAACTCCCCCGGCTGCTTGGCCCTGTTGACCGGCTGCCAGTTCACCGCGCCCGTCGAGTGCTCCATCAGCAGCCACGGACGGCCGCCCGCCAGCGAGCGGACCAGGTCGCCGCTCATCGCGATGTCGATCTCCGACTCGGGGTCCGTGGAGCGGAGGTAGTGGTCGTTCGAGACCACGTCCAACTCCGGTGCCCAGCGCCAGTAGTCCAACGCGTCGAAGTTGAACATCACCATGAAGTTGGTGGTGGCGGGCAGCGAAGGCGCCGCCTCCCGCAGGACGTCCCGTTCCGCCTTGTACAGCGCCAGCAGCTCGTCGCTGCAGAAGCGGCGCCAGTCCAGCTGGTGGGTCGGGTTGGGGACCGCGCCGGTCGCGCGCGGGGGCAGGATCTCCGCCCAGTCGTAGTACCACTGGCTCCAGAAGGCCGTGCCCCAGGCGTCGTTGAGTGCCGCCAGGCGGTCGCCGTACTTCGCCCGCAGCCAGCGCCGGAACGCCTCCGCGCTCTCGTCGCAGTAGCAGGCCGCGTTGTGACAGCCGTACTCGTTGTGGATGTGCCACATCGCGACCGCCGGGTGGTCCGCGTACCGGCGCGCCAGCTCGCCCGCGATGCGCAGGGCCGCCGTACGGTAGGCGGGGCTCGACGGGCAGAACGTCTGCCGGCTGCCGTACGACAGTCTCCGGCCGTCCCGGTCCACGGGCAGTGCCTCGGGGTGGGCGCGGAAGAACCAGGCCGGTGGTGCCGCCGTCGGCGTCGCCAAGTCGGCCGCAATGCCGTTCTGTTGGAGCAGGTCCAGGATCTTGTCCAGGAGGGTGAAGTCGTACACGCCCTCGGACGGTTCGAGCAGCGCCCAGGAGAAGATGCCGACGCTGACCATGGTCACCCCGGCCTCGCGCATCAGGCGCATGTCCTCGGCCCAGACCTCCTCGGGCCACTGCTCGGGGTTGTAGTCGCCTCCGTACGCGAGGGTCGTCGGGGTGAAGGGGTGGTCGTGCACGGTGGTTCTCTTTCCACGGGAAGGGCCCGACAGAGGGGAGGTCAGCCCTTGTTGGCACCCAGCGTGAGGCCGCTGACGAACTGGCGCTGGAGCGCGAAGTACACGATCAGGGTGGGGATCGCGGTGAGCAGGGCGCCGGCGGCGACGAGGTTGGGGTCGGTGAAGTACTGGCCGGAGAGGTTGTTCAGGGCGGAGGTGATCGGCATGTTCTCGCCGGTCGAGATCAGCACGATCGCCCAGAAGAAGTCGTTGTAGATCCAGATCGAGAGCAGGGTGGCCAGAGCCGCCATCGCCGGTTTGCACAGGGGCAGCACGATCTGCCAGTACATCCGCCATACCGACGCGCCGTCGACCAGCGCCGCCTCGGTCAGCTCGTGCGGCAGCATCCGCATGTAGTTGCTGAGCACGAAGGCGCAGAAGCCGGACTGGAACGCCACATGGATGAGGACCAGGCCGAGCGCGGAGTCGTAGAGCTTGCCGCTCATCGTGATGCCGGGCAGGTCGATCAGCAGGTACAGGCGGTACAGCGGGGTGATGATGACCTGCTGGGGCAGCAGGTTGCCGGCCGTGAACACCAGCAGCAGGGCGATGTTGAGCCGGAAGTCGAACCGGCTGACGTAGAACGCGACCATGGACGCCAGCAGCAGCGTGAGCAGCACGGCCGGGACCGCGATGATCAGCGTGTTGACGAAGTAGTGGACCATGTCGGACTGCTGGAACGCGTTCTTGAAGTTGTCGAGGTTCAGCTTGTCCGGCCAGGAGACGTAGCCCTTGTTGCTGGTCTCCGCGTACGGGCGCAGGGCCGCGTAGACCGCCCACAGCAGCGGGGCGAGCCAGGCCAGCGAGGTGACGGCGAGGAACGTGTGCAGCAGGATGCGGGCCGGGCGCAGCGGGGTGCGCTGCTTCACGCCGAGCGCGGCGGTGGGGGTGGTCATGCGCGCCGCTCCTTGCGGAAGGTCGCGATCAGGTACGGGATGATGACCGCGAGGGAGATGACCAGCAGGACGACGGCGATCGCGGAGCCGTAACCGATCCGGCTGGACTCACCGATGATGTTGTTGGTGATCAGGATCGACAGCAGCTCGGTGCCCTGGGCGCCCTTGTTGAAGACGAAGACCAGGTCGAAGGCGCGCAGCGACTCGATGATCGTGACGACCAGGACGACCGTGTTGGTGGGCCGCAGGGTCGGGAAGATGACGTTCTTGAACGTCTGCCACTCGTTCGCGCCGTCGAGCGCGGAGGCCTCGCGCAGGGACGGGTCGACTCCCTTCAGGCCGGCCAGGTACAGGATCATCATGTAGCCGGCGTGCCGCCAGGACGCGGCGATCAGGACGGCCCACAGGTTGAGCTTGGGGTCGCCGATCCAGTCGATGTAGTGGCCGGGCTTGTTGGCTCCGATGAGGCTGTTGATCAGACCGGTGTCGGGGTTGTAGATGAGCTGCCAGACGAAACCGGTGACCGCCAGCGACATGACGACCGGCAGGAAGAACGCGGTCTGGTAGACGCGGCTGAAGCGGATCTTCTTGTCCAGCTGGACGGCCAGGAACAGGCCGAAGGGGGTCGGCAGCAGGATGAGCACGACGAACCAGATGACGTTGTGCTCAAGGGCCGGCCAGAACTGCGGGTTGTCGTTGAACAGCTCCTTGAAGTTGGCCAGGCCGACCCACTTGATCGAGCTGAAGCCGATGCCGTCCCAGCTGGTGAAGGCGAGGGCGATCGAGGCGAGGGCGGTGACCCAGACCAGGGCCACGTGCAGGACCGTCGGCACACCCGCCATGAAGGCGAGCGTGATGCGGTCACGGCGGGTCAGCAGGCGCTTGGCGCCCTGCGGGACCCGCTTGTCGGCAGGCGCGGGGCCCGAAGGCGGAACGGCGTCCGCCTCCGGGCTCGTCGTAGTCGTCTCGGAGATCATGAGGAGGCGAAGATCGTCTTCTTCTGGCGCTCGATCGAGGACAGCAGACTGTCGACGCCCTTGGGGTCCTGGAGGAACTTCTGCAGACCGGGCTGCATCACCGTCGAGGTGAAGTCCGGGCGGGAGTCGCGGTCCATGAACTGGGTGAGGCTCTTGGCGGCGCCGATCATGTCGAACGCCTTCTTCTGCAGCGGCGAGTACGCGGAGGTGTCGGCCTTGCTGGAGGCGGCCACCACGCTCGGGTCGGTCTTGAGGTACAGCTGCTCGGCCGCCGGGGTGCCCAGGTACTCCAGGAGCTTGACGACACCGTCGTGGTTCTTCGGGGACTTGCTGACCATGAAGCCGTCGGTGGGCGCCTCGACGGTGTCCTGGCCGTACGCGGAGTTGATCTCCGGGAACGGGAAGAAGTCGAGGTCGTCGAGGTCGGCCTTGTTGGTGAACTGCTGCGCCACGAAGGAGCCCAGCAGGTACATGCCGGCCTTCTTGGACACCACGCTCTGGGCGGCGTCCTGCCAGGTGCGGCCCATGAAGCCGTCCTGGTGGTACGGGAGGAGCTCGGCCCAGTGGTCGAAGACGGCCTTGACCTTGGGGTCGGTCCACGCCTCCTTGCCCGCCATCAGGGACTTGTGGAAGTCGTAGCCGTTGAGGCGGAAGTTGATCTGGTCGAAGGTGCCCATCGCCGGCCAGGCGTCCTTGTCGCCGAAGGCGATCGGGACCAGCCCGTCCTTCTTCATCTGCTTGCAGAGGGCGACCAGCTGGTCCCAGGAGGTCGGGACGGTGTAGCCCTTCGCCGCGAAGACGCTCTTGCGGTAGAAGATCGCCCACGGGTACGTGGTCAGCGGCACGAAGTAGTACTTGCCGTCCTCGCCCTTGCTGAGCTTCTTCATCGCGTCGGGGAAGTTGTCCCCGATCTTCGCCCACACGTCGTCGATCGCCGTGGCGAGCTTCTTGGCCGCGAAGAACTGCATGCGGTACCCGGCGAACCAGTTGAACACGTCGTCCGGCGTGCCCTGGAGGTAGGAGTTGATCTGCTCCTGGAAGGTGTTGTGGTCCTTCGTGTTGACCTTGACGGTGATGCCGGACGTCTTCTTGAAGTCCGCGTAGACGCTCGCGAACGCCTTCTTCGGCACCGCGTCGGACGCGTTGGAGCCGAGGGTGACGGTCTTCGGGTCGGACGAGCTACCACTGCTGCCGCACGCGCTCAGCAGGGGAATGCCTGCGCCGAGCACGGCAGCGCCGCCAATGCCGCGCAGGACGGAGCGGCGACTGGCGGCGGGGAGAGAGAAGTCGGGCATGAACGGCTCCTGACGGACAGGGTTCGGCCGGAATGCGCCACGCCCCAGGTCGTCGTAACCGACCAGAAACCAACGCGACCAAACACGGTGGCGTAATAACAGTCCTATGTCTGGTCATGCGTCAACACCCGATGCCTTCATTTGTCGAAACGTAATCGACACGGACGAGCAAAAGAAGCGGAAGCACAGCCGAGTGGCCGTACGTCCGCTCCGGGCCGACCGGGGCCATGGGCCCCACGAGTGGCCCGTGGGGCCCATGGGGCGCCTACTGGAAGGCGGCGAAGGCCTTGGAGAAGGCGGACGCCCCCTGGACGATCGAGCTGCAGGTCGCGTCGGCCGAGGGCCTGGCCCCGCCCGCGCACTGCTTGTCACGGGTCGCGGACCACATGGAAATCCCGCCCAGACCCTTCGCCTTGGCGAATACGACCAACTGGTTCGCGTCCTCGACCGTGAAGACCTCCGATGAAACGTCGTTGACGCCGATCATGGGAGTTACTGCAACCGCTTTCCAGGAAGCGCTTTCCGAAAGCCCGAGAACGCTCTTGACTTGGGCCTGAGTGGCCGTAGCCGCTTGCTCTGAGTACGTTCCCATATCTCCGTTGTACGCCGGTCCGTAATCCATGGCCATGATGTTGACCGTGTTGATCTTCACGCCGTTGGACTTGGCATTGGACAACAGGTTCACCCCGTCCTGTGTCAGCCCCTCGGGCATCACGGGGAGGGTGTAGGAGACGTCCAGGTTCGGGTGCTGCTGCTGGAGCCTGGCGATCGCCTGGGCGCGGATCGTGTTCGCCGCCGTGTCGGGCAGCGCGGCGCCCTCGACGTCGAAGTCGACCTTGGTGAGGCCGTACGCGTCCACGACCTTGCCGTAGGCCGTCGCCAGCGCGCTCGCCGAACCGCACGTGGTCGCCAGCTCGGAGCCGGACGCGCCGCCGAAGGAGACCCGTACGTCGCCGCCCTTGGCGCGCAGCGCGCCGATCTGGGCGGCCACGCCGTCGCTCGCGAGGTCCGACACACCGCCCCACTTCGGGGTGCAGCCGCCGCCGTCGGTGACGAAGGCGAGGTTGTAGTTCTTCACGCCGGTCGCGCCGACGTTCGCGAGCAGGTCGAAGGCCGGGTAGAGCGAGGTGTCGACGTACGGGGCGAAGCCCGCGCCGGCCGTCGTGCCGGTGCCGCTGCTCTGGGACGGGGAGGCGGTGGGGGTGGGGGTAGAGGTGGGCGTGGCCGTGTGGGTGGGGGTGGGGGTGGCCGTCGGGGTCGCCGTGGGTGTCGGCGGTGAGGTCGTCGGGCGGCCGGTCGGTTCGGGGGTCGCGGTGCCGTCCGCCGAACACGTGGCGTTGTCGATGAGGCAACCGGTGGGCTGGCCGGTGCCGTTGACCACGAAGCCGACCGTGGCCGACTCTCCGGCCGCGAGACCGTCCGTGTCCCACTTCGGCGGCTTCACGGTGACGTGCTGCCCGCTCACGCTCGACTCGGCGTCCCACAGCGAGCCGAGCTTCGACCCCGCCGGCAGGTCGAACTCCAGCGTCCAGTCCTTCTTCGTGGCGCCGGTGGTGTTCGTGACGACGTACTGGGCGGTGTACCCCGTCGACCACACGCTGGTTCTCGTGTACGCCGCGCCGACGCTCGCGGCCTGGGCGATGCCGGTCAGCATGATCGCGCCGCCACCGACCACCGCCGCGGCGACCGCTCCGCCGATCACCTTGTTCCTGTTGCTGATCCTGCGCCGGTGCGTGCTCATCGCGTGCCCTGCCTTCACTGTCCGCCGGGGGGTGGGTGCGGCAGCACGCTAGCGATCCGGAATCGGGCAAAGCGCCTGATCCGGGCAGGAGTTGGCGATCTTAGGGTGCGCTTAAGGAAGGGATCGGGAACGGTTAAAGGTCGAGACCAGTCTGCCGCGTCTACGGCGTCTCACGGACCCCCGATGACCCCGGCGCTCCGGCTCCCGCCCGTCCAGCTGGATCCAGATCCGCACCTCCGTGCCGCCGAGCATCGAGGAGCCGATCCGGACGTCCCCGCCCGTCGACTCGGCGAGCCTGCGCACGATGTCCAGGCCCAGCCCGGTCGACCCGTCGCTGCCGGAGCCGCGCCCGCGGGCCATCGCCGCCTCGGGGTCGCGGATGCCGGAGCCCGCGTCCGAGACGAGCACGATCACCGCGTCCTCGCTGTTGTGCACGTCGACCGCGAAGGCCGTGCCCTCGGGGGTGTGCCGGAACACGTTGCCGAGCAGGGCGTCGAGCGCGGCGACCAGGTCGGCGCGGGCGACGGGTATCCGCACCGGCCGGTCCACCCCGGCCACCCGCACCTTGCGGCCCTCGTCCTCGGCGAGCGCCGACCAGAACCGCATCCGCTCGCGCACCACCTCGGCCGCGTCGCACCCGGCACCGGGCCCGGCCGCCACGGTCTGCGGCTTGGCCTCCCGCGCGGTCCGGATGATCGTGTCGACCTCCCGCTCCAACTGCGCGACAGCGGTCCGCGTCTGCTCGGCGGCGGGCCCGTCCCCGAGCGAGGCAGCGTTGAGCCGCAGCACGGTAAGGGGTGTGCGGAGGCGGTGCGACAGATCGGCCGCCAATTCCCTTTCGTTCGCGAGCAGTTGTACGACCTGGTCGGCCATGGAGTTGAACGCGACCGCCGCCAGCCGCAGTTCGGTCGGCCCCTCCTCCGGCACGCGCGAGCCCAACTTCCCCTCCCCCAGTTCGTGCGCGCCCTCGACGAGGCGCTGCGCGGGCTGCACCATCCGTACGCCCAGCCGGTCGGCGACCGCGACGGAACCGACGATCAGCGCGATGCCGACCCCGGCGAGCACCGCCCAGGCCGTACCGACGCCGTTGCTGACCTCGGACTCCGGGACGTACACCTCGACGACGCATATCTCGCCGGAGCTGAGCGCGACGGGCTGGAGCAGGACGGAGCCGCCGGGTACCTCGGTGGTGGAGGCGCGGCCCAGCTTCCGTACGGTCGCGATGTCCTTGTCGGCGGCGCGCCGCCGCCCGATGTCGACGGCGGCCTTCCCCTCCCCGGCCGGTATGTGGACGGCCATCCCGGAGTCCGCGCCCGCCGAGGCGACGACCTTCTCCAGCTGGTCCCGGTCGGTGGTGATGGACAGGGCGGGGGCGACGGCGGCGGCCTCCCGCTCGGCGTTCGAGAAGGCGCGGTCGCGGGCCATCTCCTTGATGACCAGGCCGAGCGGCACGGCGAAGGCGACGACGACCATCGCCGCGATGGCCAGACAGACCCTGACCAGTGCCCACCTCATCGCAGCGACTCCGCTCCCGGTGGCTCCAGCTTCACGCCGACACCGCGCAGGGTGTGCAGATAGCGCGGCCGGGCCGCCGTCTCCCCCAACTTCCGGCGCAGCCACGACAGATGGACGTCGATGGTCTGGTCGTCGCCGTACGACTGCTGCCACACCTCGGCGAGGAGTTCCTTGCGCGGTACGACGACACCGGGGCGGCCGGCCAGGAAGGCGAGGAGGTCGAACTCGCGGCGGGTGAGGTCGAGTCGGACGCCGTCCAGCTCGGCCTGGCGGCGCAGCGGGTCGACGGTGAGGCCGCCGACGCTGATGACCGTGGTCGGGGGTGTCTCGCCGGTGGTGCCACGGGAGCGTCGTAGGACCGCGGACATGCGGGCGGACAGATGGTCGACCGAGAAGGGCTTGGTGAGGTAGTCGTCTGCGCCCGCGTTGAGCAGCCGGACGATCTCCGACTCGTCGTCCCGCGCGGTGGCGATGATCACCGGTACGTCGGTGATCCCGCGCAGCATCTTCAGCGCCTCGGACCCGTCCAGGTCGGGCAGTCCGAGGTCCAGGACGACCACGTCGAAACGGAAATGGGCGACCTCGCGCAGCGCCTCAAGTGCCGTACCGACACTGCGCACCGTGTGGGCGGCGTCGGTCAGATGCCGGATGAGGGCCGAGCGTACGAACTGGTCGTCCTCGACCACGAGCACACTTGCCATGCGCCGCACCGTACGCCATGCGGGCGACCCGTATCCGGGCCTGTGGACAACTCCCGCCTGTGGACAACCAGTAGGAGATCGACGGGACACCTGTGGGGCGCGTGAGGCAGTATGGCCGCGATGCGCAGAGGACTCGTCAACGGATTCGTGCACGTGCTGGCCTGGTCGCTGGCCACCGGCGCGGCCGTCACGCTGTCCTGGTGGGGCGTCCACACGGTCATGACGGGCACGGCCTACGACCCGCCGCGCGCCCTGCCCATCACGGCGGCCGGCACGACCGCGCAGGCCGCTCCGCCGCCGCCCTCGGCACCGGTCCGGGCCGAGTCGTCCCCGAGCCCCTCGAACACCCCGCCGCCGAGCCGCAGCCCCGGTCCGACCCCCACGAAGACGGCGCCGGCGAGCCCGTCCCCCTCCACGTCCGCCTCCGGCCAGATCAAGAGCTACGACACCGACGGCGGGCGGGTGGTGCTCGAACTCGACACCGCGCCCGCCTATGTGACGCTCGTGTCGGCGACGCCGGGTACGGGCTGGGCGATGCAGGTGTGGAAGACGGACTCCTGGCTCCGGGTGGAGTTCACCAAGGGCACGGACAAGGTGTCGGTGATCTGCACGTGGCACGACGGGGCGCCGCGGGTGGATGTGGGCAACTACTAGACGTGGGTGACCGCTAGCGGAACACGGACGGGGGCGGTGCCGGTGAGGCGACCGCCGAGGTGTCCGTCACCGGTACGGCGCCGCCGGTGAAGTCGGTGAGTTCTCTGCCGTGTTGGAGCCGGCCCGGGTGCGGGTCGGAGGCGGCACGCCGGGTCAGTTCGGCGAACGGCAGCGGGTGGTCGGAGGCGACGAGCACGGCGTTGCCGAACCGTTTGCCGCGCAGCACGGTCGGGTCGGCGATCAGCGCGAGTTCCGTGAACCGGGCGGCCACGGTGGCGATTTGACCACGGAGGTGCGCGAGCGGGGGCCCGTCGGCGAGGTTGGCGGCGTAGATCCCACCGGGTCTGAGCGTCCGGCGCACCTCGTCGAGGAACTCGGTGGAGGTGAGGTGAGCGGGCGTACGGGCCCCGCTGAACACATCCGCGACCACGAGGTCAGCCCACCCCTCGGGCACCTTCGCGAGCCCCGCGCGGGCGTCGGTCGACCGCACCCGGATCCGCGCGTTCGGGTCCAACGGCAGCTCGCGCCGGACCAGTTGGACGAGCGCCGCGTCGAACTCGACGACCTGCTGGGTGGATCGGGGCCGGGTGGCGGCGACGTACCGGGCGAGTGTGAGGGCACCACCGCCGAGGTGGACCGCCTGGATCGGCTTCCCGGCCGGTGCGGCGAGGTCGATGACGTGCCCGAGGCGCCGCTGGTACTCGAAGGACAGATACGCCGGGTCGTCGAGATCGACGTACGACTGCGGCGCCCCGTCGATCAACAGCGTCCAGGCACGCGCACGGTCCCGGTCGGGTATCAGCTCGGCGAGCCCACCGTCGACGGGTTCGACGACGGCCTCGGCGGTGCCGGCACCCGCTCGCCGGGTACTCCTGGACTTTCCCATTGGCCCATTATCGGTGGGTGGGGATGGTCCGGCGCGACATCCGCGCCCCTTGGGGGCGCGAGGCTGTGTCGCTATGCGGCTCCGCCGCGTGGGCGCGACCAGCCCCCACCGGGCCGCAGGTTCATCACGACCCTCCCTACGGAACTCACCGACAACCGTCCGCCGCCTCGATCAACCGAGCCGCCTCACCCAGCGCAGCCCGCAGCACCTCCGGGTCGGTTGCCAGGTCCGCGTCACCGGGGGGCAGCAGCCAGTCGGAGCCCTCGACCGGGGGCTCGGGGTCGGGGGCCAGCCGCAGCCCCCTGCCGTGGGTCTCCGTGCACGTGCTGCCCGGCAGATCCCACGCCGCCGCCGTGCCCGGCGGTACCAGGAAGCCGAGTGTGTCGTCGCCGTCGTCGTGCAGGACGGGACCGACCCCGTCGCAGGCGCCGCGGCGCAGGATGTCGACCGCCTCCAGCCCCTGCCGCGTCGGCACCGTCACCAGGTCGCAGGCGGACTCCGCGAACGGTGGCGCACCGCGCTCCGCGCTCGGCATTCGAGGATCGACGCCCTGCCTGGTCTCCATCCCGGTCTCCACCACGGAACCCCTCCTTGGACGAGCGGGTCGGGAGTCGGGTGGCTCCCGGTCCATGGAGTTCAACGCGGCGAAACGTCAACGGCTACGGCACAAGTCCGCCGCAAAGGATGGCAGTTCATGGCAGATCCCGGATGAGATATCCGGTTTGTAGCCAAACCCTGCGTGGCGGGTCGTGCACAGCAGGTACGTTCTTGCCCGCTGGAAACAGGGCGTCACTCAACAAGTCACCCTGAATCCGGCATGGTTCGACGGTTCGCACGAGAGGACCCGGCCATGGCGTCGTCAACGGTGCCCCCGCCCCAGTTCCCCCAACCACCGAGACCCAATCTCGCCTTCCGGCGGCTGCGCGGACAGCGCTCACCGGCGGAGTTCGCCGCGGCCGTACGCCGGTCCGCGCGGGAGATCGGCGAGCGGGTGAGCTGTGACGCGCGCTATGTCGGCCGGGTCGAGGCCGGTGAGATCCGTTGTCCCAACTACGCGTACGAACGGGTGTTCCTGCACATGTTCCCCGGCCGCACGCTCGCCGATCTCGGCTTCGCGCCCCGCTCGTCCGTACGCGGACGCGGGGCGCGCACCGCCGAGGACGCGCCCCCCTCACACCTCACAAGCCCGGCCCGCACGACCGACGATGCGGAAGGGACGGGTGAGACGCGGGGGGCGTACGAGCCGTATGACACACAGGACCCGTACGACACGCACGAGAACCACGAGAACCGCGAGGAGAGCGACGTGCTGCGTCGCGCATTCATGAGGGGCGGCACCGTCACGGTGGCCGCCGGCACACTGGGCCCGCTGGGGCTCACTTTGGACGCCGTGGCAGCGGAACGTTCCGTCCGCCGTCCCGGTACGAGCGAGGCGGGCGCCCTGGAAGAGGCCGTCCGCAGAATCCGGCTGCTCGACGACCGGCACGGCGCCGACGGCCTCTACCGGCGCGCGGCGGCCCCGCTGCGTGCCGCCTACGCCCTGCTCGACGCGGGCACCACCCGGCAGTCCGTCGCCGAACGACTGCACTCCGGAGCCGGTGAACTCGCCATCTCGGTGGGCTGGCTGGCCCACGACTCCGGCCGCTTCGACGACGCCCGCTCGCACTACGCGGAGGCGCTCGCGACGGCCCGGATGACCGGGGACGCGGGCCTTGAGGCACACGCCTTCTGCAATACGGCGTTCCTCGCGCGGGACGCCGGACGGCCACGGGAAGCGGTGCGCGCCGCACAGGCCGCGCAACGCGTCGCCCGCCCCCTCGGCTCCGCCCGCCTGATGTCGCTGCTCGCGCTGCGCGAGGCCGGCGGCTGGGCGGGGCTCGCCGACCGCACCGGCTGCGAACAGGCGCTGGCCCGTGCGCAGGCCCTCTACGAGCGGGGCCACTCGGACGCCGACCCCGAGTGGATGAGCTTCTACGGAGAGGCCGAGTTGGAGGGTCTTGAGGCGCAGTGCTGGTCGACGCTGGGCGACTGGCCGCGGGCCGCGCGGCACGCTCGGCGGGCGGCGCATCTTCAGGATCCGCACTTCACGCGGAACATCGCGCTGTACACGGCTGAGCTTGCCGACGATCTCGCGCGCGGGGGTCGGCCTGACGAGGCGGCGACTGCGGGGATGCGGGTGCTTGATCTGTTGGACCTGGTGCAGTCGTCGCGGATTCAGACGATGCTGGCGGGCACTGCGCGGGTGCTGTTGCCTCACCGGCGGGCTTCGGGGGTGTCCACGTTTCTGGAGAGGCACTCAGGGTTGCCTCGTACTGCGGCTTAGTTGCTACGGGGGGAGCGTGGTGATTCGTCTGCGGGCCGGTGGGGGCTGGTCGCGCAGTTCCCCGCGCCCCTAAAGGGCAACCATGTGCCCCACGTCGTTCCAGTTCTCGATCGCTGGTTCGCCGTACGCCCAGCCCAGTACGGACAGCGACGTCGGGTTGAGCCGTATCCGTGCCGCGAAGTCGATCGGCAGGCCGAGCCAGCGCGCGCCGATCGAGCGCAGGATGTGGCCGTGCGCGAAGACCAGTACGTCACGGTCCTCGGCCCGTGCCCAGGCGACGACCTCGTCCGCGCGGGCGGTCACCTCGGCGAGGGTCTCCCCTTCGGGGACGCCGTCGCGCCAGATGAGCCAGCCGGGGCGTACGTCCTGGATCTCGTCCGGGGTCATGCCCTCGTAGGCGCCGTAGTCCCACTCCATGAGGGTGTCCCAGTGGGTCGCGCGGTCGCCGAAGCCGGCGAGTTCGCAGGTCTCACGCGCGCGTGCCAGCGGGCTGGTGCGCACCTCCACCCCGGGGAGGCCGTCGAAGGGGGCCCGGTGCAGTCGCTCGCCGAGCACCTTGGCGCCGCGCCGGCCCTCTTCGAGGAGCGGGACGTCGGTCCTGCCGGTGTGCTTCCCGGACAGCGACCATTCGGTCTGTCCGTGCCGGGCCAACAGGATGCGCGGTGCCATGAGGGACCTTTCCGGGCGAAAACGAGAGGCGGGTCACTCCATCATCGCGCACCCTTGAAAAGGGCAACCCGGGGGGCGAACTCTGCGTCTTTGAGGTCCTGGGGCGCCCCAAACGGGGCGCGCACCTACGCCGTAAAGTGTCCCGACCGGGCTACCGGGAAGCCGGACCACCGGGCACCGCACCAGAACAGAAGGGGGAGGGCGATCGGATGCCGCAGACCGAGACACCAGGCATCGAGGCGGACCGGCGAAGCCGGCTGCGCTGGTGGACCGAGCTGCCGCTGATCCTCATGGTGTACGCCTCGTACTCGGCCGGGCGGCTGCTGGCCAGGGGCGACACGTCCAGCGCCGTCGACCACGGTCTGGCGATCCTCCGCATCGAGAAGTTCCTGCGCATCAACGCCGAGCACCCGCTCAACCGTCTGTTCACGCGCGAGTCCTGGATCGGCATACCGGCCGACTTCTGGTACGCGTCGCTGCACTACCTGATCACGCCCGCGATCCTGATCTGGCTGTTCCGCTCCAGGGCCCAGGTCTACCGCGCGGCCCGCACCTGGCTGATGACGTCCACCTTCATCGGCCTGATCGGCTTCACCCTCCTCCCGACCTGTCCGCCCCGCCTCCTCTCCCCCGACTACGGCTTCGTGGACACGATGGCCGAGTACAGCTCGTACGGCTGGTGGGGCGGCGAAGCGAGCGCGCCGCGCGGCCTGGGCGGCATGACGAACCAGTACGCGGCGATGCCGAGCCTGCACTGCGGCTGGGCGCTGTGGTGCGGTGTGATGCTGTGGCGCCACGGCGGGACGCGGCTCACCAAGGTCCTCGGTGTCGCCTATCCGCTGCTGACGGCGATCGTGGTGATGGGCACCGCGAACCACTATCTCCTCGACGCGGTCGCGGGCGTGGTCGTGATGGGCTTCGGGTTCCTGCTGGCGCCGCAGGTGATGAAGGCCTCGGACCGGATCAGGGCGCGGTTCGAGGGGCGCGGCTCACTCGTCGCGGCGCGCTCCCGTGACGCCTCCGGTGAGGCCGCTCGCGGCATCTCCCGTGACGCCTCTCGTGGCACAGAAACCTCAATTGTCAGTGGCGGATGCCAGACTTCCCCGGGTGAGCGAATTCCACGGCAGCGCGAGTCGCAGCTCGGTACCGGAGCCGAGCCGAGTGCCTCCCCCACGGACGCGGGGGACGGCGCTCCGGCACCGGCTCGCTGAGCTGCGCGGCCCGGACGTCCCGGCCAAGGCGCTGGACGCGCGCGCCCTCGCGGCGCTGGCGGCGAACCCGGGCTGCAAGCGGCGGGCGATCCTGGACGGCGCGGGGGTGAACAAGGCGGTGCTGGCCGACGCGCTCGGCTCGCCGTCGGCCTTCGGGCAGTCCCAGTTCGCCTTCATGCGGGGCAATGCCTTCGAGGCCCGGGTCAAGGCGGACGGCGGCGCGGAGCTGCTGCGCCTGGTGCACGAGAAGCTGGACGCGGGCGCCGAGCCGCCCACCCGCGCGCGGGTGCCCGAGCTGTCGGCGATCGGCCCCGAGGGCCGTGCGGCGCGTACGGCGCTCGCACTGCGCGAGGCCACCGAGGCCGCCGCCTGGACGTTGCTGGACCACCCCATGCTCGCCCTCGACGTGGCGGGCTCGCCCGCGTTCCTGGAGCCGGACGCGGTCGTCGTGCACCCCGACGGCAGTTGGACCGTCGTCGAGATCAAGTCCTTCCCGATGCTGGACGGTTCGGCGGACCCGGCGAAGGTCGGCGCGGCGGCCCGCCAGTCGGCGGTGTACGTGCTGGCGCTGGAAGAGGTCGCGGCCAAGCTGAACCCCGCTCCTCGAGTCCGCCACCGCATCCTCCTCGTCTGCCCGAAGGACTTCTCCAACCTGCCCACCGCGTCCGCCGTCGACGTCCGCAAGCAGCGCGCGGTCACCGGCCGCCAACTGGCCCGCCTCACCCGCATCGAGGACATCGCCGACGCCCTTCCCGAGGGCACCTGCTTCGCCCCCGACCGACCGCCCGCCGAGCTGACGGCGGCGGTCGAGTCGGTCCCCGCGGCCTACGCCCCCGAGTGCCTGGCCGCCTGCGAACTGGCCTTCCACTGCCGCGACCGCTCCCGCGCGTCCGGCGCGGTCACCACCCTCGGCCGCTCCCTGCGCGCCGAACTGGGCGACCTGACCACGGTCGACGAGGTCCTGGCGGCGGCCCACGGCGAGGCGGGCGACCCGGACGACCCGGCGGTGGCCGCGCTGCGCAGGGCGGCGGAACTGCGGGCGGAGGCGCTGGAGGGCGCGGCCGAGCTGCGCGCGGCGGCGGCGAGCGCGACGGGCGGTGTGCCGCGATGACCACGACGACCTCAATGACCGTGATCCCGAGCACCACCGTCGCCGCACCGGCAGCACACAGGCAGCCGGCGAGTCGCGGCCCGCACCACCGCACCCCGCCCCCGGTCACCCACCCCGAGGGGACCCCGTGTCGCTGATCTCGACTCTCGCCCGCCTGGAGGCCGTTCGCACCGGCCGCGCCCAGCCCGCCGCCACCGTCCGCCACCGGCATCTCTCCGAGCACCCCCTCGTCCTCGTGCCGCTCACCACCGCCGGTGAGGCCGGGGCGCCCCTCGGCGCGCTCGTCGGCACGGACCGGGACGCGCCGCGCCTGCTGGTCGTACCGCAGCCGCGTGACCGGGACCTCAGGTTCGCGTTCCTGGCCGAACTGGCGGACGTGGTCCTGCCGTACATCGACACGTACGCGGACGTCGTGGAGGCCGCCGAGCGCAACGAGACCGATCCGGAGACCGGCAAGCGGGTCAAGGTAGAGGTCGAACTGTGCGCGGATGCCCCGCAGTTGATCGTGCCGAGCCGCGCGGGCATCGAGCTGGTACGGCTGTTGGGCCGCTCGATGCGCTTTCGCCGCACGGCCGAGCAGGACCCCGAGACCCCGCACCCGGCGCCCCCGCGCGTGCCGTTGCTCGGCCGCTGGCTGACCCACTTCGGGGAGCGGGCCCGCGTGCCCGGTTCCGCGCTGCTCCTCGCGCTCACCGAGGTGCTCGGCCGGCACTGGGCGACCGGTCAGTCCAGCCTGGAGGACCAGCACCTGGCCGCGCTGCTCGCGTGGATCGACCCGCCGGAGGGCGTCTTGGGCGCCGAGGCAGCGCGCGACGCGGAGCTACGGCGGGACGCGCGCGGCCAGTTGGTGTGCCCGCCGGCCGGACCGGCCACCGACCCGGCGTTCGACAACAAGCTGCTCGCCCCCGCCATCGAGCGCTACGACCGCGCCCGCACCGCCCTCGCCGCCGCCGAGGACGGCCTGGAGGCCGACGACCGGCTCGGTGAACTCACCGCGGCCGAGCGGGAGATCAGGGCCCTCGTCGAGAGCGTCACCCGCCCCACCTGGGACGCGGTGTGGCACGGACTCGATCTGCTGCGGGCCCTGCCGGAGGGTGGGCACGCCGTCGACCGGTGGACGCGCGACCGCTGGTCGTTCACCGGCCACCGGGACCGGATCGTCGCCGGTGAGCCCCCGCAGCCGCGCCGCGACGACGCGGTGACCGCGGCCAACAAGCTGGCCACGCGCGAGCGCGAACAGGCCCGCCTGGACGCCCAGGAGGCCCTGGACGACCCGTTGGTGATGGCCGGGCGGCGGCTCGCCGGGGAGGCGTTCGCGGGCGAGGTCACGGATGTCGTCATGGCGTACAGCGAGGGCAAGAGCCCCCGCCCGCGCCCCCTGGTGACCGTGCGCACGGACGACCGGCCGCATCTCGGGGAGCGGGTCAAGGTGTTCCGGTCGCTGGCCGGCAAGCCGCAGTCGGCGGAGTTCGTGGGCCACGAGGAGGAAGGTGCCCTCGTCGTCCTCCGGGTGGTCGACAAGATGGGCCGCGGCAAGGAGCCGGAGACCGGTTCGGTGCCGGAGAAGGGCGACCGGATCTGCTTCACGCTGTTCGAGCACGAGCAGCGGGGCGGCGCGAAACTGCCCGACCAGGAGGAGACGCCGTGGACGCACGGCGGACCGCCGGGCGAGGAGAGCGCCGTACAGGAGTCCGCCGACCCGGTGACCGAGGAGGACGTGCTGTGACCGCCGTGTTCGATCCCGGTGCCGAGGCCGGGCGCGCGACCGACGCGATCCTCCGCGACACCCTGCACGGCACCGCGCGCGGGGTCGTCGTCGACTCCCCGCCCGGGGCCGGCAAGTCCACGCTCGTCGTCCGCGCGGCACTCGAACTGGCCGACGCCGGACGGCCGTTGATGGTGGTCGCGCAGACCAACGCCCAGGTCGACGACCTCGTCGTCCGGCTCGCCGAGAAGAACGGCGAGCTGCCCGTGGGCCGTCTGCACAGCAGTGACGCGGACCCGTACGACAAGGCACTGGACGACCTGCCGAACGTACGGAAGTCGGCGAAGGCGGGCGAACTCGCCGGACTCCCGGTCGTCATCTCGACGGCGGCCAAGTGGGCGCACGTCACGGTGGACGAGCCGTGGCGGCACGCGATCGTCGACGAGGCGTACCAGATGCGCTCGGACTCGCTGCTGGCCGTGGCCGGACTGTTCGAGCGGGCGCTGTTCGTGGGCGACCCGGGGCAGTTGGACCCGTTCGCGATCGTCGGCGCGGAGCAGTGGGCGGGCCTGTCCTACGACCCCTCGGCCTCGGCCGTGACCACACTCCTCGCGCACAACCCCGAACTGCCGCAGCACCGCCTGCCGGTGTCCTGGCGCCTGCCCGCGTCGGCGGCCCCCCTCGTCTCGAACGCGTTCTACCCGTACACCCGTTTCCGCAGCGGCACGGACCACGGCGACCGGCGGCTCAACTTCGCTGTCCCGTCGGACGGTTCGGGCCCGGACCGGGTCATCGACGAGGCCGCGCAGGCCGGTTGGGGCCTGCTGGAACTGCCCGCCCGCCACACGCCCCGCACGGACCCGGAGGCGGTACGGGCGGTGGCGGCGGTCGTACGACGCCTGCTGGACCGGGGCGGCGCGGCCACATCCGAACGCTCGCCCGACCCCACCCCCCTGACCGCCGACCGGATCGCGGTCGGCACCGCGCACCGGGACCAGGCGGCGGCGGTCCGCGCGGCGCTGGCCGAGCTGGGCGTCACGGACGTCACCGTGGACACGGCGAACCGGCTCCAGGGGCGGGAGTTCGACGTCACGGTGGTCCTCCACCCCCTCTCCGGCCGCCCCGACGCGACCGCCTTCCACCTGGAGACGGGCCGCCTCTGCGTCCTGGCCTCCCGGCACCGGCACGCGTGCATCGTGGTCTGCCGGGCGGGCGTGACCGACCTCCTGGACGACCACCCGTCGACGGAGCCGGTGCAGCTGGGGGTGACGGTGAAGTTTCCCGACGGGTGGGAGGCGAATCACGCGGTACTCGCGCACCTGGCGGAACACCGGGTGGTCTGGAGACCGTGAACCGGCGGCTCTCGGAGGTCCGGTCGGCCGGAGATGAGTACGGCACCGGGCTGCTGGGAAACCCCTCACAGGGTGCCGGAGCCCGTGCCTCGGGGGTATGCCCGGGGCCCCTTGCGCGGCCGGGGGACAATGGACGGTGGTCCCGCTCACGAGGCGGGCCATCGGTGACGTACGAGGAGGAGAAGACATGGCGGAGCACACGCCGCGTCGCAACGAATCGCGGCTACGCCCCGCGCCCCTGCTCTTCGAGCCCGCACAGGCGGCCGAGGACCCGGAGCACTTCTTCGACCTGGAGTCGATAGACGACCCCCACGCGCTGCTCGCCCGCGCGACGGAGCTGACGCACGCGTTCCGCGCCGCGACCGACCGCGCGGTGGAGTTCCAGGCGATCGCGGCGGCGCAGCTCGCGGACCCGCGCCGGTTCGACCGGCTGACGCCGGCGGACATCGCCGAGCGGGCCGAGTGGACCGAGGACTACGCGAAGAAGATGGTCGAGTTCGGGCGGGATCTGCTGCGCGGCACCGAGGGCCGGGACAGCGGGGCGGCCGACCCCGTGTGACCCGGGTGGCCCGCACATCCCGCGTGGCCCTACCCGGCACCAAAAGAACTCCTGGCATATGCCGGACGGGCAAGATACTCCCTCCCGCCCCCTCCTGTCCCGATTTCCGACAACCCTCGGAGACCGGGCGCTCACGGCCAGTAGATCTGTGTGCCATGAGCAGCACACAGGACGACCCCTTCGCCGACCGCTTCGACATCTCGGGCGTCACCCCGGACGGTGCCGCCTGGCTCGCCTCGGCAGGAACGTATCCGCGCAGCACCCTCGCCCTCTGGAAGGAACGGCCGGACGCCCCGGTCGTCCTGCCCTGCGGCAACGCCTTCGACGTGGTGAACGCCCCGGCGATCTTCGGGCGCCGTATGGTCGATCACTTATGGGACGAGGGCCCCGGCTCCGGGCCGGTCGCGACCTACCGGGGACGGATGCTCCTGTTCGCCACCCCGGGCACGGCTCAGCGGCTGCCGTCGCTGCTCGGCTGGGAGGAGTGGGGCGCGCGTCCCGGAGCGCACGGCCGTACGGGGTCCGTACCGCCACTGCTGTGCCACGGCACCGGCGACGCGGTGACCGTCCCGGCGCTGGTCGGCGCGGCTGCGGCGGCGCCGTTCGACGCGCGCTGGCTGGTCGCTCCGGACACCCGCCGGCCCTGGCTCCCCGGTGCCGAAATCCTGCTCTGGGCGGCCGTGCGGGCAGCTCGCGCGACCGTGCGGATATCGATTTTTCCTCCCCCGGATCAGGGTGCTAAGGTCTACGACGTCAGCAGGCGCCGCTAGCTCAGTTGGTTAGAGCAGCTGACTCTTAATCAGCGGGTCCGGGGTTCGAGTCCCTGGCGGCGCACCTGTGAAGGGCCCCTCGTGAGAACGAGGGGCCCTTTGACGTACCCGGCAATCAGGAGGATCAGCCTCCCGGCTCCCCCGGCGTGATCGTCACCGTCCACGCCCCCGAATCCGTCCGCCCCTCCACCTCCACCTTCACGTTGCCCCCTGGCACCGTGAAGCTCTCGCCCAGGCTGACCGGGGCGTCGGCGAGGGGCGGATAGACCGACGTCTCCCAGCAGGCCTCGGTGTGCGGGTGGGCGTCGACGACCTCGATCGGGCCGCCACCGGACGCCGCGCCGCTGCGCACCCGGTACACGAGGATGCCCTGTTTGCAGGCCGTGCCGTCGTTGCCGACGGGGCTGCGTGCCTCGAAGGCCAGGGCGCTGTCCGTACCGGTGCGCACCACGGCCAGCTTGACCCCGAGGCCGAGTCCGAAGGCCGGCGACCCCGCCGAGCCCGCCGTTCCGGGCCCGGCGGCCAGGGGTTCCAGGGTCAGCCGGGTCGGCGCGGTGCCCCGTACGCACACCACCTGGCGCGGGTCCAGCCAGCCCAGCTTCCACTTGTGCCAGGCGAACAGGTCGGGCGCGAGGCCGAACTGGCTGCCCATCAGGTCCCAGTCGCCGACGTAGGTGTCCCAGTCGCCCTTGCCGTCGACCGGCCGGTGGTAGAGGTCGGGCAGGTCGAAGACGTGGCCGGTCTCGTGGGCGAGGACGAGCCGGTCCGGCGGGTGCTTCTCGAACACCGTGACCACCCGGCGGACGTCCGTGCCGTCGGCCCGCAGCGGGGTGTCGAGGTTGACGACCTTGGTCGCGTCGGAGTCCACGCCGGGCGCGTCCGGGTCGGCCACGAAGTAGACGATGTCGTAGCGCGAGAAGTCGACCTGCGGGTCGGCGGCGGCGAGCGCGTCGCGGAGGTACGCGGCCCGGTTCGCCGGGTTCCAGTCGCGCTGTATGGCGTACGACGTCGACGGGCGGGGCATCCGGATCCAGTTCCGCAGCGGGTGCGGGCGCAGGGTGAACCTGCCGTAGGAGGCGCGTTCGTAGAAGCGGGTGGTGGCCGGGAAGTGGTCGGCGGCCAGTTCGGCGGGGGTGGTGCGCGGGGTCGCGTCGGGGAAGGAGAGGAAAATCATCACCGCGTCGAGGGGGCGGGTGGGGCGCGGATAGGCGGTGTTCCAGGTGTCGAGGCCCTCCGAGTGGTGGGCCTCGGTGCGCTTGAGGGCGCAGGGGGTGGTCGAGAACGGCTCGGCGACCGACTGGCTGGACATGATCGAGGTCGCGGCGAGCGCGGACATGGTGGTGAACACGGCCGCGGTGCCGCGCAGTCCGGGGCGCGTCCGCCACTGGGCGAGCCCCTTGAGTGCCGTACGGGAGAGCCCCTTGAGGGGGAGCTGACACGGCACGTTGGACCTCCGGGAGCGGTTCGCGGGACACCGACACCCAGCCTGTGATGGTTTGTTGGGGTACGCCCTGTTTATCTGCACCAGATGAGTGAGAGGGACGCTCGGGAAGGCCGAGACACGCCCGGGCCGACATCGGGAAACACTCACGGAACGTCACATGTGGTCGGCCTTTTGACGAACCCGTCCAGGTGCGGGCGGAATCGATCTGCCGGAACCGGCCGTTGTTCCGGGACACTGGACAGTGGCTGGAAGGGCCGGGGGCCAACCTCTATGATCGGCACACTTTCCTGCACGGACACGGCACGGCGGCCTCCCACCCGGTCGGCCATCCCGACGAGACCCATCCGAAGATCGAGTGCACTGCGGGAGCGAGCGGTGAGCGGAACGTCCGAAGGGCCGGCGCCCGCGGCAGATCTCATCCGGCCGGCCGTCACAGAGAGTAGCGCCGAGGCATCGCCTCGTGCCGAGTCCCCCGGGGGCGGCCGTCTTGAGTCCGCCTTCTCCGTGTCCCCCCTCGCCATGGCCGTCGTGGGCCGCGACGGCCTGGTCGTCAGCGTGAACGACACGTTCGGCGCGCTGCTCGGCAAGGCCGGTGTCGCGCTCGCGGGGCTGGTCGCGGCCGATCTGGTGGACCTGCGGTCGGACGCGCGTACCTGGCACGCCTATCGCGAGGTGCTGCGCGGGCGGCAGGCCAAGCTGAGCTGCACCCGCCGGGTCAAGCACCCCGACGGGCACTCCCTGTGGGTGCAGGTGACCGTGGCGCCGCTGCCGGCCGAGGAACACGGTGTGCTGCTGTCACTCACCGACATCAGTGCCCGTCGTGAACTCCAGGCGCGGCTACGGCACTTGGAGATGCACGACGCGGTGACCCGGCTGCCCAACCGCACCCTGTTCTTCGAGCGGCTGTCGGCCGCGCTGGAGGCGGAGTCGTACGAGCAGGGCGGCACCGGGCGGATCGGCCTGTGCTATCTGGACCTGGACGGCTTCAAGGCCGTCAACGACACGCTCGGCCACCGGGTCGGCGACCGGCTGCTGGCCGCCGTGGCGGAGCGGCTGACGCGGTGCGCGGACGAGGCGGGGTACGCCCGGGCGACCGCCCCTCTGGTGGCGCGGCTGGGCGGGGACGAGTTCGCGCTGCTCGTCGAGGACTCGACCGGGACCGACCAACTGGCCGATCTCGCCGAGTCGGTGCTGAAGGCCTTGCAGGCGCCCTTCGACCTGTCCGGGCAGCGGCTGTCGCTGTCGGCGTCGATCGGGGTGGTCGAGCGGCAGGCGGCCGGTACGACGGCGACCGGTCTGATGCAGGCGGCCGACACGACGCTGTACTGGGCGAAGGCCGACGGCAAGTCCCGCTGGACGCTGTTCGATCCGGAGCGCAACGCGCACCGCATGACCCGCCAGGCCCTCGCCTCCACGCTCCGCCCGGCCATCGAACGGGGTGAATTCACCCTGGAGTACCAGCCGTTGGTGGGGATGGAGAACGGACGGCTGCGCGGGGTCGAGGCGTTGGTGCGCTGGAACCACCCGCAGTTCGGGATGCTGACGCCGAATCGGTTCATCGGACTGGCCGAGGAGGACGGCTCGATCGTGCAGCTCGGCCGCTGGGTCCTGGTCACCGCCTGTCGCCAGGCCCGCCGTTGGCAGTTGGACCACCCGGACGAGCCGCCGATCTTCGTGAGCGTCAACGTGGCCGTACGCCAGGTGTGGGACTCGGACCTGGTCGCGGACGTGGCCCAGACGCTGGCCGAGACCGGACTCGCCCCGCATCTGCTGCAGTTGGAGCTGACCGAGTCCGCGGTGATGGGTTCTGCGGGACGGCCGTTGCAGGCGCTCCAGGCGCTGAGCGACATGGGGGTCCACATCGCCATCGACGACTTCGGCACCGGCTACTCGAACCTGGCGTACCTGAGCCGGCTCCCGGTCTCCGTCCTGAAGTTGGACGGGTCCTTCGTCCGGGGCTTCCAGTACGAGGGGGAGGGCGTCCCGCCGAACCCGGCCGACGAGGTCATCGTCGAGGCGATGATCCAACTCGCCCACCGGCTGGGCCTGTCGGTGACCGCCGAGTGCGTGGAGACCTCGGCGCAGGCGTCCCGGCTGCGCCGGATCGGCTGCGACACCGGACAGGGGTGGCTGTACTCCCGTCCGGTGGCGCCGGATCGTATCTCCGAGCTGCTGGGGACGAAGGCCTGCAATCAGGCGTCCTGATCGGCCGTCAACTCATAGGCGTCGGCGATCAGTTCGTACGAGCGCAGACGCAGGTCTGCGTTGTGGGCGTGGGACGTGAGCATCAACTCGTCGGCGCCGGTGCGCTTCTGGAGGTCGTCGAGGCCGTCGCGGACCTGGTCGGCGGTGCCGTGGACGACGTTGGCGTTCCAGGAGGTGATGAACTCCCGCTCCATGGGGCTGAATTCATACGCCTCGGCCTCTTCCGGGGTGGGCACGAGTCCGGGGCGGCCGGTGCGCAGCCGGACCATGTTGAGGGCGGCGGCCAGCACCTGGCGGCGGGCCTCCTTCTCGTCGTCGGTGGCGAGGGCGGAGACACCGATCAGCGCGTACGGCGCGTCGAGCACCGCGCTCGGCCGGAAGGACTCGCGGTAGAGGTCGAGCGCCGGGACGGTGTTCTGCGCCGAGAAGTGGTGCGCGAAGGCGAAGGGCAGGCCGAGCATGCCGGCGAGGCGGGCGCTGAAGCCGGAGGAGCCGAGGAGCCAGATCGGCGGGCGGTGCGGGGACTGGACGCCGCCGGGCGAGGTCGACTGGATCGGGCCGGGGACCGCGTGGATACGGGCGTAGGGGTGGCCGGACGGGAAGTCGTCGTCCAGGAAGCGGGTGAGTTCGGCGAGTTGCTCGGGGAAGTCGTCGGCGCCCTCGTTCAGCCGCTCGGTGCGACGCAGGGCGGCGGCGGTGGCGCCGTCGGTGCCGGGGGCGCGGCCGAGGCCGAGGTCGACGCGGTTCGGGGCGAGTGCCTCCAGGGTGCCGAACTGCTCCGCGATGACGAGCGGGGCGTGGTTCGGGAGCATGACGCCGCCCGAGCCGAGGCGGATGCGGTCCGTGTGGGCGGCGAGGTGGGCCAGGATCACGGCGGGCGAGGAGGACGCCACGCCCGGCATCGAGTGGTGCTCGGCGACCCAGTAGCGGTGGAAACCGCGCGACTCGGCGAGCTTGGCGATCCGCACGCTGGTGCGCAGCGCGTCCGTGGCGGTGCGGCCGGCGCCCACGGTCACCAGGTCCAGTACGGAGAGGGGGACGGGGGCGGTGCCCCGCGCCGTGCCCCGGATCTCGTCGGTCGTACCCCGGATCTCGTCGTCTGCCGCCACGGTGGGTGCCTCCTGTTGTGAGCTGTGCGGTGTCCTTCCGGCACTAACAGGAGGCTGTCTCCGCTTTATTCCCCGAGGGACGGCTCACGACAGACGGGGGCACGGGGGTGGGGGGGGGGGGGGGGGGGGGGCCCCCGGGGGGGTGGGTAGGCGGGGGGCACCCCCCCCCGCCCGCCCGGGGGGGGGCGGCCGGCGGGCCCCGGGGGGGGGGGGGGGGCTGGGCGGCCGCGC
>NZ_JBIVNL010000002.1:0-249190 GCF_044753545.1 Streptomyces sp. NPDC088350 | reverse complement strand
CCTCGGGAAATGTGACACTCAGGGCCGCGAGTGTCACATTTCCCGAGGAACACCCCCGCCCCGGCCCGGCTTGTTCAGCCGGCCTGCACCAGCGGCTCCTTCGTGAACAGCGCGCCCAGCCGCGGCGCGTTGACCTTGCGGTCCGCCAGTCGCAGGGCCTCCCAGACCGTGACCTGGTTGGCCGTGAGGACCGGCTTGCCCAGTTCCTTCTCCAGGTCCGTGAGGTGGGCCGCCGTGTGCAGGGACGTGTCGGGCAGGAGGACCGCCTCGATGTCCGGGCCGTCCACGGACCGGGCCAGCGCCAGCACCTCGTCCCGACCCCACGTGCCGACCTCCGCCGCGGTGAGGACGCCGGAGGCGCGCACCACGGCCGGTTCCACTCCCCCGGCCCGCAGGAAGTCGGCGAAGAGTGCCGCCACGTCGTCCGGATACGTCGCTCCTACGGCCACCCGGCGCACCCCGAGCTCCTTCGCCGCGTGGACGAAGGCGAAGGACGTCGACGAGGCGGGCAGACCGGCCGCCCGCGCCAGGGCGCGCACCTGGTCGCGGGCGCCCTCCCAGCCGTGGACGAAGCCGCCGCTGGCGCAGGCCCAGACCACCGCGTCCGCGCCGGACAGGCGCAGCTGCTCGACGCCCGCCGCGAGCCGCTCGGGGGAGCCCATCTCGCGCAGGGCGTCGACCCGGTGCGCGTCCTCGCCGATGTCCGTGTGGACGAGGTCGAGGCGGACGTCGCTGCCGAGGAGCTGTTCGATGCGCGGGTAGTCGTCCTCGGCGGAGTGGCCCGGGTAGAGGAATCCGAGTGCGGTCATGACCAGCCTTCCTGGTGTTCTTCCGGCGGTACCGGTCCCCGGCGGCGCGCCGATTCGTCGAGCGGCGCCTGCCAGGGGCCTCACGGCACGCGTACCCGGCCTGCGCGGCGCCTCCCACATCGTGACCTGGTTGGCCGATACCACCGGCATGCGCGGTTCCGCCGCCGGCCGGGGGGCGGGGGCTGTCGCGTTCAGCGTGCGGGCCGCGTCGTGCGGGCATCCGTGTTGACGGAGGTGGGTTCGAGTGCGAGCGTGGTCAATCCGCGCATGTCAGACGGCCGTACCCCTGTTGTTTCCCGCGAGAAACGGCTCCGCATGACCGCAACTCCCGCTGCCCTGCCCACCGTTCTCGTCCTGGACGCCGACCCGCTCCCCCGGCTCGGGAAGCTCACCGGGCGGATACGGATCGCGCACGCCGACGAGACGACACTCGCGGATCAACTGCCTTTCGCCGACGTCCTGTTGGTGTGGGACTTCACCTCGCACGCGGTACGCGCCGCCTGGCCCGGCGCGGGCCCGCGCCCGCGCTGGGTGCACACGGCCAGCGCGGGTGTGGACCACCTGCTGTGCCCCGAACTCGCCGCCTGCGACACGGTGGTGACGAACGCGCGCGGTGTCTTCGACCAGCCGGTCGCGGAGTACGTCGCCGCCCTCGTCCTCGCGATGGCCAAGGACCTGCCTAGGACGCTGGACCTCCAGCGGGAGCGGACCTGGCGGCACCGCGAGGCACAGCGCGTGGCCGGAACCCGCGCCTGTGTCGTCGGCTCCGGGCCGATCGGGCGGGCGATCGTCCGTACCCTCAAGGCACTTGGCGTGACGACCGCGCTCGTCGGCCGCACCCCGCGCACCGGTATCCACGGCCCCGGCGAACTCGACCGGCTGATGGCCCGCGCCGACTGGGTGATCTCGGCGGCACCGCTCACCGACGACACACGCGGCATGTTCGACGCCCGCCGGTTCGGCTGCATGCAGCCCTCGGCGCGGTTCATCAACGTGGGCCGGGGACAACTCGTCGTGGAGGAGGCACTGGTGGAGGCCCTCACCAAGCACTGGATCGCGGGCGCAGCACTGGACGTCTTCGAGGCCGAACCCCTCACTCCCGACAGCCCGTTGTGGCAGGTTCCGGGGCTGATCGTCTCCCCGCACATGAGCGGTGACACGGTCGGCTGGCGGGACGAACTCGGCGCGCAGTTCGTGGCGGCGTACGAGAGATGGGAGGCGGGCAAACCGCTGCCGAACGTGGTCGACAAGAAGCGCGGGTACGTACCGGGGCACTGAACTCCCCACTCTGGAGGGCCGGATGACGACCGCACTCACCGAGCTGACCGCCGTGGAACTCCTCGACGGCTACCGCAGAAGGGAGTTCGGTCCCGTCGAGGCGACCCGCGCGACCCTGGAACGGGCCGAGGAGATCCAGCCCGCCGTGAACGCGTTCGTACGGCTCGACGCGGACGGCGCGTTGGCGCGGGCGGCCGAGTCCGCGGAACGCTGGCGGCGCGGGGAGCCGGCCGGACTCCTGGACGGGGTGCCGGTCACGGTCAAGGACATCCTGCTCCAGCGCGGCACACCGACCCTGCGCGGCTCCAAGACCATTGCCGAACAGGGCAGTTGGGACGAGGACGCACCCTCCGTGGCCCGACTGCGCGAGCACGGCGCGGTGTTCATCGGCAGGACGACGACCCCGGAGTTCGGCTGGAAGGGCGTCACGGACTCCCCGCTGTCCGGGATCACCCGCAACCCGCACGATCCCGCGCGCACGGCGGGCGGTTCAAGTGGCGGCAGCGCGGCGGCCGTTGCCCTGGGCGCGGGCCCGTTGTCGCTCGGCACCGACGGCGGCGGCAGTGTCCGTATCCCCGCGTCCTTCTGCGGGATCTTCGGACTGAAGCCGACGTACGGCAGGGTGCCCGTGTACCCGGCCAGCGCGTTCGGCACGCTGTCGCACGTGGGCCCGATGACCCGGGACGCGGCGGACGCGGCGCTGCTGCTGGACGTGATCGGCGTACCGGACGCCCGCGACTGGTCGGCCCTCGACCGCCCGCCGGTCTCCTTCACGGAGGAGCTCAGAAAAGGCGTGCGGGGCCTGCGCGTCGCGTACTCGCCCTCCCTCGGCGGGCAGGTCGCCGTACGTCCGGCCGTCGCGGCGGCGGTACGGCGGGGCGTGGAACGGCTGGCCGCACTCGGCGCGTACGTCGAGGAGACCGACCCCGACTTCACGGACCCGGTGGAGGCCTTCCACACCCTGTGGTTCAGCGGAGCCGCCCACGTGACGCGGAAACTCGCGCCGCAGCAACGGGAGTTGCTCGACCCGGGGCTGCGGGAGATCCGCGCGACGGGGGCGGGTTTCTCGGCGCTGGACTATCTGGCGGCGGTGGACGTCCGCGCGGAACTCGGCCGCAGGATGGGCCTGTTCCACGAGCGCTACGACCTCCTCGTCACGCCGACCCTCCCGATCACCGCGTTCGAGGCGGGAGTCGAGGTACCGAAGGGCTCCGGGCTCCGCCGCTGGACCGGCTGGACCCCGTTCACGTACCCCTTCAACCTGACCCAGCAGCCCGCCGCCACCGTCCCGGTGGGGAACGACGGGGACGGCCTGCCGATCGGGATGCAGATCGTGGGGGCGCGACACCGGGACGATCTGGTGCTGCGGGCGGCGCACGCGCTGTTCGGGGCCGAGACCTCGATCTGAACCTGCCGGTGCGCCGGACCTGAGCCCGCCGGAGCGGATCTTCGGCGATCCTGAACATCAACGGACCCGGGAATTTCTCGGCGCAATTCTTTGACATTTATTCAACTACGGCAAGTGAACGGTCGAACACCCAAGGTCCACGTCCCGTGACATGTCATTGGCATATGCCAAAGGGTCGGCGTCGCAGCTGGGAGGGCATCGGGCGGGCCACAATCTCGCCAACAGCCGCTCCACATCGGCCGTTTGCCGGTTATCGTGGAGGGGATTCGCTGTCCGGTATCACGGCCCAAAAAGCGAGCGCAGGGAGAAACACCGTGGCGCTGATGCACGAGCCGACCGCTCCCCACCATTCGGCACAGGACGCCCTCCGTGTCCTGGAGACAGTGTCAGCCCACTCCACCGGTGTGACCGACACCGAACTCGCCCGCCGCACCGGCGTCGGCGCCGAGCGCCTCACCGCACTGCTGCGGATGCTGCGCCGCGAGGGCTACGTCGAGCAGCTCGCCGACGGCGCCTACGTCACCGGCGAGGCCCTGAGCCGCCTCGGCTCCGCGGTCGGCCGCGAGCTGGCGGTGCGCGAGCAGATCCAGCGGACCCTCGACCGGCTGCGCGACTCCCTGGGCGCGGCGGTCTACGTCAGCCGGTACGTCGACGGCGAGGTCACGATCACCCAGTACGCGGCCGGGCCCGCCACCCCGGCGGTCAACGAGTGGGTCGACTTCCGCGTCTCCGCGCACGCCACCGCGCTCGGCAAGAGCCTGCTGGGCCAGCTCGACCACGACGGCCGGCGCGACCATCTCTCCCGGCACAAGATGGCCCGCCTCACCTCGCGCACCATCACCAGTGACAAGGTGCTCCTCACCCGTCTGGAGACCCAGCCGCCGACCGTCCCCCACCTCGACCTCCAGGAGTACGCGGTGGGTACGGTCTGCGCGGCCGTCCCGATCACGGCCGGTTCCTCGGTGGGCTGCCTGGCCCTCTCCCTCCCGGTCGAACACGCCCACCGGCTCCGCCAAGCGGCGGACACACTGAACCGCGGAGCGGGACCCGTGCTTCTCTCACTGGCCATCTGAAGGCTGGTTCGAAGCACCCCTCCGGACCAGGTAGTATTTTCTCGTCGCCCTCCGCGAGACACCGATCCAGCGGAAGGCGTGAGTCATGCGCCGCTAGCTCAGTTGGTTAGAGCAGCTGACTCTTAATCAGCGGGTCCGGGGTTCGAGTCCCTGGCGGCGCACAGTTGACGACCAAGGGCACCCTTCTCTTCGGGAGGGTGCCCTTGGTCGTTTTCCGGGCCGGATGCTAGCGAGGGGCTAACGGCGTCGTCATCCGGCTGCACGGCGGGTGGTTGGGGAACGAGCGCGGCAGCGGCTTCAGCAGCCTGGCGGGCGATCTCCGGCAGTACCGAGGTGTAGGTGTCGGCCGTGATCTGGATCGTCGAGTGTCTGAGCATGGCGGAGACCACTTTCATTTCGGCTCCGGCGGCGAGCGCCAGGGTGGCTGCCAGATGCCGCAGGTCTTGCAGACGGACCGGCGGCAGATAACCGGGGTGCGGATACGGCCGGAGCGGATGCTCGGGAAAGAGTTGGTACCAGACGTGTGGGTCGACGGTGCCGTTGGCCTTGAGCCCGCGTACGCGCTGGAAGCCGGTTACCGCCCGCCGTGTCAGCGGCCCGAAGAACCCGTCCACTGGGAGTCCGAGCGTTGCCTGCACATCCTCAACGGCCGGGCCGGTGTCTCCTTCGCGAAGAGTGTTGGCCCGCTTGATCGTCCGGACGAAGTGGCGGCTGACGTAATCGGGATGCAGCGGCTTGCCGATCTCGGTGGTAAACACAAAGTGGCTGTCGGTCCAAGCGGGCCCCAGCAACTCCCGTTCCTCCAGCTGCCGTTGCCGGTGCGCCCGCAGCACCGTGACGGTCATCGAATCCAGCGCGACGATGCCGTCGCTGTCGTCCTTGGGCCGGGTGACGGCGGTCTCCCAGCCCACCTGCACGATCTGCTGGACGATGGCGAGCGCACCTGCGTCCAAGTCCACGTCCGGCCACCGCAGCCCGATGCCCTCACCCCGGCGCGGCCCTCGGAAGACCAACAGGTGGTAATAGGCGTAGAGCCGGTCGGCCGTCATGAGGCCGAGAAAGGAGCCGGTCTGCTCGGGCGTCCAGACGGCGACCTTCGGGCGCCTGCCGGAGGCCATCCAGTCGATGACGCGTGGAGCGGTCCAGACGACGGCCTTCGGTCGCGACGCATTCTCGACCTCGACCGCCAGTGCGGGGTTGTCGATGATGCGGCGCTGGCGGACGGCTACGTTGAGCGCTGCCCGGAGCGTGGCATGGATGCGTTGAAGTGTTGCCGGGCCGATCGGTCGTGGAGTGGTGGCGGCACTGGCCACGATGGCGTCGCACGCGGTCCGAATCTGGGCCGGCCGGAGCTTCTCCAGGGGGATGTCGCCGAGCTGAGGCTTGAGATAGCGCCGGATGAAACCCTCATACGAACGGCGGGTGTTGGCCGCCAACTTGCGCTTGCCACCCATCCATTCATCCAGCCACTCGCCGGTGGTCTGCTCCATCGTGAGCGAGACGCCTGCGCCGAAACGTCGGCGTACGTCGGCGTAGTCCGGCAGCTGCTGATAGCGGCGGTAGTGGTCACGGATGGAGGAAACGATCTCCAGCCGACCCGCGTCGTCGTCCGTGCTGGGTATCTCCAGGAGCTGGATAGCCTGCCGCAATTCGGCGACCGCGAGGGTCTGGCTGGCAAAGCCACCACGGGTGATCTGTTGTCGTCCATGTTCCCGGCGGCCCGCGTCGGACAGTGGCACATCGACGACGTAGGACCAGGTGCCGTGCTTCTTCGGACAGGCCAGGCGCTTACCGGCCCCGTTGTAGCGGGCCGGACACTTGCAGCGCTTGTAGGTGGTGCCTTGCATGACGCACGCCTTACCTTGCGGTCTGCTCGTCGTCGGGATGAGCCGCACGCAGATCGTGTTCCAGCTCGGTCAGCAACTCCCGGGTGATGTGGCCTCGCAGGGTGGCCAGTTGCCCCTTGGCTGCCTCGGGCCGACGCTTGTGGAGTCGTAGGTCTCGCTCTTGCGACAAGGTCCGGTCCCACCGTTGCAACGCCACGAGATTGACCCACTCTGGCGACGTTCCGATCTTGCGGGCTACATGCCGTTCGGCCTCGCCGACGCTGGCCACCGCCCGTTCCACCAGGGCACGGTCTGCCCGCCCAGACAGCTGAACCTCCGCCAGGAAGTCAGCCGTCCGATTGGCCAGCGCCAGCGACTCGGTGATCTCAACCGCCCGTGCGGGCACGGCCTGTACGGCAGTCGTATCGCCGGACAGCAACACCTTCACCGCGCCGACCGTGAGCCGCACGCCAGGTGACAGCTCGACGAGGTCATCCGGCGCTCCGGCTACAAAGTCGGCCGGCGGCACCTCGAACGCGAGGGCCAGCAACAGCACTTCCTCCAGCGCTATACGGCGAGCCCCCACTTCCGCCTGCGCGACAGTCCCTCGAATCCAGGTCGTCAGACCATGCTGCTGAAGCAGCGCGGCAGCCTCTTCCTGCTTCAGGCCACGGGCTTTCCTGATGTCTCGCAGCCCAGCTCCGAGTACCTGCCGCAGCGTGTGTGGCGTCTGTTCCATGAGGTCACCTCTGGGAGGAAGATGCCTCAACGGTACGTCCTGGTCTGCTCATGAACAAGAGCGGTTGAATTGTAACAAACTAGGGCAGATCATCTGCTCTCAGAACAGAGCACACCACCGCAGGTGAGGTGAGCCGCATGGTCGGCATGACCCGGGCCGAGCTGCTGGAACTACCGGTCGTCATCGACCTCGTCACTGCGGCCCGCGCCTTGGGCATCGGCCGCACACGGGCCTTTGAGCTGGTTCGCCGCGGCGAGTTTCCGGTGCCCGTACTGCGCTTCGGGACGACTTGGCGGGTACCGACTGCGCCGCTCTTGCATCTTCTCGGGCTCACCGCGGCCGAGGCATGAAAGATCAAATGGAGTGGAGCATCACCCTGACTCGGATGGGCCTAAGGTGTGTGGCCTATGGGCGGGAGTAGATTTGCGGGGCCTTCGAGGTCTCGCCTTACCCTCAGCCTTATCAAACTCAAGTATGTACCAACGGTCTGTCCTCACGGGGAAAATACGCAACTCCCTACCAACCGGCCCAGAAAGGGTCTTGAGCGATGCCGAATTCCACCTAGTCAGCGCTGGCTGACTTGCTCTCACCCGGGCCCATCCACACCGATAAGCTGCGGCCCTGACTCTATCTGAATTAAGGGCAACAGTTTCATCATCCCAAGTCAGCCTAAATTTCAGTGACGCGAAGGGACTCCAGCAGAACGTCCGCGGATCTTGGCTGATATAGGGTTGATAGCCACCCGGCAGCTCTCGAAATTCAAGCTGCACCCCTACCTTCCGCTTGCGAAACCACCCCACAGGAGGCAGAAGCTTGAAGACGATATCAACCGCACCATCGCCACCGGGCTCCTGGTTGCTAATCTCCGATATCTCATAGGTCCCATCTTGCGGGTTGAGCTTGGAGCAGTTCGCCAGCGCGATGCGGCTTGCCCCTGTCCACTGCATCGGGATTTCACAGGCAGTCAGACTCTTCGTGCGACTCCGAATAGTGAACTCAACCGTGTAACGCTGTCGGGTCCCTCGGCTATAGATATAGAGATGATTAACTCGCTTAACGATCGTGAAACCCTCGTGCCAGTTTTCGAGCAAGGCGACAACGAAGCCCGCCCCCAAGGTTACGACGGCAATGGCGCCAGCACCGAATAGAAAACCATCTATCGAGCGATCGGCGAGCCATTTTCCCGCTACGGCTAGCGTTAGCGCCCAAAGTGCGACTTGCGTAGCGAGCTGCGATGTGGCGGACGCAAGCAGGAACTTGAGCAGTCGCATAGCCCAGCGCAGCATGACGGCACTCTCCCTCTAGAGGGTTCAGAAGACCCCAAAAAAAAGGGGCCACTAGGCCCCCATGATTTCGCTAAAATTAGCCGTCCTTCATTCGCCGAGCCCTCCTTTCTTTAGACTTTAACAAGTCCCAGGAGATTAGCCAAGGTTACTTGCGAGCTATGAGGCTCCTTGAGAGATAAGGAGGGTCATGGCGCGGCCTGCTTGGGTCAAGCGCGTCAGAAATAATTCTGCTCCGGTTCACTGCCGGACGCGACTCGGGGCACTGGCAAGCAAGGCCGGGAGCCTACGTACTTCCGGCCCCCGTCCTGTTGGCGCGCTCTTGCGGGCCAGATGAGGAGTACGTAGACAAGGACCTGGAAGAGATGGGTTCAGCCGCAGACCACGAGTCTGGCTGACCGAACCCATCTCGACGAACCTCCAGCCGCGTCTCTATGCGCTGCACGGCCTCCACTCGTCGGCGTACTCAGGACACCAGCGGTAGTAGCTGTCATCGAAGTTGCGGCTGGTCGTCGCCCGGCCGTGTTGAGGCTGCCATCCCCTCCAGTGGCGGGTGTTGCACCGGTTACAGAGTGGTGCGCGAACAAAGCCGTGCGTGTGGCAGTGATCCCAGACGCTGGCCCGCGCGGTCATGCAACTCGCACACATGAACTGCGCCGCAGTCGGCCAGTTTCGTCGGCCAGCGCGGTCAACGCGGTACCGGACGCCGACGAGCTTGCCGTCGTAGACCACCGCGTTCGCATCGCTGCCTCTCGGGCCGTAAACGACCGCGGTACGAGTGCACTCACCATGATCGGCCACCACCACATCTCCGACCCGCTCGAACCAGCCGGCGGCATCCTGTCCGTGGTGGGCTCCCAAGCACGAGCACTGGCATTCAACGCCGGTGGCCTCCAGGCAGGCCCTCGTACACTGCGACAGCTTCGACATGTCGCGCCAGAGCACGACGTACCCGTATCGATCGATCACCGCTGTCACCAACCGCACCAGACAGCTCCGGGGCAGAGTCCACCGGTCATCTTCGAACTTGGGCGAGCGGATGCCCACCGTCACATGCAGCCAGCTGCGATTGCCCTTTCGAGGCGGGATCTTCGCGATGACCTCGCCATGCAACGGGAGCCACACCATCGCCACTGGCCCGATGCCAGGGTCGGTGACGACGTGTCCATCGACGATTCGAACCGGTAAGTCGGCCCTCATGGATCTACGGTGACATGGACATTGACACTCGGGAAGCCCTCCTCCGAGCAACAGAGCATCGGTCTAGACCCAGACCTCGTGCTCGTTGCGGTAGTGCGGCCAGGGCTGCCCAACCCGACGAGCGGCGAGCAGGTGCTTCATGCCGGCGATCCACGAGCCCGGCTGGATGAGCTCGATCATGTAGCGATCCAGTTCGGAGTGGCCCATCTGCAACGTCCAGCCCGGAGTCATCGTCAGGCCTCCGCGCAGGGGCACGGCGCGGAGCTGCTCCTGGTGATGAATCTCCATGACCACGCCGCCCGGCTTCAGGTCGGCTTTCCCCGGCGGACGAGTCCAATGAGCATCGAGGCCGGCGACCTGGAGCAGGTCGGCCAGGGCTGGCCCGGAGGTCTCAACGGTCATCACCGCGTAGTCGCCGATCAACCGGGCACAGGCCACAGGGTGCAACGGATAGTTCGCCCACGGCACCCGCAGCGGATTGCGAGCCGTGTCGTCCATGGTGGTGAAGTGGACGTTGTGGTCCTCTCGGCCAGTCGCGATGCCAGTGCTCGCTAGCACTGCACCCACAGCCTGTTGAAGTCGCTCGTTGAACTGTGCGGAGGATAGGCCCTGTTGAACACATCCGTATTGGTCAATGACGTACAGGGCTCGCCTGCCGGGCACAGCAGTGGCATGGACGCCTTCAGCCGCGGCTCGCTCCAAGGCGTCACGCATTACATCGAGGTGTGTCCGCAGTGTCAGGTCCAGGTCGTACAGAAGCTCTGAGGCGTTGTTCCCCGGCAGCGGACCACCCTCCAGCACCGCGGCCATGGCCTGGTTGACCCGCCGGATCTGGGCGCTCTTGCGCGCCGCAGGGTTCGTCTTGATCTCTTCGGTTCGTGGAGGATTGACGCCATCCCAGACCGTGATGTCGCCGATGCGTAGGCAGTTGGTCAGGTCATGCAGGAGCACGAAGGAGCCGTTCTTCTTGAAAACCTCCGCAACACGATCAAGCTCAGCCTGCAACCCAACCTTGCCGACCATCGGACCGGCCGGATCGTTGCGGCACAGGGCGAGAATGAATGGGCGGTGGAAGCCGAAGACCCGCCAGGCCAACGCATCGCCCACTGAACGCAGTTGGCGACCCAGCCGCTCGCATACGTCATGCTCGAACCGCCACGTCGCCACGTCACCAAGGTCACGGCCCGACCGAGGCTCAGGGGCCTCTGGGTGCGGCGACTTCCTCCTCTGCACCCGGTCCGCTGCACGCTTGAACTCCTTACGGTCCTTCTCCACCTCCAGCAGACGGTCGAGCAAGTCCTGCTGGAAGGCGACACCAGCCTCCTCCGTCGTGCAGTCCCGCAGCTGCTGGATGAGCATGGCCAGGACAGGTTGCATCTCCTAGTGCCGCGGGTGCGCCAACATGTCGTCGGGATCGTAGAAGTCGGCGCCGAACAGGCTTCTCATGCCACAAGTGTGGCGACCAGCGAGCCTTTGCGCTCCGATTTTTCTGGCTTCAGCGGAAGTGCCCTCTACCCGGTCCGGCAAGATCAAGAAAGATCACGCTCTACCAGAGCTTCACCACTGCTCCACCACTACAAGCGCCTGGCCGTGCGCTGGGAACGTCGAACCGAACTCCACGACGCCTTCCTTTCATTGGCCTATAGTCTCATCTGCTGGAGGCACCTGAAGAAGACCCGCTCGTGATCCTTTTACGAGCCTATACTGAGCTGCCGCTTGTCAAGCTGGAAGAAACCCTCGCCGGTCGATGAGCACGCGGCACTCATGAGTCGCTTGCGTCCTCACGTCCTCGATCTCGTGACTCACGCGGAAGAGCCTGCTCTGCTGGCGTGGAATCCCGCTGGCGATGCTGTAGCGCCCACAGTGCTGTGCCCACAGTGAATGCCGCCACGAATGCATTGCCCACCGCAGGAATCCCCAACGACAGAACTCCCGATGACACACCCAGAAGAATTGCCGCATATTTGGCCCACATCCTGCGATCTCGCCGCCTGCTCATCCACGCCCCCTGATCGGACACCACCACCGGAGCAGGTCTGCCGCCGGTGCGGTGATTGTCGCGCCAGGACGGTACAGGGTGTCAAAATTCGAACTGTACAGTTGGGTCTCGGAATCGTACGGTCGCGCATCGACATGAAGCTGTCCAACTGTCGCAAGGCGACGCTTCGGCAGGTGGGACGCGCTAGCCTCACCTCATGAGCGATGAGTCAGAAAACTCTGATAGCCCAGACACGGTCGAAGTTGGGCGGGAAGAATTCAGGGCTAATCACAAAGAATTCTTCGACAGGGTTCAGCGCACTAGTGAAATTCTGCATGTAACGTATCGTGGCAAGCGAGTTAACGCTGTAATCAGTGCAAGTGAAGCCGAGTTGCTCGCCACGTTCAAGGGTCCCGCGCCCATGCCTCGGCCTGGCGATGTCAAGGCGGCTGCACTGCTTCTTACTGGTGCGCTTGAGGGCAACGAATCAGTGATTGATGGATTCAGCGAAATGAATCCGAGCGGAAATAATCTTGCGGGGGGAATCGCTACGCTGCTGGGAGTGCTCTATTATCCTATTGCGGCGCAAGATCTTGGCGGACGATTCATGATCGTAAAGAAGAGAGGAAAGCGTACACCCAGCTTGGCAACGATTACAGACCTAGTGATGTCGCAGCTCACGAGCGAAACCAGCGAGGTCTACGCGCTTCCTTTCATCGCGGGCGGAATGTGGGCCCTGCAAACCGGGGACGAAAATGAACCGGCACAATGGCGCAATAGTCTTGGTGTCCCCCTCCTGCCGGGCGAAATCAAACTCTGGTTCTCTGTGCTTTATCGTGTGGCCGGCATTGTTCGTGATGGCCTCGCCGCCGAACTTGGTCCTGACCATGTACTCAATGTGATCAGCGATGCAGGTGAGCATTTCGGGAATATGCCTCGGGAGTCGTAGCTTGCCGTCCCTGTCCTACTTTCGTGGTTGATGGCGCTTGAGGTCTTTTTGTGATCAGTGGCGTCTTGACCACCACAAGATCCTGTTACGAGCTCTAATAGGTGGGCGGATCCATTGCCCAGCAGTTTCGGATTCGGGATGGCAACTGGCAGTCCACCGCTATCCCTGCTTGGCCAACTCCACGAATGCAGTCCAGGCGGCTGGCTGAACAGCCAAGATTCCGCGGTTGCGTGCCTTCGTGTCCCGCACCATCACCTTCGTCGGACTGTTGTCGGCCACTTCAATGCAGTTCTCGGTCCCGGTGTAGGTGCTGGTACGCCAGTTCGGGGCTACAGGCTGCATGGTGCTCTCCTAGTCGCTCGGCATCTGATCGAAGTGTTGGCTGGCGGTGAGGATGAGGTCGCGGACGGCGGTGCCGTAGACCGCTGACTGCTTCAAAAGAGCGAAGGCCTTGGTGTACAGCTCGATCTCTCGGGGCTGCGTGACCGAGAACTCCGCCGAGTAGGTCTCAACGAGGACGAGCTTGTCGTCGAACATCGAGAAGGAGTTGCCGGGCCAGATACCGATGGAGGCGGAGCGCGGGATGATGCCCAGGCTCAGCCGGGGCAGTCGCATCACCGCGAGCAGCCGGTCGAGCTGCCCCTTCATCACCTCTGGTCCTCCGAAGTTCGTGTAGAGCGCCTGTTCGCCGAGCACGACGTTGAAGATTCGGTTGCCTCGGTACAGGTACTGCTGTCGTTCCAGCCGCTTGGCGGTGGCGGCTTCCGCGTCGTCGGGAATCTCGTAGTAGTCGACGACCTGGCGGAAGGTCTCGGCCGCGTACTCCGCGGTCTGGAGGGTTCCCCACACCAGCGTTGGATGCCAGATGCGGAAGACCCTGGTCTTGGCGTAGACCGGCAGGGCTTTCTTCTGTCGCTGCTCCGCGCCGGTCTGAAGCTGCCGGCGCCACTCAAGCCATAGCTCATCGATGTGCCGCACCGTGGCGATCAGGTCGGCCATGTGCTCTTGCCGGTTGGTCGTGGTGCACCAGGTGCGGATGTCGTCTTCGCTGGGGTTCTGCTTGCCGTTCTCCAGGCGGGAGACCTTGGACTCCGCCCACCCGGTGGCCACGGCGAATGCCCGGCCGCTCGCGAATCCCGCGTCCTTGCGGAATCCGCGCAGCCGGGCACCCAGTGCCTCTCGTGCTTCTTGTGCTTGGTTGCTCACTGATGGGTCAGGGCTTGTACTCGGCGTGTGGGATGGCGTCGGCCCAGAGGAGGTCGCGCACCCGGATGCATGCCGCCACGGTGTCAGGGTCCTCGACGATCTCTGACCCGAGGACACGGCCCTCCGGATCGAAGTGGCCGACCGCAAGGAGACGATCGTCGTACAGCCACCAGTCGTTGCCGTCCAGGGGGAAGGCGATGGCCTCGGGCACCTGGTGTCGCGGTAGCCATCGGATGTCCTCGCCGGCCTCGATGTTGAGGTGGGTCAGTGAGTGCTCCCATCCGACGTACTCGGAGTGCGGCTCCGTGATCACTCGGACCCGTCGCACCGTCTTGCCTTCAGCCATGACGCGCTTCATCAGCGTCATCCACGGATCGAGCCACACGTAGTCGTCGGGCTCGCCTCGCTGCCACCTGGCGTACGGCGTGTCTTCGACGGGAGACCCGTAGTCGTCCCGCAGCTCCAGGTGGAAGGCATCACGCTCGAAGCTGCGGAACAGCTCGTCACGCTGTGCGGGGGTGATCAGGTCCACTGCTCTCCTCCAGTAGGGCCATGATCGAGGACTTGGGGACCTCGATGCAGGTCTCATAGTCGGGCATGCGCATCTGGCTCAGGGCTTCAGGATCGTGCATTTCCGGGCCTTGGAGTACGCATGTTCCCTGTTCCGTGACGAGCATGATCGGGGCGGTGAACTTCCTGATCTCGCCGGACAGTTGGCCGTCCTTGGTCAGGTGCTCGAACAGCTCGGTCGGCACCTCTACCGCGGTCTGTCCTTCCGGCACGTCGAGCTGCATGAGCAGGTCGTTGGCGAAGACCTTCCAGCCTTGGATGACGTAGCTGTCCTGGTCACTGGCGTACAGGGTGGGGCTGTCTCCGGGGGTGGAGTTCTTACCAAGGAACCGTAGCTTCATGGTTGCTCTCCCGTCCGCTGTCTTGCGCAGGTTTGCGCGACACGTCGATCGTCGAGGAGCCGTTCGAGCCCGTCAATCGACTTGCTGCAAACTCGCGCAATCTCCTTGGGAGTTGGGTGCTGGTCGCTCTACGTTCGTTCTCGAACCCAAGTCCGTGCAGGCGGCATCGAGGGGAGAAGCGTGGTGGCGAGCGTGACCGAGGAACCCGAGGCCGGCGTCGACAACTTGCCCATCGATGTCGAGCTGATCTCGGACATAACCGATGGCGTGCTGAAGATGGAGCTGAACACGTCGACCCGTGAGGACATCGACTTCAAGACGACCAGAGTCGTCGGTCTCCTGAGCCTGCTCCTGGCCGAAGACCTGGGCGCCGATGACGATGACGAAGTCATGGACCTGTTCCGCCAGGCGTACAAGCTGCTGGAGCTGACCAACCGTCCCGGCAGACGGGCGCCGAGCTTCACGGCCTTCTTCTTCATGCGCGACGTAGCCAACCTCACCCGGCGCCTGCTGTGGGTCTACGTCGAGAAGAACGGCGGGGTACCCCACCGTGACTGACAACAAGCGGCCTGGCGTCGGAGACGAGGTCGAGTACAAACCCGGATGCCGAGCGATCGTGACGGACGTCAGCCGTGGTGTACCCGTCCTCCGGGCCCCTGCTCGTTCCGAGTGGCTGGCCGACAATCCCGACCAGCTCGTTGTAACGCGGACTCGGCAGGAGCGCATCGAGGCCGGAGCATGACCTGTCGCCAGTGGGTCAGGGGCACCTGTCTGCTCTGTCGTCGCTCCGATCAGCCCGTCATTTTCATCGGCCCGGTCGAGGTAGGCGGCCTATCGGCCCCGGTATTCGCTTGCGGTGACTGCTGCGAGTGGTGTCGCCACGTCGTCCGCTCCTACCACCAGCGGTTGGACGCGCGTCCTGCCATGTAGCTCCCACCCCAGCTCGGTTCCCCCGTGCGAGCTGGGGTGGGGCTCAACCCCAGGAGGTATCGGATGCACCAGCTGATCGTCAGCCCGTTCCTGGATGGCCACCTGGCCGTCCGACCGGGAAGCCCCACTTGCGTGCGGCTGCCGGCCGAGCACTACGAGGAGGTACGGCGGAGCACCAGTTCCAACACCTGTGTGCCGGACTGGCTGGTGGAAACCGCAGCCGAAGCCTGGGGTCTCGATCTCGACGGTCAGGCTGCCGGACAGGTTCTCCTGGTACGTGAGCCGACCAAACTCGGGTTCGCGCGGGCGAGTTGGGAAATCAACCTCTACTGCAACTTCGGCTGCAAGCACTGCTACCTGGGCGAACGCCCGCTGGCCGGACTGAGCTGGGACGAGAAGGTCAAGCTCATCGACATCTTCCGCGACTCAGGGGTCCTTTGGCTCCAGATCACGGGTGGCGAGCCAACGGTCGATCCCGACTTCGAGGGTGCCTACCGATACGCATACCGCCAGGGCATGATGCTCACGGTTTCCACCAACGCCTCGCGTCTGTGGAAACCCGAGGTGTTGCGGCTGTTCCGGGACTGCCCGCCGTATCGCGTCGTCGTCAGCATGTACGGCGCGACGGAGGAGTCCTTCGACGAACTGACCCAGCGCAAGGGCGCGTGGAAGAACTTCCAGCGAGGCATGGCCGCCGCTCGAAATGCCGGCCTGCCGCTGCGAGTGTCCGTCGTGGTCACAGAGGACAACGCCCACGAGGTCGACGCCATGGTGGACCTGGTGAAGAGCTGGGGCCTGGACCATCACGTCTACACCAACATGCAGCCGACCTTCTCGGGCACGGGTGAGCCGCTGCTCGTCCAGTCGACGGAATTCCTTCGCAAGCGGCCGGTCTTCCAGGGCTGCAACGCGGGCGTGACCTTCTTCCACGCCGACCCTCACGCCATGGTCTCGATCTGCAAGATCGGCCGCGACGACCAGATCAACCTCATGACCGAGGGGATCGACGGCCTTCGCCGACTCGGAGGGATCTCCGATCGGCTCATGCTTCGCACCGGTGGCTGCACGGGCTGCTCGATCTCCGGCTCATGCCGGGTATGTCGACCGCTCGCCAAGGTCTACCAGGAGGCGAAGGCACCGCTGAACACCTACTGCCAGCACGGAGACACCAAGGAGATGGTGCACTCATGAGTCCCGTACCCGTCACGATACAGACCAGCCGCCCACCGGCTATCCGCCCGGCTCTGCCCACCACCCTCGTCGCCACCACGGCACTCGCCATCGAGCCCGACGCCGACGCCCTGATGGAGGGCAGCGCCTGCTCCTGCGCGGCCGGCGACGACAACCCGAACTGACCGAACGTATCGGGTCACAGGTGCTCAGGCCTCGGCGAATCTGCGTCGGGGCCTGAGCCTTCGAGCACGAGATGAGTACCCTGAGCACATGCGATTCCGCTGGGACTGGCTACGTCCAGTGGTGTCGGCGCCCTACGTGCCGACGATCGGACCGGTACACCCGTCCGTCCTCACCGAAGACCTGTTCACGGACACCCTGATCGCGGCCTCCACCGACCGCTGGTTCCTGCGCTACGACAAGGACATCCGCTGGTCCGACAGCAAAGACGAGACCGTTCTCGTCGAGGGCATCGCTCACCGGCCTGGTGAGACGTTGATTCCCACGCTGTCCCGGCGAGGCTCTGGCATGGTCAAGGTCCACCTCTACGGCATCGAGCCTGACAGCGCCTTTTCCGCCACCGAGCTGGCTCAGAAACTGGCCGCCGAGCACGGCATAGGCAAGGCACGGATCGTGCGTTTCCTCGGCCCCGAAGCACCAGATGGGCGCGGTACGCGCATCCAACTCCAGGACTTCAGGGCGACCATCCGGCCAGCACCCAACGGCCCCGTACGCCCTTTCAATGAGTGGCCGGCGGAGGTACGAGGCACCTTCGCCGCCTTCGCCGAGCAGATGATCGCTGACGGCTTCGCCTTCCTCTACGAGCAGATGCAGGCCGGGACCGTCGGTCCAGTTCTCACCACTGTCCTGGACGGCAAGGTGGCCGGCGCCATCGGCCCTATGGAGATCCGGCCTGACGCGATCGGCACCCCTCAGTTGATGCCGCAGTACTTCGGCGTCCTCCAGGAGTATCGCGGCAAGGGACTGGGACGGCTGCTGTGGCGAGCCGCAATGCACTGGGGCCAGAGCAACGGAGCCGCCTACCAACTCCTTCAAACGGAGGTCGGCGGCGCTTCAGACCGCCTCTGCCAGTCCGAAAGACTAACGTCGCTCGGCTTCACCTACTGGCAGACGGCTTGACCTTGCTATCGCGGTCTCCTGCCCTACAGTGGAACAGGAATGACCACCTACGTGTCGAATTAAGTTCCACCGACTCGCTGGAAAGTCCTAGCGCATCCTTGCGCGCCTTGATTTTCTGGAAATTTTCAACTGCTTCCTCAAGTATGGCCGGATTAGAAGATCCGCGCGCCAGCCCGTACTTTTGGTCGAGAAGTTCACCATAAATTCTGCCATACTCTCCACAGAGGGCTAGCATTTCTCCATTTCGTTGACGCCAATCCAGTATGCTCGGCACCGACACGAGAAGCGCCGAGATCAAGGAGACGACCGAAACCATTATCTGGGCCACGAGCTCAGGACTCTGAGAAATTACAGCCCATGCAGACATGGCTGTAATCGCGCTCAGAACTCCGGACGCCACATTGAAGAGGCGTATCTTCCTGGTGAGCCTTGCTGTTTCCCTTGACATTCGAGTAGCCCAGCGACTGGCACTCTCTATGCACTGCTCAAGACGCTCTGGCGTGACTGGCATGACATAATCCCGCGATAGGGCTCAACACCTCAGAGAGGGACATGATTCTGCACGCTAGAGCGGCAGGTGGAGCGGGCCGTCATGTTCGGCCAGCTGCTTCCCATAGAAAGAGAAACGCTGGTGCGTTCCATCGGAGAACACCAGGTCTAGGAAATAGTTAAAGCGCCAGGTGTCATCCCCATTCGCCTGGATCTTCACCGTGGTCGTGGCACCTGGTATCTGTGATTTCAGCACCCCTCCCTGCACACTCAGGCCGAACGGCCCATTGTCTGTGTGGTCGTCGAACTTCCCAATGATGTTATCGACCTTGGCGAACTCGTCCGGCAGCTTTTCGATCGTGATCGTCAGTATCGTGTCGTGATCCTTGTCGTCATCGTTCGTATGGAACGAACCCAAGGCGCTCACGAGGAAAGGCTCCGTGCCCTGCGACATTTCTTTCGCCAACCTCTCAACTTGCGGCGATCTTTTCGATAGTCGATACGCCGGATGCCTCCGTAGTATCGCTCAGCCGAGCCCTAGTCAAGCAGGTATGCCTGGCTCCGCTTACAGGGGCAAGCGAGGACCCAGCAAGGGATCGCGGCACAGTACAGAAGACCCCAATACCAGCATGTTCACCGGCAAAGAAAGTCACCGAAGCAGGGAGCTCGGCGATCTATCCATCCGCGACAGATCGCTATTGGATTTGGAACGTAATCGAAAATATTCAGTCGAGAATGCAGCCGAAATGCGCAGAAAGTTTCGAAACTTCTATGTGCGGTTTCTCATCCGCACCAAATGCGACTCGGGACCCAACCGCCGCTGCGGGCCCGCAGCGCCTGAGGCAGTCCATCTCCCCATGTCTGGCACCAATGGTTCCCCGCGCGGAAGAAGCAACACTCGATCTCGGCCTTCCGTCCCCGAGCGCAGCGGCCCACTCCCTCCTTGCTGTCGCGGCTCCAAGATCACCTGCTCTTGACGCCTCGTCACAAACGCTCGTGATCGCGGTGGCCGGTTCTCTTGCAGGTACCCGGCGCCCTGTTGACCATGGTCAGCGCATCAAACGATCAAGAAGTGCAGCTGGCATGACCGGGTTGCTTGCTGAGCGGCACGCGTCGGATATGTACCGCTACAACTCTCTAGTCGCGCAGCTTGAAGCGCCTTCCTGGCACGACACCTCGGAAGACGCTGGCCAATTTCGAGTCAGCCGATCCAATCCGCAGTCTTGACGGCAAGGCAAGCCCCCTGCGGTGGCAAAGTAAGCTCCTTCAAACTATTAGACTCATCACAGCCCAGCTGGAAAGAGGAAATTTATATGGTCCAGCGCACCGTAACCATCTTCACTGACGATCTGACGGACACCGAGGGTGAGGACATCGCTACGCACACTTTCAGCCTCGATGGTGTCAGCTACGAAATCGACCTCAATCCTGACAGCCACCAGCTGCTGCTGGACGCTCTGGCACCCTTCCTCAAGGTCGGTCGCAAGTCGGGCAGCGCACCGCGTCGCCGCGCCGGCAGCAAGCGGGCCGATGGCCCGGACCCCATTAAGGTGCGCGAATGGGCCAAGAGCCAGGGTCTTGAGGTCAACGCCCGCGGCCGAGTGCCGCGGGACGTGATCGAGAAGTACGAAGCTGCCCACTGATCGCGGGACTGTATCTAGCGAGCCGACCTTATCTTCGAGGCACACCCGAAGGCCTGTAAGTACTTCGTGCTTCAAAATGGTTGTCGGCGTCAGCAGTTGTGGCTGCCGCCGACTCCGCGGTTCTTCGTTCGGACACATAGGACATCTTTGGTTACGGCGCCTCCCGAGAGGCTATGACCGTGCTACTGCCGACAGTCGCCTCACTACCCAAGTAAGCGATGGCGGCGGTCATCCCGCTTCCACGGAAGGCGGGACTAAGCGCCGGTGGCCTTCCTGCTCTGCGGACCGCGAGTCCTTGATCAACATGTCGTAGTCAAAGTGCCCAGCGAGCCGGTCCATGCTGCGGTTGCGACGAATCAATAGCTGAAGGCTACCGGAATTCCGAAAAAGGAAATATGACCTGTTAGGTCACAGGTGATTCGGCATATTTCCCAGAACTTCGCGCCTCGGATTCGATTACATCAAACCATGCAACGAAATGCTGCACCCGTTCCGCATTATGCTCCCCAGAATCGACGCTGATCACCTCCACTCCCCCTTGCGGTGAAGCAAACTCCAGATTCGATGGCATGCACGTCGAGTAGAATAGCGTGTCCTCGTCCACTAGCAGCGCATGCCAAGTGGGTCTATGATCATAGAGATAAAGCGCCAGAGAGCTGTCATGCTCAGCGAGTTCAGCCGCTTGGCTGGAACCAAATCGCGAAATCTTCTCTTTCGTGGATCTTATTTGATCGCGATCTGGACTGTTGGGTCGTTGGCATATATCACCATCTGGATCGAGAAGCGCAAGCTCCACACTCAGCGCCCCTTTTTCGCCGAGCCTGCCGCCTAGCATACTCAGAAGAATATTTTGCGAGAATGGCCAGCCAGCTTCATGCGTGACGCCAATCCATCTGATCTTTACTTTCTTTCCGCGACGGAGCCTCATTTCAATTTCCTCGGATATGTGAGGAAGCGCTCGCTGGAATGTCGGGTACCAAGTCGGCGTTTTTCTGGCGCTAATCTTCTCGTCAATTTCAAAGAGTACTTGTAGAACCAGGGCAATCAGCGCCAACACGGCAGTAAGCTGAATTGCGGAATAGCCCACTACACTTGCCACCGTTATTACTATGAACAGAACCCACGCGACAGGCCTACGCCGCTGAAAATAGAGGAAACGTACCTGAGCTGGAATCCGCTTCATCATAGAGTCCCTTCCACACCGCTGCTGGGGCTACACGTTGATTCTGTCGCATCTACAGGCCGTCGGCGATCCCAGAGAGCAATGATTCTACTCCGGGGCGCTGCCTCCAATCACGCCAACTGGCGGTCCCGAGCGCACAGGGACGACATGACTCACGGCACGCTTATGCTCGATTTGATGCAACAAGATCGATGCGGGCTCCTCTACGTAGGCTCCTATACTGCGGGTGCCGAGATCAAGGAATACCTGTTGGAACGTGCTCGGAGCAGCCCTAACAATGCTCCCAGCGAACGTCGTAGTCATAGTTCGATGCAGATAACCGATGAGGATGCGAACCAAGGGGGGGGACGCAACAAGACCTCAGCCAAGGCATCGGCATCAGAAAGCATGACCTGATCCGTAACCGCAATGCCGCTTGCGACAGGACGATGACCCGCGGCTTCGGTGGTGGCGCCGGAGGAGGTGGCGGAGGCGCTGTCTCTACGTTGATACGGACCGGCACCACCACTACGAGATCATCAACCATGATCCGGAGCCGATCGCTGCGGAGACCAAGCGCATCGTGAGCTGACAGCGGTCGGACTCGAAGCCGCAGCCTCACTGCTGAGACGTCGCGATACGGCTGCGGCTCATCCCACCTGCCAGCAGTCGCCGCAGTCCTTCAGCACCCATGCGTAACGGATGGTCGAGTTGTCGCTGAGCTTCACTGTGACGACCTGGTCGCGCGTCTCGCCGACGGCGACGGACCCAAAGTCCACAACCTCGGGATCGAGGACGATGACTCGCGGCTGCGGAGTCGGCGGTGGAGTCGGCTCGTGGTGTTGCTCGTCCTTCGCGTTGCCTGCCGTCCGGCGGTCGAGGGCGTAGGCAGCCCGCTCGCCGGGGTCCCTCAGCGTCTCGTACGCCAGGTGGAGCAGGACCATCTCCTCGTGGGCCGCCAGCGCATCTTCGGGCGGACGACCGTCAGGGTGGGTCTGTCGCATGCGGGCGCGGAAGGCCTTGCGGATGGCGGCCGGGTTCGCATCATGGAAAGCCCAAGCACGGCGTACAGGTCAATCGACGAGGTCTCCATTACGACACTCGTGCCTGCCGTGCTAGCGCCGGGCTAACGGCGCCGCCGGACGATCCTGAACTGCCCCGAATGAAGCCGGTAGCGGCAGATACCTGCTGACCTGCGAGAACGAACGATTCCGAACTCATTCGGCATCATCCGGCTCATCGTCCGGCTGACTCTTAATCAGCGGGTCCGGGGTTCGAGTCCCTGGCGGCGCACAGTTGACGACCAAGGGCACCCTTCTCTTCGGGAGGGTGCCCTTGGTCGTTTCATGTCCGCCGGTGCTTGGCGGTGAGGACGTGCAGGTGGCCCTCGCCGAGGAAGCACAGAACGGCTCTTGACGTAAATTTGTCGTATTCAGCGCGTCAACGATGAATCGCCGGATATTCGATCATTTGACCTCGTACTGTGGCGCCATGCCGAACGACATCAGCGACAAAGGGTCGGCACGAGGCGTGCCGCCGCTCCGGCTCAATCCTCTGGACGGCTCTCTCGGCGGGGTACTGCATCAGTACCCGCAGCTCGCCGAGGGCATGGCGGCGAGCCGCATGGCGGCCGCCACGCATTTCGGGGACAGACTGCTCGGCCTGGTCAAGGACCCGTCCTTCGACATCGCGACGTTGCTCGTGCCAGGCCTTCCGGGGCAGTTGACGGGGGCCCTGGTGCAGCCGAACGGGCGGCCCGCAGCGCAGGTGCAGGTGACGATCAGCAAACCGTTCGCCAGCGGTCCGGGGCCGGGCACCTGCGTCACCGGCGCTGACGGCGCGTTCACCGTGTCGGTCCCCGCACAGGTCCGCACCGGGCAGGCGACCGGGTCGCTCACCCTCGCCGTCACCGGGGCCACCCGGACGGTGCCGGTGACGGTGGAACTCGCCGCCCTGACCGCGTCGGGCGCGGCCGGCGCGCTGACGCTCCCGGAGCGCGTCGATCCGCTGCCGATGTCGGTCATCTCGCAACTCGGCCAGATCGTGAGCCGGCTCGACATGCCGGCCGCCGGCACGGCCGGCCACGATGACGCCGCGTCAGCGCCGACAGTGACCCTCGGTGCCGATGTGTGCCAGCAGATCTTCCGCAGCGACCTGTCGATGGACCGCTTCCCGTACGCGATGCTCGTCCGGCTGGTCGAGCCGCGTCCCAGCATGGGCTCGACCGGCATCCGGCTGGAGCTCGGGGGCCGCACGGTGGAGATCTCGGCCGCGTTCCTGGAAGCGATGGGCGATACCAGCCACCCGTACCGGTTCGCCGAGCGCCTGCCCGTGGACCAGCCGATCAGCGTGGACGCCTTCCGTGGCGGCGCGGCCGGAATCGCCCAGGACACCGGCACCTTCGCCTGCACCGTGCCGGTCGCCGGATCGCTGGGCCTCGGCTACATGGTGCACCTGGCGCAGCGGTGGACGCCCAAGGGCCTGGCCCTCGGTGACCTCGTGTACTCCCTTCCGCTGGCCCCGGGCGAGCAGCAGCGCGTCGCGGTCGTGGACCGGCGGGCGACCACCTCGGTGTTCGAGTCGGAGCGGCTGGACGTCGCGGAGCAGCAGACCTTCAACGAGCGCGACGATTCGTCCACCCGCGCCACGTTCGCCTCCGGCATGAACGAGAGCGCGTCGGGCGGCAGCCACTTCAGCACTGAGGCGCACTCGTCCTCGTGGGGCGCGGCGGGCGGCATCGGCTTCGCGCTCGGGCCCGTGGTGATCGGCGGCGGCGCAGCGGGCGGCGGCGGCAGTGCGACCACCTCAGGGGACGCCAACAACTGGATGAGCGGGGTGCGCAGCTATACCTCCGACGCCGCTCAGTGCTCGCACGCGGCGGTGGAGCGCTCGGCCGCCGCCCGGCGCAGCGCACAGCGGACGAGCATGCGGCTGGCGTCGGCCGCCGAACGCACCGAAGTCGTCACCAAGGTGGTCACCAACCACAACAAGACGCGGGCGCTGACCATGCAGTACTGGGAAGTGCTGCGGATGTTCGACGTCCGGTCCACGGTGGACGGCGTCACGCTGGTCTGCTTCGTGCCGCTCGACCCGGTCCGGTTCCTGCCGCCGGGCGAGCCGGTCACGCTGGCCGACGCGGCCGTGGACCGGGCCTCGGTGCTGCGCCGCTACAGTCGGCTGCTGGCCCACGTCGACACGCTGCGGCGCGTCGTCGACACGCCGTACCGCAAGGGTCTGGCGCTGCTGGAGGAGTTCGCGTCCGACCCGCGGGCGACGGTGCAGTCCCCGGCCGATGTCGCCGCCGACGTGGTGACCGTGTTCGTCGACGGCACCTTCCTGCCCAACGAGGACGTCTGGGTGACCCTGCTCGCCACCGGCGGCCGGCGGATCGGTCCCTACCCGATGCCCACCGGAGCGCCGATCGAGCCGATCCCGACCCGCCAGAGCGATCCGGCGCACGCCCTGGCCTCCGAGGCGGAGCTGCTCGGATACCTGCGGGAGCGGCGCGCCGGGCAGCCCGCCGTGATCGAGCGGGGCATCGTGCTGCCCGACTGGCTGCCCCGCACCGACCTGGTCGGGGTGGAACTGAGCCGGCAGTTCCGCCCGTTGCACTACCGCTTCCCGGGCGAGGCGACGGTGGAAGCCACCACGCTGAGCGGTCTCTTCGGCGCAGCCGCCGCTGCCACGATGATCGACAAGCTCGGCGAAGGACTGCCGTCCCGGGACGTGACGTTCAGCGCGGAACAGCTCGAACAGGAGGTCGGCGGGCCGCGGCTGCGCCGGGTCAAGGCCGCCCTGGTCGACCCGTCCGAGAACATCGGCAACGTGGTGCCGGCCGAGAAGCTGTATCTGAACGACTACCTCGGCGACCTGGTGCTGTCCACCGCGCCGGAGCCGTTCGCCGCCCGCCAACTCCCGCCGGAGCTGCGGTACTCGGCCCTGCTCGAAATCGAGAAGGTGCTCCAGCACGTCATCCCGCGGACGGTCACCTACTCCAAGGCGGTGTGGATGTCGCTCACCCCGGAGGAGCGGGTGATGATGCTGGAGGGATACACCGTGGGCGTGGCCGGCGGGGTCGAGGACGACACCGGATCCATCCCGCTGCTGGCCTGTGTCGCCAACCAGGTGCTCGGCTTCTACGGCAACTGCATGGTGCTGCCGTTCATGATCCCGGCGGAGCTGGTGGCCAAGCGTGCGGCGGTCGACGGGGTCGCGTTCACCACCGCGACGGTCCAGGAGGCGCTGACGAGGTACCACACCACCGGCTTCGCCCCGCCGGTGTCGACGATCGCGCTGCCCACGCACGGCGTGCTCGGCGAAGCGGTACTCGGCCACTGCCCGTCCGCGGAGCGGATCGACCTGACCCGCTTCTGGAACTGGCAGGACTCGCCAGCCGACACCGCGCCGGTGATCGCCGACACCCCCGTACCGTCGTCGTCGCTGACCGCCGGACTGCAGGCCCCGAACACACTGACCGGGCTGAACCCGATCATCACCAACTTCAGCAACGCCGGCCCCACCACGGACACCAGCCTGCTGCAGGCCCTGATCAAGGCCGGCGCGGACGCCAAGGGCTTCGACGTCAACGCCCTGACCGGCTCGACCGCGCTGGCGGGCCTGCTCAAGGACACCCTGACCACGGCGGAATCGGCCCGCAAGGACGCGCTCGCCGGAGCGCAGGCGATGGCCGGCAAGGCGATGGACAAGGCCACGGAGCTCGCCAAGGCCAAGCTGGAGGCCGGGAAGGAGAAGACGGCCGAGGGGAAGAGCGGCGGCGGGAAGGGCGGCGGCACAGGCGGCGGCGCCGTGACGGTCACCGCCGTGGCCCCCGCGCACGGCAAGGCCGGCACGGCCATCGCCATCACCGGCACCGGATTCACCGGCGCCACCGGGGTGCAGGTCGGCACCGGCGCGCTGGTCGACCTCAAGGTCGTCGACGCCACCCGGATCGAAGGCAAGGTCCCGGCGATCACGCCGGGAGCCGTCGACGTCATCGTCACCACGCCCGCGGGCAGCAGCGCCGCGTCGCCCAAATCCCGCTTCACCGTGGACGCCTGAGAGGATCCGCATGTCCCAGCCCACCCCCGCCACGCCGGCGGCCACCGCCGAGGACCGGGCGCTGGACGCGCTGGTCAACGTCATCCAGACAGCGGCGAGCCCGGCCGCACAGGAGGCCCAGCTGCTCCTGTTGCGCCGGCTCGCGTTGGAGGGCGACGTGATCCCGTCCCGCGCGCCGGCGCCACTGAACATCACCCAGACCGCCGGGCTGTTCAACCTCCTGGAGGACCTGGGTCAACGCACCACCGCGCTACAGGCGTTGAGCTCGGTCCTCGGCGTCGCGGGCCCCGCGGTGGCGCCGCCCCAGGGCAGCCGCCTGCTCACCTTCACCGCGCTGGCCAACGACCGGCCGGCCGGCGCCGCCGGGCCGACCGCGCCGACGACGGTACCGGTGCGCGCGGACCTGGTCGCGGGTCTGCAGACGGTGCTGGCCGCGGTGCACCAGGTCGGCGCGGTCCTGCCGCTGTGGGCCAGCCCCGCCCTGCCGGCGCTTTCCGACGCGACCGATCCGCTGGAGGCCTGCGGTCGGCAGCTGCGGGTCCTGCCGACCGCGGCACTGGCCGACCCGACCACCGACTCGATCGTGCTCGGCCGGGAGATCGGCGGCGTGGCAACCGGGTACGACCTGTTCGCCCGGCCCGACCCCGGCAACCCGGCGACCGCCGCGCTGCCCGAGCGGGACATGGAGGGCGCGGTGCTGGCGCCGGGTCCGACGCCGATGACGGTCCACCTCGGCCTGGTCCGGCTGCTGCCGCTGCGCCCGCTCCTCGGCGCGGCCGGCTGGGTCACCACACCTGCCGCGGCGCTGCCGACCGGGCCGGCCGACCTGGGCTGGAGCCGTATGGTGAACCTCTCCGGACTGCTGCCGGGCGTCAGCCGGCTCGGGGCCGAACTGGACCTGGTGCGGTATCCCGGCGAGGTGGACGGCACCCCGTTCGCCGCGAAGACCGACTGGGTCTGGAACGGCACCGAGTTCACCGCGCCCGGGGCCTGAGCGTGGACCGCACCAAGGCCACCGACTACGCGAAGAGCTTCTGGTTCCGGCCGACGGACGACCACCTCGTGTGGACGAAGAGCGAGGCGATCGACGTCCGGCAGCGCAAGACCGAACTGTTGGCGCGTCATGTGATCAAGCCGGACTGGGAACCGGTGTTCCTGCGCAACGTGGTCACCGACGTGAGTACCGGCACCAGCGGCCCGGCCGACGGGCTGTACTACGTCGCGCCCGCCCACGTCGGTCTGCACTTCCGCGAGTCCGACGTCCCGCCGAGCGATCGGTTCCTCGCGCAGAACTGGTTCGGCACCGCCGGGGTGCCCGGCAGCCCCGGCGGGCTCAACGACTGCACCACCTATATCTCGCACTGCCTCGCGGCCGGCGGCGTGTCGGGACTCGGCCCGGCCCACCCCGGTGGGGTGTGGCCCACCCGCGACCCGGCCCAGCTGTACCGGCTGAAGGACCGGCCCGCCACCGAGGTGAAGCTCATCGTCGACATGGCCCCGAAGGCGGCGACCGAGGCCGTCTTCGCCGCCCTGTCCCACGTCATCAAGCCCGGTGACGTACTGACCTTCGCCGCCGCTGGCCGCCAGGAACACGCCGGGATGCTCGTCACGGTCGACACGGCGACCGGGGACGCCAGGATGACCTGCCACTCCACCATGGACCACCCGGACCTCGGCGCCGGCGAGGGCACCTGGCAGGTCCGCACCGTCGGCTCCGAGCACCCGTTCGTCAGCCTGCTGCACTTCAGCGCGGACGACCCGCCGCCTGGCACGCTCACCGGCCTGGCCGGCTGGTGGACCGTCATCTGGCGGGGCGCCACCTTCTTCTACTTCCTGACCGCGGCCGGCACCTGCTTCTGGGCCCGCACCAAACCCACCTCGTCGGCGGCTCCGACGAAGTCCGACGGCTGGGGCCACTGGTACGCAGGAAAGGGTCCGGGCGAGGTCGTGATCGTCTGGACCACCGGCACGGTCGACCAGTTCACCCTGGACGCGGCCGGCACCGGTTTCGCCGGCACCGAGTCCGGCGACGGACTCACCGGCACGAAAGGTCTGTGACCAGGATCCCGGCAAGGCGGGACAGGTGCCGTTGCGCCGGGACTCCAGAACCGCGGGACAAGGAACACATGGCTGCCCGAGATGCAGAACAGCCGCAGCCCGGCACAGCGGTAGCGGTAGGCACTGCCCTTCGTGACGATCCGTGACGTCTTTCAGGGCTCGGCGTCCTCCGGAGTCAGTCGTCGGTAGGCGGCCTCGCCCGGTGGCCGCCACCACACCGGATCGGCGCAGCGCACCCCCTCCCGCCTCAGCCCCGCCCGGTGGATCTTGTTCGTCGCCGTCACCGGCATCCGCTGCGCCACCCGTACGAACCGGGGTGCCATCTTCGTTCCCAGGTCCGGCTGGGCCAGCAGGAACTCCGCGAAGGTGAGCGGGTCGAAGTGTCCGGCGATCGTCGCCATGACCTGGTCGCCGGTCACCGGGTCCGGTACCGCGTACACCGCCACCGCGTCGGCGCCCTCGTAGCGGGCGAGGATGTTCTCGATCATCGCGGCGGCCAGGTTCTCGCTGTCGACGCGGAGGCGGTCGTCGGTGCGGCCGGCGAAGTAGAGGTAGCCGTCGGTGTCGCGGTAGAAGAGGTCGCCGGTCCAGTACCAGCCCGCCCTGAGCCGCTCGGCGTCCGCCTCCGGGTTGCGCCAGTAGCCCTCGAAGGGGTTGGCGCCGCGGTTCACCAACTCCCCTATCGCCTCTTCCCCGTTGAGCAGCCGCCCGGCCGAGTCGAAGGCCGCCGCCGGGCACTCCGCGCACGTCTCGGGATCGACTACGGCGAGACCGGGCGCCGCCCGTCCGACCGCCCCGGCCGGTGTCCCCGGCGACCACTGCACCGCCGCCCCGCCCTCCGAGGACCCGTACCCCTCCACCAGCCGCACCCCGAACCGCCGCTCGAACGCCGCCGCGTCCACCGCCCCCGCCTCCGTGCCGAAGCCCATGCGCAGCGGGTTGTCCCGGTCGCCGGCGCGCTCCTCGGTGGCCAGGATGTACTGCACGGCACGGCCGACGTAGGTGAAGTACGTGGCGCCGTAGGTCCTTACGTCGTCCAGGAAGCGTGAGGCCGAGAACCTGCGGCGCAGTGCCACCCCCGCGCCGGCCGCCAGCGCCGGTGCCCAGTCGGCGATCACCGCGTTGCCGTGGAACATCGGCATGCAGATGTAGTGCACGTCGTCGCGCAGGACACCGAAGCTGCCGGCCAGTGAGTCGCCGGCGGCGGCCAGGCGGCCCTGGGTGCAGATCGCGGCCTTCGGGGCGCCGGTGGAACCGGAGGTGAAGTAGAGCAGGATGCGGTCGTCGGGGGTGGCGTGGGTGAAGGCGGAAGGGTGCGCGTCCGCGTAGGGGGCGAGGAGGTCGTCGTAGGCCTGGGTGTCCGTCACCAGGAGGCGTACGCCGGGGAGTTGGAGGTCGTCGAGGAGGGGGAGGTGGGTGCGTTCGGTGACGAGGATCCGGCACTCGGTGTGCAGGATGTCGCGGGCCAGTTCGGGGCCGCGGCGGGTGGGGTTGATACCGGCGACGGCCGCGCCGGCGAGGGCCGCCGCGCTCAACCACAGGGGATATTCAGAGGTGTTGTCGAGCAGGACGCCGACGTGAGGTGCGGTGCCGGGTGGTAACAGGTCGGTCAGCAGGGCCGCCCTGGCCGCGGCACCGGCCGCCACCTCGTGGTGGGTGAGCACCCGGTGCTCGCACCACAGGCCGGGGCGGTGGTCGCCCCACCGTGCCCGCACGAGTTCCGCGACGGTCGTACGCCTCCTGGACTCCATGGAGGCGCACGGTAGTTGACGTACCGTCAGATGGGGAGCCTACGGGCTCATGAAGTCGCCCGCAGTCGAGAACGCCTCGTGGGTCACGACGATGAACCCGACGCAGAAGGCGATGAACACGCCGAAGAAAGCCAGCGCGGCGCCGGTCCTCGCCAGGAGCTTCCCGCGCGCCGGGGCCTCGGCGGTGGCCCGCTCGGGGTGGTCCGCCGTGTAGTACACGGTGACGATGTCGCCCTCCAGGACCGTCCCCGGCCCGCCCCGCTCCTCGAAGCGGACGGTACGGCCCTCGCGCGTCGTGAACTCGTAGACGTGGTTCAGCCGCGTCGTCACCGACGTGTCCCCGCTGCCGCCGCTGGTCGTCGTGTACGTCCGCAGACAGCGGGCCTCGGCCGTGAGCCCGCTGCTCCAGGCCCTGTTCGCCGCCCGCGCGCGGCGGATCACCCCGACCGCGGCGAACAGCAGCACGGCGATGATGAGCACAGGTATGACGTAGAACAGCGCATCCATGGTGTCCCCCGAGGTCAAGTACCGCTTGGTGGGGGGAACCTACCCCCGGGGGACGCCGGACTGTCTCAAGAAAGGCTCAGAAAGTGACGTCCGAGCAGGCGTAGAACGCGTTGGCCGTGTCCGCGATCGTCCACACCGCGACGATCACGTGGTGGCCGGTGAGGCCGGACGGGAGGGTGCCGCTGTGGGAGAGGGTGGCCGGGGGGCGCTGACCGTTGTAGGGGACGGTGAGGAACGGGGTGGTGTTGAGGTCCGAGCGGGCGAGGTTGTGGGTCTGGTTCCAACCCGGCTTGGTGACGTAGTACTTGAAGTCCGTGGTGGCGTGCATGGCCGTGAACTGCCAGCGGAAGGTGTACGACTGACCACCCGTCACCTTCGTCGTCGGCCACGCGGCGCCGGACGGGGTCTTCGGTGCGCCGAGTGGGGCGAAGCGGCTGATCCCGCCGTTGCAGATCTGGCCGTCGGCGGGGCCGGCCCCCGGGAAGCCCTTGGGGCCCTCGACGCTCTGCGGCTCGTACTGGATGTCGCCGCAGTTGGTCACCGTGCCGTTGGCGCAGAGCTTCTGCCTGCTGATGGGGAGGTCGGTGTAGCCGTGGCCGCTCGCGGCGCCGGACGAGAGCACGAGGGCCCCGGCCGTGGTGAGCCCGAGCACGGCGGCGTACCACTTGGTCTTTTTGCGCATGCTGCCGCTCCTGGAGAACGTGTGGGGAGTTCCGTGAGCCGTGCAGGTCTAGACCAAGTCCCAGATTATTGCCCCTACTTGACTGTGTCCATACCGGTCACGGACCTCGTCACGGCGCGGCCTCTCCCCGTCCCGAGCAGAACGCGACCGTCAAGTCCTTCACCAGTACCTTGCGTTCGTAGTCGTCCAGTTCCACCAGCCCCCGCATGGTCAGCCGCGTCACCGTGTCCTCCACGGAGTCGACCACCGACGTGAGCATCGTCGCCCGCTGCTGCGCGTCCAGCGTGGCGATACGGCGGCGGGTCATCGCGGCGGCGACCTCCGGGGCGTACTCGACGCGCACCGGCCGTACCGAGAACACCTCGATGCCGACCGGCGCCGCGTCCGCCGCGACCAGCCGGCTCAGCGCGTCGACGGCCAGGTCGGCCGCGCCCTTCACGCCGCCGCCCGGCTGCTCCACCGGCACCCGGGCCAGCGCCGCCTCCACGCACTCGCGCAGATACGTCTCGTGGTCCTCGACCCCGAGCGTGGCCCGCGCGGTGTCCCGCACCCGCCACACCACCAGGACGACGACCCGCAGCGCGACCCCGTTCGCGTCCGCCGCCGGCATCGGCTCGCTGCGCCAGTGCCGCAGCCGTACGTCGACGCGGCGGCGCAGCAGCAGCGGGTTGACCCACATCAGCCCGGTGCGCCGGACGGTCCCCCGGTAGCGGCCGAACAGGCCGAGCACCCAGGCCCGTCCGGTACGGCCCCGGGCAAGACCGCCGAAGCCGAACAGCCCGAGCGTGCCCGCCCCCGCGTACGCGGCCCACTGCGCGGGACCGAGTCCGGCACCGGCGTAGAACGGCAGTCGTAGCGCATGGGTCGCGAGCGGGGGCAGGAGGCCCGCCCACCACGAGGTGGCGAGGCAGCCGGCCAGGCCGCAGGTGCCGGCGAGCACGCCCGCCGTGCCGGGCAGCACCCGGGCGGGCCGCTCGACGAGGTCGGGGTCGACCTCCGGTGCCGGGCGCGGCTTGGCCGGGACCGGGCGGCGGAAGCGGGGCTGTTCGCCGGTGCCCTGGCGGCGCGCGACGACGGCGGGCTTCAGCGGCACCGACACCGGGTCCGGGTCGTCGCGGAACAGCAGGTGGACGGGGATCTCGGTGGTCGCCTCGTTCTGGATGAGCCGCGCGGGACGGGTCTGCCCCTCGGGCGGCCCGACGGGTTCCTCGTTCTCGGGCGTCTGTGATGTGGTCGTCGTACTCATGGTTGCCTCCAGCCTCCGCGCCAGATGCGTCACAACGGGTGGGGACGAGCGGGGTGACGAGCGGGGTGACGAGCGGGGTTACGAGAAGAGGCGGCGCCAGGTCTCCGGGCCCGGGTAGCCGTCCGCCGCGCCGCCCCGCCAGCCCTGGGCGCGCTGGAAGGCCTCGACGTTGCGCCGGTCCGGCTCGCCCCAGCGGGGTCCGGGGCCGGTCGTGTAGTGCGTGCCGAAACCCTTCTTGACCAGCTGCTTTCCCAGCTGGGTGACGTACTCGTTGGTCTCGCCGGGGCGGAACACGCCCCGGCCCGGGTAGCCGGGGACGCCGTGCGAGGCGGGGGCGGGCGGGCCCGCCGCTCCCACGACCGGGCCGCCGATGTTCTTGCCCTTGCCGGTGACGAGCAGTTCCCAGGTCCGCGGTCCCGGCAGGCCGTCCGCGTCCGGGCCGGTCCAGCCCTGGGCCAGCTGGAACGCCTGGGTGGCCCGGCGGTCCGTGTCCGACCAGACCGGGCCCGGACCCGCGGTGTAGTAGGCGCCCGCGCCCCGGGCGACGAGCATGGTGCCGAGCTGGGTGACGTACTTGTTGTCGGCGCCGGGGCCGAAAGACGCCGCTCCCGGATACGGCGTCTTCGCCGTGACCGCGCCGGCCGGGGTCACCGGCCGCACCGGGTCGGCCGTCGGCGGCAGCTGCGCCGCGCTCTCGGTCAGGCCCTTGTAGCGGTAGGGGACGTAGTTGTCGGAGTGGCTCCAGTACGCGTACGGCGTGGACTGGCGGCGGGCGTGCGAGGGGGTCTCCTCCAGGGCGATGTAGTAGGTGTGCGTGTAGTCGGCCCAGCCGCCGAAAATGACGACGTGCGAGCCTTTCTCGGGGTTCGCGGGATTGTGGAACAGCAGAATGTCGCCGGGCTCCAGTTCCTCCTTGGGAATACGCACCCCGTACTGGTCGAGACTTCCGGTCCATTCGTTCCCCGGCAGGCCCCAGGCCATCGAGACGAACCCCGAGCAGTCCTGCCGGTAACCGTCGGACCAGTACGCGTCCATGCTGTACGGCACCTGCGCCGCGATCCAGGTCTTGGCCCGGTTGATGATCTGGGCGCGGGTGGTCGCGGGCGCCTTGAGCGCGCCGGCCGGCTTCGCCGGTTTCCCGGCCGGGCCGTGCAGCGGGGCCTTGCCGCCCTGCGGGGTGGCGGGCTCGTCACCCGTGTCACCTGCGGGGACGCCGGGGCGGGCCGGGGCGTGGGGGGTGGCCGCGGCCGGTACGGCGTGCCCGGCGGCGAGGGCGGCGGACGCGGCGGCGGCCACGACGACGACCCGCTGGGCGGTGGGGTGGCCGCCGGTGCGGCCGGTCGGGGAATGGGTCGGGGAGCGCCGCCGGTAAACGCATCCCGGGCAGTCGCAATCGCTCGCGGGATCGAATTCCTCGAATACCGGAGTCTCCATGCGACGCCCCTCACACTCCAGGTGGAAATATCCGCGTTCGTGCACGTCCGCCAGTTTCTCAACTGTCTTCCGGACTCGCATGTTGACGGTCCGAATGATGTACACCGGGCCACCGGGGCCCGTCCGGGGGTGGTCAGGAGCACCCCTCCGCGTCCGGTAGAGTTGTGCAGGTCAGCAGGCGCCGCTAGCTCAGTTGGTTAGAGCAGCTGACTCTTAATCAGCGGGTCCGGGGTTCGAGTCCCTGGCGGCGCACGCTAGCGATGGCGAGGCATGTTCGCGGAAAGCGCGAACCGGCCTCGCCATCGTCGTTCTACGCGGCTTCGCCGCGCGCAGTGGGGGCTCCGCCACCCACACCCCCTTGCCCCGGCACCTCAGCAACGGTGAGCGGGGGCTTTTTGCGTGGGCGGAACACAGCTCTCCCCCGTTTGGCCGGATACCCTCTGGCCATGGCAGCCCGTGACCTCCAGGAGCGGATCAAGAAGCTCATCCTCGACCGTCGGCTGCCCTCCGGGGCCCCGCTGCCGACCGAGCCCGAGCTGATGGTGTTCCTCGGCGCCAGCCGGAACTCGGTGCGCGAGGCCCTCAAGGCGCTGCAGGCGATGGGGATCGTCGAGATCCGGCACGGGTTCGGGACGTACGTCGGCCCGATGTCGCTCGCGCCGATGGTCGAGGGGCTCGCGTTCCGTACCGTCGTCGGGCACTACCGGGGCGAGGACAGCCTGCTGCAGCTGCTCGAACTGCGGGAGGCGGTGGAGTCGGGGCTCGTCGCCCGGCTCGCGGGGCGGCTGCCCGAGCGGGACCTCGTCGAACTGGACGCACTGGTGGGCCGGATGGAGCGGGAGGCCGCCGAGGGTGCCGGACTCGCGGCCACCGACCGGGCCTTCCACGCCACCCTGTACCGGGGGCTGGACAACGCACTGCTGAGCGAGGTCCTGGAAGCCTTCTGGGACGCCTTCCACCGCGTCCGCGCCGACCTCGCGGCCGGCCCGCAGGACCCCGGGGTCACCTGCCGCCAGCACCGGGAGATCCTCGACGCGGTCCGGTCCGGGGACGCGAAACGCGCCGAGAGCGCCATAAGGGAACACTTCGACAACGTGCGCACAAGGTTGTCCACAACGACTCCACATGATCCCCACACGCGCCCCAATGAACGCGTATGACCGGTAAACAGCGCGTTTCGTGTCTTGCGATCAAGCTGAACGCCGTAGAACCCTGGTTTTGAAGATGCTGCCGATACACGGCAGTTGAGGGGGTACGGAACCGGTTGCACCGTTTCGCGGGGAGGAGGGGCCCCGCCGGGAAACGGATGTCGAGGGGGGCATCCTGCAACCGGACGGTCGCAGTCGCATGTCTCTGTGAGTGGACTGTGCGGTGACTGTGGCCACCACTGACACGCCCGTCGTGAGTCGAGGGGGACCCTGACGGGCGGCCGAGACAAACAGACACGCGCTCTTCCTGCGTGTGGGGGGATGACTCATGACGTCGACGCCGACGGGCGCCCGACAGGGCTTCGACCCGTCACAAACCACCGAACTCAGAGTCCCGGGCCACCGGACCGGCGGTTTCCGCCGGATCAAGAACTCGCTTCCGAGATACGACTACGAGCACTACAGCCGCCTGGCGGGACCCCTCACACAGCCCGACCCGGACAAGCCGTACAAGGTCCAGTACCGGTCGCTGCTGTCGCAGGAGACGCACCGCGTACGCGCCGCGCTCATGCTGAGTGCGGCGCCGCTGCTGTCCCTGGTGCTGCTGGGCTGGCTGATGCAGCCCGAGCACTGGACCCAACGCGACTATCCCGCCTACCCGTTCCTGCCGGCGCTGGACATCGTGATGCTGGTCTCGATCGGGCTGATCGAGTTCTTCCGCTGCATGAACGTGCTGTCCAACGCGCACGCCACGCTGGTCGCCCGCGACCCGATCCCGGTGGTGCCCGAGACCGGCACGAGAGTCGCGTTCATCACGACGTTCGTGCCCGGCAAGGAACCCCTGGAGATGGTCACCAAGACCCTGGAGGCGGCCGTACGGCTGCGGCACCGGGGTCTTCTGCACGTGTGGCTCCTGGACGAGGGCGACGACCCCGAGGTCAAGGCCGTGTGCGGGCGGCTCGGCGTGCACCACTTCACCCGCAAGGGAGTCGAGAAGTGGAACCGGCCCAAGGGACCGAACCGCGCGAAGACCAAGCACGGCAACTACAACGCCTGGCTGGAGGCGCACGGCGGCGAGTACGACTACTTCGCCTCCGTCGACACCGACCACGTGCCGCTGCCCAACTACCTGGAGCGGATGCTCGGTTACTTCCGCGACCCGGACGTCGGCTTCGTCATCGGCCCACAGGTGTACGGCAATTACGACACCCCGGTCACCAAGGCCGCCGAGTCGCAGCAGTTCCTCTTCCACGCCCTGATCCAGCGCGCCGGCAACCGCTACGGCTCACCGATGTTCGTCGGCACGTCGAACGCCGTACGGATCAAGGCACTTCAGCAGATCGGCGGCCTGTACGACTCGATCACCGAGGACATGGCCACCGGCTTCGAGATGCACCGGGCGAAGAACCCGGCCACGGGGAGGAAGTGGCGGTCGGTCTACACGCCGGACGTGCTCGCGGTCGGCGAAGGACCCAGCGCCTGGACGGACTTCTTCACGCAGCAACTCCGGTGGTCGCGCGGGACGTACGAGACCATCCTCAAGCAGTACTGGAAGGGCTTCTTCTCCATGCCGCCGGGGAAGTTCTTCAACTACACGATGATGATCATCTTCTACCCGATGTCCGCGCTCAACTGGATACTGGCCGCGCTGAGTTGCTCGTTGTTCCTGGGCCTGGGCGCCTCGGGTGTGAACATCGACCCGACGGTGTGGCTGATGCTCTACGGCAACGCGTCCGCGCTGCAGATCGGGCTCTACATCTGGAACCGGCGGCACAACGTCTCCCCGCACGAGCCGGAGGGGTCGGGCGGGGTCGCCGGCATGGTGATGTCGGCGCTGTCGGCGCCGATCTACGCCCGCTCGCTGATGGACGCCGTACTGCGGCGCAAGAGCAAGTTCGTGGTCACGCCCAAGGGCGACTCGACCAGCCCCGACACGCTGTTCGGGACGTTCCGGGTGCACTGGTTCTTCATCCTGATCTTCGGCGGCTCGCTGCTGGCCGGGTTCGAGAACGGGCACTCCCATCCGGCGATGATCACCTGGGCCGCGTTCGCCCTGCTGATCACCGCGTCGCCGATCTTCGCCTGGCGGTACATGCTGCGGCAGGAGCGGAAGAAGCCTCCCGTCGTCCCCACCGTCCCGCAGCAGAAGCCCAGTTGGACGCCGGGCAGTGGCGAACAGACCATGCAGATCGCGCTGGGCGGGACGGGGGGTCGTAAGGAATGAAGGAAGCCGGCCGGCGCCGTGCCCGTCGACTCGCGATCAGCACGGTGGTCGTACTGGCCCTGGCCGGGATGAACGGGCCCTGGCTGTACAGATTCGGGACCGAGAGATACCACCAGTACGTCATCAACAAGCCCGAGTACAAAGCCGAGAACGGGCACTGGGACATCATCAGCTTCCCGAAGGAGTACCGGCAGGACACCATCCACGCGGTACTTCTGCACACCGGGAAAGTGCTGCTCGTGGCGGGTTCGGGGAACAACCAGGACAACTTCAACGCCAAGAGGTTCGAGTCGCGGATCTGGGACCCCGTCAAGGGCACCATCAAGAAGATCCCCACCCCGGCCGACCTGTTCTGCACCGGCCACACCCAGCTCGCCAACGGCAACATCCTCATCGCGGGCGGCACCAAGAAGTACGAGAAACTGAAGGGTGACGTCAAGAAGGCCGGCGGCGTCATGATCCTGTACAACGAGAACCCCGACAAGCCGATGACACTGCCCCAGGGCACGAGGTTCACCGGCAAGGCGAACGGCAAGACCTTCGTGTCCACCGACTCGGCGCTGATCCCGCGCGCGACCAAGGTGTTCGACACGAAGACCGGCAGGTTCCTGCGGAACAACCCCGGTTACGCCCGGGTCGTCGTCGAGGCGCCGAAGGAGGGCACCACGTACGAGACCGGCACGCAGGACAACTACAGCATCCAGGGGTTGACCGGCGCCGACGAGCGCAACACCTACGGCATCGGCAACAAGTTCGGCCTGGACAAGCGGGACTTCGAGGGGATCAAGAACGCGTACGAGTTCGATCCGGTCGCCGGGAAGTACATCAAGGTCGATCCGATGAACGAGGCCCGCTGGTATCCGACCCTGACGACGCTGAGCGATGGGAAGGTGCTCAGTGTTTCCGGGCTCGACGACATCGGGCAGTTGGTGCCGGGGAAGAACGAGATCTTCGACCCGGCGACCAAGAAGTGGACGTACACGAAGACGAAGCGGCAGTTCCCGACGTATCCGGCGCTGTTCCTGATGGAGAACGGGAAGCTGTTCTACTCGGGGTCCAACGCGGGGTACGGGCCGGACAACGTGGGGCGTGATCCTGGTATCTGGGACGTCGACACCAATCAGTTCACCAAGGTGCCGGGGCTCAGTGATCCGAACATGCTGGAGACCTCGGCGACCGTGCTGTTGCCTCCGGCGCAGGACGAGAAGTACATGGTGATCGGGGGTGGCGGGGTCGGTGAGTCGAAGCTGTCGACCGCCAGGACCCGGCTGGTCGATCTGAAGGACGCCGACCCCAAGTTCGTGGACGGGCCCTCGTTGGAGAAGGGGACGCGGTATCCGCAGACGTCGATCCTGCCCGATGACACGGTGCTGGTGTCGGGTGGGTCCGAGGACTATCGGGGGCGCGGTGACTCCGACATCCTTCAGGCTCGGCTCTATCACCCGGACACGAACAGTTTTGAGGAGGTCGCCGATCCGCTGGTGGGGCGGAACTATCACTCCGGGTCGATTCTGTTGCCGGACGGGCGGGTGATGTTCTTCGGGTCCAATCCGTTGTACGCGGACAGGGCGAACACGAAGCCGGGGGTTTTTGAGCAGCGGATCGAGATTTATACGCCGCCGTATCTGTACCGGGATTCTCGTCCGGATCTTTCCGGGGGGCCGGAGTCGATTGCCCGGGGGGCTTCGGGGACGTTCATCTCGCAGCACGCTTCTTCTGTCAAGAAGGTGCGGCTGATTCGGCCCAGTGCGTCCACGCATGTCACGGATGTTGATCAGCGGTCCATTGCGCTGGACTTCACGACGGCCGGGAACAAGATCACGGTAACTGTGCCGAAGGATCGGAATCTGGTGCAGTCGGGGTGGTACATGCTGTTTGTGGATGACGATCAGGGGACGCCTAGTAAGGCGGTGTGGGTGAAGGTGCCGTAGCGGTTGTGTTTTGACCGCGGGTGCGTGGGGGCTGGTCGCGCAGTTCCCCGCGCCCCTAAAAGAAGGGCGTTGGGGTGAGCGCTAGTTGGAAGATTTGGCCAGCTTCAGTGCGTAACTCGCCCACCACTGGCCCGCCTTCGGGCCGCCCTTGCACTCGCCGTCTGATTCTCCTGGGCGTTTGATCCAGAGGTAGGCATCCACCAAGGGGTCTGCCGTTTTTGTGGTCGGGGTTTCGCCCAGGGACCTGCCCGGGGGGTTGCACCAGTTCTCGTTGGCGGCTCCGGCCGTATACGGTCCGTTGCCGTTGCGGCTGGTGTCGATGACGAAGTGTTTGTTGCCGACCTTCGACGAGAGCTGTTTGCCGTAGGCGATGGAGTCCTGGGTGGAGTAGAAGTTGGAGACGTTCACCGCGAAGCCGTCGGCCTTGGCGATGCCCGCTCGCTGGAGGGGCTGGTAGATCTCATCGGGGTGGCCCCAGCCGGCGTTTCCGGCGTCGAGGTAGACCTTCGTGTTCTTGAGGGACTTGAGCTTGCCGATGGCGTAGTTCAGGAGGTCGTAGCGCTCGGCCTGGTACTGGGCGGGGGTGCAGCCGTCCACGAGGTGGAGCAGGGCGTCGGGTTCGAGGATCACCGTGGCGGAGCGGTCGGCGATGCCCTGCGCCACGGCGTCGATCCAGGTGCGGTAGGAGTCGCCGTCGCCCGCGCCGCCCTGGGAGTACTGGCCGCAGTCGCGGTGCGGGATGTCGTAGAGGACCAGGAGGGCGGTGCGGCCGGCCTGGTCGGCGGCCTCGGTGAAGCCCTGGGCCTCCGCCTTCGGGTTCTCGGCGCCGATCCACTCGCCGGTGGGCTGCTCGGCGATCTTTCGGATCTGTTCCGCGTCGGCGGTCCTGCCCGCCTTGGCGTAGGCGGCGACCTGCCGGGCCGCGTTGGTGTCGGGATTGACCCAGATCGGGTCGGCGCCCTTGGACTGCTGGGTGATCTTCGCGTTCACGTCGGGCTTCTTGCCCCCGCCCCCCGAGGAGGAGCACCCCGCGACGAGCAGTGCCGCCCCCACGACCAGCGCCGACGCCCGTGTGCCGAAGGGAACCGGGGTCCCCTGGCTGCCGTACATCCAACTCCCCCTTGGCTGTACCGATCCAAGGCTCAATCGTGACATACGTGGCGTGCCGCCCACGAGGACACCCGGGGTGTTGTCGGCGGGCTGTTACACCCACGGCCGGCGGGGGACGTGGACGATGCCGAACCGAGGACTTCATAGAACCGTTAACTACCAGGGCATATGACAGGGAGCTACCACATCGGGACATGGCGTCATTCGCCCTCTAGGCCGGGGCGCTCATCCGTTCTACAGTCGTCTCCGATGGGCCCCAGTCTCCGGCCGGTCACACCCTTCACCACTGGGATTCCCATGCCTCCCGCGCCGTCCGCCGGGCTACTCCCGCAGCCCGTGCGCGCGCGGTCGAGGACCAGCCCGGTCGGCGGCTTCCGGGGGGAGCGGGTCGTCGGCCGGGCAAGGTGGTGTCAGAGACCGGTTCCGGTGAGGTAGGCGGACACGACGACGTTCGCCGTGTAGCTGCGGCTGGCGCGGTCGAAGGTGCCGCCGCAGGTGATGAGGCGCAGTTCGGCGCGGCCCGACTGCCGGACGCCGTAGGCCTGTTGGGCGTCGAAGTGGTCGCGGGTCAGGACGCGTACGTCGTCGACGGTGAACTCGGCGACCTTGCCGTCGTCGCGGATGACGCGGATGGTCTGGCCGGGGCGCAGCGTGCTGAGCTTGTAGAAGACGGCGGGGCGGGTCTCGGTGTCGACGTGCCCTACCATCAGCGCGGTTCCGGCCGCTCCCGGGCGCACCCCGCTTCCGTACCAGCCGACGACGCCGGCCTGGTCGAACGGCGGGGGGTCGATCGCGCCCTGCGCGTCGAGCGGGCGGGCCACCACCGGTGCCTGGACGGCCAGTTGGGGGATGTCGACGCGCTGGGGCAGCGCGTTCCCCAACGGCTTGGCGGCGGGCGGCAGTTCGGCCTCCGGGGGCCGTCCCACGGCCGCCACGTCGCCGGTCGTCGGCGCGGACATGCCCTGCCGTATGTCGGTCAGGTCCTGCCCCCACAGCCAGAGCCCGAGCAGCAGCACGGCCCAGGCCACCCCGGTCAGCAGCCGTCCGGTGCCGGAGGCGCGCTCGTGCTCGGCGGGCCGGTCGTGATCGAACATGGGCGGTCAGTCCGCCCTGCGGCTCCGGCGGGCGCCGCGCAGCGCCACGGCCGCCGCGGCGACACCGGCCAGCAACAGCCCGACGACCGCGTGCCCGGTACCGGGCCCGGCCGCACGGGCGTCCACGGCCGCGAGGTGCGCGGTGCCGCCACCGCCCGCGTGGACGGGGGCGACGGGCGAGGCGGGGGCGGCGGGAGCGGTGGGGGCGGTGGGGGACTCCGACGGCGACTGGGACGCGTTTCCTACGACCTTGATCGCGCCCTTCACCGTCACGCTCCCGCAGGTGATCCTCACGTCGTAGTCGCCCGGTTCCAGCGTGCCGCGGACCCGGGTCTCGCCGGCGAGGGTGCCGGCCGCGCCGGCCAGTCTGGCGTCAGCGACGAACGCGTCCGACGCCGCCGTGCCCGTCGTACCGGCGCAGCCGCTGATCCGCAGGGCGACATCGGCGCCGGGGGCCGGGGAGGCGGGGGTCACCGAGACTTCGCCTCCGTCCGCCGCGTACGCCGTCGGGGTGAGCGCCGCGAAGATCGCCGCGGTCGCACAGAGAGTGACTTTCAGTGAGCCCATCGTGAACCTCCAGATATCTGGAGACTCCTCCTCGCGGCGGACGCCCGCATCCTCAGCCGGGGCCGACTGCTCCGTATGGGGGAGGTGAAACCCGATGTGCATAGCATGGTGGCCTCACATGCCCGCGTACCGCAGGAGTGCCCACCCATGACCGAGCGCAAGCCCATCGAATCGTGGCTCACCGACATGGACGGGGTGCTGATGCACGAGGGCGTCCCGGTGCCCGGCGCGGACGCGTTCATCAAGAAGCTCCGCGAAACGGGACGTCCGTTCCTGGTCCTCACCAACAACTCGATCTACACCGCACGCGACCTCCACGCCCGGCTGAGCCGGATCGGCCTGGACGTGCCGGTGGAGAACATCTGGACCTCGGCCCTGGCCACCGCCGCCTTCCTGGACAACCAGCACCCGGGCGGCACCGCCTACGTGATCGGCGAGGCCGGCCTGACGACGGCACTGCACGACGCCGGTTACGTGCTGACCGACTCCGACCCCGACTTCGTGATCCTGGGCGAGACCCGGACCTACTCCTTCGAGGCCCTGACGAAGGCGATCCGGCTGATCAACGACGGGGCCCGGTTCATCGCCACCAACCCCGACAACACCGGCCCCTCCCCCGAGGGCGCCCTCCCCGCGACCGGCTCGGTCGCCGCCCTGATCACCAAGGCCACCGGCAAGGAGCCGTACTTCGTCGGCAAGCCGAACCCCCTGATGATGCGCAGCGCGCTGAACACCATCGGGGCGCACTCGGAGACGAGCGCCATGATCGGCGACCGCATGGACACCGACGTACTGGCCGGGCTGGAGGCGGGCATGACGACCTTCCTCGTGCTGACCGGCCTGACGGCCAAGGCCGACCTCGACCGCTATCCCTACCGGCCGACGAAGGTCGTGGACTCCATCGCGGACATCGTCGACCTCGTCTGAGGCGTCGACTCCGCGAGCAGCACGGGTAGTTCGGCGACCGAGGCGAGGACGTGTGTCGCGCCCGCGCCACTCAGCGCGTCGCGCCGGTGTGCCCCCGTGAGCACACCGGCGACCAGGCCCGCCCCGGCGCGGACGCCGCTGAGCATGTCGTACGAGGTGTCTCCGACGACGGCCATCTGTCCTACGGCGTCCGCGGCACCCGTCCGCAGGAACGCGGTGAGCGCCATGTCCGGGTACGGGCGTCCCCGGCCGCCGGCGTCGGCGGGGCAGAGGGTGAGGTGGGCGAGGTCCTGCCAGCCGAGGGCGGCCAGGATCGCGTCCTGGGTGGTGCGGGCGAAGCCCGTCGTCAACACCACTGTGCGGCCTTGGGACTTGAGGGTCTCGATGGTTTCGCGGGCGCCGGGGAGGGCGGTGACCCGGCCACCGTCGACGAGGTCCGCGTAGGCCGACTCGAAGGCCCTGTTGGCCTGTTGGGCCTTCGCTTCCCCGCCGAACAGGTGGCGGAAGACGGAGATCTTGGACTCGCCCATGGTGGCGCGGACGTGGTCGAGCATCGCGTCGGGGTCCGCGCCCAGGTGTCGGGCGGCAGCCCTGAACGCCTCCTCGACGAGGCCGTCGTCGGCGACGGTGGTGCCTGCCATGTCCAGAACGACGAGGCGGATCTGCTGGTTCATCGATTGCTCACCAATTCAGTTCGTTCGCGGTGGTTTCGGCGATCGCCGGGGAGCAGGTCATGCCGCGTCCGCCGGGCCCGGTGACCAACCACACGCCGTCGCGCACCTGTTGGCGGTGGACGACGTGGGCGGGGTCGGCGCACTGCGCGTACACGCCGGCCCAGCGGCGGCGGATCCTCGGGAGGAGGCGGCCGAGGAGCGACTCGACGACCTCGGTGAGGTGGTCGTAGGGGTCCTCGTCGGTGTCGAAGGCGAAGGGGTGCTCGTACTCGTGGGTGTCGCCGATGGTCAGGCAGCCGTCGGCGCGCTGCACCATGAGGAGTTGCATGGCGTGGGCGGCGGCTGTCGGCAACTGCGGCTGGTGTGCGTCGAGTTGGTCGAGGGCGGGGCCGCGGTAGGCGGGGTAGTAGCGGAAGCTGTCCGCGTCGGCGACCGAGGTGGGGAGCGGTTCGCCGAGGGGGTCGGTCTGCATCATCTGCAACCGGACGCGGCGGACGGGCAGTTCGGGCCCGGCGAGTTCGCGGACGAGTCCCCCGAGCCAGGCGCCCGTGCACAGGATCACCGTGTCGGACGCGTGCACGTCCCCGTGGTCGTCGCGTACCGCGCGCTCGCCGACGACCTCGCGGACCTCGCGCCCCGGCAGGAAGGTGTAGCGCGGGGACCTCGACAGCTCGGCGCGCAGGGCGAGTTGGGCGGTGCGGGGTTCGACGGCCGCGTCCCGTTCGCAGTACAGGGCGGCGGTGAAGTCGCCGCGCAGGGCGGGGTTGACGGCGCGGGTCTCGGCGGGGGTGAGGAGTTCGTAGCCCCGGGCGGCGGAGTCCTCGCGGGCCACGGCGGCCTCGGCGACGGCGAGTTCGCGCGGCCCGCGCACGGGGGTCAGCGAGCCGTTGGCCCGGAAGCCGAGCCCGGGGACACGGGTGCCGATCTCCTCCCACAACTCCCTTGCCCGCAGGGCGGTTTGGAGTTCCTCTCCGCCCGCGCGGCCACTCACCCAGATCTGCCCGAAGTTGCGCAGCGACGCGCCGCGGGCCTCCGTCTCGCGCTCGATCTGTACGACCTCGTGGCCGCGTTCCACTGCCTGCCAGGCGTGCATGGTGCCCACCACGCCGCCTCCGACGACTGTCACTCTCACGACCCGAGCCTGACCGGCGGGCACACGTTTGGGCTAGACCCGTTATTGATTCGTTATATGACTAAGGACTCTTCAGGTGGCTGGTGAACGAGAAGCGGTCGCCCCGGTACAGGCCCCGCACCCGTTCCAGCGGGCGCCCCTCCGTGTCCCGCGAGACGCGGTGGATCAGCAGCATCGGCAGGGCGGGCGGGGTGCCGATGAGGAGGGCCTCGCGCGGGGTGGCGAGCACCGTCTCGATGCGCTCGTCGGCGTCGCCGAAGCGGATGCCCCGGGCGTCGAGGTAGCCGTAGAAGGAGGAGTCGGGCTCGAAGTCCGTGTCCAGGTGCGGGAGTCGGGCGACGGAGACGTAGGTGCTTTCGAGGCCGACCCGCTCGTCGTCGGCGAGCAGGACGCGCTCCAGGTGCCAGACGGGTTCGCCGCGGGTCAGTCCGGTCTCGGCGGCGAGCGCGTCGGAGCAGGGCACGCGGTCGAGGGTGACGAGGCTGCGGCCCGGGGTGCGCCCCTGCCGTCGTACGCCCTCGGTGTAACTGGCCAGGGACAGCGGCTGCTCCAGCTTGGGCCCCGCGACGACCGTGCCCCGCCCCTGCCGACGCAGCCTGCCCTCCAGCACGAGTTCGCGCAGCGCCTGCCGTACGGTCTCGCGGGCGACCTCGTACCGCTCGGAGAGGTCGCGCTCGGTGGGGATCGGGCTGCCCTCCCCCAACTCGTCGACGAGCGCGGCGATTTGGGCCTTCACCGCGTAGTACTTGGGGATACGGCCGTGCTCCGGGATGCCGGAGCGGACGGGGGCGCCGGGGGCCTGGTCGTCGGGATGGTCCACGCGGAGATCGTCGCAGAAACGGCGGCCCGGCGTTATCGGCGCCTCCGGGCCACCAGCAGGGCGCCGGTGGTGACGAGCAGGGCGGACGCGGCGGCGAGGACGAGGTGTTCGGAGCCGATTCCGGTGCGGGCGAGTTCGTCGGTGAACGAGAGGTCCTCGGTGGGCGCGGTGGCGGCGGGAGCGGGGGCCGTAGGGGAGGTGGCGGGGGTGGTGTCTCCCGGGTCGGCCGGTTCGACGTCGAAGCGGTAGTCGTTCGACTGGCCGACCCAGTCCCCGTCGTCGGCATGGCGTTGTACGACGGCGGCGTCGGCGGTGATCTCGTTCGCCACGGCGTCCGGGGCGAGCGCGAGGCGCACCTTCACCGTGAGGGTCCTGCCGGGGTCGACGGTGAAGCCCGGGAAGCCGTCGTCGAAGGCGCCGACGAGTTCGGCCTCGTCGGTCCTGTCGAACCGGACGGGGTGCGGGCGCGGGCGGGTGCCGTCGTAGAAGTCGAGTCTGGGCTGGGACGGTTTCAGGGTGCGCTGCCGGTCGACGAGGACGACGACCGGGTGGATCGCGGTGCAGCGGCGGGCGGTGGTGTTGGTGAGGTCGAGATACCAGGTGCCGTAGCCGCCGCCGGCCTGGTAGGAGTCGGGGCCGTCGTGGATGCGGGTGGTGAGGGGGAAGGTGCGGGCGTCGGGGGCGGCGCAGGTGGGGGTGGTGTCCGCCGCGTGGGCCGGTGTCGTCGCCATGAGGAGGAGGAGGGGGGCGGCTGCGGCGAGGCAGAGGGACTGGGGCGTCAGGGGCGTACGCGGTCGGATGCGCGGTCTCAGGTGCAGTCGCATAAGCACATGAGCGTGCCGGAGGTGGGGGCCGTGGGCGGGTGACGTGGCCGGAGGGGTGCCTCGAACGGGCGCGGGACCGACCCCCTTCGGCGGAAATGTGACACATCGGGGTGCGAGTGTCACATTTCTCCCGACGCCTACCCGTCCGCCCTCCCGAACAGCGGCCCCAGCAGCAGCTGCGCCGCCCCCTCCGCGACGCCCCGCGCCCCGCCGGAGGCGACCCGTACGGGTACGGCGGCCTCGCGGGCGCCCTCGCGCCGCGCGCGTTCGCCGAGGACGGCGGCGACTCCGTGCACGAAGGGTTCCGGGTCGGCGGCGACGGTACGGCCGCCCAGCAGCACGAGGTCGATGTCGAGCAGGCCCACGAGGTTCGCGGCGCCCGCACCGAGCACCCGCGCCGCCTCGTCCAGATCACCACGCGCCACGGCGGCCAGGCACAGGGCCTCGATACAGCCCCGGTTCCCGCAGTCGCAGGGCGGCCCGTCCAGCTGGATCACCTGATGCCCGAACTCACCGGCCCCGGTCCGCGCGCCCCGGTGCACACCCCCACCGATCACCAGCCCGGCACCGAGCCCCGTCCCCAGATGCAGATAGGCGAACGACCCGCCCTCCCCGCCGACAGCCAGCCCGAGCGCGGCGGCGTTCGTGTCCTTGTCGACGACGACGGGCACCCCGAGCCGCCGCGCGAGCGCGTCCCGCAGCGGGAACCCGTCCCACTCGGGGAAGCCTGTGACGCGGTGCAGGACGCCGTGGGCGTGGTCGAGGGGGCCGGGGAGGGCTACGCCCACGCCGAGGAAGCCCCCGGCCACCATCCCCTCGACCTCCCGGGCCACCGCCTCCACCACCACGCCCGCCCCCGCCCCTAGATCCAGCGCAGCGCCCCGCTCCCCCACCACCGCCCCCGTGAGGTCCACCAGCACCACCCGCAACTCGTCCCGGTCCAGGTGCACCCCCACCGCGTGCCCCGCCTCCGGTACCAGGCGCAGTACCGTGCGCGGTTTGCCGCCGGTGGAGGCGCGGCGGCCGGCCTCCGCGGCGAGGCCGGACTCCCGCAGCCGGGCGGTGATCTTGCTGACGGCCTGGGGGGTGAGGCCGGTGCGGTCCGCGAGTTCGAGGCGGCTGATCCCGTCCGCGCCGGCCGTCCGCAGCAGGTCGAGGACCAGCGCGGTGTTGTGACTGCGCAGGGCGAGCAGATTCACGCCCACCACACCCGCCGCACCCACCGCCGCACCCGCCGTAGTTCCGTTCCCGGTCCCGCCCCGCGCATTGTTCACACCCCCATTGTCCCCACCACTTGCACTTTGGCAACAGCGTTGCGAAAGTGGACGGCATGACTGGACGCACCACTCGCACACCCCTCCGCGTCGGCCTCGTCGGCTACGGCCTCGCAGGCTCCGTCTTCCACGCCCCGCTGATCACCGCGACCGAGGGCCTCGCGCTCGACACGGTCGTCACCTCGAACCCGGAGCGGCGGGAACAGGCCCGCGCCGAGTTCCCCGACGTCCGTATCGCCGCGTCCCCGGACGAGCTCTTCGACCGGGCCGCCACCGACAAGGACGGCCTGGACCTGATCGTCATCGCGTCCCCGAACAGGACACACGTCCCGCTCGCGACCACCGCCCTGAAGGCCGGCCTCCCGGTCGTCGTGGACAAGCCGATCGCCGGCACCGCCGCCGAGGCCCGTGACCTCGCCGCGCTCGCCGAGGAGCACTCCCTCCTCCTCTCGGTCTTCCAGAACCGCCGCTGGGACAACGACTTCCTGACCCTCCGCAAGCTCATCGCCGAGGGCGAGCTGGGCGACGTATGGCGTTTCGAGTCCCGGTTCGAGCGCTGGCGTCCGCAGCCCAAGGGCGGCTGGCGCGAGTCCGGCGACCCGGCGGAGATCGGAGGTCTGCTCTACGACCTCGGCAGCCACGTCGTGGACCAGGCGCTCACCCTCTTCGGCCCCGCGGCCTCCGTGTACGCCGAGTCGGACATCCGCCGCCCGGGCGCGGAGACGGACGACGACACGTTCTTCGCGATCACCCACACGAACGGCGTCCGCTCGCACCTGTACGTCTCCGCGACCACCGCCCAACTCGGCCCGCGCTTCCGCGTGTTGGGCTCCAAGGCGGGCTATGTGAAGTACGGCCTCGACCCCCAGGAGGCGGACCTGCGCGACGGCAGGCGCCCCGGCACGGAGAAGGAGTGGGGCCAGGAGCCCGAATCCCTCTACGGCCGGATCGGCTCCGGAGAGTCCCCCCTCACCGGCGCCGGCCGTCCCGAACCGACCCTCCCCGGCGACTACCCCGCGTACTACGCGGCCGTCGCCGCCGCCCTCCGTGACGGCGCCCCCAACCCGGTGACCGCCCTGGAGGCAGCCGCCACCCTCGACGTACTGGAAGCCGCGCGCCGCAGCGCCCGCGACGGAGTGACGGTGACCCTGTGACCCAGCACAAGCCCTCGATCACGCAGCGGATCGCCCCGGAGATCACCCCGACGGTGGAGGAACTGGAGGCGCAGGAACGCCACTTGGTGTTCCAGCACTTCACCTACGACGACGCCTGGGAGCTGGGTTCGCTCCTCGTGGAGATGGCCCGCGAACGCCAGGCGCCGGTCGCCATCGACATCCGCCGCGCCGGTCAGCAGCTGTTCCACGCGGCACTGCCGGGCTCCTCCCCCGACAACGACGCGTGGATCGACCGCAAGCGCAAGGTCGTCGAGCGTTTCGGCGCGGCCTCCTACCTGGTCGGCACCCGCTTCCGCGCGAAGGGCAGCACCTTCGAGGACTCCTCCCGGCTCGACCCGGACGAGTACGCGGCGCACGGCGGCTCGTTCCCGATCAGGGTCGAGGGTGTGGGGGTGATCGGCACGGTGACGGTGAGCGGGCTGCCGCAGTTGCAGGACCACCGGTTCGTGGTCGAGGCGCTGGAGCAGTTCCTGGGCGACGACCGGAAGTGACCGGCACCCGGAATCAACCCGGAACTCCGGCCGGTTGAGACTGCCGACACGTCCGACACCGGAGGGATCGGGATCGATGAGCAGTGCCCTGAAAGAGACGGTCGGCCGGTACGGCATCTGGAGCGTGGGTCTGCGCTCGGAAGATCCGTCCCGGCGCGGCGAGTTGGCGGAGGCGGCGGCCGAGCTGGAGCAACTCGGTTACGGCGCGGTCTGGTTGGGCGGCAGCACCACCGTCCGCCACGCCGTACCGCTCGTCGGCGCGACCTCGCGGCTCGCCGTCGGGACCAGCATCCAGAGCATCTGGCAGTACCCGGCGGCCGAGACCGCGGCGGCATTCGCGGAGCTGGAGGCGGCCCACCCCGGCCGCTTCCTGCTGGGTCTCGGGGTGGCCCACGCCCAGAACACGGCCGAGTACCGCCGCCCGTACTCCGCCCTGGCCGCCTACCTGAACGCCCTGGACACGGCCGGAGTACCCGCCGGACGCCGTCTCCTCGCCGCGCTGGGCCCGAGGACGCTGGAACTGGCCCGGGACCACGCGGCGGGCTCGGTCCCGTACCTGGTCACCCCGGAACACACGGCCCAGTCCCGCGAAGTCCTCGGCGAAACCCCTTTGCTGGCCCCGGAGTTGAAGGTGGTCCTGGAAACGGACCCCGCCCGCGCCCGCACCCTGGCCCGCGCGGCCCTCGCCCCCTACCTCGCCCTCCCGAACTACACCAACAACTTCCTGCGCACCGGCTTCACCGAGACCGACCTCACGGACGGCGGCAGCGACCGGCTGGTCGACGCGGTGTTCGCGTGGGGCGAGGAGAAGCGGATCCGGTCCAGGATCGACGAGTTCCTCACCGCGGGCGCGGACCACGTGGCGCTCCAGGTGATCGACGGCGCCTCCCTCGACACGCTGCCGCGCGAGGCGTGGCGTCGGCTGGCGTCCCTACTGGCCCTGGACGCCCCCGCCCAGTAGCCATTCCCGGAGGCTCGGGGCACTGTCCAGGAGCCGGCCGGCGCGCATGCCCTCGTCACGCGAGGTCACGCGCGCCAGCGCGGCGAAGTCGTCCGGCGTCACGTCCAGCAGGCTCCTCACACGGTCTCCCGCACACAGCGTGAGGAGCAGCTCGCACCGCAACTGGCGTGGGGCGACGGGGTGTTCGTGCAGGCGGTGCCACAGGGCCGGCCACAGGTAGTGGGTCCCGTCGGGTGCCGCGTTGGCCCGCACCCACCCCGGGTCCAGCCGCTGGCTGAAGCCGAACCCGCAGGCCCGTTCCTCCAGCCCGAGCAGCATGGCCGTGTCGAGGACCTTCAGCTCCCGGAGTACCGGCTCGTCCGAGTTCATCGGCCCATGCTCCCCGACAAACGGTCCTAGGCGTCCTTCAACTCCTGTCGCTGACGCCCCAGTCCGGAGATCTCCAGCTCCACGACGTCCCCGGCCCGCAGGAACGGCTTCGGCTCGGGCTGCCCCATCGCGACACCCGCCGGCGTACCGGTGTTGATGACGTCCCCGGGGTACAGCGTCATGAACTGGCTGACGTAGCGCACCACTTCGGCCACCGGGAAGATCTGCTCGGCGGTGGTCCCGTCCTGCTTCAACTCGCCGTTCACCCACAGCTTCAACGACAGGCCCTGCGGATCCGGCACCTCGTCCGCCGTCACCAGCCACGGCCCCAGCGGGTTGAACGTCTCGCAGTTCTTCCCCTTGTCCCAGGTCCCGCCCCGCTCGATCTGGAACTCCCGCTCGGACACGTCGTGCGCGACCGCGTATCCGGCGACATGCGCGAGCGCCTCCTCGTGGGAGGACAGGTAACGGGCGGTACGTCCGATGACCACCGCCAGTTCGACCTCCCAGTCGGTCTTCACGGAGGCGCGCGGCACCAGCACGGTGTCGTACGGCCCGACGACCGTGTCCGCGGCCTTGAAGAAGATGACCGGCTCGGCGGGCGGCTCGGCGCCGGTCTCGCGGGCGTGGTCGTGGTAGTTCAGCCCGATGCACACGATCTTGCCGATCCGTGCCAGCGGCGGCCCGACCCGCAGCCCGTCGGCGTCCAGCGCGGGCAGTTCCCCGGCATCGGCCGCGGCGCGGATCCGGCCGAGCGCGGCGGTGTCGGCGAGCAGCGGCCCGTCGATGTCCGGGACGATCCCGGACAGGTCCCGCAGGGTTCCCTCGGCGTCGAGCAGCGCGGGCCGCTCCGCCCCCGCCGTACCGACTCGCAGCAGCTTCATCTTCACCATCTCCATCGATCGCGCGGGCCGTCGACCGATGGGTGCAGCCATCGGAGGACTGGTCGATCCTCCAAGCTCAAGGTCCAGTCCGCAATACCCGGTTCACGGACTGGACCGTGAACTCACCGACCCTTACCGACCCCTACCGTCCCCTACCGCACCGGCGGCGACGCCTGCTCGATCTCGATCGGCCGCAGCAGTCGCTTCGGCTTGAGCAGGGCCCGGCTGACCGGGTCCGCCGGGTCCGGGTCGGCGCCGGGGCCCGGTTCCATGAGGACGTCCGCGACGGGGACGACGAACGAGCAGGCGGGGCACTCGCCGTACGGCCCGAGTTCGGTGCCGCAGTCGGCGTGCCGGAAGTAGCGCAGCTGGGGTTCGCCGAACTGTTCGCGGCCCCAGCGGCCGAGGGAGCGCAGCGTCGGAAACAGGGCGACGGCGCGGTCCGTCGGCACGTACTCCTCGCGCGGCGGCGACTCCTGGTACCGGCGCTTTTCCAGGATGCCCTCGGCGGTGAGCGCCTGGAGGCGGGCGGCGAGGACCGCGCGCGGGATGCCGAGGTGGACGAGGAAGTCGTTGTAGCGCCGTACGCCGTAGAGGGCGTCCCGGACGACGAGCAGCGTCCAGCGCTCGCCGACCACCTCCAGCGCGCGGGCGATCGAGCACTCCTGTGTCGCGTAGTCCTTGCCCAGTGCCATGCCGTCCACCTTAGCCATTTCCCGACCCAAGGTTCAATGAACGAACCTACGGTGTTACAGTACTCCCCATGACTAGGTTCAGTGAACGAACCCTCGCCGGGGTTCCCGGGAAACACGAGGTCACCGTGGCGGGCGCGGCGCACCCCCGCGCCACCCTCGCCCTGACCAGCGCGGCCACCGCCGTGGCGCTGATGACGTACACCGCGCCGATGGTCACGCTGCCCGACATCGCCGCCGCCCTGCACACCCCGCTCTCCGCCCAGGCCTGGCTCCTGAACGGCACCCCGCTGGGCCTCGCCGCGCTGCTCCTGGTCGCCGGCAGCCTCGCCGACGACTACGGCCGCCGCCGCATCTTCCTGGCCGGCACCTTCGCCCTCGGCATCACCACGGCGCTCTCCGCGCTCACCTCCTCGACCCTGCTGTTCACCCTGACCCGCATCGCGCAGGGCGCGGCCAGCGCGGCGCTCCTCGCCAGCAGCCTGGGCCTGATCGTGCACGCGTTCCCGACCCCGCGCGGACGCCTGCACGCGACCGGCGTCTGGGGCGCGTTCGTCAGCGGTGGCATAGCGCTCGGCCCGCTGGTGGCGGGCGCGATGCCCGACTGGCGGGTGGCCTACGGCGTGCTCGGCGCCGCCGCGATCGTCGTGGCCGCCCTCGGCGTCCGTACGTTGTCCGAGTCCCGCGCGCCACGAGGCGGACGCCCCGACCTGGCCGGAGCGGTCACCTTCGGGCTGGCCCTGGTCGCCCTCGTGGCCGCCCTCACGCTGGGCCGCGACGGCTGGCTGCGCGCCCCGGTGGGCCTGCTGTTGCTGGCGGCCGTGCTGCTCGTCGGCGTCTTCGCGCTGGTGGAGCGCCGGGGCGCGACCCCGATGATCGACCTCGGCCTGCTGCGCCACCGCCCCTTCCTGGCCTCCTCGGCGGGCGGCCTGTTCACGGGCCTCGCGGTGATCGGCCTGTTCAGCTTCCTGCCGGCGCTGTTGCAGAAGACGCTGGGCCTGTCCGCGATGGACACGGCGTGGCTGTTCCTCCTCTGGTCGGGCCTGTCCTTCGCGGTCGCCCTCCAGGCCCGCCGCCTCGCCGGCCGCGTCCCGCCCCGGCACCAACTCGCCCTGGGATTCCTGCTGCACGCGGCCGGCGTCCTGACCATGCTCGGCGCGCTGGACTCCGGTTCCTGGCCACGACTGCTGCCGGGACTGGTGATCGCGGGCGTGGGCAGCGGTCTGCTGAACGCCGCGCTGCCGCTGCTGTCCGTGGAGTCGGTACCGGCGGCGCGGGCCGCGATGGGCTCCGGCGCGCAGCAGACCTTCCGCTACATCGGCTCGTGCGCCGGGGTCGCGCTGACGATCGCGATCGCCACGTCGGCCGGGAGCGGTCCGGCACACGGCGCGGACATCGCGATGGTGGTGTCGGCGGCCCTCGCGGTGCTGGCCGCGGTGAGTGTGGTGGTGCTGCGGGAGCGGGCGTGAGCGTTCACCGGGGGTGAGTGGAGGTCAGGGTGCCCCACACCGCCATGCGGTACCTGGACGTGAACTCCGGGGTGCAGGTGGTGAGGGTGATGTAGTAGCCGGGTCGGCTGTAGCCGTAGGCGGGCCTGACGATCGACCGCGGGATCGGCCGGATGACACCCGAGTCCGCGGCGGAGGTCCGTGGCAGGATCTTGTCGATCGTGTACGTGAAGGTGGCCGTGCTCGTCTCGACCTGGACGGTGTCCTTGAGGCGTAGCCGCGGGAGATACCGGAACGGCTCGCCGTGGGTGTTGCGGTGCCCGGCGAGCGCGAAGTTCCCTTCCTGGCCCGGCTGTTGGGTGCCCGGGTAGTGGCCGACGTACCCCTTGTTGAGCACGTTCCGCTTGCTGACGCCTTCCGCGATGGGGACGCGGAGGTGGAGGCGGGGGATGGTGAGGATGGCGTAGGCCTGGGAGAGGTTGGGGCTGACGGTGTTCGCGGTCGTGTTCCGGCCCACTGAACTGCCGCCGCTGGTCCCCGCGTTGGCCGATGGAGCATCGCCGGTATCCCCGCTCGCGACCCCCGGTGTGGGTGTCGATGTCGCCCATTGCCGTTCCAGGGCCTGTACTTGATGCTCGGCGCCTCGACGGGCCTCACGGTTGGTCCACCACAGTTGCTGGACGACGAGGAGCAGCAGGACGACCCCGGCGGTGACGAGGAACTCGCCGCCGGTCCACAGGGCGCGTCGGCGCAGCGCACGGCGCCGACGGCTGCGGTGCTGCACGACGGGGACCCGCATGGGCCGCACGATAGGGGCCGGTTCCTCAAGTCACCAGAGCCATGACTGCGAGCCATGACTCCCGTTGGCGGCGGGGGCGCCCGTTCGATCCTTCGTACACGGGTTTTAGAAAGGGGTGTCACAACCCTCGACAACCTCACGTACCACACCCGATGCTTCCTCATGGCACGAGCCGGGGGGGATGGCCGACGCCGGTGGGACGACCGGCGGTTGAGCGAATCGGGAGTAGAGATGATCCGACGCAGAACCCTGCTGGCCGCGGCGGGCGGTGGTCTCCTCGGCACCGCCCTGGCGACCGGCACCGCACGGGCCGACGCGACGATCGCGGTCACCCCGGGGACGACGTACGGCACATGGGAGGGCTGGGGCACCTCGCTGGCCTGGTGGGCGAACGTCTTCGGCGCCCGGGACGACTTCGCCGACATCTTCTTCACCACCAAGTCGACGACGTACAACGGCACTTCGCTTCCCGGCCTGGGCCTGAACATCGCCCGCTACAACCTCGGCGCGTGCAGCTGGAACACGGTGAGCGGCGAGTCGATGGTCGCCTCCGCCAACATCCCCGCGTTCAAGCAGATCGAGGGCTACTGGCAGGACTGGAACAACGAGGACCCCACGTCCTCGGCGTGGAAGTGGACGGCGGACGCGACCCAGCGCGCGATGCTGGTGAAGGCGACGGCACGCGGGGCCACGACCGAGCTCTTCGCCAACTCCCCGATGTGGTGGATGTGCCTGAACCACAACCCGTCGGGCGCGTCGGGCGGCGGCAACAACCTCCAGTCCTGGAACTACCGCCAGCACGCCTCCCACTTGGCCTCCGTCGCCCTCTACGCGAAGAACAACTGGGGAGTGAACTTCGCGACGGTCGAGGCCTTCAACGAACCCTCGTCGAGCTGGTGGACGGCGACCGGCACGCAGGAGGGCTGCCACATGGACTCGACGGTCCAGGCGGCCGTACTCCCGTACGTACGCAGCGAGTTGGACACCCGAGGCCTGACAAGCACGAAGATCTCGGCCTCGGACGAGACGAGTTACGACCTCGCGCGGACGACCTGGAGCGCCTTCTCGTCCACGACGAAGGGCTACGTCAACCGCGTCAACGTCCACGGCTACCAGGGCTCGGGCGGCCGTAGGGACCTGCTCTACACGGACGTGGTGACAACGGCGGGCAAGGCCCTCTGGAACTCCGAGACGGGCGACAGCGACGCCACGGGCCTCACGATGGCGAGCAACCTGCTCTACGACTTCCGCTGGCTGCACCCCACGGCGTGGACGTACTGGCAGGTCATGGACCCGAGTTCGGGCTGGGCGATGATCGCGTACGACCAGAGCACGCTCACCGCCGGCGCGGTGCAGACGAAGTACTACGTGATGGCCCAGTTCAGCCGCCACATCCGCCCCGGCATGACGATCCTCGACACCGGCGTGAGCTACGCGGCGGCGGGCTACGACGCGTCGGCGAAGCGGCTGGTGATCGTGGCGGCGAACACGGGCTCGTCCTCCACGAAACTCACCTTCGACCTCTCCAAGTTCACGACGGTGGCGGGCGGCACGAGCGGCCTGGTCCCGCGCTGGAACACGGTGACGGGCGGCGGGGGCGACCTGTACACCGCCCACTCGGACACGTACCTGAGCGGCAAGACGGTGAGCGCGACGTTCGCGGCGGGGGCGGTGCAGACGTTGCAGATCGACGGAGTGGTGATCTGACCGCTCAACTCGGAGGCAGCGGTGGGCGGTTGGGCCTACTCGCGCTGGCGCTCGGCGGTTTCGGAATCGGTCTGACCGAGTTCGTGATCGCCGGGCTGTTGCCGCAGGTGAGCCGCGGCCTGGACGTGTCCACGGCCGCGGCGGGCTGGCTGATCTCCGGCTACGCGCTGACGGTCGCGGTGGGCGCGACAGGGGTGACGGCGGCGACGGCGGCGCTGCCTCAAAAGCCGGTCCTGGTAGGCCTGTTGGCCCTGTTCGTGGCCGGCAACCTGCTGTCCGCGATCGCACCGAACTACCCGACGATGCTCCTGGGCCGCGTCGAGGCGGCCCTCTGCCACGGCTCGTTCTTCGGCATCGGCTCCCTAGTCGCCCGGGCAGTGGCTGTGATGTTCGCCGGTTAGACGGTGGCGAACGTGCTGGGAGTCCCCTTCGGCGCACTCGTAGGCGAACGGTGGGGCTGGCGCGCGACGTTCTGGTCGATCACGGCGATCGGTTCGGTGGCGCTGGTGGCCGTCGCCGTACTGGTGCCCGGGTGGGCGGGAGAGGCGGGAGAGGCGGGAGACAGGGCGGCCGACCTCCGCTCGCAACTGCGCGGGGGGGCGTACCGCTGGCGGCCAGCGCGAATGTCTCCGGGTAGAGGTGAGGCGGCCGTAGAGGCGAGGCGGCCGTAAAAGAGAGGCGGCCGTAAAAGAGAGGCGGCCGTAGAGGTGAGGCGGCCGTAGAACTGCGGGAATCCGGAAAGCCACCCGGTGTTTTCCACGCGGCGGCCCTCCGGAAGCCCCCGCGCCGCTCCCCCACCGCACTCTCACCGGCCGACCTGCGCTTATCTCTCCCCTTGCCTCCATCTGCGTCGGCATCGGCAGTACCGTGTCGTTCATGCGCCCCGACACGCCCGCCGAGAACGTCGACCACGCCGCCGAAGCGGCCCGCCTGGAGCGGACCGCCGCCCTGTACCCCGAGGACGCCGAGGCCCTGCTCCTCCAGGCCGCGGCCCACCTGGAGCTGGCCGGCGACCGCCCCGCCGCCACCGCGCTCTACGACCGCCTGCTGTCGTCACCGGACGACCTGGAAACTCCTCACCTGGTACGAGCCCTCAAGGCCTCGAACCTCTGGGAGTACGGCCACGAGGCGGAAGCCAGGGCCATCATCGACGGGGTACGGACGGAGTCCCCTCGCGATCCCGCGCCCTGGGTGATCGTCGCGGAGTCCCTGGAGTCCCACGACGAGTTGGAGGCGGCGCAGGAGACGTTCACGGAGGGGGTGACTCTGCTCCTGACGGACGTACCCGAACCCCCTTACTCCACCCACCCGTTGCTGTTCGGCCGACACCGGGTACGGCGCATGCTGGGCGTGTCGCACGACGAGTGGGACACGCTGGCGGACACGTTGCACTCGTCCCACTCATCCCCTTCGTCGCCGGTGTCGTTGGACGAACTGCACGACCCGAAGAGGGTGTGGTCACTCGGGTCCGACAACCCGGCGGAACTCGAGGCCGAGATCTCGCGGCTGCGGGCGGAACTGGGCGCGTATCGGGAGGCGTTGTCCCGGCCGTTCCCGGTGGCTGTACTGCACTGGCCGGAGGGAGAGTTGGCCGAACTGGTGGGGGCGTATCCCTCGCTGGCCGTGGAATACCCCTCGCACGAGGAGCACCTGGCGACGATAGAGGGGTCGCTTCGGGAGCTGGCGGCCAGCGGTACGCCGAACCTTGGGATCGTTACCGGGACTGTGCCGTCTTATGAGGCGTTCGCTGCGTCGGAGGGGGCTTCGCCGGGGGATGTTGATTTGTTGCCGCAGTATGCGACGACACTTGCGGCTCGGGGGCGGGCTGTGGTGTGGCCGCCGCAGCGGGGGGCTAGTTGTTGGTGTGGGTCGGGGCGGGCTTATGGGGAGTGTCACGGGGGCTGACGATGTTCGGCGGGCGAGCTACCTCGGCGACGACAGCGAGCGGGTTGATCTGGCCGGTGCACCTTCAGGACGACTTGCTGGCCGAGATGTGGAGCTATCACGCCAGCTGAAGAGCCGGAAGACAGCCCAGCAGGACGTCAGTCAGTGCCCGAGCCACGGCCACCGGAACCTGAGTATCAGCGTCAATGTCAGTGCCTCTTGATAGAACTGCTGCATCATCCATCTGCATGTTCAACGGGGGAACAGGGGTCATGTCTCCGAGTCAAAGCAATGCGTCCGCTCCATCCACTGGGCTCTACGAACAGCTCATCACGCTGCGCTTTGAACAACGGCTGAAGGAGCTCGCCCGTCTCGGATGGCACCCCGTGAGCGACCTGGTGGGTCCAGAATCCGTGCCTCACGTCCTTGCTCGGCACGTTTCGGGAACCGTACGACACGTCCTGCAAAACCTGCCAGCCGAGGAGCGGGTATACGCGGCGAACCACATCCTGGAGTCCATCAGCACTCTTGAAGGCGCCCAGGAGTGGGTGGACCTAGTGGCTGATGGCCCTCGACAACTCCTCGCGCTGACTCGGCAAGAGGCGCCCGGCGTCTTCGCTGTGCGCCCTGGTATCCCCCTCTCGGACACCGCTCTCATCACCAACTCGCCGGAGGACCCAAGCCTCGGCTTCGAGTTGCGCGCTGAGCTCGCCACCGCTGACCATGTCGACCTGCTCTGCGCCTTCGTGAAGTGGCACGGCCTGCGCATCATCGAACAGTCCCTGCAAGCGGCTCGCAACAGGGACGTACCGATACGTGTCATCACGACGACCTACATCGGCGCCACCGAGCGGCGCGCACTTGACCGGCTGGTGCGGGAGTTCAACGCCGAGGTCAAGGTCAACTACGAGACGCGATCGACGCGACTGCACGCCAAAGCATGGCTGTTCCGCCGCAAGAGCGGCTACGACACCGCATACGTCGGCAGTTCCAACCTCTCCAAGGCCGCGCTTCTCGATGGCTTGGAGTGGAATGTCCGACTGTCTTCCATTGCCACACCAGACGTCTTGCGGAAGTTCGAGGCAACCTTCGAGGCGTACTGGAACGACCCGTCCTTCGAAACGTACGACCCCGACGCTGATGGAGAACGACTCCAGGAAGCCCTGGCCATCGCAGGAGGCACCTCTTCAACGGCCACTACAGACCGCGGGATCACGCTGTCCGGCCTTGAGGTACGTCCGTATCCACATCAACGCGACATGCTGGAGCGGCTGGAAGTCAAGCGGGAAGTGCATGGCATACACCGGAATCTACTGGTCGCGGCGACAGGTACCGGCAAGACGGTGATGGCTGCACTCGACTACAAGCAGCTGCGGAAAAAACACGGCCGCGACTTGCGGCTGCTGTTCGTCGCGCACCGCAAGGAGATCTTGCAGCAGTCGTTGCGGACCTACCAAGACGTCTTGATGGACGCGAACTTCGGGGAGTCACTACACAGCGGTGAGATCCCGGAGCGCTGGACGCATGTGTTCGCCAGCGTCCAGTCGCTGAACGCACGAGCACTCGACCGTCTCGCCCGTGATCATTTCGACGTGATCGTGATCGACGAGTTCCATCACGGAACCTCACCGACGTACCGGAAGATCCTTGACCACTTCCAGCCGCTTGAGTTGCTCGGGCTCACCGCGACTCCCGAGCGCATGGATGGCAAGAACATCCAGGACGAGTTCTTCGACGGTCGTATCGCCGCCGAGATGCGACTGTGGGAAGCACTGGAGAACGAACTCCTGAGCCCCTTCCACTACTTCGGGATCAGCGACACCACTGACCTGAGCACAGTGGAGTGGAAGCGCGGGGCGTATGACGCAAGCGCTTTGAGTAACGTACTGACGGGGAACACGGCACGAGCGCTGCTGGTCGTGAAGGCCGTCCGGGACAAGGTCACTGATCCTGGGACCATGCGGGCACTGGGTTTCTGCGTCTCGGTTGCGCACGCGCACTTCATGGCCGACTCCTTCAGAACGGCCGGCCTGAATGCCGTTGCCCTATCCGGGGAGTCTTCCGCCCAAGAGCGCGGACAGGCCCTGGCAGACCTCAGGTCGGGGGTACTGCAAGTGATCTTCTCGGTCGACCTCTTCAACGAAGGGCTCGACATCCCCGACGTGGATACGTTGCTCCTCTTGCGCCCTACCTCCAGCGCCACCGTCTTCCTTCAGCAACTCGGCCGAGGCCTTCGCCGCACCGAGGACAAGGCCGTGCTTACCGTGCTGGACTTCATCGGTCAGCACCGGAAGGAGTTCCGCTTCGAGAACCAGTTCCGGGCACTCACGAACCTCACCCGAAAGCGGCTCCTGGACAACATCGAGCATGACTTCCCGCGGCTGCCGTCCGGCTGCGAGATCCTCCTTGAGGAGAAGGCAAAGAAAACCATCATCGCCAACATCAAGGACCAGATCGGCGTCAACGTCACGGCACTGGCCCGTGAGGTCGCCGACTACGCCGAGCCGAAGCTCAGCCGGTACCTGCACGAGAGCGGTCGCGAGCTGAAGGAGCTCTACCGAGGCAACGGCAACTCCTGGACCGGATTGCTGCGCCGCTCCGGCCTTCTGCAGGGTGAGCCGCCGGAAGGCGAAGCGGCCCTCCTCAAGCGCGTGTCCGCCTTCCTCCACGTAGACGATCCGCTGCGGGTAGCCGCATACACGCGGATGCTGACGGACGACGCTCCTTCTTACGGCGAACTCAACGAGCAGGGCCAGGCCTACGCCCGCATGCTCTTCTTCCAGTTGTGGCCGCTAGGTGGCGTCACCCGAAAGGGCTTCGCAGACTACGACGCCGGATTCACAACTCTGCGTGAGCAGCACGCGGTTCGCAGCGAGGTGCGCCAGGTTCTGGAGTACAACTTTGCCCACACGGAACACGTCCCGATCCCGCTGCTGGGCGTTGGCGGACAGAGCGGCATTCCACTGACCGTGCATGCCTCGTACAGCCGCGAAGAGATCCTCCCTGCCCTTGGCCAGTCCTACATCGGTGGCTTCATGCCAGGCGACTTCCGCGAGGGCGTGAAGTGGTGTGAGTCGATCAAGACCGACGCACTCCTCATCACTCTGGAGAAGGACGAGAAGGACTTCTCTCCGCAAACCCGCTACCACGACTACGCGTTGAGCGAGGCTCTCTTCCACTGGGAGTCCCAGAATCAGACGTCGGAAACGTCTCCCACAGGCCTGCGCTATCAGAATCACGTAGCCGAGGGCAGTCACGTCCTGCTCTTCGTGCGCCGCTACAAGAGCACTGACATCGGGGGCGCCCAACCGTGGATGCTGCTCGGCCCTGCCGAGTTCGACGACCACACCGGGAGCAAGCCGATGGCGATCAAGTGGAAGTTGAAGCACGGGCTCCCGGCGGACGTCTGGACGTACTCCGCGATTGCTGCTGGGTGACGGCGCTCAGCTAATCGCCCACGAGACCGAGCTCAGCCTCGAAACGCATCTGAGCTCGATCCAGGGCCTCTTCCGGGTCATGGCCATGCACCCGAAGCCAGTGCAGAAGATCAGAGATGGCATCGATCGCCACTGCCTCCGTCGCTGCCAACCCAAGCCGGCTTGCGCGTCCACTACTGCAGTGCCCGTCGGATGCGTTCAGACCAGTGGCGAACTCGCACCACGTCACCTTCCGGTCAGCGAGGAGCTGAACACCCCAACGGTCAGTGACGGCCGTTACGAGAGCCATACCCCGCCCAGTTTCCGCATCGTCGGTCGCGCCCACGAGCGTCGGCAGGGCGCGCGTATCAGGGTCGTGGACCTCGATGCGCAGGCGAGTGCCGTTCATAGAGACGCCGAGGGTGGTCGGGGTACCTGCGCCCACGTGAGTGATCACATTGGAGACGAGCTCGCTGACGCAGAGCTGGACCTCGACGGTCAGTTCTTGCAGCCCCCAGATCCTCAGGTGGATCCGTAACACCCGCCGCAGCGCTGCCACTTCCTCAGGCTCCGCCAGAAACGGGAGTTCCCAGGCCTTCCTCGGCGTGCACGTAGTGCAGTCCATGTCCCAACCCCTCCACCTGCACGGCAGGTCTCGATGGGTAACTACCTTCACACTGAGGATTGCACTGGAACTCTCAAAATGGAACTCTCATTTTGCGTGAGAAGGAGCGCGCATCGGCATCGCGCGCCCCCGGCGCGCGCTGTCTTGCCGCCAGACTCGAACAACCAGCACGATCTGATAGATCGACATGAAGGGTTGGAAGCATGACAGTTGGACCCACCACGCGAAGGCGCCAGTTGGGCGCAGACCTGCGCCGACTCCGCGAATCCAAAGGCCTGACCCTGGAGGAGGCAGGTGCTCGCGTCGGCATCTCAAAGGCAACGCTGAGTCGCTATGAGACGAAGGAGGGGACGGTCAAGTGGCCGGCCGTTGACGCCCTTTCCCGCGTATACGGAGCCTCCGACGCAGAACGCCTCGCCCTCGTCGAGCTGGCCAAGGGCGCCAAGATCCAAGGCTGGTGGCGATCACTCGCCGACCCCATCCCTGACTCCATGAACCTCATGCTCACACTTGAGGACGAGGTCGTGCGCGAAGATCACTACGCGTGCATGTACATTCCCGGGCTTCTCCAGACGCGCGCCTACGCCGAAGCAGTGCACCGAGCCTCAGAAGTGGAGTGCCCGGAGCGCGAAGTGCAGCATATGGTCGACATCCGCATGAAGCGCCAGGAGCTACTCGACCGAGACGAACCACCGCGCATCTGGTGCGTGATCGACGAAGCGGCGCTCCGTCGCCAGGTCGGCGGGCGCGAGGTCATGCGAGAACAACTCGGACACCTACTTACCCTGGCTGAGCGCCCTCATGTCACTGTTCAAGTACTCCCCTTCTCAAAGGGCGCACACGCAGCGGCAGTCGGCAGCTTCGCCATCCTGCGAGGTCCAACACCGGATCTGGACGTGGCGTACGTGGACCTGCTCAGCGGCGGCCTCTTCATGGAGAAGCCCCAGGAGTTGGGGCGTTATAGGTTGGCGTTCGAGTACCTCAGCGCACAGGCACTCGATTTTGAGTCCTCCACGGACATCGTCCACCGCATAAGCAAGGAGTCCTGATGTCAGTGCCCTCGACGCACCAGTGGTTCAAGTCCTCGTACAGCGGGGGCACCGGGACGGAGTGCGTCGAGTGCGCGCGCACAAGAGGTGGGGCTCTGATACGTGACTCGAAGAACAAGAGCGGTTCTTCGCTCACCGTCCGGAGACAGGCCTGGCGTGCGTTCACTACCGCCCTGCAGGACGGCCGGATGTCACAACTCTGAGGAACACGGCTTCAAACCGGCCTGAAGACTCACCGACTCGATCAAGGAATCCCCATGCAACCTCCGACGCAATGAGAGCCGCGCCGAAGATCGTGTCCCGACTACCCTAGTCAATTACCATTGTCAGAGAACGATCCAGAAGGTCTCGGAGCTCCGAAAGGGAATCCCTGACCGCGATCCATCTCTCCCAGGCGTCCCCGACGGACATCTGCTGATAGATCGGGCTGGGGAGGCTTTGATAAGGATACTTTCCAGCAGTCGTGGATCGGTGTGCTGCTTCACCTCGTCCCGCAGCCAAGCTTCGAAGCGCCGCAACCAAGCTTGAGCACTCCTCCCGCACCAATGCCTTACTGAATCCCAGGGGCTCAAGCAGGCGACACAGATCTTTGTCAGATATCCCATGACTGGCACCAACAACATCATCTCGGTACCAGTTACTCACTCGCCCGATCAGGGTCTTCCTGTTCAAGATGGGAACATCGTCGACGTCGGTCTGCTTCATCTTTCCGCCACCCGGTCTCATTTTCTTCACCTGAGCTGGAGAGGCATAGAAGTCGACGAAGTATCCTTGCCCTTCCAGCAGGTTTCCGATATTTCTCCGAAAATGAATGGTGAGAGCGTGCAGACAATGATGCTGCATCGCCTTATCATCATCTCTCGCCCAGCGGGCCAGATATTCCAAGCACTGGGTCTCTATGAACTCCTCCAGTTCGGAGCTACAGAGAATGAGAAATGCTCTAACTCGAACGCGGACATCGTCAAAGTACTCGTCTGACATGTCGACTGGATCGGGTGCGATTCCACCCTCGCTGGTCAACATACGCAGCTCCCGAGCAACGGCTTTGACGTTCGACTCAAGCGAGGAAACAGCTTTCCACTGAGTCACCTCAAGACACCTCAGACAGTGCGATTACACTATCCGGAAGATCTGCCTGAATTCCCGACATAACCTGGAGCCGCTGCCCCCAGGCGGTGAATCGGGTCTTCACAGCGAGCGGCGTCTTCGTCGTACTACTGACAGCGTCAATGAAGTTGCGATCCTCTTCGCAGAGGAGCTGAAACTCGGCCTTCACGTCGTCCGCGTGTTCCAACTGCCACTGCCTGATCTGCGGATTGACCAAGAAGTGAATCTGCACGTCAAAGATCGCCCTATTGAAGGAGCGCTCAAATCGGCCACGAGCGAACTTCCTGCATGCATCATCGCCAAAGATTTCACGGGCTGCTTCAATTGCGGAATCCAGTGCATCGGCCGCCTTTCGGGCCTTCGCTCCAGAATCAGAATCCCAAGTTGCCGTTTGAACCTTTGCCGTCCCATCCAGGAAATTCTTAAGATTCCCTTCGTAGGGTTGAACGCCAAAGTGAAATGCTAGGAACCTTAGAAGGAGTTCCGCATCCACCATACGGCGGTCCGGCTTACTCTTGTTCAAAAGCGCCCGCAGCGCAAGGCTAGAACCAGACCGTTCATCCACGAAGTCCATAAACTTCCCAGGGAAGAGCGCCTGCCTCAACTCTTGCGGGGAAAGCTTCAGACTACCTGAATTGAGACGATAGAAAACGGTGTACAGGAAATCCTGACTGTGCCACTTACGCAGCAAGACCGCCCGGATCGTGGCATTTTCGAACCTGACAGCCTCGACCGCGTACCCTTCCTGCATCTCGTCATAAGTTATTCCATTTAGCTTCTTGGTTTCCGTCAGACCAGTGAGCTTCAGCCGCTCCGGCAGCCACTCAATGTCGCGTGATTCAGTCGGATCCGCACAGAACTGCCGAATCGCGAGAAGGCGCTGCTTACCATCGATAACCATATATCGACCGGGCGTATTCTGATCTTCAGCTAGAACAATCTGGGGCACCGGGTAGCGTTGAACCAGTGACTCGATGTACCGGGACTTGGCGACCTTGGTCCACGCGTCTCGGCGCTGGAAGCTCGGATTGAGGTCAATGCGGCCTTTGCGCATTTGACTCACGACGGTCTCAACTGTCCAGTCAACCGTCGTCGTTGCGGCTTCGTCATCATCCCAAGTCGAGAGGTCCTGCTCGTCCTCGCCGGACTCATCGACGTATTCGTCCAAGTCAGTCATACCGGAGAGTGTATCCGCCACAGGTTTGATGTTGCCGGTGGATGATATGAAAACGCTACGCCTGCCGACCTGCAGCTCTCACCCGAGCCAACGCAACGCTCCCAGACCCTTCGGCTGGCTTCCTCTCAAGCGTGCCGCCCCCACTGCCCCCGATGAACGACATCCTCCACACCCCGCCGCCGCTCCGCGACCCGCCCACTCTGCTCGGGAACATCCTCAGCCCGGTACCCCACCGTGATCCCGCCGATCGGGTCGTACTCGTCCGGCACCCCGAACTCCGCCCGGAACGGCTGCAGATGCTCCGGCATGATGCCGAAGAAGCAGGCGCCGAGGCCTTCGTCGACCGCGGTCAGGAGCATCAGCAGGGAGGCCATTCCCGTGTCGATGTACCAGTACGGCGCGGGCCAGCGGGCCTCGGCGCGGTCCTCCCAGCCCTTGTCGGGTTCGGCGTAGCGCTCCAGGTACGCCGACTTGTGGGCCAGGGGTACTACGACCAGCGGGGCGTCCTGCATCGTCGGGGTGTTCTCGACCCTGGTGGGGACGAACGGCCAGAAGCGGGCGCGGTCGGCCGGGTCGGTCAGGGCCAGGAACGCCCAGCCCTGGGAGAAGCCGGCCGAGGGGGCTCGTAGCGCGGAGGTGAGGATGCGCTCGATCACCTCCGAGGTCAGCGGCTTGTCGGAGTAGTGGCGGATCATGCGCCTGCGACGGACCACCTCGGAGAACTCCATGTCGGCAGATCCTGCCACTAACTCCCAGAGCGCCGCGTGCTGTTGAGCTACAGGGCAGCCGTCGGCGCGCCTTCCGCCTCGCCCGACCCAGCATCGACATCACCGCCAAATGCGGCGCCCGCGAAGCGGTAGAGCAAGGTGAGTTCCTGGACGTGACAGATCTGTACGACGCCATCCGCCCGGCGCTGTCGGGATTACGCAAGCTCGGTATCCGCGTCGTCATCGCCGACAACCAGAGGCGTCGAGCACCTCCGCCCCACCACTGCTACGGTCGCGTCCATGGCGCTCTCGGTCTCCACGGGTCAGGCTGTCGACCTACGCGTACAACCGGTTGACGAGGTTCTTGCTCGCATCGAGCGGTCTCTCCAAGTGGGGCTGCTCCCGGGCACGATGGTGCGCAAGCGCCGATCTGTGGGGGCCAGAACAGACCGCGACACATGGGTGCGGATCGAGCGGCGCCTGCTCGACAAGATCTCCAACCAGGGCTGGAACGGGACGGAAAGTGCCGCCCCTCTGAAGGGCATCGCCCAGCCCGAATGGCACGGATGTGTCGTCTGGCGGGCCACGGACGAGCCGGTGTTGTGGCGAGCCGACGAAACCGAGCTCCTGCCAGGGGCTCCTGTCGGAAACGCCATCCTGAGCGAAGCCCCGGAGCTGCCGGATGACTGGTGGGAGGCGTTGAACGCGTCATTGGACGCGCTGGCGGCCCAGAGCACGAGGCGGATCGCCACACCGGACACCGACACCATCACCCAGGCCCGGGTCACCGAGTCCATCCGCGATGTTTTCTCCGACGATTTCGATACGACCATCGAGCAGTGGGTGCCGGCCCACGCGGACCTGAACTGGGCCAACATGACCGCTCCGGCGTTCAGTCTCTTCGACTGGGAGGACTGGGGTAACGCGCCGCTGGGGCTGGACTCGGCCTCGCTGTGGGCGAGTTCCCTTGCTGTCCCGGCTCTGGCCGATCGCGTATGGCACGAGCGCCGGTCCGACTTCGAGAGCCGGGACGGCAAGGTGATGACGTTGTTCGCCTGCTCGAAGATCCTCGGGCCGTACGCGCATCCGGAAGACCCTCGGCTGGAACCCGCCCGGCGTATGGCCGAACAGGTCATCAAGGAGCTTCAGACCGGCTGATCGCGTGAACGGTCCCGCAGGAGACTCCGGTACTCCTGGACCGTTCGTTCCTCGACCTCGCCGACCAGGGCGCCGACGAGTTCGCCCAGATGGGCGGGCTCATCAGTGCCCACAACCACAGTGCCGGCCCTCGGGAGGTGATAGGCGGCTATGAACGCCGCCTGCACGCGCGAGAGTTGACGGCTGTCACCGAGGAAGACACGGGGGTCGATCCTGGCCCACACCGAGTCGCTGGTACTGCCACCGAAGGGGCTCATGCCCCATACCTCGCTGTGGTCCAGGTCCCACGCCTTGATGAGGGCGTCCGCGGCGTCCAGCGTTCCGACTGCGACGAGTAGGCCGGGCGCGGACCATGAGGGTCGCTGGCCTCGGTACGGTCGAGCCCGGCTCGTTCACCGTCAGCAACCGAAGGGAACGTGCAGTGACCAGGTCGATCCCATGGCAACAACGCCTCTCCACCGGCACGGAAGACATCCAGAACGAGGTGATCGGCTGGTATCAGCGGACTCGGCACGGCAAGGCATACGTCCCCCACATGATCTGGGGCACGCTCCAGACCGAGGCGTACGCGACCGTGATCCTGCGTCGCGTCGTCGACTTCCTCGGAGTTCCGGACGACGTGGCGGCGGGAGTGGCCAAGCGCATGGAGCGACAGCAGGTGCTGTACGACGGTGAGCATCGCTATGACGTGGTCCTCGGGGAACAGGCCCTGTACACGAACGTGGGGGGCGGTCAGGTCATGCGCGAGCAACTGGAGCGGCTCCTCCGCGAGATCGACCTCCCCTCGCTCGAACTCGGGATCCTCCCTGCCACCGCCGACTTCGGCATCGTGCCCATGCCCGGGTTCAACATGCGTGAGGACCGCGTCGACTACGAACTCGTGTCCTGCGGCGTGGACATCACCGATGCCGGTGAACTGGCCCTTCACCACAAGGCGTTCGATGCCCTCGGCGGCGCGGCGCACTACGGCGACTCGGCAAGGAGTCTGATCGGCAAGGCCCTTGCCTTCTGGAGCAACGACTGATCGGCAGCGGCGCCGGCGACAGGGGGGCGGCTACCAACTCCCCGAACCCCACTGCCCGTTACGCACTTATTGCACAAGAGATCTTCACCATTTCCGACCTGGGTTCATATGATGCGGAGATCAACAGGCCCGGCCAAGGGGAGACTTGGGCGGGCCTCTCAGGTTCCTGTGGGGGTTTCATGCGTATACGCGTTGCGGCTGCTGCCGTGTCCGGTGCCGTCGTCCTGTCCGTGCTCGCGCTTCCGGTGGCCGCCCAGGCGGCGGAGCGTACAGGGGCGGCGGCGGAGATAACGTCCTTCGCCGCGAAGGCCGTTCAGCCGAGAGACTCGCTCGGCAACACCAAGTTCTCGCACGCGGTCATCAACGGCGGCAAGGACATCGTCCTCGGTACCACCGGCACGAAGACCGTCACCGTCACGTACACCGCCACCGACCAGAACGGTGTCGCGCTCACCGAGGCGTTCCTGTGGCAGGGCACGGACAGTTCGACCACGGACGGGATCACCGGTGGGCTGGGGACGGACGACGACCCCAACTGCACGGAGACGGCGACCCAGGGCACGTACACCTGCAAGGCCGTCTTCAACATCCACCCCGCCACCGACATGAAGGACAACGGGGTGGCCGGGACCTGGAAGCTGTTCCTGGGGGCCTGGGACCTGTACGCGAACGCCAGTTACAACGACGACGTCGCCACCGCCTCGATCAAGAAGGCCTCCACGCTGACCGCCGACGCGACGCCCGAGCCGGTCAAGAAGGGGAAGACCATCACGGTCACGGGCAAGCTGGCCCGCGCGAACTGGTCGACGGGCAAGTACGCGGGTTACGCGTCCCAGCCCGCGAAGCTGCAGTTCCGCAAGAAGGGCAGCAGCACCTACACCACCCTCAAGACGGTCAAGACCAACAGCACCGGCGTCCTGACGACCACCACCAAGGCCACGGTGGACGGTTACTACCGTTACGTCTTCGCCGGCACCGCGACCACCGCCGCGGCGACAGCGCCCGGCGACTTCGTCGACGTCAGGTAAGCAGTCCGGTAACGCCCCGCGTTCACGATCCGGTGCCGGGCCGCCATGCGTCACTGCGCCCGGCACCGCGCCGTTTCCTCCCGCCCGCACCGCCGAGTAAGAGATCTACGTGAACCGCCGGGAGGCCCTCCCGCCGTTCCCGATCCCATGTGTACCGTCCTCCCTTGTGTCGACCGGTGATCTTTCAACTGCCGTTCTACGCGCGAAGATTCACCCGAAGATTCACCACAATCAGCACATCGACACGTGTACACACCCGCACCCGCACCCCCTGTTCACTCCACCCCCCACTCATGGAATCCCCCACTCACGGAGGTTCACCGGATGCTCAGCCTTGTCAAGTCCACGTCACGCCGTAAACTCACCACCGCCCTCACCGTGCTCGGTCTGCTCGCCGCCGGCGCCGCCGTGCAGGCGTCCACCGTCACCCCCGCCGCCGCGGCCACCACGCACCGCGTCCTGTTCGACGACGGGCACGCCGAGGAGGCGGGCAACGCCGACTGGATCATCTCCACGAGCAAACCCGACCCGCTGGCCCAGAACTCCTCGCCGTCCTCCGACAAGGACTGGACCGGGGCGCTGTCATCGTGGGGCATCGCGCTGCAGAAGACCGGCGACTACAGCCTCAAGACCGCCACCAGCGCGCTGACCTACGGGGGTTCGTCGGCGAACGACCTGTCGAACTTCGACACGCTCGTGCTGCCCGAGCCGAACACCAAGTTCACGACCGCCGAGAAGACGGCCATCATGAAGTTCGTCCAGAACGGCGGCGGGCTGTTCATGATCTCCGACCACACCGGCGCCGACCGCAACAACGACGGCTACGACGCGGTCGAGATCCTCAACGACCTGATGACCAACAACAGCGTGGACAGCGCCGACCCGTTCGGGTTCTCGATCGACTCGCTCAACATCAGCTCGGGCTACCCGAAGGCGATCACCGACAGCAGCGACCCCGTACTGCACGGCTCCTTCGGCACCGTCACCAAGAGCCTGATCGCCAACGGCACGACGGCCACCCTCACGCCCGCCGACAACTCCGCCGTCAAGGGCCTTGTCTACCGCAGCGGTTACTCGGGCAACACCGGCGCGTTCTTCCTGACCAGCACCTACGGCAGCGGCAAGGTCGCGTTCTGGGGCGACAGTTCGCCGATCGACGACGGCACCGGCCAGTCCGGCAACACGCTCTACGACGGCTGGAACGACACCGGCGCCACCAACGCCGCCCTCGCCCTCAACGCCACGGAGTGGCTGTCCTCGTGAGGCGCTGACGTCCCACAGAACAGACGAAACGGGCGGAACATACAGAACAACAGGCGGAACAGAGCGGGTGCGGCCCCGGAACGGCGTCTCGGGTCCGCACCCGCTCTCGTCCACCGGCCCGGCCGGAGGCGACCGCCTTCCGCCACCCGCAGGCCAGTCAGAGATGCGCCCCTGCCACCAGCAGGAGAACCACCGCCGCCGCTGCCTGGACCCAGGCAGTACGGCGCAGGCCGAGCAGAGACGCGGTCGCCGCGCAGAGCGCGGCTCCGAGGGCGAGGCCGAAGCCCCAGTGGGCGAGGGTCAGGCTCGCGCGGGCGACTTCCCCGGGGTCGCCGCTGAAGCCGGACATCGCGTAGTCGAACCAGTGGAGGAACAGAAGGAAGCCCTCGGTGAGAGCCAACAGGGCGGCGGCAGTAGTGTCCGTGGCGCGCGGGACGGACACGTGCACTCGGTGGATCCGCAGGGCGGTCATGGCATCAGCCTGCGCCGCAGGGCGCATCCCGCGCATGAGTACGGATACTCAAAAGACAGGAGGCACGTCATGGCCAAGGTCCCGAGCGTTCCCAGCGCGGTGGTCGCCGCGAGCGGGCTCGTCGGTGGGTACGGCGTGGCCCGCTGGACCAGGAAGCGGCAGCTCGGCGGGGTCGTACTGGCCGTGGCCGGGGCCGCCGCCGCGCAGCAGTGGCGGCAGCAGGCGGGCGGGAAGGCCGCCGGGGCCCTCACCGCCGCGTACGTCGCCGCCTTCGCCGGGTCCCACCCGCTGGCCAAGAAGGTGGGCGCCTGGCCCGCCGTCCTCGGTGTCGCCGGCGCCGTCGCCCTCGCGTCCTGGGCGGTCGCCGACCGGCACGCGTGACTCCGTCGGTCGCGAGGGCGTCCGACTCACCCCGCGCCGGTGGCCGGGTGACGCACTCACCACCCCCCGGCACTCCCCCGGACGGTCATCGGGTACGGCTCCTCACGATCGGTGGGCGGCGCACAGCAAGCCGTCCGTCGGGTCCTCCCGGCGGGGCCTGAAGCAGCGTCCCACCGTCGCCGCGACCAGCGCCCCCGCCGCGATCACCAGCGTCGCGAAGGCCCACTCCAGTGGCTGTGCCGACTCGAACGACATGTACATCAGCACCGCCGGCGGCACCGCCACCAGCAGCAACGGCCAGGCCAGGTCGTCCCGCCGGCCGAAGTAGCCCGCCAGGCACACCAGGATCACCGCGAGCGGCACCCCACCACCGGGCGCGTCCTCCGACGCGGGCACCGTCCCCGACGGGACACACACCACGTACGCCGCCGTCGCGACCCCGGCACCGAGCACGCGGGTCAGCCAGCGCTCCGGCCAGGGGCGCGTCCGCAGGGGGCTCAGCAACTTCTCGGTCATGTGTACGAGGGTTCCCGCACCAGCAGGGGCGCGACAGAGTACGCGTACTCAGATACCCAGCCTCAACCCGAAGCCCCCGCCGAGGACCCCATCGGAAACCTCACCGGAAACCCCACCGGAAACCTCACCGAAGAACTCGCCCTACACCCCCACCACCCGCGACACCGTATAGATCAACAACCCCGCCAACGACCCCACCACCGTGCCGTTGATCCGGATGAACTGCAGGTCACGGCCGATGTTCGCCTCGATCTTCCGGGTCGTGTGCTCCGCGTCCCAGCCGGCCACCGTGTCCGTGATGAGGGAGGTGATCTCCTTGCGGTACGTCGTGACCACGTACACCGCCGCGCCCTCGACCCAGCCGTCGACCTTCGCCTGGAGCTTCGGTTCGACGGCCATCCGCGCGCCCAGCGACAGCAGCGAGGCCCGCACCCGCAGCCGTAGCTCACTGCGTTCGTCCTCGGCGGCCGACACGATCATCGAGCGTACGGACGTCCAGGCGCTGGCGATCAGGTCCTGGACCTCGCCGCGGCCCAGGACCTCGCCCTTGAGGCGCTCCACGCGCGCGCGGGTCTCCGTGTCGGACTGGAGGTCGGCGGCGAAGTCGGCGAGGAAGCGGTCCAGGGCGCCGCGGGCCGGGTGGGAGGGCATGTCGCGCATCTCGGTGACGAAGCGGAGCAGCTCCTTGTAGACGCGCTCGCCGATCCGCTTGTCGACGAACCTCGGGGTCCAGCCGGGCGCGCCGCCCTCGACCGCGTCCATGACCTGCTCGTCGTGCAGGACCAGCCAGTCGTGCGCGCGGGCGACGATCAGGTCGACGACCCGCTTGTGACCGCCGTCGGCGACGATCTTCTCGAGCGTCTTCCCTATGCCGGGCGCGATCTCCTGGGCGTCGGCACGGCGGGTGATCGCCTCGCCGACGACCGCCTGGACGTCGGAGTCCCGCAGCACCGTGAGGGCGCCCCGCAGAGCCGCCGACAGCTCGGCCGTCACCCGGTCCGCGTGGTCCGGTACGGCCAGCCAGGCGCCGAGGCGGCTGCCGATGCCGACCGCGCGCAGACGTTGCCGTACGACCTCCTCGGAGAGGAAGTTCTCGCCGACGAACTCGCCGAGCGAGACGCCCAGTTGGTCCTTCTTGGTGGGGATGATCGCGGTGTGCGGGATGGGCAGGCCGAGCGGGCGGCGGAAGAGGGCCGTGACCGCGAACCAGTCGGCCATCGCGCCGACCATGCCGGCCTCGGCCGCCGCGGCGACATAGCCCGCCCAGGGGCCGGCGCCCGAGTGCGACGCCCACTTCGCGAGGACGTACACAACCGCCACGAAGAGCAACAGGGCCAGTGCCGTCAGTTTCATCCGGCGGACGCCGCGCTGTCTCTCCTCGTCGGCCGCGCTGAACGTGGTCATCGTGCGACGGGACCCGTCACTCTCGGTCCCCGCCCCCGCTGCTGTCCGATCCATCCGCTCCACCCGTTCGCCGGTACCGTGCATATTGTCCCTTCCTGACCGACTCCCGGAACGGAACAGGAGTTCCCGCCGTCACCCGAACGGGCAAAATGGCAGGGCCCTGCCACTCACCCGAGGAGATCCGTACCGCGTGACCGAGCGACCCGCCGGGGGCACGGGGGCGTCCCCTGCCAAGCAGCGTGCCCTGCTGACCGCGATCATCACCCTGATCGCGGTCCTTTCCGCCTGCATCTACGTCGGGGCCGCCGCGGGCGACGGAAGCGGCGGCGACGACGGGAGGAACTCCTCCGGAGCACGCTCCCCGCACAACTCCGCCGCCCCCGCCTCCGCCGGTACCTGGGTCGACTCCTGGGCCGCCGCCCCGGTGGCCGGCGAGGACGGCACGGAGGAGACCGGCATGGCGGGCCGCTCGGTGCGCAACATCGTCCGCACGAGCGCCGGCGGCACGGCCGCCCGGATCACCCTGTCCAACCTCTACGGCCAAACCCCGCTCACCCTCACCCACGCCTCGATCGCCGTCGCCGCCGCCGACAACAGCTCGGCCGCGGCCGAGGGCACCATGCGCCGGCTGACCTTCGGCGGCGCGACCTCCGTCACGATCCCGGCCGGGAAGCAGGTGCTCAGCGACGCCGTCCGCCTCCAAGTCCCGCAGGGCGCCGACATGTTGGTGACCACCTACTCCCCCACCGCGTCGGGACCGGCCACCTACCACCCGTACGCACGGCAGATCTCCTACCTCGCCGACGGCGACCGCACCGAGGACGCCACCGGCACGCCGTACCGCCAACGCACCGCGATCTGGCGCTACTTGACCGCACTGGACGTCCTGAGCGACCAGGCGGACGGCACGGTCGTCGCGTTCGGCGACTCGATCACCGACGGGTCCACCTCGACGGAGAGCGCCAACCGCCGCTGGCCGGACGCCTTTTCGCAACGGCTGCGGGCGGCCGTGACCGCCGGGCAGGGCGTGCCCCGCTACAGCGTCGTCAACGAGGGCATCAGCGGCAACCAGACCCTCGCGAGCCGGTCGGGCCGCCCCGCCGAGAACCAGAGCGGCCTCGTCCGCTTCACCCGTGACGTCCTCGGCCGCCCGAACGTCAAGGTCGTCGTCATCGACCTCGGTGTCAACGACGTCCTGCACAGCGCCGACGCCGACCGCGTCCTCGCCGGCCTGCGCACCCTGGTCCGCCGGGCCCACGCCCACGGCATCAAGGTCGTCGGCGCCACCCTGATGCCCTTCGGCGGCCACCCCCGCTACTCGGCGGCCCGGGACGCCGTACGCCAGGAGATCAACGCGGGGATCAGGAGCGGCACGGTCTACGACGCCGTCGTCGACATGGACAAGGCCCTGCGCGACCCGTACGACCCGCGCAGGCTGGCCCCCGAGTACGACTGCGGCGACCACCTCCACCCCAACGACCGGGGGTACCGGACGATGGCGCACACCATCGACCTGGCGGACCTCAAGGGCGCGGTTCCGGCCCAGCTGTGATCCGGCGGAGCTGTCATCCGGCCCAGCTGTTTTCCGGCGGAGCTGTGAGCAGCCGCCGACCGCAAACCCTCAGTCCCAGTCCCGGTGTCGCCGCTCCCGCCGCTCCCGGTGCCGCTCGCGCCGCTCCTCGTGCCGTTCCCTGCGCTCCTCGTGCCGACGGCGTGTCGCCTCGCGGTGGATGTCCATGGCGTCGCGGTGGATGTCCATGGCGTCGCGATGGGCGTCGTCCAGGTCGGACAGGGCGTCGTGGCGGGAGCCGTAGAGCTCCTTCGCCGAGGAGCCGCGCTCCAGTTTCTCCTGGCGCCGCTCCTCCTTGAGGCGCTGCCGTTCCGCCCGGGTGACCTTGCGTTCCACGCCGACCCCGCCCCAGAAGGCGAAGCCCTTGACGATCACGCGCGGGGCGCCCGGGTCGCCCGGCACGCCTTCCTGGCTGTGGTCGAAGCCGCCCATGACGCCGATGCCCCGGACGACGACCTCGACGCCCGGCGGCACGACGACCTGCACACCGCCCATGATCGCGATGCAGTTGATCTCGACCTCGCGGTCCGCGAAGTTCGCCTCGCGCAGGTCGATCTCGCCGCCGCCCCAGAAGGCGAAGCCGGTGAACCGCTTCGGGACCGTCCAGCGGCCCTTGCGCTGGAACCCGGACATGATGGCCACCGCGCCGGTCGAGGACCCCTCGCCGCCGACGATCCGCCCGGCCCAACTCCCGCTGCCCACCGGCTCCTTGACCATGTTCACCGGCGGCGGGGTCACGCCGGCGGCCGGCAGGTCGCGGGTGATGGGCGTCAGTTCGCCGTACGTCCGCGCGCTGTACGTCGCCTCCAGCCGCTCCTCGAACTCCTCCATGTCGAGGCGGCCCTCCGCGAGGGCGTCGCGCAGGACCTCGGCGACTCGCTCACGGTCGGCGTCGGATGCGCGGAGCTCCGGGACTGCGTCGTCGGTCATACGGAGCAGCCTACGAGGTCGCTCCGCGCAGGGCCATGAGGGTCACTTCACGAAGAGCCATGAAGAGCCGCGAAGAACCGCGAAGAACCGCGAGCGGCTAGGAGGCCGCTTTCTCCGCCTGCTCGGCGTACATCTTCGCGATGACCGCCTCGATGTCCGGCTCGCGTACCGACAGGTCCACCATCGGGTACTCCGCCGCGATCCGCGCGACCAGCGGCGCCGCCGACTCCGACGCCGGGAACGCCAGCCACTGGCGCGGCCCCTCCACCCTCACCACCCGCGCGTCCGGCACCTCGATCGGCGGCAACTCCCGTTCCAGGTCCACCACCAGGGTCCGCTCGCTCTCCCCCGCCTCGTGCAGCCCGGTGAGCGGGCCGTCGTACATCAGGCGCCCGTGGTCGATGACCATCACACGGGAGCACAACTGCTCGATGTCCTGGAGGTCATGGGTGGTGAGGAGGACCGTGGTACCGCGCTCGGCGTTCAACTCCCGCAGGAACTCCCGTACTTTGGCCTTGGAGATGACGTCCAGGCCGATGGTCGGCTCGTCGAGGTAGAGCACCTCGGGGTCGTGCAGCAGGGCCGCCGCGATGTCGCCGCGCATCCGCTGGCCCAGGGAGAGCTGACGTACGGGGACGTCCAACAGGGCGCCCAGTTCGAGGAGTTCGACACAGCGGTCGAGGTTCTCGGCGTAACGGGCGTCGGGGATGCGGTACATGCGGTGCATCAGCTTGTACGAGTCGATCAGCGGGAGGTCCCACCACAGGGTCGTGCGCTGCCCGAACACCACGCCGATGCGGTGCGCGAGCCGGGTGCGCTCGCGGGACGGGTCGATGCCGGCCACCCGCAGCCGGCCCCCGGACGGGGTGAGGATGCCGGTGAGCATCTTGATGGTGGTCGACTTCCCGGCGCCGTTCGGACCGATGTAGCCGACCATCTCACCGCGCGCCACACCGAAGGAGATCGAGTCGACGGCGCGCACCTGCCGCCGCTCCCGTTTCATGAACCCGGTCTTCTTGCGCACGTCGAAGACCTTCTCGACGCGGTCCAGCTCGATGAACGCCTGCTCTGTCACCCTCAACTCCCAGTACTTCGGTACGACTTGAGCCCGGCGCGCCAGGCCAGCCCGGCCAGCGCGCAGCAGGCGAGCGCCACCAGCGGCGAGGCGAACTCCGCGCCCGGCGGCAGATCCAGCGGGTACGGCCGCCCCAACACATAGGACGCCGGCACCCAGTTGACGAAGGCGAGCGGCAGCATGAAGGTCACGCCCCGCACGAAGTCCTTGCCGAACACGACCGGCGGATACGACAGCAGGGTGTTGCCGCCGTAGGTGAACGCGTTCTGCACCTCGGCCGCGTCCTGCGCCAGGATCTGGAAGGCCGCGCCCGCCACGAACAGCGCCCCGAAGATCACCGCACCGCAGACCAGCATCACCGGCACCAACAGCACTTTGCCGAAAGTCCAGTTGACGTCGACGTGGAGCAGCGCGTAGCCCAGCACCAGGCCGCCCTGGGTGATCCGGCCCAGGCGGCGCAGCGCGAACCGGTCCGCGCCGATCTGGGCCAGCACCGGTGCCGGGCGGACGAGCAGGGTGTCGAAGGAGCCGTCGCGGATGCGGGCGCCGAGCACGTCCATCGAGCCGAGCACCAGGTCGGAGATGCCGAACGCGGTCGCCGACAGGCCGTACAGGAAGGCGACTTCGGGCAGTGACCAGCCGCCCAGCGAGTGGACCTGCGAGAACATCAGCAGGATCGTGACGAAGTCCAGGCCGGTCACCAGGAGGTTGCCGACCACGGTGATGACGAAGGACGTGCGGTAGGCCATGCTCGACCGGATCCACATCGCGGCGATCATGCGGTAGGCGCGCAGGCCCTCGCGCCAGCGCGGCAACTCCCCGGTGTCCACGTGCCGGTGAGGTGGCTCCCCGCCGCGACGCGACGTCTCCTCACTCCTTCGGGTCGTCTCAGCCACCCTGCACCACCACCCTCCGTGTCGCCGCCGACTGCGTCAGCCGCCCCGCCGCGAGCAGCGCCACCGCCCACACCGCCTGGAAGGCGTACGCGGGGAGCGGATCGGTCTTCCCCATCAGCACGTCCGCCGGCACCTGGATCTGCGCCGCCCACGGCAGCGCGCGCACGATGTCGCCGAGCGCGCCGGGGAACGCGTTCAGCGGGAGCACCATGCCCGAGCAGAAGATCCCCAGGATCATCATGGCCTGGTTGACGCCCGTGCCGTCCATCAGCCAGAACACGCTCATCGCCGCCAGATAGCGGATGCCGAAACTGACCAGCACCGCCAGCAGCAGCGCGACCAGGAGGGCCGCCCAGGAGGTGACGTCCGTGGGCAGCGCCATCGGGAAGAACAGCGAGCCGAAGAGGAACGGGATCACGCCCCGCCCCACCATCTGGAACAGCGCCCGCCCGAAGTCGCTTGCCAGCCACCACAGTTGGAGATCGGCCGGCCGGTACAGGTCGACGGCGATGTCGCCCGTGCGGATCCGCTCCATCAGGTCCTTCTCGAACCCGCCGCCCTGGATCGCCAGCGTCGCGTACAGACACTGCCCCAGCCACACATAGGTCACCGCCTGCGCCTGGTCGTACCCCCCGAGATGCGGCCGCTCGTCCCACAGCGCCAGATACGTGTAGACGAGGACCACACCGAACACGGTGTTGGTGAACACCCCCGCGAGCGTCGCCGCCCGATACGTCGCGTACCGTCTGAAACCCGCCGCCGCGACGGCCGCGTACAACCGCCCAGCGCCCACAGAAACCACCCTCCGCCACCTCTTGACACCGAAGCGCAGGAGCCTAGTCCGCAGGTGGTGACGCACGCCACGCATTTTCCGGGCAAGTGCGTGCCGATCGGCGGGAACGGAACGCATGGTGCGAGAGTCTTCGTCTGGGGGCGCAGAAGCGCACATGGCCGTACAGGAACGTACGCGAGGGCGTACGCGACCGTACGACGCGAAACAGGAGTCCGTGCACGACATGAGCGACCAGCCGCAGCCGCAGCAGCCGAACCAGGGCTGGGCACCGAGAGAGCCGGAAGCGGCCGCCGCACCCGAGGCGCCCAGCGGCAAGAAGCCCAAGCGGCCCAAGCGCACCGGGTGGCGCAGGATCATCCCGACCTGGCGCATGACGCTCGCCGGGGTCGTCACGCTCGTGGCGCTGCTGATCGGCGCGTTCTACCTCGGCTACTCGATGGTCAAGATCCCGCCCGCCAACGCGCTCGCCACCAAGCAGTCCAACGTGTACCTCTACGCGGACGGCTCCCAGCTCGCCCGCGACGGCGAGGTCAACCGGGAGAACGTCGGCCTCGACCAGGTCTCCTCGAACGCCCAGCACGCCGTACTGGCCGCCGAGGACCGCGACTTCTACTCCGAGTCCGCCGTCGACCCCAAGGCGATGGTCCGCGCCGGGTGGAACACCGCCACCGGCAAGGGCACCCAGTCCGGCTCCACGATCACCCAGCAGTACGTCAAGAACTACTACCTGGGCCAGGAACAGACCGTCACCCGCAAGGTGAAGGAGTTCTTCATCTCGATCAAGCTGGACCGCACGGAGTCCAAGTCCGAGATCCTGGAGGGCTACCTCAACACCAGCTACTTCGGCCGCAACGCCTACGGCATCCAGGCCGCCGCCCAGGCCTACTACGGCAAGGACGCCACCCAGCTCGACGCCGGCCGCGGCGCCTACCTCGCCGCGCTGCTGAACGCGCCGAGCGAGTACGACGTCGTGGCGCACCCGGAGAACAAGTCCGCCGCGGTGGCCCGGTGGAACTACGTCCTCGACGGCATGGTCAAGAAGGGCTGGCTCACCCAGGCGGCGCGCGCCGGCATGAAGTTCCCGATGCCGAAGGAGGCCACGGCCTCGACGAGCATGTCCGGGCAGCGCGGCTACATCGTCGGCGCGATCAAGGACTACCTCGCCACCAACAAGATCATCGACGCGGACACCCTCGAAGCCGGCGGCTACCGCATCACCACCACCCTGCAGAAGAGCAAGCAGGACGCCTTCGTGAAGGCGGTCAACGACCAGGTGATGTCCAAGCTCGACAAGAAGAACCGCAAGGTCGACAACTACGTCCGCGCGGGCGGCGCCTCGGTCGACCCCAAGACCGGCCAGATCGTCGCGATGTACGGCGGCATCGACTACGTCAAGCAGTACACGAACGGCGCCACCCGCGGCGACTTCCAGGTCGGCTCCACCTTCAAGCCCTTCGTCCTCACCTCGGCCGTCCAGAACGGCTCCCAGACCCAGGACGGCCAGACCATCACGCCCAACACCTACTACGACGGCACCAACAAGCGCCCCGTGGAAGGCTGGAGCGGCGGCTCCTACGCCCCCGAGAACGAGGACGAGGTCTCCTACGGCGACATCACCGTCCGTACGGCGACCGACAAGTCCGTCAACTCGGTGTACGCGCAGATGGCGGTGGACGTGGGCCCCGACAAGGTGAAGCAGACCGCCATCGGCCTCGGCATCCCCTCCGACACCCCCGACCTGACCGCCACCCCGTCCATCGCGCTCGGCCCGTCCACCGCGAGCGTCCTCGACATGGCGGAGGCCTACGCCACCCTCGCCAACCACGGTGAGCGGCACACGTACACGATGATCTCGAAGATCACCAAGGACGGCACGGACGAGGTCAAGCTGCCCGACCGGAAGACCACCCAGGCCGTGACCCGCGAGGCCGCCGACACCACGACCAACGTCCTGCAGAGCGTCGTCGACAACGGCACGGCGACCGCCGCCCAGGGCGCCGACCGCCCGGCCGCCGGCAAGACCGGCACGGCGGAGAAGGACACGGCGGCCTGGTTCGCCGGCTACACCCCCGACCTCGCCACGGTCGTCTCCGTCATGGGCCAGAACCCGACCACCGCCGCCCACGAGCCGCTCTACGGCGCGATGGGCCTCGCCCGCGTCAACGGCGGCGGCGCGCCCGCCGAGATCTGGGCCCAGTTCACCAAGTCCGCCCTCAAGGGCACCGAGGCGAGCGACTTCGACCTCCAGCTCCAGGACGGCGCGGAGACCGTGGCGCCCCCGAGCCTGCAGCCCAGCCGGCCGGCGACGACGAACGGCCAGAACAACGGCGGCACGACCACCACCGGCGGCCCGAACACCCAGGGCCAGACACAGGGCGGCCAGACGGGCGGCGGTACGACCACCACCGGCGGCACCACGACCACGACCGGCGGCACCACGGGCACCACGACGACCGGCGGCACGACGGGCACCACCACGACGACCGGCGGAACCACGACGACCGGCGGCACCACGGGCACGACCACGGACGGCACGACGACGACCGGCGGCACCACAGGAACCACGACCGACGGCACCACCGGCGGCACGACGACCGCGGGGACGACGGCGGGCCCGCAGAGCACGGCACGAAAGAAGGAGTGACCGGGATACACGGAAAAAAAGGGGCTGGTGACCATGGTCACCAGCCCCTTTGAGGCTTCGTAAGTGCTACTTGACGCTTCGTCCTACAGGTACAGACCCGTCGAGTCCTCGGACCCCTCGAACCGGTCGGCGGCCACCGCGTGCAGATCGCGCTCACGCATGAGGACGTAGGCGGTCCCCCGCACCTCGACCTCGGCGCGGTCCTCCGGGTCGTAGAGGACCCGGTCGCCGGGCTCCACGGTCCGCACGTTCTGCCCCACCGCAACCACGTCGGCCCAGGCCAGCCGGCGCCCCACCGCCGCCGTCGCGGGAATCAGGATCCCGCCGCCCGAACGCCGCTCGCCCTCGCTCTTGTCCTGCCGCACGAGCACACGGTCGTGCAGCATCCGGATGGGCAGCTTGTCGTGCTGGGTGCTCTGCTCGTCTCTCTTGGCGCTCACGCCACGAACCTACCTGTCCTGGACACGCCCGTACGCGGGCGGGTCGTCCACGGTTTCAGCCCTTACGGCCGTTCCGACGCCGGGACCCGAGAACGAGCAGCCCCACAACGCCGACGGCGACGAGAGCGACAGGAACGATCCGCTCGATCCTCGGCGCGCCCTCGTCGTCCACGAACTGCCCCTTGACGTCACTCACGACGCGGTTGACGGCGACGTACGCCTTCCCGAGGGTGTGATCGACACTGGACGCGACCTTGGCCTTCGCGTCACCCACGATGGTCTTCGGGTGCACCCGCACCCCGATCTCGTCGAGCGTGTCGGCCAGGACATCGCGGCGGCGCTTGATGTCCGCCTCGATCTGCGCCGGCGTTCTGGTGTCCGGCGTGTTCGACGTGTCCGCCACCGTACGGCCTCCGAAGTCTGCTGGTACTTGTGCCGCACAGTCTGTCAGCTCTCGCGCGGAGTGCACTGTCAGCACCCCCGGTTACGCTAGCGCGATGAGTGAACGACTCCAGCCCGGGGACGTTGCCCCCGCCTTCACGCTCCCCGACGCCGACGGCAACGAGGTGTCCCTCGCCGCCCACCAGGGCCGCAAGGTCATCGTCTACTTCTACCCGGCGGCCCTGACCCCCGGCTGCACCAAGCAGGCCTGCGACTTCACGGACAACCTGGAGGTGCTGGCCGGCGCGGGTTACGACGTCATCGGCATCTCCCCCGACAAGCCGGAGAAGCTCGCCAAGTTCCGCGAGAAGGAGAACCTCAAGGTCACCCTCCTCGCGGACCCCGACAAGCAGGTCCTCGACGCCTACGGGGCCTTCGGCGAGAAGAAGAACTACGGCAAGACCTACATGGGCGTGATCCGCTCCACGATCATCGTCGACGAGACCGGCAAGGTCGAACACGCGCTGTACAACGTACGGGCGACGGGCCACGTGGCGAAGATCATCAAGGACCTGGGGATCTAGGCCTCCCCTGCCCCCGTCCCCTGCCTGAACGAGATCCACACGTCAGGAGGCAGGCCGGCCCGCCCCGGCACCGGCCTGCGCTCCTCGCTCCACTCCCCCGGGGCAAGATCCTCACCGACGCGCCGCCAGAACGCGACGGCCCCCGGATTGGCGTCGACACCTCCCACTTTCTGGGACAGGCGCACCAGCGAGGACGACCAGGCAGCGTGCCTCTTCGGCGTGCCGAGAACATCCTCGTCCAGCACGACGGGAGCCGTCGGACACGAACCCATCTGTTGCGTCGGGCACTCCTGGAGGTGGGTGCACCAGAGGTGTGCGCCGAATGCGGGATCGGCCCCGAGTGGCTCGGCAAGCCCATGACGCTGGAGGTCGATCACATCAACGGGGACTGGAGTGACGACAGACGGGAGAACCTGCGGTTGCTGTGCCCAAACTGCCACGCGATCACCACCACATGGTGCAGAGGTGGGAGCCGCGATCGTAGGCATCCCCGGTAGCATGTGGTCGGGTACGCGGCCGTGGCGAAATCAGGCAGCACGCGAGGGTTTTAGGTGCCCTTGGGCGAAAGCCCGTGTGGGTTCGAATCCCACCGGCCGCACACTCGGAGGGGCTGTCCGTAAGGACAGCCCCTCCGTCGTCTCAGCCCAACAACTCCCGCACCACCGGCACCAACCCCCGAAACGCCTTCCCCCGATGAGAGATCGCGTTCTTTTCCTCCGCCGTGAGTTCCGCGCAGGTCCGTGTGTCGCCGTCCGGCTGGAGGATCGGGTCGTAGCCGAAGCCGTTCGTGCCCGTCGGGGTGTGGCGGAGGACGCCCCGCAGCTGGCCCTCGACCACGCGTTCCGTGCCGTCCGGCAGGGCCAGGGCTGCCGCGCATGCGAAGTGGGCGCCCCTGTGTTCGTCCGCGATGTCCGTGAGCTGGGCGAGGAGGAGGTCCAGGTTGGCCTTGTCGTCGCCGTGGCGGCCGGCCCAGCGGGCGGAGAAGATGCCGGGGGCGCCGTTCAGGACGTCGACGCAGAGGCCGGAGTCGTCGGCGACCGCCGGGAGGCCGGTCGCCCGGGCGAGGGCGTGGGCCTTCAGGAGCGCGTTCTCGGCGAAGGTGACGCCCGTTTCCTTGACGTCGGGGATCTCGGGGTACGACTCGGCGCCGATCAGTTCGTGGGGCAGTCCCGCGTCGGCGAGGATCGACCTCAGTTCGGTGATTTTCCCGGCGTTGCGGGTGGCGAGGATCAGGCGTGTCATGGCGTCCAGTATTCCAACCTCCGCCGCACGCCTACGAGACGTCTACGACGTGCACACCTTCGTCAACTCGCCCGCCGCGTCCGTCACCGGACTGATGTCGGGGGTGTTGTCGCCGTTCTTGACCGCCGTACGGACGTTGTCGACGGCCTTGTTCAGGTCGTCCACCGCTTTGTTGACGTCGGCGTTGTCGGTCTTGTCGCCGATCTTGTCGAGGTCCTTCTCGATGGAGTTGAGGGACTCGTCGGTCCGGGTGGGGTCGTTGGCCGCGTTCTCCACCGCCTGTTGGAGGCCGGTGACGCTGTCGGCGATGGTGTCGGCGGTCTGGACGCAGTCGATGGCCTTGTTGACGGCGTCGCAGCCGGTCGCGAGTCCGGCCGTCAGGCCGACCACCGCCACGGTGGCGGCGATGGCGGTACGGCGACGACGACTGCGTCGGCTTGCGGCCATGGTTGGGTTTCCTCCCCGTGGGGGTGGGCCTCGGCGGCCTCTCCCCGTTCCGTTTCGTATGCGTAGGGACGCGGGGGCGGGCCGCCGGGTTGCCCCTGCGGCCCGCTCCTCTTGGTGCGTCCTTGATGCGTCCTTTACCTGGCCGGACAAGCCTCTTACTTCTCCAGCGCGGCCTCAAGTGCTTTGCGCTGTACGGCGGTCAGCTCACCGCAGCCGGCGACCGCGAGGTCGAGGAGGGCGTTGAGCTCGTCGCGGGCGAAGGGCTCGGCCTCGGCGGTGCCCTGGACCTCGACGAAGCGGCCGTCGCCGGTGCAGACGACGTTCATGTCGGTCTCGGCGCGGACGTCCTCCTCGTAGCAGAGGTCCAGCAGAGGGACTCCGCCGACGATGCCGACCGAGACCGCCGACACCGTGCCGGTGAGCGGCTGGCGGCCGGCCTTGATCAGCTTCTTGCCCTGGGCCCAGGCGACGGCGTCCGCCAACGCGACGTACGCGCCGGTGATGGCCGCCGTACGGGTGCCGCCGTCGGCCTGGAGGACGTCGCAGTCGAGGACGATGGTGTTCTCGCCGAGGGCCTTGTAGTCGATGACCGCGCGGAGCGAGCGGCCGATGAGGCGGCTGATCTCGTGGGTGCGGCCACCGATCTTGCCGCGTACGGATTCGCGGTCGCCGCGGGTGTTGGTGGCGCGGGGCAGCATGGAGTACTCCGCGGTGACCCAGCCCTCGCCGCTGCCCTTGCGCCAGCGGGGGACGCCTTCGGTGACGGAGGCGGTGCAGAAGACCTTGGTGTCGCCGAAGGAGACGAGGACGGAGCCCTCGGCGTGCTTGCTCCAGCCGCGTTCGATGGTGACGGGGCGGAGCTGTTCGGGGGTTCGGCCGTCGATGCGAGACATGGCGAAGAGCCTAGTCGTAAGGCCTGCCCGCACATGGAGGAAGGGGCTCCTCCCGCCTCGGGAGGAGCCCCTTCTCCTAGCTGCGAAGCCCGTGCCTCACATCATGTCCTCGATGTCCGCCGCGATCGGGTCGGCGTCGGTGCCGATGACGACCTGGATGGCGGTGCCCATCTTGACGACGCCGTGGGCGCCGGCGGCCTTCAGGGCGGCTTCGTCGACCTTGGAGGGGTCGTGGACCTCGGTGCGCAGGCGGGTGATGCAGCCCTCGACCTCTTCGATGTTGTCGATGCCGCCCAGCCCGGCAACGATCTTCTCAGCCTTGGTGGCCATGTTCTTTCTCCCTGATCCGAACCGGTTTGTCGCAGTAACCCACAGTTGGCCCAGCTTCGCGAGCGGTCATGCCGCCCCTGTCGAATGATGAGGGGAACCACGTCGCCAACTGGTCTACACCACATTACCGAGGGGCGTCCATGAGTGCCGACAGTGCCGCCGTCAGTCCTGGGCGCACCCGCTGGGGCAACCTGTTCCAGGGGTTGCAGAAGATGGGCCGCAGTCTCCAACTCCCCATCGCCGTACTGCCGGCCGCCGGCATCCTCAACCGGCTCGGGCAGCCGGACGTGTTCGGGGCCGACGGGCTGGGGTGGACCGATGTCTCGAAGGTGATGGCGGGGGCGGGCGGCGCGCTGCTCGACGGGCAGCTCGGTCTGCCGCTGCTGTTCTGTGTGGGTGTCTCGATCGGCATGGCGAAGAAGTCGGACGGGTCGACGGCGCTGGCCGGGCTGGTCGGCTTCCTCGTGTACTACAACGTGCTGCGCCAGTTCCCGAAGGACTGCGCGGGCGGCGCGAACGCGGTGCCGGGGATCGGGTGCCAGGCCGCCGATCACACAGTCTCGGCGTTCACTTACCAGAATCCCGGGGTGTTCGGCGGGATCGTGCTGGGGCTGCTGACCGCGTTCTTCTGGGTGCGGTTCCACCGTACGAAGCTGGTGGACTGGCTCGGCTTCTTCAACGGGCGGCGACTGGTGCCGATCATCATGTCGTTCGTGGCGATCGCGGTCGCGGCGGTGGCGCTGTGGATCTGGCCGCCGATCGGCAGCGGGCTCGAGCACTTCAGCGACTGGCTGAGCGCCCGGGGTGCCGTGGGCGCGGGGGTGTTCGGTCTCGCCAACCGGGCGCTGCTGGTCGTGGGGCTGCATCAGTTCCTGAACGTGCCCATCTGGTTCCAGTTCGGCAGCTACACCAAGCCGGACGGGACGGTGGTGCACGGTGACATCAACATGTTCCTGGCGGGCGACCCGAACGCGGGGCAGTTCACCTCGGGCTTCTTCCCCATCATGATGTTCGCGCTGCCGGCGGCGGCGCTCGCGATCGCACACTGCGCGAAGCCGAGCCGCCGCAAGGAGGTCGGCGGCCTGATGCTGTCGGTCGCGCTCACGTCCTTCGTGACCGGCATCACCGAGCCCATCGAGTACTCGTTCCTGTTCATCGCGCCTCTCCTCTACGCCGTCCACGCGGTGCTGACCGGTGTGTCGATGGCGGTGACCTGGGGGCTCGGGGTGCACGACGGCTTCAGCTTCTCGGCGGGGCTCATCGACTACGCGATCAACTGGAACCTGGCGACGAAACCCTGGGCGATCATCCCGATCGGGCTGTGCTTCGCGGCGGTGTACTACGTCGTCTTCCGGTTCGCGATCACGAAGTTCGACCTGAAGACGCCGGGGCGGGAGCCGGAGGAGGAGCAGGAGGACGTCACCAAGGCCTAGGAACAGCCCGACAGCGCGGGCGAGTTGGGCCCCCGGACCATCGGTCCGGGGGCCCTTCGCGCTGCTGTTCGCCGTGTACGTCGCGTAGCGGTCCGGTCGCAGGATTCGCGGGTTCCTTTATGCGGACTTCATCTGCTACAACAGGTCTACACCACTGAGTGGTGTAGACCACCACCCGATGGAGGAAGTCTATGAGCACCGCCACCGAGCCAATGGCGGCCCCCGCAAAGAAGCGGGGATCCGGCCTTTTCCAGGGCCTCCAGAAGATCGGCCGCAGCCTCCAGCTCCCGATCGCCGTGCTTCCGGCGGCGGGCATCCTGCTCCGGTTCGGACAGACCGACATCCACGACAAGCTGCATCTGCCGGACAAGGTGACGGCGGTCTTCGCCACCGCCGGCGGCGCGATCTTCGACAACCTGCCGCTGCTGTTCTGTATAGGTGTCGCGATCGGCTTCGCCAAGAAGTCCGACGGCTCCACCGCCCTCGCGGCGCTTGTCGGCTTCCTCGTCTACAGCAATGTGCTCAAGGCCTTCCCGGTCACCGACGCGCAGATCCTGAAGGGCGCCGACGTACCGGCGACCTACAACAACCCCGGTGTCCTCGGCGGCATCATCATGGGTCTGCTCTCCGCGGTGCTGTGGCAGAAGTTCCACCGGACCAAGCTGGTGGACTGGCTCGGCTTCTTCAACGGCCGCCGACTGGTGCCGATCATCATGGCGTTCGTCGGCACGCTCATGGGTGTCTTCTTCGGCCTGATCTGGAAGCCGATCGGTGAGGGCATCTCGAACTTCGGCGAGTGGATCACCGGTCTCGGTGCCTTCGGTGCCGGTCTGTTCGGTCTGATCAACCGCGGGCTGATCCCGGTCGGCATGCACCAGTTCGTCAACTCCGTGGCCTGGTTCCAGATCGGCGACTACAAGAACTCCGCCGGTACGGTCGTCCACGGCGACCTCACCCGCTTCTTCGCCCACGACCCGACCGCCGGGCAGTTCATGTCGGGCTTCTTCCCCATCATGATGTTCGGCCTGCCGGCCGCCGCGCTCGCCATCGCGCACACCGCCCGCCCCGAGCGCCGCAAGGCCGTGACCGGCATGATGATCTCGCTCGCGCTGACGTCCTTCGTGACCGGCGTGACCGAGCCGATCGAGTTCTCGTTCATGTTCATCGCCCCGGTGCTCTACGCGATCCACGCGGTGCTGACCGCGCTGTCCATGGCGATCACCTGGGCGCTCGGCGTCCACGCGGGCTTCACCTTCTCCGCGGGCTTCATCGACTACGCCCTCAACTGGAACCTCGCCACCAAGCCCTGGCTGATCATCCCGATCGGCCTGGTGTTCGCTGCGATCTACTACACCGTCTTCCGCTTCGCGATCATCAAGTGGAACCTGCCCACCCCGGGCCGCGAGCCCGAGGAGGAACTCGAGGACCTCACCAAGGCGTGAGTCCCGTACGGCCATGACGACGGCCCCGGCACCGAGTTGGTGCCGGGGCCGTCGCGTACGTACGCCTAGATCTCGTACGACGCCCTCGGCGCCGCCAGTTCCACCGGTCCGGCGTAGACCTCGCGTGCGTCGGCGAGGTTGGTCTGGGGGTCGGTCCACGGTGGGATGTGGGTCAGCACCAGCCGCCTGACCGCCGCCCTGGTCGCCGTCTCGCCCGCCTCGCGGCCGTTGAGGTGGAGGTCGGGGATGTTCTCCTTGCCGTGCGTGAACGCGGCTTCGCAGAGGAACAGGTCGGTGTCGCGGGCGAGTTCGTCGAGGGACTCGCTGACGCCCGTGTCGCCGGAGTAGGTGAGGGACCGCCCGCCGTGCTCGACGCGGATGCCGTACGCCTCGACGGGGTGGCGGACCCGCTCGGTGTGCACGGTGAAGGGGCCGATGTCGAACGTGGACGGCTTCACCGTGTGGAAGTCGAAGACCTCGCTCATGGAGGAGGCGGTGGGGGTGTCGGCGTAGGCCGTGGTGAGGCGGTGCTCGGTGCCCTCGGGGCCGTAGACCGGGATGGGGTCGCAACGGCCGCCGTCGTGGCGGTAGTAGCGCGCGACGAAGTACGCGCACATGTCGATGCAGTGGTCGGCGTGCAGATGACTGAGGAAGATCGCGTCGAGGTCGTAGAGACCGCAGTGGCGCTGCAGCTCGCCAAGGGCGCCGTTGCCCATGTCGAGGAGCAGCCGGAAGCCGTCGGCCTCTACGAGGTAGCTCGAACAGGCCGATTCCGCGGACGGGAACGACCCCGAGCAGCCGACGACGGTGAGCTTCATAAAGCAGAAACCTCCGCTGGCGGGTAACTTCTGGAGTGGGGACACGGGGGTCGTGCGGTCCGTCGAGCGTAAGGCGCGAAAGGGCCGGTCGCTCCTCCGCCAAGGGCTGTTGTGGGGGAACTCACCTGTGGTGTCACCGGTTCGGCTGGAACCGGGGCGCGTGGGGTATGCGAGAGGGCGCGCGGCTTGGATTGCGCGCCGGTACCGTCGTCCTCATGAACACGACCTGGTGGCTCGCGCTCGCGGCGGTGATACTGCTGGCGCTCGTCGCCACGCTTGTCGACGGGTGGGGGCGGGGGTCGTCCCGACGGGTTCAGGGGGATCGGCCTCGGCCCGCTGAGATCTGGTGGGCGAACGTTCCCTACGAGGATCAGCCCGGGGCCGCCAAGGATCGGCCTTGTCTGGTGCTTGCCGTGCGCGGGCGGAAGGTGACCGTCGCGAAGATCACCAGCAAGTATCACGATGGGCGGGGCGGGGTGATTCCGTTGCCGCCGGGGGCCGTTGGCGATGCGCGGGGTCGGGCGAGCTATCTGGAGACCGACGAGTTGCGTGCGGTGCCGGTGTCTGACTTCAGGCGGCGGGTGGGGGTGGTGGACCCGGTCCTATGGGATCAGGTCCGTCACCTCACCGGCTAACGGTCGTACGTCGGGTGCGGGTCGCTGGGCGCGCGCACGCGGCGGAGCCGCAAATCGACACAACCCCGCGCCCCTAAAACCTCACCTCACGCCCAGAGTTGGCCCTGAAGGGTCTTGATCGCTTCCTCTGTTGTCGCCGCCGTGTACACGCCCGTCGACAGGTACTTCCAGCCGCCGTCCGCGACGACGAACGCGATGTCCGCGGTCTCGCCCGCCGCTACGGCCTTCTTGCCGACCCCGATTGCCGCGTGCAGGGCCGCACCCGTGGAGACGCCGGCGAAGATGCCCTCCTGCTGGAGGAGTTCGCGGGTGCGGGTGACCGCGTCGGCCGAGCCGACCGAGAAGCGGGTGGTGAGGACGGAGGCGTCGTACAGCTCGGGGACGAAGCCCTCGTCGAGGTTGCGCAGGCCGTAGACGAGGTCGTCGTAGCGCGGCTCGGCGGCGACGATCTTGACGTCCGGCTTGTGTTCGCGGAGGTAGCGGCCGACGCCCATGAGCGTGCCCGTCGTTCCCAGTCCCGCGACGAAGTGGGTGATGGACGGGAGGTCGGTGAGGATCTCCGGGCCGGTGGTGGCGTAGTGGGCGCCGGCGTTGTCCGGGTTGCCGTACTGGTAGAGCATCACCCAGTCGGGGTGTTCGGCGGACAGCTCCTTGGCCACGCGTACGGCGGTGTTGGAGCCGCCGGCCGCGGGGCTGGGGATGATCTCGGCGCCCCACATGCCGAGCAGGTCACGGCGTTCCTGCGAGGTGTTCTCGGGCATCACGCAGACCATGCGGTAGCCCTTGAGCTTCGCCGCCATGGCCAACGAGATACCCGTGTTGCCGGAGGTCGGCTCCAGGATCGTGCAGCCGGGCGTCAGGCGGCCGTCCTTCTCCGCCTGTTCGATCATGTGCAGGGCCGGGCGGTCCTTGACCGAGCCGGTCGGGTTGCGGTCCTCCAGCTTGGCCCAGATGCGGACGTCGGTGGACGGCGAGAGCCGCGGCAGGCGCACCAGAGGGGTGTTGCCCACCGCGGCCAGCGGAGAGTCGTAACGCATCGACGATCAGGCCATGCCGCCGGCCACGGCCGGCAGGATCGTGACGTTGTCGCCGTCGGTCAGCTTGGTGTTGATGCCGTCGAGGAAGCGGACGTCCTCGTCGTTCAGGTACACGTTGACGAAGCGGCGCAGTTCGCCGCCGTCCACGATGCGGGCCTGGATGCCCGCGTGCCGGGTCTCGAGGTCGGCGAAGAGCGCGGCGAGGTTCTCACCGGCACCCTCGACGGCCTTCTGGCCGTCGGTGTAGGTGCGGAGGATGGTGGGGATGCGGACCTCGATGGCCATGGCAAGGGGCTCCTGTCGGAAGCGGGAGGGGTCTGGTCTCGGTGGGCACATGCCTGACTGCCGCGGCGCACGGCCGTGCGGCGACAGCGCGCTGTCAACAGATGGCGCTGTTCAGCCTGCACAGGTCGACGTGCAGCCGCGCCACGAGCAGCATGCCCGGCGCCTTGTCGCTCACGTCGAGAAGAACCATGGGCTCATCGTATCGATTCCCGGTCCGGACCTCGGTAGGTGATCTCACATTTCGGACGAAATTCGGTCGGGGGGTGAGACGGCGCAGCTCAGGCGGACTTCACCAGCACGGTGCGTACGCGGTCAGTATGCCGCTCAGTACGCCTCTACGACCTTGACGTCCTCCTCGGTGACCTCGCCCTCCAGGATCTGGTACGAGCGGAACTGGAAGGGGCCCGCCTCGTCGCTGTCGGCGGTGGAGACGAGGACGTAGTGGGCGCCGGGTTCGTTGGCGTAGGCGATGTCGGTGCGGGAGGGGTAGGCCTCGGTCGCGGTGTGGGAGTGGTAGATGATCACCGGCTCCTCGTCGCGGTCGTCCATGTCGCGGTAGAGCTTCAGGAGGTCCTGCGAGTCGAACTCGTAGAACGTGGGCGAGCGGGCCGCGTTCAGCATCGGGACGAAGCGCTCGGGGCGGCCCTGGCCCACCGGGCCCGCGACGACTCCGCACGCCTCGTCGGGGTGGTCCGCGCGCGCGTGGGCGACGATCCGGTCGAACAGGGCCTGGGTGATGGTCAAGGTCGGCATGGTCGTCAGGATAAGCAGAAGGGCGGCCTCGTACCGAGTGGTGGTACGGGGCCGCCCGTATGCCGGGACCGCTCGGTCAGAGGACCTTCTCCAGCGCCGGTTCGCGGCGCTCCGTGACCTGCGGGTTGCGTGACTTCAGGACCAGCCAGCCGATCCACAGGGCGAAGGCCCAGCCCGCCATCACGTAGAGGCAGATGCGGGAGTCGGCGTCGTAGGCGATGAGGCCGGTGACGAAGAGGAGGAACGCGATGGCCACGTACGAGAACTTCGCGCCGCCGGGGGCCGGGAAGGACGAGGCCGGGAGGCGGCCCGCGTCGACCGCGCGGCGGTAGAGGACGTGACTGACCAGGATCATCAGCCAGGTCCAGATGCCGGCGGCGGTGGCCACCGAGGTGACGTAGCCGAAGGCCTTCTCCGGGACGACGTAGTTGAGGACGACGCCGATGCCCATGAAGGCGACGGAGATCGTGATGCCGAGTGCCGGGGTCTTCGAGGCGGACAGCCTGCTGAAGGTGCGCGGGGCCTCGCCGTTGTCCGCGAGGGTGCGGAGCATGCGGCCGGTGGAGTACATGCCGGAGTTGCAGGAGGAGAGGGCGGCCGTCAACACCACGAAGTTGACGATGCCGGCGCCCGCCGGGATGCCGATCTTCGCGAACGCCTCGACGAACGGGCTGACGCCCGGGGCGAATTCGGTCCACTTCACGACGCAGAGGATGACGGTGAGGGCGCCGACGTAGAAGAGGGCGATGCGCCACGGGAGGGTGTTGATCGCCTTGGGGAGGGTCTTCTCCGGGTTCTCGGACTCGCCCGCGGTGACGCCGACCAGTTCGACGGCGAGGTAGGCGAACATGACGCCCTGGAGGGTCATCAGGGAGGAGCCGATGCCCTTGGGGAAGAAGCCGTCGAACTGCCAGAGGTTGGCGACGGAGGCGGTGTCACCGGCGCTGCTGAAGCCGAAGGTGAGGACGCCGAGGCCGATCACGATCATGCCGATGAGGGCGGTGACCTTGACCATCGAGAACCAGAACTCGATCTCGCCGAAGAGCTTCACCGAGATCAGGTTGGCGACGAAGAGGATCACCAGGAAGGCGAGTGCTGTCACCCATTGGGAGACGGCGGGGAACCAGTAGTTGACGTAGATGGCGGCGGCCGTGAGTTCGGCCATGCCGGTGACCACCCACATCAGCCAGTACGTCCAGGCGGTGAAGTAGCCGAAGAACGGGCCGAGGAACTCGCGGGAGTACTCCGCGAAGGAACCCGACACCGGGCGGTACAGGAGCAGTTCGCCCAGTGCCCGCATGATGAAGAAGATGATGACGCCGGCCAGGGCGTACATGAAGATGAGGCTGGGACCGGCCTTGGCGATGTTCGCCCCGGCTCCCAGGAACAGCCCGACGCCGACGGCGCCGCCGATCGCGATCATCTGGACCTGACGGCTGCCGAGCCCGCGCTCGTACCCCTCCTCGGGGGCCCCGTCCGTCTCGACCTGAGCGGAGGTCATGTGTGGTGCGCCTTTCTCCGAAACCCCCCGGTGTACTGGAGCTGCCCGGCCGAGGTCCGTCGGCCGTAAGGCACACCCGGCGGGACATGGGTGGCGTCCGCCGGGTGGCCGTGAAGATCTATCACGGCGGAATGGGCGATCGACGGGGGCTTTTGTGGCGCACACCACAGGAAGAAGCGGACAAAAAGGCGCGACGGTCGGCATTCCCGACCGTCGCGGTGATGTGATCGTTATCCGGATTTGAGCGTCCTCTGAGCGAACTCCGGGCGTACTCCGAGCCAACGGAGCGGGCTCGTCGCGGTCAGCGCATCAGGGTCGTGACCAGCGTCTCCTGGAGGCCGCCCAGCCAGAGGTACGCCATCACCAGCGGCTTGCGCGAGTCCTCGTCCGGGAGGCGGTAGAGGTCGTCGGTGTCGTCCTCGTCGGTGATGTCGAGGCGGGAACCGATCGCCAGGCGCAGGTCGTTGAGCGAGCCGAGCCACTGCCGGGACTCCTCGGTGGTCAGCTTGAGGATCGCGCCGCCGTCGCCGCCGGGGGTCAGCGAGTCCAGGGTGCGGACCACCGCGAGGGCGTTCTCGCGCTTGCCGGCCCGCAGGTCGTTCTCGGTGAAGCGGCGGAACTCGGCGGAGTGCGCGAGCTTCTCCTCGGCGTCGTGCGGGGAGTCGGGTGCCTGCTCCGGGTCGGTGTACGCGTCCGGGAACAGACGCCGCAGCACCGGGTCGGAGGGCGGCTCGCTCGGGCCCTCGGCGAAGAGTTCCGCGAGGGGGTCGTCGGGGGCGTCCTCGCCCGGACCGGGGCCGATCAGCTCCAGGAGCTGGACGGCCAGCGACCGGATGATGGAGATCTCGACGTCGTCGAGGGCGACGGCGGCACCGCCGCCGCGAAGTGGTTCGAAGTGTCCTGGCATCGGGATGGGTCGCTACTTCCGGTCCTGCTGGAGGGTGGCCCACAGACCGTAGCCGTGCATGGCCTGCACGTCGCGTTCCATCTCCTCGCGGCTTCCGCTGGAGACGACGGCGCGGCCCTTGTGGTGGACGTCCATCATGAGTTTGGTGGCCTTGTCCTTGGAGTAGCCGAAGTACGTCTGGAAGACGTACGTCACATAGCTCATGAGGTTGACCGGGTCGTTGTGCACGATCGTGACCCAGGGGACGTCGGGCTCGGGTACGGCGAAGACCTCCTCCGCCGACTCGGTGCGTTCGATCTCCAGGGGTGCGGGTGACGTCACAGCGCCCATGCTGCCACCACAAGGGGGTGCCCGCACAAATGGACCCCACAAATCGTCAGAGTGACGAGATGGGAGTACGATCCATCGTCATGAACACAGCGGACCTTGGGCTGCCGGTGGACGTTCCCTCGACGGCGCTCTTCACCGACCACTACGAGCTGACGATGCTGCAGGCCGCCCTCAAGGCGGGTACGGCAGACCGGCGTTCGGTCTTCGAGTGCTTCACCCGGAGGCTGCCCGAGGGGCGTCGCTACGGCGTCGTCGCGGGCACCGGACGTGTCCTGGACGCGGTGGAGAACTTCCGTTTCGACGCGGACGTCCTCGGCTTCCTGCGCGAGCGGAACGTCGTCAACGAGGAGACCCTGGAGTGGCTCGCCGCCTACCGCTTCAGCGGTGACGTGTGGGGCTACCCGGAGGGCGAGGTGTACTTCCCGGGCTCGCCGATCATGCGGGTCGAGGGCTCCTTCGCCGAGTGCGTCCTCCTGGAGACCGTGATCCTCTCCATCCTCAACCACGACTCCGCGATCGCCGCCGCCGCCTCCCGCATGGCCTCCGCCGCCGGGGACCGCCCGCTGATCGAGATGGGCGCCCGCCGCACCCACGAACTCGCCGCCGTCGCCGCCTCCCGCGCCGCCTACGTCGGCGGTTTCGCCACCACCTCCGACCTCGCGGCCGGCTTCCGCTACGGCATCCCCACCGTCGGCACCTCCGCGCACGCCTTCACCCTGCTCCACGACAGCGAACGCGCCGCGTTCCAGGCCCAGGTGGACTCGCTGGGCCGCAACACCACGCTGCTCGTCGACACGTACGACGTCACCGAGGCCGTCCGTACGGCGGTGGAGGTCGCCGGGCCCGAACTGGGCGCCGTCCGCATCGACTCCGGCGATCTGCTGCTCGTCGCGCACCGGGTGCGGCAGCAGCTGGACGAGCTGGGCGCCGGCGACACGAAGATCATCGTGACCTCCGACCTCGACGAGTACGCCATCGCCTCGCTCGCGGCGGCGCCCGTGGACGCGTACGGCGTCGGCACCCAGCTGGTGACCGGGTCCGGGCACCCGACCTGCTCGATGGTCTACAAGCTGGTCGCCCGCGCCGAGTCCGCCGACCCGAAGGCGCCGCTGGTGCCGGTCGCGAAGAAGTCCAGCGGCGGCAAGACGTCGATCGGCGGGCGCAAGTGGGCGGCACGGCGACTGGACGGCGACGGGATCGCGGAGGCCGAGGTGATCGGCACCGGGCCGGTCCCCGCCGAACTGGCCGACCGGCAGCTGCTGGTGGAGCTGGTCAAGGGCGGAGAGGTCGTCGCCCGCGAACCGCTGGACGTCGTACGGGACCGGCATGCCGTCGCGCGGGCCAACCTGCCGTTGTCGGCGACCCAGTTGTCGCGCGGCGAGGCCGTCATTCCCACGGAGTACGTCCAGCTGCGGTCGGGTAGCTAAGTCCCGCCGGCTCAGACCCCCTAGTTAAGACCCGTACGAAAATCAGGGGTGCGCCCTCCCGCGGTGGCGCCGAAGTCCCTAGGCTCGAATCTCACTCTCCGCGAAGGAAACCACCATGCGCCGCGCCTTGATCGTCGTAGACGTGCAGAACGACTTCTGCGAGGGAGGCAGTCTCGCGGTGTCCGGGGGCGCGGATGTCGCCGCCGCCGTAACCGAGCTGATCGGGCAGGCGCCCGCCGGCTACCGGCATGTCGTGGCCACCCGCGACCACCACATCGCGCCCGGCGGGCACTTCGCCGACAACCCCGACTACGCCCACTCCTGGCCCGCGCACTGTGTCGCGGGCACGGAGGGGGTCGGGTTCCACCCCAACTTCGCGCCCGCGGTCGCCTCCGGTGCGATCGACGCGGTTTTCGACAAGGGGGCTTACGCGGCGGCGTACAGCGGGTTCGAGGGGCGGGACGAGAACGGGGTGTCGCTCGGGGACTGGTTGCGGGCGCGGGAGATCGACGAGGTGGACGTGGTCGGGATCGCCACGGACCACTGCGTGAAGGCGACCGCGTTGGACTCTGTGCGGGAGGGGTTTCGTACGCAGGTGTTGCTTGACCTCACGGCCGGGGTGGCGAAGGAGACCACCGATCGGGCGTTGGAGGAACTGCGGGCGGCGGGGGTGGAGTTGACCGGGAAGCCGGTCGTCTGAAGTAGTTCTATTTCCGCGGGCCGGTGGGGGCTGGTCGCGCAGTTCCCCGCGCCCCTTCAGGGGCGCTCTCGCTCACCGGGTGTTGCCTGCTCAGGCTCTCGCCCTCGATGTCCACGTTCGGGAGGAGCCGGTCCAGCCAAGCCGGGAGCCAGGAGATGCGGTCGCCGAGGATGGCCAGGACGGCCGGGACGAAGGCCATGCGGACGATGAACGCGTCGAAGAGGACGGCGATCGCGAGGCCGAAGCCGATCATCTTGATCATGGAGTCGCCGGCCGTGATGAAGCCCGCGAAGACCGCGATCATGATGAGGGCGGCGGCCGTCACGACCCGGGCGCTGTAGCGGAACCCGGTCGCGATCGAGGCGTGCACCGCGCTGCCGTGGACGTAGGCCTCGCGGATGCGGGAGACGAGGAAGACCTCGTAGTCCATGGCGAGGCCGAACACGATGCCCACCAGGAAGATCGGCATCAGGCTCATGATCGGGCCGGTGGTCTCCACTCCCAACAGGCTTGCGCCCCAGCCCCATTGGAAGACCGCCACCACGCAGCCGAGCGCGGCCAGCACCGAGAGCAGGAAGCCGACGGCCGCCTTGACCGGGATGACGATCGAGCGGAAGACGAGCAGGAGGAGGAGTACCGCCAGGCCCACGACCACGATCAGGTACGGGACGAGGGCGCCGCTGACCTTCTGCGCCACGTCGATGTTCAGGGCCGTGGTGCCGGTGACCTCGAAGGTCGCGCCGGGGGCCGCCGCCACGATCGCGGGACGGTCGTCACGAATGGTGTGGACGAGGTCGACGGTCTTCTGGCTGGTGGGTGCGTTCGCCGGTACGGCGGTGAACAGGGCCGCGTTTCCCGCCGGGTTGAAGCGGATCGGCGAGACGGAGACCACGCCGGGCACGGCGGCGATCCGGCGCTCGACCGTGGCCGCGGCGGCCTTGGGGTCGGTGGCCTTGGTGAGGTCGGTCACGACGGTCAGCGGGCCGTTGAAGCCGGGGCCGAAGGCCTTGGCCAGGTCGTCGTAGGCGCGGCGTTCCGTGGTCGCGGTGGACTTGGCCTCGTCGCCGGTCTGGCCCAGTTGCAGGCCCATCACGGGGAGCGCGAGGACCACCAGGCCGACGACCGTGCCGAGCAGCACCGGCCAGGGGTGGCGCAGCACGAACCCGGCCCAGCGGCTGCCCATGTTGCCGGCCACGCCCTGGATGCGCCGTCCGGTCGTCTTGTAACGGTGGGAGAGGACGGCCCGGGGCCAGAATCCGATCAGGGCGGGGACGAGGGTCAGCGCGATGAGGACGGCGATCACGACCGCGCCGGCGGCGCACAGGCCCATCTTGGTGAGGAGTGGGATGCCTACGACCGAGAGGCCGGCCAGGGCGATGACGACGGTGAGGCCCGCGAAGACCACCGCGGAACCGGCCGTGCCGACGGCGAGGCCCGCCGCCTCGTCGGTGGTGTGCCCGTTGGCCCGTTCCTCGCGGTAGCGGAAGACGACGAACACCGCGTAGTCGATGCCGCAGGCCAGACCGAGCATGGTGGCGAGCGTGCCGGTCGTCGAGGACAGGCCGAAGGCACTGGCCAGGGCCGTGATCGCGGTCATGGAGATGCCGACGCCGAAGATCGCGGTCAGCAGCGGCAGTCCGGCCGCGGCCAGCGATCCGAAGGTGATCAGCAGGACGACGGCGGCGATGCCGACGCCGATGATCTCGCCCACCCCGCCGGCCGAGGGCTGGGCGGCCAGCGCGGTGCCGCCGATCTCGACGGTCAGGCCGGCGTCGCGGGCCTGCCGGGCGGCGTTCCTGAGGTTGTTCTTGGCGGCGTCGGTGAGGTGGTTGGCCTGCACCGTGTAGGTGATCGTCGAGTACGCCGTCGACGCGTCCTTGCTGACCGCGCCCGCCTGGAAGGGGTTGACCGCGCTCGCGACCTGCGGTCCGCCGGAGACCTCGTCGACGAGCCGGACCACGGCCGCCCGGTCCTTGCCCGTGGTGACCTTCTGTCCGCCGGGGGCGACGAAGACCACGCGGGCCACGGCGCCGTCCGCCTGCGCCCCGGGGAAGCGCTGCTGGATCAGGTCGAAGGCCCGCTGGGACTCGACGCCCGGGGTGGAGAAGGTGGTGGCGGGGGCTTCGGCCGCCTTGGAGGAGGCAAAGCCGAGGGCCACGAGGATCACCACCCAGAGGATGGTCACGTACCAGCGCCGGCGGAAGGCCAGGCGCCCCAGGCGGTAGAGGACGGTAGCCACGAGGGCCTCCGGCGGTTCTAGGGTGCCCCGAGCCATCCCAGGATGGGGTGCGTCGCGGCGTACCGCCTGTCGGGGGTGCGTCGTCGGTTGTCTGCGGGCCAGGTGGGGGCTGGTCGCGCAGTTCCCCGCGCCCCTACGCAGGCGCCGCGGGCCTTCGCAACAGTGCCCTGAGCGTTGTCAGGGGCCTCGTGCCCCGTTAGGGGCGCGGGGCGTAACAATGTGCGGCTACCGCCGCGTGGGCGCGACCAGCCCCTACCGGGCCCGCAGACAAACTCACGCAGCCGCCGGGGGCCTCCGCATCAGCGACCGGATCGGATGCCACAGCTCCTGCGGCAGCTCCGGGCCGGGGATCACGACAGCGTTGTCAGGAGCAGGGGCCGTACGCCATATCAGGCCATCGGGATGGTGCAGGACAGCCGTGATCTCGTCCGGGGTCGGCGGCTCCGCGTTGCCGCGCAGGTAGACGGCCCGCATACCGAGGTTGCGGAGCCTGGTCAGGGCCCGGGCGCGGTTGCGGGCGTGGACGAGCACACGGACGCAGCCGTCGCCCTGGGCGGTGGGTCTTGGCAGGTTCAACGCCACCACGACGCTGCCTGTGGGCAGCTTGCAGAAACCTCCTGCGGACAATGCGGTCACACCCCCGGGCGGGTCGGTATCGAGGTCGGTGTCAATAAGGGAAGCACAGGACGCACCTAAACACGGATCGGCGGCGACCCGCCAGGGGGTCGCCGCCGATCCGTTTCTGACCTGCGGTTTTACCGACTACTTCACCGAAGGGCCGACCTGGAGCGTGACCGTCGAGCCGTCCAGCGGCTCCTTGACGATCTTGATCCGGGTGTTGGTGTCAGTGATCTTGACGCCGGCCGTCGGGTTCGACGTGTCGTAGTAGGTCGACTTCCCGTCGTCGAAGACGGGGACCCCGCGCTGCGACTTGATCCTGGTGGCGACGTCGGCCTTGTGCAGCGTGACCGAGTCCGTCGGGTACCAGCTGAACGGGGAGTCGTAGGCCTGGACGCGGTTGCGCATCAGCGTGCCGTCGGACCACTTCAGCTGCTTCGGGTGCGAGTCGATCGGCAGGATCAGACCCTCACCGGGGTGCTCGCTGGTGTTGTCGTCCGCCTGCGAGGTGTCCCACTTCCAGATCAACAGGCCGTTCTGGTAGGCGTAGTGCTCCACCCAGTCCGGACGGGTCGTCGAGAAGCCGAAGTTGTACGGGCCGACCTTCAACACCTTGTCGTACGACACGTATTGACGGTTCTCGGCGATGTAGTACTGCGCGTAGTCGTCCGTGAAGGACGAGCCGATGCGCGAGAAGCCCTTCGCCGTCCAGGCGGCGTCGGCGGACTCGGCGTTGTCGGAGAAGAGGGTGGCGCCGTCGGCGGTCACCGTGATCTCGTCGGCCGCGAAGCCCTTCTGCGCCACACCGCTGTCCGTCTGGTAACGGAAGCGGACGTCGATCTTCTGGCCCGCGTAGGCGTCCAGCGGGTACGTCAGCTTCTGGTACGCCGCCGCCGTGCCGGTGAGGGCCGGGTTGCCGCTGCCGTCACGCGGGATGGCGGAGCCGTCGGCCAGCGAGCCGTCGACCGGGGTCCAGCTCGTGCCGCCGTTCGTGGACACCTCGGTGTAGAGGTAGTCGAAGTCGGCCTCGATGTCGTAGTAGCCGTCCAGCGTGAGGGACGCGGCCGACTTCCCCGTCAAGTCCACTGTCCGGGAAAGGGTGTTGCTCAGGCTGTTGCCGCTGCCGCTCCACCACTGCGTGGCACCCTGCGCCGGGGTGACCACCTCGGTGGTGACCGCCTTCTGGGGCAACTGCACCACCAGCGCCTGCGCGTTCCTGGTGTTGTACTCCGCGACGCCCAGCGTGTGCTTCGACTTGGTGCCGGCCTTGGCCACGTCGTAGTCCAGCCAGCCCAGTTGGAGCTTGTCCCAGGCGTTCATGTCGCCGGGCAGGTCGCCGATGGCCTCCTTGCCGGTGCCGAGCCAGGAACCGGACGACATCAGCGTCCAGAAGCCGGTGGAGTTCTCGCCGCCCGCGGTGTCGTACTCGTCGGGCAGGCCGAGGTCGTGGCCGTACTCGTGGGCGTAGACGCCGAGTCCGCCGTTCTCCGGCTGGATGGTGTAGTCGCCGACCCAGATGCCGGTGTCGCCGACCTGGGTGCCGCCGAGCCTGTTGGTGTCCGGGCCTGTGGAGCCGGCGTCGGTGCCGAAGGCGTACCAGCGGTGGGCCCAGATCGCGTCCTCGCCCTGCGCGCCGCCGCCGGCGGACTCGTCCTCACCGGCGTGCACGATCTGGAAGTGGTCGATGTAGCCGTCGGGCTCGTTGAAGTTGCCGTCGCCGTCGTAGTCGTAGCGGTCCCACTGGTCGAACTGGGCCAGCTCCGTCTTGATCTCGGCGGCCGTGTCACCGGCGGCCTCGCGCTGGGCGACCCAGGCGTTGACGCCGTCCTGCACCGCGTACCAGGCACCGGTGGAGGCCTTGTTGGAGCCGTAACGGGCCTCGTTGTAGGGGACCTTGACCCAGTCGGTGACCTCGCCGTCGACCGAGTAGCGGCCCGAGGACTGCTTCTCGTAGTACTTCTTGAGCGACTCGGTGTTCTTGCCGGTGCCGAAGTACAGGTCCTGGAAGTGCGCCTGGTTGTAATCCGCCTGCCAGGCAGTGGAGTTGTCCGTCTTGCGGTCGGGCGCGACTATCTGGTTGTGCAGCGGGCCGACGGTGCCGCCGTAGCGGCTGTCGACCTTGTCGCCGAACTCGACCAGGATCGTGAAGATCTTGTCGGTCTTCTCCCGGCCCAGCTCGACGTACTTGCTCCTGCCGCCCTTGCTCTTGAGCTGGACGACCTGCGAGCCGTTGCGGTCCTTGACCGACGCCTTGCCGGATATGACCTGGTTCAGGGCCTCTTGGCGCTGCGCGTCCCGCGTCTTGCTCAGCGGGCCGTCGAGGTCGTGCTCCTTCTGTGCGACCGGCGCCGGGTCGTGCCGGTCCACACGGGCGGAGTTGGCCGCGGTACCGGCCTCCGCCACGGCGAACGTCGAGAACGTGGCGGTTGCCGCCGCGAGGGCCACGCCCACCGCGGCTGCTCTGAACGTCCAGGGTCTGCTGGTCACTTGAGGTCCTCCCCTGCGCACCCGACCGCGCGGAAGGGGGGTCCTGGAAGTCATGGAAGGTCCGCGCGCGGTGTACGCGTGATAGTCAAGTGACGTTATTTGACTAGAGGTTTACGAGAAAAGACAGATCTTGACTTGAGCAGGACAAGTGCACTATGTGAATCGGGGGTCCGCTTTACGGACACCCTCGGCCGACTCGGACCTCGCTCAACAGGCGCGTGCATCCGTCCACTTCGTGGACGGTATGACTCCGTGCGCCCCCCATGCTCCGGAGCCGTGTGTTAGGTCACGCTTACTGCGCGTTCCACTCGGGCATGCAGGCGAATAGAGTCGATTGGCGGAACGCCAGGAAGCGGCGGAAAGCCAGGCCGACATCCTTGTCGCACCCCCCTTTCACAGCTCCCCTCCACCTCCTAACGAGGACTCGATTGCCATGCCTCGTCCGACCGCCGCACAGCTCGCCTACGGTTCGTTCACCGTGATCTTCTCGACGCTCGCCATGCTGCTGCTGTCACAGACGAATTCGGGTCTGGGCATCGCGGTCATCGCATGCGCGGCACTCGCCCTCGGGCTGCTCGTCTCACTGACGGTGCCGCAGCCTAAGACCCGCGCCGCCGCGACGGCAGCGGCCCAGGCCGCCGTCCACACCGCACCACAGGCCGCTCCGCGGCTGGAGCGGGTGCCGGTACGGCGGGAGACCGTCTCCGCCGCCGCGGCGTCCGCGCAGCCGGTACGGGAGCGGAGCACTCCCTAGACCAAGCACAAGCCCGGGTTCGGGTTCGGGTTCAAGCTCAAGCTCAGCCACGCGAATCGGCGGGTCCGTTGACTACGGACCCGCCGATCGCTGTATGCGCCCCGGGTGATGCCCCCGGTCCCCGGTCACGTCAACGCGTGCTGACCACCACGGTCTTGGCCGCCTTGTCGTGCAGCCCCTGCTTGTACGGCTTGTCGAAGAAGCTCCAGCCGCCGCTGATCGCCGTCCAGATGCAGGCGCAGCAGAACGCGAACGGGATCCACAGCACCGCCGCGCGGATCAGGTTGGTCTGCACGGAGGGCGTCGAGCCGTTGTCGAGGTCGGCGACGCGCAGGCCCAGCCACTTCTTGCCCAGCGTCTGGCCCGACTTGGCGAGCATCACGGTGTCGTAGCCGATGTAGAGCACGGCCGCGGTGAGCGACTGCCCGAGCGACTTGGCGTAGGACATGTTGTCGGAGTTCACGTCGTACTCGTGCACCCCGAAGGCCCAGGTGAGCAGCCACACGACGATGCCGACGAGGATCATGTCGATGATCCGGGCGAGCGTGCGCCGGCCGCTGTCGGCGAGCGGGGGCATACCGGCGAGGGGGTCGGTGGGGTAGGAGCCGCCGCCGTAGGGCGGGGGCTCGCTGCCGTACGGCGGGTCGTACGGTGAGCCCGATCCCTGGCCAGGAGGGGGCTGCTTCCTGAACGGGTCGTCTTCCGGCGGCTGCTGGCCGGAGCCCGGAGGCGGTTCGGTGCTCATGGCCCGAGTCGACCGCGAACCCCGCGGCTCCGCATCCGGCGAGCGGCCGTCCGGGGTACGGAATCAGGTACCCCGGATGCCCTACACCCCTATCCCGCGACGAACGTATGTGCTGCCTTGTCGTGCCAGCACTGGCGCCACGGCCGGTCGAACAGGCACCAGGCGACCCCCACGACCCCGATACCGAGCAGTCCCGGAACGCAGTAGACCAGCCAGCGGCGCAGCGCCCCGCCGAAGCCGGGCGGCTCGTGGCTCTCGATGCCGCGCACCTCCAGACCGCACAGCTTCTTGCCCAGCGTGCGGCCCCACTTGGCGGTGGGCAGCACCTCGTAGAGAACGCCGAAGAGGAGGAGTACGGCGAGGACGATGCCCAGATAGGCGGCCGTGGTGCCGTCCAGCAGCCACACCGTCTCGGTACGGCCGGAGAGCTTGGCCGCGTCGATCTTCTCGTTGATGTGGTCGGCCGCCCTGGTGCCGAGCGGTACGGCCACCGCGCCGGTGACCGCGCCGAGCACGGCGGTGTCGACGAGCCGCGCGACCAGCCGCTTGCCGAGACCCGCGGGCCGCGCCGCCGACTGCCGCCGGGCCGCCGCCTGGAACACGTCCTCCACGGGCGGCTTCCAGGGCGCTACGGGCCCGTCCTCGTCCCCCGCCAGCCGATGCACCTGCTGCGCCCACGAGGGCTGTCCGCCGCCGGTTCCGGTGGCCATGGGCAGGGGCGCGGGCGTGGCCACGGACGCCTGCGGCGGGCCCGGCTGCGAGGGCACGCCGGGGGCGGACTGCTGAACACCGGAGAGGGCGGAGGCGGGTGCTCCGGTGCCGGTGCCCGCCTGGGCCTGTACGGCGGCACGGGCGGCTGCCGCCTTGCCGGCACCGAAGCCGGGGCCGGGGGGGTCGCTCAAGGGGGCGTTCCCGACGGGCGTTTGGCCTCCGGCACGGGAGGACTGGTCACCGGCGGAGGGCGAGGCACCGAAGCCGCCTGCGGCGGAGCCGGTTCCTACGGGGCCCTGCGCGCCGAAGCGACCGGCACCCGATCCCGATCCCGCCGATCCCGCCGAACCCTGCGAGCCGAAGCGGCCGGCAGCCGAGTCGGCTCCCCCCTGAACCTGGGAGCCGAAGCCGCCGGCGCCCGTGCCCGAACCCGCCCCGCCCTGCGCACCGAAACCCCCGGCACCTGAGCCCGAACCCGTCGAGCCCTGTGCGTCGAAGGCGCCCGCGGGCCCCGCGCCCCCGCCCTGCGCCCCCGGCGCCCCGCCCTGTTGCGGTGTGCGCGGGGGCGGGCGGCGGAAAGTCGTCGTGCCCTCGTCCGGGGTGTCCGTACCCGGGGGCGTCGGGCGGCGGAAGACGAAGGTGCCGGGGGTGGAGGGTTCGTCGGGGGAGGCGGGGGTGTCGGTGGGCACTCTCGGGTCCGGGGCGCCCCAGGAGACGCGGCGGTCCTGGTCGCCGCCGAAGCCGCTCTGGTGGGCGCGGTCCGCGCCCCAGGCCGTCGCCGGTTCGGGGCGGCTGCCGTGCTGGGCGCGCGCCGGATCCGCCCGGTTCTCCGGGGCGGGGTCCTCGTCGAAGAAGTGCGGCCCGGTCTCCTCGACGGACGGTCCCGCGCCGGGCGGCAGCCCGTCCGACGGCGCCGGGCGGCTGGTGCCCGGCACCCAGGACGCGCCGTTCCAGTACCGGACATAGCCAGGAATGGACGGGTCCGGGTAGTACCCCTCGCGGGGTCTGTCGTCACCGGGTGCCGGGGTTGGGGCGCTCATGTCCGTCGTCCCGTATCTGCTCGGAGGTCGAATGAGGGTGTCCACATCTACCAGACCCGTGCGACCACCACTGCCCGTCCCGCCGTACCCACCCCATTCCGGGCAACCTCATGCACGGATTTCACACCGTCCGAAGCCCCGCGAAGCCTCGCGGAAAAAAAGATTCCCGAACTCGCGTAATGCTTGGCGCCGCACGCCCTCTCCACTCGTACGGGCTCACCACAGGGTCCGTCGCACGAGAGGAGACACACGTCATGCACACAGTGGTAGAGCGGGAGTTGGAGCTGAAGCTCATCCTGTCGCCGGAGCGGAGCATTCCGGTGCCGGCCCGGCTCAGCTACCGCACCGACGACCCGTACGCCGTCCACATCTCCTTCCACATCAACTCCGAGCACCCCGTGCACTGGACGTTCGCCCGCGAACTGCTCGTCGAGGGCGTGTTCCGGCCGTGCGGGCACGGGGACGTGCGGGTGTGGCCGACGAAGGTGGAGGGGCGCGGTGTCATCCTGATGGCGCTGAGTTCACCCGACGGGGACGCCCTGCTCCAGGCCCCGGCGGCCCAGGTGTCGGCGTGGCTGGAACGCACCCTCCGGGTGGTCCCCCCGGGCTCTGAGGCGGAGCAGCTCGGCATCGACGACGGCCTGGCCGAGCTGCTCGCACCGACCGCGGCCGACGACCTGTGGCTGCGCGACCCGTGGCCGTCGGACGAGTCGAGGGACAGGGAGTGAGTTCCAGAAATGTGACACCGACCCCCTCAAGTGTCACATTTCTACGGGAAGGGTCTCCCGCGCCCGCGTCAGAACAGCTTGCCCGGGTTGAGGATCCCCAGCGGGTCGAAGCTCGCCTTCACCGCCCGCTGCATCTCCACGCCCACCGGGCCGATCTCGCGGGCCAGCCACTCCTTCTTCAGGACGCCGACGCCGTGTTCGCCGGTGATGGTGCCGCCGAGTTCGAGGCCGAGGGCCATGATCTCGTCGAAGGACTCGCGGGCGCGCCGGGACTCGTCGGGGTCCTGCGCGTCGAAGCAGACGGTAGGGTGCGTGTTGCCGTCGCCGGCGTGCGCGCAGACGCCGATCGTCAACCGGTACTTCTCCGCGATCCGTTCCACCCCTTCGAGCATCTCGCCGAGCCGCGACCGGGGCACGCACACGTCGTCGATCATCGTCGTGCCCTTGACCGCCTCCAGCGCCGTGAGCGACAACCGCCGCGCCTGGAGCAGCAGTTCGGACTCGGCCGCGTCCTCGGCGGGCACCACCTGCGTGGCCCCCGCGGCCTCACAGAGGGCTCCTACGGCGGCCAGGTCGGCGGCGGGGTCCAAGGTGTCGAAGGCCGCCAGCAGCAGCGCCTCCGTGCTCTCCGGCAGTCCCATGTGCGCCAGGTCGTTGACGGCCTTGACGGTCGTACGGTCCATCAGTTCGAGGAGGGACGGGACGTGCCCCTCCGCCATGATCCGGCACACGGCGTCGCAGGCCGCCGCCGCGGACCCGAACTCGGCGGCCAGGACGAGCTGTTGGGGCGGCTTCGGCTTCAGCGCCAGGATCGCCTTCACGACGATCCCGAGCGAGCCCTCGGAGCCGACGAACAGCCGGGTCAGGTCGTACCCGGCGACTCCCTTGGCCGTACGCCGGCCGGTGCTCATCAGCCGGCCGTCGGCGAGGACGACGTCCAGGCCGAGGACGTACTCGGCCGTCACCCCGTACTTCACACAGCACAGCCCGCCGGACGCCGTGCCGATGTTGCCGCCGATCGTGCACATCTCCCAGCTGGAGGGGTCGGGCGGGTAGTACAGGCCGTGTTCGTCGACCGCTCGGGAGAGGGCCGCGTTGACGACGCCCGGCTCGACGACGGCGATGCGGTCGACCGGGCTGATCTCCAGGATGCGGTCCATCTTGGTGAGGGACAGGACGATGCAGCCCTCAGAAGCGTTCGCCGCGCCCGACAGGCCGGTGCGGGCGCCCTGCGGGACGACCGGGACGCGCAGTGCGGTGGCGACGCGCATGACGTGCTGGACCTGTTCGACCGTGCGCGGCAGCACGACGACGGCGGGGGTGCCGGACGGGCAGAAGCTCGCCATGTCGTTGGCGTACGAGACGGTGACGTCCGGGTCGGTGAGGACGGCCTCGGCGGGCAGACCGGTCAGCAGCCGGTCGACGAGGGTTCCGGTGTCGTGGTCGCGAGGCGCTTCGATACGGCTCATGATCACAGCGTCGCACCCACGGCCATCGGTGTGAACCCCGTCCGCACGCGGCTTTCGGTGCCGGGATGTGGTCGTCGTACTGACGCACAGTGAGCGCCATGGAGAACGAACAGCGGAGCCCGGGCACCTCCCTGGTGGCGGAGCCGCGCAGGCGCCGCTCCCCCGTTCTGCGGCGGGTACTGATCGCCGCGGTCGCCGCGGGTGCCGTGGTCGGCGGGCTGCTGTGGCTGCTGCCCGAGGAGCCGCGCCCCGCGCCGCCGCCCGCGCCGGGACCCAAGACGCAGGCGCTGACCGCGGTGACCGCCGGGGTGCCGGCCGCGCTGCCCGACCTGGCCGCGCTGATCGGCGACCGCGAGGCCCGGGTGCGGGCCCGTCCGACGGACGCGCGGTCGTGGGCGGTGCTCGGCGTGGCCTATGTGGAGCAGGGGCGGCGGACCGGTGACGCCCTGTACTACCCGAAGGCCGACCAGGCCCTCCACACCTCGCTGAAGGTCCGCGCGAAGGGCAACGACGCGAGCGCCGTGGCGATGGACGGTCTTACGGCCCTCGCGAACGAGCGGCGGGACTTCCGGGCGGCGCGCGGCTGGGGCGAGGCCGCGGTGAAGCTGGCGCCGAAGCGGTGGACGACGTATCCGCTGCTGATCGACGCGTACACCGGACTCGGCGACTACAAGGCGACCAAGCGGACCCTGGACAAGCTGCTGGAGCTGCACTCCGGGCCCGCCGTGATGGCACGCGCCGCCGCCGTCTACCGCGACCGGGGCTGGCGCGAGGACGCCGCCGCCCAGCTCGCCGACGCGGCGGCGAAGGCCACCGCGCCCGCCGAACAGGCGGCCTGGTGGCAGCGGGCCGGTGAGCTGGCCTGGGAACGCGGGGACCGTGAGGTCGCGCTACGGCACTTCGAGGCGGCCGTACGGATCGACCCCGACCAGCGGGAGGCACTCGCCGGTGAGGGACGGGTACTGGCCGCGCTGGGCCGGACCTCCGAGGCGCTGAACGCCTACCAGGTCGCCCTCGCCAAGCAGCCGACCCCTCAATACGCCCTGGAACTCGGCGAGTTGTACGAGTCGCTGGGGCTCGGGCAGGCGGCCCGGGTGCAGTACGACACGCTGCGCGCCCTGGTGGCCAAGGACGCGGCGGGCGGGGTCGACGACGAGTTGGTGCTCGGCGCGTTCGAGGCGGACCACGGGGACGCTCGGGACGCCGTACGGCGGCTGCGGGGCGAGTGGACGCGGCAGCCGGGGATCGCGGTGGCCGACGCGCTGGGGTGGGCGCTGCACCGGGCCGGGCAGGACGAGGAGGCGCTGAAGTTCGCGTCGGTGGCGACGGACAGGGTGCACGGGGGCGGGGTGCGGGACGCGCGGTACGCGTACCACCGGGGCATGATCGAGCGGGAGTTGGAGAAGTTCGCGTCCGCGCGCCGGCATCTCCAGGAGGCGCTGCAGATCAACCCGTACTTCTCGCCACTCCAAGTGCCGCTGGCCCAGGCCGCGTTGGGGGCGCTGGGCGAGCCGCCGGACGAGCCCCTGCCCACGGACAAGGAACCTCAGGACAAGGAGCCGCAGGAGAAGGCGGGTTGAGCCTCCGTGTCACACGGCCGCCGTGCCGATCAGCGCGTTGCGGGTGACCAGTGCGGCGAGTTCGTCCTCCGTGAGTGACTCCGTGCCCTCGGGCCTGCGCGGCAGGACCATGTAGCGGGTCTCCGCGCTGGAGTCCCACACGGTGATGTCCGTGGCCGTGGGCAGTTGGAGCCCGAACTCGGCCAGCACGGACCGGGGTTCGCGCACCACGCGGGAGCGGTAGGCCTCCGACTTGTACCAGCCAGGGGACGGGCCGAGGAGCGCGAGGGGGTAGCAGGAGCAGAGGGTGCAGACGATGACGTTGTGCGTCGCGCCGGTGTTCTCGACGACCCGCAGCCGCTGGAACGAGCCGTCCATGAAGCCGAGTTCCTGAACGGCCGCCGTGCCGTCCGTCAACAGCCGCTCCCGGTAGGCCCGGTCGGTCCAGGCGCGGGCCACGACCCGTGCCCCGTTCGCCGGTGACGCGCCCGCGAGGAACGCGTCGAGCACCTCGTCGACCGCCCCGCCCGCGACGACCCCCTTCTCCTCCAGCAGGGTCTCCAGGCGCCGCACCCGCCGGGAGATCGAGGCGTCCTCGTGGTCACCGCTCATCGTCACGATCCTCTTCGCACGCTTCCAAGTAGCTTTCCCACAGGTCCAGTACGACCTGGTGGTCGCCCTCGCCCCACAGGTCCCGGGCCGCGAACCGCACCGCGTACACCTGCTCCACCGGCGCGTCCCCGCTCCCCCGCGCACTGACGTCGGCCAATTCCGCCCGCCCCTCCGGCTCGACGACGACACCGGACTTGCCGCGTGCGTAACGGGGCAGGCGGGTGTGGTGCGGCGGGTCGTGCCGGAAGGTCCGGACGCGGGTGCCGGGCGGGAAGCGGTCAGTCATCCAACTCACCCGGTGCGAGCACGCCCTTGCGTTCCAGCAGCGTGGTGAGCGCGGTGAACCAGCGTTCGTAGTACGACATCGACAGGTACGCGGCGGGCGGGATCGCCTCGATCGCGTCCCGGAACTCGTTGGTGTTGAAGATCCCCTGCCCGCGCAGGGCGTTGAACAGCCCGACGACCCGCGCCTCCCAGTCGGCGTGGAAGGGCTCCGGGTCGTCGGTGGTGTCGATGGCACCGAAGCCCTGGGTGCCGCCCACGTCGTTGATCCTGGCCATGGACGCAGCCTACGGCCGTATCCGCGGCTACGGCTTGTTACAGGTTGCCCCGCTTCTCCTGCTCCCGCTCGATCGCCTCGAACAGGGCCTTGAAGTTGCCCTTGCCGAAGCCCATGGAGCCGTGCCGCTCGATGAGTTCGAAGAACACCGTGGGACGGTCCTGGACCGGCTTGGTGAAGATCTGGAGCAGGTAGCCGTCCTCGTCGCGGTCGGCGAGGATCTTCATTTCGCGCAGGGTCTCGACGGGGACGCGGGTGTCGCCGACCCACTCGCCGAGGGTGTCGTAGTACGAGTCGGGGGTGTCGAGGAAGCGGACACCGGCCGCGCGCATGGTCCGTACCGTCCGCACGATGTCGTTGGTGTTGAGCGCGATGTGCTGGACGCCGGCGCCGCCGTAGAACTCCAGGTACTCGTCGATCTGGGACTTCTTCTTGGCGACGGCCGGCTCGTTGATCGGGAACTTGACCTTCAGGGTGCCGTCGGCGACGACCTTCGACATCAGGGCGCTGTACTCGGTCGCGATGTCGTCGCCCACGAACTCCTTCATGTTCGTGAAGCCCATGACCTTGTTGTAGAAGCCGACCCACTCGTTCATGTGGCCGAGTTCGACGTTGCCGACGCAGTGGTCGATGGCCTGGAAGGTGCGGTGGGCGGGCGCCTCGACGAGCGGGTCGGCCGGGTCGAAGCCGGGGAGGTAGGGGCCGTCGTAGTCCACGCGCTCGACGAGCGTGTGGCGGGTCTCGCCGTAGGTGGCGATCGCGGCGAGGACGACCGTGCCGTGCTCGTCCTTCAGCTCGTACGGCTCGGCGAGCGAGCGGGCGCCGTGCGCGACGGCGTAGGCGTGCGCGGCGCGCGCGTCCGGCACCTCGATGGCGAGGTCGACGACACCGTCGCCGTGCTCGGCCACATGGCGGGTGAGGAACTCGCCCCAGGGGGTGCCGGCCCTGATGACGGAGGTGAACACGAAGCGGGCGGAGCCGTTGGTGAGGACGTACGAGGCGGTCTCGCGGCTGCCGTTCTCCGGTCCGGAGTAGGCGGCCAGCGTCATGCCGAAGGCCGTGGAGTAGTAGTGCGCCGCCTGCTTGGCGTTGCCCACGGCGAAGACGACCGCGTCCATTCCCTTGACCGGGAAGGGGTCGGCCTGCCGGGCGGTGTCGGGAGTGTGGTGAGTGGTCTGCGTCATGGCCGAAGGCTCTCCCCCGCTGGCAAGGTGCGCAATAGTTCGCGTATTCGCTGGGCATTGTGTTCAGTGGTACGACCGTTTCGGCGGGCTTTCTGTACAGGATGACCACCCTCGGAGGCGGACCATGGGGATCGATCGACTCGACGGCCGGATCATCGTGCTGTTGGCCGAGGAGCCGCGGATCGGGGTGCTGGAGATGTCCCGGCGGCTCGGGGTGGCCCGGGGGACGGTGCAGGCGCGGCTGGACCGGCTTCAGTCGAATGGAGTCATCCGGGGATTCGGGCCGCAGGTCGATCCGGCGGCGCTCGGCTACCCGGTCACGGCGTTCGCGACGCTGGAGATCCGGCAGGGGCAAGGCACGGACGTACGGGCGCACTTGGCGACAGTCCCCGAGGTCCTGGAACTGCACACCACCACCGGCAGCGGGGACATGCTGTGCCGGCTGGTGGCCCGGTCGAACGCCGATCTCCAGCGGGTCATCGACCGGGTTGTCGGTTTTGATGGCATTGTCCGGGCCGCCACCGCGATCGTGATGGAGAACCCCGTTCCACTGCGGGTCATCCCGTTGGTGAAGCAGGCGGCGGAGGACCCGGAAGGGACGACGACCTGGCCGACGTAGGGGTGTGGGCATGTGAGCTTCTGGGAGTACGTGGGCAACCGGCACCAGCAGCTGCTCACCGACGCCTATCAGCACGCCAGCGCGGTCTTCCAGTGCATGGTCGTGGCCACGCTGATCGGGGTGCTGATCGGCGTCGTGACCTATCGGAGCGAGTGGGCGGGCAGCCTGGCCACCACGGCCACTTCGACCGTTCTGACCATTCCGTCGCTCGCCATGATCGGTCTGCTCATTCCGATCGTCGGTCTCGGCGTTCCGCCCACGGTGATCGCTCTGACCCTGTACGGCCTGCTGCCGATCGTCCGTAACGCGATCGTGGGCCTGCGCGGGGTCGACCCGTCCCTGGTGGACGCGGCGAAGGGCATCGGGATGTCCCGGCTGATGCGGCTGGCGCGGGTCGAACTGCCGCTGGCCTGGCCGCCGATCCTGACCGGGATCCGGGTCTCCACGCAGATGCTGATGGGCATCGCGGCCATCGCGGCGTACGCGTCCGGGCCCGGTCTCGGCAACGAGATCTTCCGCGGTATCGGCTCGCTGGGCAGCAGGAACGCCCTCAACCAGGTGCTCGCGGGCACGCTCGGGATCATCGTCCTGGCGCTGCTGTTCGACGCCGCGTACGTCCTTCTGGGACGGCTGACCATTCCCAGGGGGATCCGTGTCTGAGCCGGCCACGACGACCTCCGGTGCCTCCATCGAGCTGGAGAACCTGACCAAGAGGTATCCCGGCAGCCCGCAGCCGGCCGTCGACAGCGTCAACATGGAGATCAAGGCGGGCGAGTTGGTCGTCTTCGTCGGGCCCTCCGGCTGCGGCAAGTCCACCACGCTCAAGATGATCAACCGGCTGATCGAACCGACCGGCGGCCGGATCCGCATCGGCGGCGAGGACGTCACCGACATCGACCCGGTGAAGCTGCGCCGCAAGGTCGGCTACGCGATCCAGTCGAGCGGTCTCTTCCCGCACATGACCGTCGCCCAGAACATCGCGCTGGTGCCGAGGATGATCGGCTGGCCGAAGTCCCGGATCAGGGACCGGGTGGAGGAGATGCTCGACCTGGTCGGGCTCGACGCCGGCGAGTTCCAGGGCCGCTATCCGCGCCAGCTCTCCGGCGGGCAACAGCAACGCGTGGGCGTGGCACGGGCGTTGGCGGCGGATCCGCCGGTGCTGCTGATGGACGAGCCGTTCGGCGCGGTCGACCCGATCACCCGCGACCATCTCCAGGACGAGTTGATCAGGCTCCAGCACGAACTGCACAAGACGATCGTGTTCGTCACCCACGACTTCGACGAGGCGATCAAACTGGGCGACCGGATCGCCGTGCTGCGCGAACGCTCGCACATCGCGCAGTTCGACACCCCGGAGGCGATCCTCACCAACCCGGCGGACGACTTCGTGTCCGGGTTCGTGGGCGCCGGGGCCGCCCTCAAGCGGCTGAACCTCACCCGCGTACGGGACGTGGAGATCACCGACTATCCGACGGTGACCGTGGACGACCCGCTCCAGAACATCTTCGACAGGCTCCGGGACAGCGGCACCAACGAGATCCTGCTCCTCGACAAGCGCGGCCGGCCGTACAAGTGGCTGCGGCGCGGCGACATGATGCGCGCCAAGGGCTCGCTGGCCCGCGCGGGCACCCTGGTCAGCGACACCGTGACCCGGGACGCGACACTCCGGGACGCGTTGGAGGCCGTGCTGACGGACAACGCGGGGCGGGTCGCGGTCACCGGGCGGCGCGGCGAGTACATCGGGGTCGTCGACATGGAGACGCTGATGAACTCCGTGCACGAACTGCTGGAGGCCGACCGGCTGGAGGCGATGGAGGCACAGCACGAGCTGGTGGAGGCGCGGGCCCTCCAGACGCACGCCGAGCAGGAAGGCGCCGGAGGGGAGAAAAAGGCGTGACCACTCCCGAGCTGGACGAAGAGACGGAAGTCGAGGCACCGCCGCCCGCGACTCCCCCGAAGCGCCGGATCACCTGGCAGAAGCTGACCTTCCTGCCCGCCGCGCTGGTGGCGATCCTGCTCGCGACCTGGCTGTGGTTCGAACAGGCGCACCTGGACGCCATCTCGGAGAACGCCCTGTCCAACGGGCAGGTCTCCAAGGCCCTTTGGCAGCACGTCCAACTGACCGTGATCTCCACGTTCTTCGTGCTGGTCATCGCGATCCCGCTGGGCATCCTCCTGACCCGGGGCGCGTTCCGGAAGGCCGCCCCGGTGGCGATGACCTTCGCCAACATGGGCCAGGCGACCCCGGCGATCGGCCTGCTGGCCCTCCTGGTGATCTGGCTCGGCACCGGCGAGAGGGCGGCCCTGATCGGCATCATCATCTACGCCGTCCTGCCTGTCCTCTCCAACACCATCGCGGGCCTGGAGGCCAACGACCCCACGCTCCTCGAAGCGGCCCGAGGCATCGGCATGTCCCCACTGGGCGTCCTGGCAAGGGTGGAGCTGCCCCTCGCGGTCCCGTTGATCCTGGCCGGCGTCCGCACGGCCCTCGTCCTCAACGTCGGTACGGCGACCCTGGCGACCTTCGGCGGGGGCGGCGGCCTGGGCGTCCTGATCACCACCGGCATCACCACCCAGCGGATGCCCGTCCTGGTCCTCGGCTCGATCCTCACGGTCAGCCTCGCCCTGCTCGTGGACTGGCTGGCCTCGCTGGCCGAACTGCTGCTGCGGCCAAGGGGATTGGAGGCGGGCGCATGAGACACATCCGTCTGCCGCTGCGGCCACGGGGACGGGAGGCGGGCACGTGAAGCGGACCTGTCTGGTGACGGTCGGCGCGCTGATCGCCGTGTCCGGCTGCGGACTGACCAGCGGCTCCCCGATGGTCGACGACGTCGGCCCCGGCACGATCGGACGGGGCGAGCCCCTCAAGGGCGCCCATCTCACCGTCACCTCCAAGGAGTTCACCGAGCAGCTGATCCTCGGCGCGATGATGGGCATCGCCTTCCAGGCGGCCGGCGCGGACGTCCTCGACCGGACCGGCATCCAGGGTTCGATCGGCGCGCGGGAGGCCGTCAAGTCCGGTGACGCGGACGGGATGTACGAGTACACCGGCACCGCGTGGATCACCTACCTCGGCAACAGCAGGCCGATCACCGACCCGATGAAGCAGTGGCAGGCGGTCCGGGACGCGGACCTGAAGAACGGCCTGACCTGGCTGCCGCCCTCGGCCCTCAACAACACCTACGCCCTCGCCATGAACCAGGCCAACTTCAAGAAGTACGGCACGAAGACGCTCTCGGACGTGGCCGCGCTGACCAAGAAGGACCCGGGCGCGGTGTCGGTGTGCGTGGAGAGCGAGTTCGCCAACCGCGCGGACGGACTGCCGGGCATGGAGAAGGCGTACGGCATGGACATCCCGGCGAAGAACATCACGCAGATGGACACCGGGATCATCTACACCCAGGTGAAGAAGGGGAGTTGCACGTACGGCGAGGTCTTCACCACCGACGGGCGCATCAAGTCCATGAACCTCGCGGTGATGGCCGACGACAAGAAGTTCTTCCCCAACTACAACGCGGCGCCGGAGATCAACACGAAGGCCCTGAAGAAGTGGCCGGCGATCGCGGAGGTCCTCGACCCGGTCACGAAGAGGCTGAACAACACGGTGGCGCAGGCGCTGAACGCCAAGGTGGATGTCGACGGGGAGGATCCGCATCAGGTGGCGTTGGACTGGATGAAGGCGGAGGGGTTGGTCAAGTAACCCCGGGGGGCGGCGACTTGCCGAGCGGAAGTTGCAAAGAACCTCTTGCAACAACTTCTTTGCAACGCTATCTTTGTACGCATGCCGGAACAGCCCAACTTGCGAAAGCTCGACGCCCGCTCACTGCGTGGCATCGCGCATCCGCTGCGCATGCAGCTGCTGGACGCGCTGCGGCGCGGAGGTCCCGCCACCGCCTCCCAACTGGCCGCGAAGCTGGGCGAGTCCAGCGGAGCGACCAGCTATCACCTGCGCCAGCTCGCCGTTCACGGCTTCGTCGAAGACGCACCGGAACACGGGAAAGGGCGGGAACGCTGGTGGCGGGCGGTCGATCAGGGGCTGGTGTTCGACAGCGAGCACTTCAAGGACGCCGCCCCAGAAGTACGCGGTGCGGCTGAGCTGTTCCTGCACGAAGTCGCCAACACCCACACCCGCGAGCTGTCGACCTGGCTCGGCACCCGCGAGGACTGGCCGGACGACTGGTTCCGCTCCTCCGACATGAGCGACATGTCGCTACGGCTGACGCCCGATCTGGCCCGCGAGCTCATCGGCAAGATGCACGAACTGATCGACGGCTACCGGGACCTCGACCTCGACAAGGCCACCCCCGGTTCCGAGCAAGTGCGCATCCACACCCACCTGTTCCCCATCGAGACGGATTGAGAGGCACCACCATGAACGGCAACACCGCGCAGCTCGCCGCCTGCCACATCGCCGGCCTTCACGCCCAGGCCGACGCCCACCGCCTCGCCCTTGCCGCCAAGCCTCCGCGGGAACTCCGTACCCGCGTCGGCTGGACCCTCGTAGAACTGGGCCTGCGTCTCGCCGCGACCGCGCCGAAGCCCGCCGTCGCCTAGCAGTTCGGTACGGAACCCTTACCCGTCTCCAGCGCCTCCAGCGCACTCACCGCGCCCTTCAGCGAGGTCACCGGAACCAGTCGTAGGCCCTTGGGCAGTTCCGACTTGGCGTCCGTGCACTCGGCCTTCGGCACCAGGAACACCGTCGCACCGTCACGTCGCGCGGCCTGGGTCTTGAGGGCCACTCCCCCGACCGCGCCCACCGTGCCGTCGGTGCCGATCGTCCCCGTACCGGCGATGACGCGACCGCCCGTGAGGTCGCCCCCGTCGCCGTCGCCCTTCAGCTTGTCGATGATCCCCAGGGTGAACAGCAGCCCGGCGCTGGGGCCGCCGACATCCGCGAGCCTGAGCGTGACCTTCACCTTCTTGTCGCTGAGGTTCAGGTAGTTGAGCGCGGCGATCGTCGCGTCGTCCTGCGACTCCTGCATCTGTTCCGTGTTGTGCTGCTCGATCTCCTTGACGCTGTTGCCGCTCGGGTAGACCGAGTCGCGCGGCATGACCGCACGGTCGGTACGGAACCAGCTGTCGATCACATCGCTCAACGAGACACGCTGATCGGGTCCGGTCGCCTCGATCGTCGTCATGCGCAACTGACCGCTCGTCGTGCGCACCGGCGCCCCGGAGATCGTGATGACCGGGGTGCCCTTGTTCTCGCCGAGCACGTTCGCGGTCAGACCGGGCTGCGCCAGCGAGAACGGCAGCGGCGCGAAGCCCGCCGTGGCGAGCAGTGCCACGACGGGCAGGGCGCAGACGGCTACGGCCTGGGGGCGCGTGAGGCGAGAGAGGAGCACGGGATCAATCTAACGCGACGGTCACTTCCGGCCGGCGCCGGTCACCTCACGAACACGTCTCGCCGTGAGCGGAGCCACGAACGGAACTACGAACGGAACTGCGAACAGGACTACGAACAGGACTGCGGCCCGAACAGCGGACGGAACCACGAGCGGAGCCGTCGGTGGAACTGACGGTGAGCTGACGACGGAGCCGTCAGCGCAGCGCCTCCGCGACCTCGCGCGCCGCGTCCACGACCCTCGGCCCCACCCGCTCGGGCACCGCGTCGGCCAGCATCACGACGCCGACGCTCCCCTCGACCCCCGTGACCCCGAGCAGCGGTGCCGCGGCACCGCTCGCCCCCGCCTCCAACTCGCCCTGCGTCAAGGTGTACCCGGGCTCGTCCGCCACCCGGTGCCGGGCGGCGAGGATCGCCCGGCCCGCGGCTCCGCGGTCCAGGGGATGGCGGAAGCCGGCCCGGTAGGCCACGTGGTAGTCCGTCCAGGTCGGCTCGACCACCGCGACGGCGAGGGCGTCCGACCCGTCGACCAGGGTGAGATGAGCGGTCGCCCCGATGTCCTCGGCCAGCGACCGCAGCGCGGGCAGCGCTGCCTCCCGTACCAGCGGATGCACTTGGCGGCCGAGCCGCAGCACCCCGAGCCCGACCCGGGCCCGGCCGCCCAGATCACGGCGTACGAGTGCGTGCTGTTCGAGTGTCGCCAGCAACCGGTACACGACGGTCCGGTTGACGCCCAGTTTGTTGGATAGCTCGGTGACGGTCAGCCCGTGGTCCGTATCGGCCAGCAGTTTGAGGACGCGCAGTCCCCGGTCGAGCGTCTGAGAGGTCTCCGCGGTCACGACGCCCACTCCTTAGGTGGTGAGGTCGGCGGCCCCCTCGCGGCGGTTGCGTCACCGAGTCCCGTCAGTGACGCGCTTCAGAGGCCGCCGATCGGCAGGACGGCTCGGTGAGTCCGGGCCCAGTCGCTTCACGGCTGCGCTCCGCGGCGGCGCTGCCACGGGGCGTGTGCGTAGCGGGACAGTAGCGAAGGCGGTTCGCTGAGCGGAAGTCTCCGTCCAGAATCCGGTCACCGACTGGTATGGACCGGTCCATTTGATGCCGATATGCCCCGACCTGGGGATCACTTCATGCGGGTGGCCCACTCCTGGACCTTGGCGATGCGCTGCCGCAGCTGCCCGGCCGTGGCCTCGGCGCTCGGCGGGCCGCCACAGGTGCGGCGCAGCTCGGTGTGGATGACGCCGTGCGGTTTGCCGGTCTGGTGGACGTACGCGGAGACCATGGTGTTGAGCGACTTCCGCAGCTCCATCATCTCCTTGTGGGAGACGACGGGCCGCCGTTCGGCGGGCAGTTCCAGCAGGTCGGCCTGGTCGTCCGGCTTCTTGCGGCTGTGCGCGATCTGCCGGGCCTGCCGCTTCTGGAGCAGCATCTGCACCTGGTCGGGTTCGAGGAGCCCGGGGATGCCGAGGTAGTCCTGCTCCTCCTCGCTCCCCGGGTGCGCCTGCATGCCGAACTCGGCGCCGTCGTAGAGGACCCGGTCGAAGACGGCCTCGGACTCCAGGGCCTCGAAGGCGAACTGCTCCTGCTCGCCGGTGTCCTCGTCCTGCTCCTTGTTCGCCTCGTCCATCTCCTTCTCGGACTCGGCGTACGGGTCCTCCTCGCCCTCCTTCTTCGGCTTGTCGAGGGCGTGGTCGCGCTCGACCTCCATCTCGTTGGCGAAGGTGAGGAGGTCGGGGACGGTGGGAAGGAAGACGGAGGCGGTCTCGCCCCGGCGCCGGGACCGCACGAAACGCCCGACGGCCTGGGCGAAGAAGAGGGGGGTGGAGATGGTGGTGGCGTACACCCCGACGGCGAGCCGGGGCACGTCGACGCCCTCGGACACCATCCGCACGGCGACCATCCACCGGTCGTTGCTCGCCGCGAAGTCGTCGATGCGCTGGGAGGCACCGGTGTCGTCCGACAGGACGACGGTCGCCTTGGAGCCGGTGATCTCGCGGATCAGCTTGGCGTAGGCGCGCGCGGAGTCCTGGTCGGTGGCGATGACGAGCGCGCCGGCGTCCGGGATGCCCTTCCTGACCTCGGTGAGCCGCTGGTCGGCGGCGCGCAGCACGCTCGGCATCCACTCACCGCGCGCGTCCAGCGCCGTACGCCAGGCCTGGCTGATCGCGTCCTTGGTCATGGGCTCGCCGAGCCGCGCGGCGATCTCGTCGCCCGCCTTGGTCCGCCACCGCATGTTGCCGCTGTAGGAGAGGAAGATGACGGGCCGCACGACTCCGTCGCTGAGCGCGGAGCCGTAACCGTAGGTGTAGTCGGCGGACGACCGCCGGATCCCGTCGTTCCCTTCCTCGTACGTCACGAAGGGAATGGGATTGGTGTCGGACCGGAACGGCGTACCGGTCAGCGCGAGCCGCCGGGTGGCCGGCTCGAACGCCTCCAGACACGCCTCGCCCCACGACTTCGAGTCACCGGCATGGTGGATCTCGTCAAGAATGACCAGCGTCTTGCGCTGCTCGACGCGGTTGCGGTGCAGCATGGGCCGCACGCCGACACCGGCGTAGGTGACGGCGACACCGTCGTAGTCCTTGCCGAGCGGCCCCGCGCTGTACTCCGGGTCGAGCTTGATCCCTATGCGCGCGGCGGCTTCCGCCCACTGCTTCTTCAGGTGCTCGGTCGGCGCCACCACGGTCACCTGCTGCACGACATGGTGGTGCAGCAGCCAGGAGGCGAGGGTGAGCGCGAAGGTCGTCTTGCCGGCCCCGGGGGTCGCGACCGCGAGGAAGTCCCGCGGCTGCTCCTGGACATACCTCTCCATCGCCCCTTGCTGCCAGGCCCGCAGCTTGCTCGCGGTGCCCCAGGGGGCGCGGCCGGGGAAGGCCGGGGAGAGGTGGTGGGAGGACGTCCCGGAAGGGGCGGCTGAGGCGGAGGAGGCGGCGGTGGTAGTCACGGTCTCCGTTTGTTCGGTCGGGCGGCTCGGCTATGTCTGGTGCAGCTGTTACGTCTATGTCTGCTGCAGCTGTTACGTCGGCTACGTGGGCTACGTATGACAACCGGGCCACCCTACCGGCGGGCCGGTGGTGTCAACGTGCGGACGACGCCGGGGTGGCGGGGGATGGGACTGAGGTCACATCGCCTCGTACAGAGCCCGCAAACGCAGGGCGATCAGCCCTGCGTCCTCCAAACTGCCCGCCGCCACTTCGATGACGAGTTTGTACGCCTCATCCTGATCGACGCCCAGCATCTCCGTACCGTTGAAGTCGAGGAAGACGACTGTGGACATCCACGCCATGCGCTTGTTGCCGTCCACCAGGGGATGGTTTACGGCAAGCGACTGGAGTAGCGCCGCGGCCTTCTCGAAGAGGTCCGTGTACGCCTCGACGCCGAACATCTGAGACTGGGGACGGTGGACGGCCGAACTGAGCAGTCCCAGGTCACGAACGGCAACCTGGGTCCGCTCCCCGCAAGCCAGCTCCGCCAGGTCCAGGACCTCCTGGACCGTGAGGTACTTCACTCCTACTCCCCCAGCCTCCGCAGCAGGTCAGCGTGGCCTGCCGCGTACTTGGCCCCGAGCCGACGAACCGTAGCCCGGTCCGCCTCCTGCTCCAGATATCGGTCGATCGCCTGAAGCACTATGGCGTGCATGCTGCGCCCCTCCTCCTCGGCACGCAGCTTGAGCGCCTCCTGCTGGTCGTCGCGCAGACGAAGGTTCATAGCCATACCACGACGGTACCACCCATGGGGTCACTATGGTACCGAGATCAAGTGGCCCGCACCCGAGTACTCACCCACGCCCCCACCAACGCCACCCCCGCCATAGGCACGAACACGGCGGCGAACGCCCCCGGATGCGCCCCGCCACTCCCCGAGCCGACGGCATGCCCCACCGTGCCCCCACCCAGCGCACCGAACGCGGCCCCGCCGACGGAGAGCAGAACGACGTTGGACAGCCCGTCGGAGATCTGCAGCGCGGCGGAGTTGGAGCCGGCCTCTTCCGGCGCGGAGAGCTGAAGCAGCAGCACACTGGTGGAGGAGATCACCAGCCCCATCCCGAAACACCCGAACCCCCACGCGACGGCGACGATCCACACGGGCACGGCATGGATGAGGACACTCGGCGCCCCGGCGACGGCGGCGGCCACCAGCACCATCCCCACCGTCATCAACCGCTCCCGGTACGGCTCCACCCGCGCCCGCGCCTGCACCCACGACCCGAGCGCCCATGTCCCGCCCCCCGCCGCGAGCGAGAACCCGGCCAAGGTCGGCGACAGCCCCCGCTGGGTCACCAACATCAACGGCACGAAGGACTCGGCCGAGATGAACGACCCGGCGGCCACCCCGCGCAGCAGCACGACCGAGGGCAGCCCCCGCGCCGCCCGGTACGTCCCGCGCGGCAACAGCCCGAGCACGGCGGGCACGAGCAGGGCGACGCCCGCGGCGGCAGGGAGTACGGAGAACCACGTCAGATCCTGAGCGGCGTACTGAAAGAGCCCGGCACCGAGCGAGATCCCGAGGGCGAGCCGGATACGCCGCCGGTCGAACGACCCGGACGACTGCCGCCCCTGCCCGGACACGGGCCCGGCGGCCCGGCGCCGTATCTGCGGCAGGGCGAGCGCGAGCGGAAAGACGACAAGCACCGGAATCCCGAGGAACACCCAGCGCCATCCCAGGTGTTCGGTCACCGCCCCGGAGGCAAGCGGCCCGACGACGGACGGCACGACCCAGCTCGCGGCGAACGCGGCCATGATGGCGGGCCGCAACCGCTCGGGGTAGGCCCGCCCGACGACGACGTACAGAGCGACGATGACCAGCCCGCCCCCGAGCCCCTGCACGGCCCGCCCGACGATGAACACCCACATGACCTGAGCGGTCCCGGCCACGACCAGCCCGGCGGCGAACGCCCCGATCCCGGTGGTCAACGCCCCGAGCGGCCCCCGCCGATCCGACCACTGCCCGGCGAACACCATCCCGAACAAGCTGGTGGTGAAGTACCCGGAGAAGGCGAACGCGTACAACGCCACTCCGCCCAGCTCCCGAGCGGCGACGGGCATGGCCGTTCCAACGGCGGTGGCCTCAAAGGCGATCAGCAGAACCACGGACACGATCCCGACACTGAGCGCCCGGTGCGACCGCCCCAACACGGTGTCGCCACACTCGTCGGCCAGGTCAGGGGCGGTGTCCGTGACGCCGGTGTCACGAGGTTCGAGGACGGTCATGGAGGCCAGCGTAAGGCCCATATACCGGGTTGACCCCTGTCGGAGGTCCGTCCACCTCTGAGACCTTGGTCGTACGACCAGGGCGACGGGGGGGGTAGCGCTCCGCGTTCGTGAACGGCGTATGGCAGTCCCGTTGCATCACCCCCGGCCCCCTTGTTCCGAGCCATCGCCCGGCCCTACGGTCAACTCACCAAACACGGCCGTGTGCCCGAGTGGTTCAGGGACTCGCCTGCAAAGCGAGTTACGCGGGTTCGATTCCCGCCACGGCCTCCAAGCGCCTTGACCAGGCAAAACGAAACGGCGGCACCCCAGAGGGGGTACCGCCGTTTTGGCCGTTCGTCTCAGTTCCCGTCTCAGTTCGCCGGTACGAGAGCGCCGACCGTGCCGTCGTCATCGTCCGGCCGTTCCGTCTCGGGTTTCCAGATCAGACCGTCGACCTGTCGCGCCACGTCGGCGCGTACCGCGTCCACCATGTGCTGGTACCGCGCGGCCATGGCGGTGGTCGACCATCCCATGAGGCCCATGACGGCGCGCTCAGGTACCCCGAGGATGAGCAGAACCGTGGCGGCCGTGTGACGAGCATCGTGCAGACGCCCGTCCCGGATGTTCGCCTCTGACAGCAGATCCTTCCACTCGGTCCAGTCCCTCCGGTGGGAGGGACTGCGTCCGTGCTTGTCAGGGAACACCCAGCCGCCTTCCACCCAGTACTTTCCGGCTTCCTGCTTCTCCGCCTCTTGGGCCTTGCGGTGTGCCCGCAGTAGGTCGACGAGTTGTTCCGGGAGACCGACCGCGCGACGGCCGGCGCGCGACTTGGTGGTCGACGTCTCCGGGTTCTTGCGGCGCTTCTCCGGGCAGTACCCGGCCTTGCGTCCGCAGGGTTCCGCGCATCCGTGCGCGAACTGTGGCCGGTGCCGACTACGGCGGACCATCAGGAACCCGCCGTCAAGGTCTACGTCGTCCCACTTCAGGCCCAGCACTTCCCCCTGACGTAGTCCGAGGGCGAGCGCCACAGCCCAGCGTGCAGAGTTACGGTGCAGGTCAGCGGCCTTGAGCAAACGCTGCACCTCTTGCACACTGTAGGGCTCCACCTCGTACTCACCCACCTTCGGAGCCTTGGCCAACAGGACCGGGTTCTTCCCGAGATGGCCGCGCCGCACCGCCTCATTGAGCGCGGCGCGGAACGTGCGGTGGACCTGGTGAGCAGTCGCGGGCTTCCTGCCGCTGGCCTGCATCTTCGCGTAGAACACCTCGATGTGTTCGGGCTTGAGCCTGTCGAGCCGGTGAGCGCCCAGGCCAGGGATGAGGTGCTTCCGCACGGCCACGCCGTACCCGACCATCGTGTTGTCGTTGACCGCTAGGGGCGCCACGTTCTCGATCCAGTGCGTCAGCCACGCCTTGACCGTCCAGGGCTTGCCGGGCTTGCGCACGGTCTTGGCGTCGCGCTGCTTCTCCAACTCCCGTACGGCTTCGGTGACTTCCGGGCGGGTCTTGCGCTCGACATGGCGACGATCCGGGGTGCCGTCGTCACGTACGCCTACGGTGACGCGACCGTGCCATTTCCCGTCGTTGCCCTGGTAGATGGACGATCGGCCGTTGGACTGTCGGGTGCGCTTCTTCTCTTCCGCCACAGCGGACTCCTTCAGGTCAGGGTGAAACAGCCGGAGCACCACCCCGTGGTGGGGTGGTGCTCCGGTGAGGGATGCTTCAGGCCGCGCGCTGTTCGACGCGTCGGCGGGCGAGATAGGCGGCCGGGGCGTCGGCGGGAACTCGCCGGAGTCCACCGACCATCAGGGACTCCAGCGCTCCGGTGCGAATGAGGGCGAAGCAGGTGGTTCGGCCGATACGGAGGCACTTGGCAGCCTCTTTGACGGTCAGGAGAACGGGGACCGGGGTGTCGACCTCAACAAGCCGGACGGTGTCCACACTGGCGATGCTCATGCGGGATCTCCCTGAGACAGAAGGAGGGTGCTCGGGGGGGCTCTGAGGGGCGCTACTTCCGCTACCGCCGCTACCGCGCAGGTCAGGGGCCTGTTCGAGGTAGCGGGAAGGGGTAGCGGTAGCGGATGGGTAGCGGGGAGGTAGCGGCAACCAGGGCGGGTTGCCGCTACCTCGTTATCGCTGGTCAGGCCGCGTTTCCCATGCCGGGTAGCGGCGGTAGCGGACTTTCCGGGGGTGGGGGGCAGTAGCGGGCCCACGCGTCCCAGAGATCGGCGGCGTAGTAGCCCTTAAGGACGCTCCCGGCGGTCTTGATGTTGCGGGAGGCGATCGGCTCGTTGTCGCCGGTCATGTACTCCGAGAGCGTCTTCGACAGGCGCCGGTTGTCGAGCGGTTTGCCCTGGAGATCGGCCCACGGGGCGTCATCAAGGGCGTTGAGCCGGTCGAGGATGGCGATGGTGGGCAGGCGGTCGATGCCGACCATGACGTGATCGCGCAGGTCGGTCAGCAGCCGGACGCCAAGACTGCCCTTGTCGTTGGACTGGGACGCCGTCACCAGCGTCACGCACGCCTCGCGTGCCCGGTCGGGCCAGTCACCGCCGACCGCGTCCGCGATGGCGAGCAGAGGTTCCCACACGTCCGCCGGCCGGTCGGTGACGCCATCCGGCATGTCCGGCCACGCACCCATGACGAACCCCCGGGCATGTTCGGCCCATTGTGCGAGGCGGTCACGGAGCTTGTGCCCCTCCGCTTCGTGCAGGCGCGCCCGGAAGGCTTCCACCTTCTCGTTGCGGGCCCGCCGGCGCATGCGGATGATGACGGACCGGGTCATGATCGTGTCCGGCAGTGAGCCAAGTCCGGCGACCGCGACCCCGCAGTACGAGGGGAACGCCTGGACGGTCTGGTTGCCGCCATCTCCGATGCACCGATAGGTGACCCCGGTCCGGCGGTGTCCGGCATTGAGGAACCCGCGCAATTCCTCGTTGTCGCCGGCCTTGGGTCCGAAGACCGTGTCGATCTCGTCGAACAGGATCGTGGGCCGCCCGTTGGGGTTGGACACGGAGCGGAACAGGGCGGCGGCGGACGCGTTGACGGCCGTCATCGGTGCGGGAACGAGGGTTTCCACGACTTCCAGGGCCCGCGACTTCCCCGACCCCGGCTCCGGGGAGAGGAACGCCAGGCGGGGTGTGGAGTCGAAGCAGTCGAGCAGGTGAGCGTGTGCGTCCCACAGGGCGACGGCGACGTAGGCGGCTTCGGTGGGGAAGACGTTGAAGCGGCGGTGGAAGGCTTCCACCTCGTCCAACAGTGCGGCCCCGTCGATGGGTTGGGTCATGCGGCGGCCCTTCCTTCCTGGGGGGTGCGGAGCGGGCAGGTGTCGCGGTGGGCGGTGTGGTCGGCGATGAGCGCGTGGACGCGGGCATGGCCCACGGCGCTGCGGTCCCTGCCGCACAGGCACGTCGACCGGGCGGTCGGGGTGGCGCCGCGCGGGGCGTTGATGTGCAGCCACGCGATGGGGTACCGGCCGTCTCCGCGTGGCGGGTCAGGGCGAACAGCGGTGGGGACGCCTTCGGCGACGCCCTGCGGGGCGCCCAAGTCCGCCTGTGGCGGGGTGAGTTCGGCGGGGCGGGGGCCGGTCGGGGTGGTGGTTGTGCCTTTACCTGCGGGGCGGGGTCGGGGGGTGGTCATGCCGTTTCCCGGGGCCAGGCTGTGCGGATGGAGTAGTCCAGGGCCTTGCGGATGGTGTTGCGGCACTCGGCCGGCGAGAGTCCCGCCGACTCGCCCCCGCAGGTAAAGGCCGCTTCTACGGTGGTGCGGTCGAGGTCTCCCCAGGCCACGAACCGGCCTACGGCCCGTACGGCGCGCAGGAGTTCGGCCTGGCGTCCGCCCTGGGGCGTGGTCGCCACGGCGGTTACTTCGCGTTCCAGGGCCGTTGCCGCGTACCGGCCGGTGTCGCGGGCCGGTGTGGGCATGACAGGGGGTGTGGCGGGCTTCTGTGGGGCCGTCAGAGCCTTTTGGAGCCATTCGGGAAGGTTTGTAACGGGTGTGTCGTCCAGGACCGTGTACGGGCCGTGTGGCGTCTCGCTGCCGGGGGCGACCACCTGTCCGCCCCACGCGCGGGTGTCGATGTGGTGGGCGAGCGTGCCCGTGGTGTTGGCGAACCGGGCGGTGGGCGGGGCGGTGAAGTACAGGTGCTGTCCGCCGCTGGGGGTCCGGATGCGGCGGGTGGCGGGGACGGCTTGCCCGGCGCGCTCGCAGAGCGCCAGGAAGTTCGTCGCGCCGTCAGGCGTGCCCTCATCGTCTGTGGGTTTGAGGGTGTCGAGGTCGACGACGAGCAGGCCGGCGGGTCCGGTGGCGATGCCGACGTTGAAGGGGCCCGCACTCCAGCAGCGTTCGATGCGGGCGGGGTCGGTGGTGGCCCGCTGCTCGAACGTGCGGTGTCCGCCGGCGCAGTCGCCGGTACGGGGGCAGCGGCGCTCTCCGTGCAGGGCGGGGACCTTGCTGCGGGGACGGAGCGGGATGACGGGCCAGCCGCGTTCGGCGGCTTTCAGGGCCGCGCGCAGCAGCGCGGATCGGGCGTGGTGGGTCATGCTGGATGCCTCCAACAGGTCTGTTGTGGACTGGCTGGACAGGGGCGGCCCCGGATCTTTGGCGAGACGAGGGGGCCGCCCTTGGCACAGCTAGAAGGGCGGTTCGCTGCTGTAGCCGTCGCGGCCCCACGGGTCACGGCCGTGACGGCGGAGACGCAGCAGGCGGGGACGTCGCGGCAGGGGCAGCAGGCGCCAGCGGTGGTTCTCGTTCCAGCACCCGCAGGGCTCCCAGTCGCTTCCGGCGTACTCGCCGTCGTCGTCGCCGTAGGGGTGCTCGATGCCGCCGTCGCCCTCGCAGTTGAGGCAGTCGGGGCGGGGCGTGTCCATCAGGGCCAGTACCCGGCGGGGGTAGCCGATGACCTGAAGTCGCAGTCGCATCACAGGTGCTCCTACCGGTTGCGGTGGTCGTTGTGGGTGCGGGCGATGAGTCCGCGTGTGTGGGTGGTGGTGTGTTCCTGCCGGATCGGGCCGGTGTAGTGGTGGTGGTGCGTGTCGGGGGCGGCCTCACCCGCGCTGCGGATCAGGCGGGCGATGGCGAGGATGGGCACGGCGATCGCGGCGGGGGCGGCGCAGATCATGCCGATCACGGTGGGGTCGGCGTGCCGGGAGGCGATGAGCACGCCGATCGCGATGAGTCCGGGCGGCACGGTGGACAGTCCGGCGGTGAGCATGAGCCGGGAGGCGTCGACGGCGCGCTGGGACATGGGCGGGGTGCCGGGCTGGGTGACCGGGGGTGTGCTGCCGTAGGCGGGGAGGGGGCTGGGGTCGCGGTAGGAAGTCGGCGTCTCGGGCACGGGCCGGTAGGCGTCGGCGATGATCCGCGCGGCCTCAACGGCCGCTTCGTCGTCGGTCATCGCGGTGTCGGTCCGGCGGTGGCCGGGGGTGGTGTCGGGGTGCATGCGGAATCCCTTCCGAACACGGGTTGGGGAGGCGGACACACCCCCTTGCGGGGGTGCTGTGGAGGGGGTTTTCAGGGGCTGGCCTGGGGTGCCTCCCCGCCTCCCCGGAACGATGTTTCCGCTGATCAACGCGGGGGAGGCGGGGCGGGGAGGCGGTTGGGGAGTTCTCCCCGCCTCCCCGGCGCGGGAGGGTTCGCCTCCCCGCGATCAGGAGGCGGAAGCGGAAGCGTCTGTGTCGCGCTCTTGGAGGGCGGCGGTGATGTCGTCGCGGCGCACGACCATCCGCCCGTGCGACTTGTAGGCCTCGATGCCGTAGGACTCCAGCACGCGGCTGAGGTCACCGAACGACCAGGCGCCGTAGGCGTCCTCGCTCAGCGCGGACAGCCGCTTGATGATGTCCTGCGTGAACGCGCGCTTCCCGTCGCCGGCCACCGCGTCGATGTCGGCGAGCGGGTCACGCGTCTCGCCCCGGTCGACGGCGCGCAGGGTGGTGACTCCGTCGCGCAGGGCCTTGGCGCGGTCGGTGATGGCGTCGGCTCCGGCGTCGTCGATGAAGTGGGTGCGGACCGTGAGGGAGGACTGTCCCTTGGGGATGGCGATCCCGTCGGAGGCGACGACGAGGGTTCCCTTGTCGAGGCCCTGGCGGAGCAGGTGCGGGGCGGCGCCGCCGTTGACGGCCTTCTCCCCGAGTGCCATGACGGCCTGCGATTCGGTGCCCAGGGCGAGCGAGGCGCGGGTGTGGGCGCCCTCGCGGACCAGTTTGGGGAGGTTCTGGTCGGTGGGGTCCTGGGTGCCTTCCCACATCAGCACGTCGACCACACGGCCCTGGTTGTGGACCTTGCGCACGGCCATGAAGTAGCGGGAGGTGGCCTTGGAGCCGCCGTAGGGGCGCTTCTCGTCGTCCTTGGCCGGGCACATGAACGCCACCTGCGCCTCGTCGACGATGCCGATCAGCGGCTCGAACACTGTGGAGGGGTCGCGGCGGCGCTGTTCCAGGCGCTGTTCCATCTCCTCGACCAGGCCCTCGACCATCTCGGTCGCCGCGATCACGTCCTCGTCGGTCGGGCCCTGGATCAGGATGGTTGCCAGGCCCTCGAACATGGCCCAGTCCCCGGCACCCTTCAGGTCGGCGATCCGGAACTCGACACTCTTGTCGAGCGCGGCCCACAGAGCCAGCGCCCGCAGGGCGGCGGTCTTGCCCTGGTTGGACAGACCGGTGATGAGCAGGTGGCGCTGATACAGCGACAGCGCGGCCCCGTCCCCGCGCAGATCCTGCCCCCACGGGGCCTTGCCCTTCCTGTAGTCGGCGGTCATCGTCTCGTCGGTGACCAGCGGCGACGGCCCGATCGGCTCGTCGAGCGCCCCGGAGTCGGCGACCCACAGGCGGACGGTGCGGGCGGCTTCGGGGATGGTGATGAACACCTCGTGCTCGTGCCGGGTCAGGTTCTCGGCAAGCTTGCGGCGGCGCTGCTGCACCTCGTTCGTCGACACCCCGGAGGGCAGGGTCACGTCGACCTCGACCCCGCATCCGGCGATCCGGATCGGACCGAGCATGGACGCGCCGGCGTCGCCCATGTCCTTGATGGCGTTGCGCAGCGCGGGTACGCCGAGGTCGCGCAGGGCCTTGACGACGATGGACGGGGTGATCGGCTCCCCCTCACCCGTGCGGACGTTGGCCGGGAGTGCCCACTGGGGTGCGGCCTGTTGCTTGCTGCCCACGCTCCACAGGGCCAGCAGGGCGAACAGGGGACCGAGGACGATCGCGGTGGGCCAGACGACCTGGACGATCCGGATCAGGGTGGCGATGAACTCGATCGTGGCTTTCAGCGGGGTGATGACGTCGCGGATGTCGTGGTTGTTGAGGGCCATCACGATCCCGAGTGCGACCAGCGCCCCGACGCTCATGGCGGCGCCGACCCCGACGCCCTTGGCCGCCTCCACGGGGGAGTGGAGGAGGTCCATGCGGCGGTGGTGGCGGGCCTGGCGGAAGCGCGTGAGCCGCTCCTCCCACTCCTCCGCCGCTTCCAGGTTCCCCGCGACCTCGGCGGCGCGGATCATGCGTTCGTAGCGGGCGCCGGTCTTGCCGTCCCAGGTGCGGCGGGCCACGATCCGCCCGCCGTTGAAGGTGTAGAGGCTGTGCCGGGCCACCGCGCGGGCAGCGGAGCGGGTGGTCTCGTGGGCGGCAGCGGTCTTCACGGCCCGCCCGGAACGCACCCACAACGGGACCAGGGGCGTCGGCGGCGCGTCGGGGACCACGGTCAGGACCGTGGGCGTGACCTCCGGCTCAGCACCGGTGGGCGGGGTTTTGACGAGGTGTACGACGTTCTCGGACATGCGGGAATGGCTCCTGACTGCCCTGTGTGGGGGCGGGAGTTCGGGGAAAGGCGCGGGGGGTCAGCGCTGGTGGAGGGCGCGGTTCTCGGCACGGCTGAGCTGGGACGGCTGGGTGCGGGGGCCGTCGAGCCAGCAGAACGGGCGGATCGTGTCGGCGGCCTTGAACACGCGGATCGCCGCACCCTCGGGGGCGCCGGGCAGGGGGTGGACGCGGCCCCCTTTCAGGGAGGCGAGGATGCGGGCGCCGTGGTGCTCGCATCCGTCCGCGCCGGCGCCCGCCGTGTCCCGCACGGTCACGGCGGGCGGGCCGTCACAGGGGGTGGGGTCCTGCGGGTGGGCGGCGGGGCAACGCTGCCGGTCCACGCTCACCACCACCCCGATGCCTTCTTCGCGGCCTTTTCGCGGGCCGCTTCGGTGATCAGGCGCTGCTTCTCGCCGTGCAGGGCGGTCAGCTCCGCGTTCAGCCGGGCCGTGACCGAGGACTCGATGGAGTCCATCCGGCTCTCGGCTCCGCCCGTGCTGCGCCCCTGGTGGACGCTGCGGGCACCACTGGCCAGCGCACGCGTCATCGAGAGACGCTCACGGCCGGTCAGCGGCCACCACTCGCCGCGCCGCACTGCTTCCAGCTTGTTCGCGGTCTTCTGGATCTCTCGGTCCAGGCGGCGGATCTCGGACTTGGACACGGTCAACTCGCCTTCGGGGTAGGTGTGTTGGGGTAGGCGGACATCACGGCGTCCCGACAGCGGCGACGCGTTCGGCCAGCAGCGCATCCCGCAGCATGCGGGCGTTGGCCGGCGACGTGCGGATCGCCAGGCGGATGCCCTCGGCAGTCACCTTCGCGTCCGGCAGACCGGCCGTCGCGGTGCGCGCCGCATCGAGCAACTGCGCCGGGGTCCGCTTCGGGCGGGGCGACCGGGCGACGACGGGAACGCGACCGGTCGCCGCACGCGGGCGGGGCGACGTAGCCGCAACCGTCGTGCGCTTCGGAGTCGACCCGACCGGGTTGACCGGGGTCGATCCGATGGCGGGTACGGGCTTGAGCGGGAGAGTCGACTTCAGGAAGCCGAGCGGCACCGGATCGGGCGTCCGTACCGGGTTCACCACGGCGGAGGTGATGATCGGCGCGGGGGTCGATTCCGGCAGGTCAGCCGTAGACCGTTTCATTGCGGTCTCGGTCGATTCCTCCGCATTCGCGGCCGGGGCCGGAATCGGGTCGATGGCCGGGGCGGGCTGGTGGTGCAGGACCTTCGCGACGAGATCGGATCCGAAGTAGATCGACCCGACCGGAAGCGACGTCGCCAGCAGCACCAGGGCCCAGTTGGCGGGGTCCCAGTCGGCCAGCCGTCCCCAGTCGACCGTGGTCCCGTGCAGCGCGGGAACGAGTCCGTGGACGTAGTTGAGGACGAGGGAGGCGGCGGTGTAGGTGCCCAGCACCTTCAGCGCGAACCTGCGGTCGTCGTCGACGAGGACGAGGGCGGCGACCAGGGCCAGCGCCATCAGGCCGTCGACCACGAACGGATACAGGGTGGCGGCGGTGTGGTCCGCGCCGATCGCGTTCGCGATATCCCTGAGCGCGTTCCACGAGACGCGGAACGCCATGGCGACCACTACGACCAGCGCGAGGACGAGGGCGATACGGCCTGTGCGGTTGAGGCTCACCACAGCCACCCCCGCTTCTTCTTCGGCTGCGGGGCGGAGCCTTCCGCCTCCAGCCGCTCCCACTCGCGGGCGTCGTCCTCGCGTCCGTCGCTGCGGGCCAGCTCCGCCGCTTTCTGGTGCGGGGTCATGGCCCGCCACTGGGTGTCGGTGGCGGGACGGTAGGGCCGCGCCGGTACCGGGGCGGCGCTGCGGTCGGTCTGCTGTGCGGCCCACTGCTGTTCGGGGGTGGGCATGTCCTTGAAGCGGCGGGCCATCACGCACCGCCCCGGAACGGGGAGCCGGCCAGGACGGCCGGGGACGTGCCGGCGGTGCGGTTGGCCAGCTCCCGGCGGGCGGTGAGCAGACGGCGCTGGGCACGGCGGATGCGCTGAGAGTCCAGCTCGCTGGGGGTGCGGTCAAGGGTGATGATCTGTGCGTCGAGCAGGTCGACGTCCGCCAGGATCACGGGCATCTCGGCGTCGATCGCGTCCAGTTCCGCGTCCGTGGGCTCACGCCATTCGGCGAACGCGGTAACAACGTGCTGAACTGTGACGATGTGGTCCATTGGGTCGTGGTTCCTCTCGCAGGGTGAACGGCCCGAACAGCACCCCCGGAGGGCCAACTCCGGGGGTGCGCGCCGTTGGGGGGAAGAGCCGCACGCAGACGTGCGGCAGGGCCGCTGAGCAGCGGCCTGAGTGCCCCGGGCGGGATGCGGTCCCGCGCCCTCACGGCATGGATGCCGGGGCGGTGGTGCAAGAACGGGGTGGGCCCGGCAGCGGACGGCCGGGCCCCGTGCGACGTAGTACGGGCTGATGCCGCTGTTCAGTGGCCGCGCCCGGACGCCTCGTGTTCGGCCTCGGTCTCACTCAGCCAGGCCTTGAACGCCCTGTCCTCGCGCCCCCGGAAGAGCCGGGCGCGCTCCGTGAACCCCAGCTTCTCCGCCTGCTTCCGCTCCGCGCGAGCCGTCTCGTGCTCCTCAAGAAAACGGTCACTGCTCTTGCCGCTGCCGAACCAGGCCATGGCTGTCTCCCTCTGTGTCAGTGGTCTTCGGGTGGGTGCGGTGCGTGCCCCCGCCTGCACTTGCGGCATACGTCCGGGAACCGGACGGGGGCTGGGCCGTGGTGCCGGGGTCAGGCGTAGACGTGCCGGGCGCCGGCGGTACGCAGCGCGGTGTGCGCCACCCGGGCCCGCAGACCCGCCAACTCCAACTCGGCCTCCGGGGCGTCCCCGAGGGCCATCGCGGCATCCACCGCTTCCTGCGCCAGGGCGAGCAGCTCACGATCGGCCGTGGCCATGTGGAGCGTGTCCACCGCGCTGGTCACGGCGGAGCGGGCCGCGTAGCGGGCCTGCCGCGCCTCAGGGGTGTCGGCCAGACCGTCGCTGCGGGCGACGATCTTCAGGTACTGCTGTTCGCGGTGGCGGACCAGCGCCGCCAGCAGCTCCGGTATCGCACCGGCCAACGCCCTACGACGCTGTTCGGCCGTCGCGGCACGGGTCGTACGGGTCGTCGTCAGATGCTGCATCAGACCGGCCACGACGGTTCCCGCGAGCGTGCCCAGCACGGCAACGAGCGTTGCGAACATGCGAACTCCAAAAGAGTGAAGGTGTTCCGGCTCCCTGCCACCCCGCCCGTACGGCCGGCGCATCCAGGTGCGGGCCGGACGGGCAGGGCGGCTTGTCGGGGTGATCGGTTCAGGGGTCGGTCACCCCCACAGGTAGGGGTGCGGACCACGGGGCCGCTGAGGGAGCGGCTCCTTCGGCTTCTCGTGCTCGCCGCCGGCCATCAACGGCCACCACGCGCACGGGCGTTGTCCTCGCTGCGCTTGTTCGCCTCAGCGGCCTTGCGCGCCAGTTCGGCACGCTCCGCATCTGTCAGACTGGTGATCACAGGTGCCTCCCAATCAGGTGCCTGCGCTGCGGGTCCCGGGTCGCACCCCGGGGCCCGCTCTTGGGTTTCGGAATCAGCGGTTGCGACTCCCCGCACTCCCGGCCGTACGACCACCACGCGAAACGCGGGGCCGGACGGACGGAAGAGGCAGCCGACCGCGGCGTTGAACGCCGCGAAGCCGAGAACGGACCGGAACAAGAGGTGGTGCGGTGCCGCCGGCCAGTCCGTCACAGCGGCACCCTGGTATCTCGTCGGCTCATGCCGACCTCCCGCCAGTAGCAGGGACACGGCTTTCACCTGCGCGCCGTTGCCACGGAGCGCAGATCCCGAGCCGGTGAATCGGGTGCGTCATCGTCACTGCTCTGACGCCAGCAGGCGGCTTGCACGAAACGGTGCAGGGTGGCGTGCCGCCGACGACGTCACCCGGTCGTCTCGGGGGCGGTCTTCTCATCCCGCCACGTGCGTTGGAGCCCCGCTGTATCTCCCCACACCCGTCACCGGGTGGCGCCTGCCAGGCGCGTAGGGGGAGAGCTGCGTCCATCACGACGGTTTGCCCCCGGACCCTCGCCCTGGGCACCTGCCATGACCGCCGCTCCCGCGTCAGCCCCGCACGATCACTGTTCAGTTCTCAACCAAATCGCGCTTCCTTCGTACTCACCCCTGCGGGCTTTCCTCCGGGCGCTTCGTGGTGCAGTACCTGTTTTACAGATACTGCATAGGGGTCCGTCAAGTGCAGCGACGGGCTTTCTTGGTTTCGCACCGGGGACTTCTTGGTGCACCATCAGAATCGGTGCAGGTCGGGGGAGTTGGTTACCCCGTACGTGGACACCTCGGGGACTTCTAGCTACGGTCAAGAAGTCCCAGACGTCCCACCGGGAGAGCAGATGTCCAACGAGCGTTTGCGATCAGCCCTGTTGGCCCGTGGCATGACCGTTCAGGGGTTGGCCGAAGAGATCGACGTCAACCCGAAGACCGTGGAACGGTGGATCACCCAGGGGAAGGTGCCTTACCGGCGACACCAGTACGCCACGGCGTCGGTGCTCAAGATGGACGTGACGGCCCTGTGGGATGACACCCGGGCAGTGGACAGTGCGGCGGATCTCAGCAAGGCGGAGATCGTCACCGTCTACCCGCACCGCCACTTGGTCCCGTCCGGTCTCTGGCGCGAGATGTACGAGCGCGCTGAGAGGTACCTCGATGTCCTCGTGTACTCGGGACTGTTCCTGTCCGAGGACCCCCAGTTCCTCAGTCTCCTCCGGAAGAAGGTGGAACTCGGGGGACACATGGGGCAGACGCAGGTACGCATCCTGCTCGGAGATCCCAAGTGCGCGGCAGTGAAGCAGCGCGGTATCGACGAGGGGCACGGGATCATGGACGGCAAGATCCGCAACGCCCTGATCAATTACCGCCCACTCTTCGAGAGTCACCCGGAGATACGGTTCCGGTTGCACGAAGCCACGCTCTACAACTCCCTGTTCCGGGCGGATGACGAGATCCTGGTGAATACCCATGTCTACGGCGTCGCCGCATACATGGCACCCGTCCTCCACCTGCGGCGAATGCCCGGCGGCGGTTTGTTCGACACCTACGCCAATAGCATCGAACAGACCTGGGGAGGAGCACGCCAGGCAACAGAAGCCGACTTCAAGGGAGCCTGACCATGGGACGCATTGACCACTTCCACAACCCCGACGCCCCGCCCGCCAACTCGGTTGTGCCGTCTGTCGTGGCGTTCGCGCAGAACGCTGCGGGGGAAGTGCTACTGATCAAACGGTCCGACAACGGCCGCTGGGCACTTCCCGGCGGGGGCCACGACGCGGGCGAGTTCATCAGCGACACCGTGGTACGTGAGGTCTGGGAAGAGACCGGGATCAAGGTTGAGGTCCTCGAACTGACCGGGATCTACACCGATCCGGGGCACGTGCTCCAGTACGACGACGGCGAGGTTCGACAGCAGTTCAGCATGTGCTTCCGCGCGCGGCCGGTGGGCGGCGACGTTCGTACGAGCAGCGAAACGACTCAGGTCCGTTGGGTCGACCCAACGGACCTGTCTCAGTACGACATCCACCCCACCATGCGACTCAGGATCGAGCACGCGATGGACCGGACGCGAACCGTGCCCTACATCGGCTGACGCTTGGCGGCGGCGACGTGTTCGAGCACGCGCGACGTACTCGCCAGGATCTCCGGCTCTGCCCGGCGGATGAACGTACCGATCAAGCTGTCCGGCCCATAGCGACCGGTAATCTCGTTGATCCGGTCCACAGGGTTCGTGGGCGTGCCGTCCGGAGTCGTGTTCATGTCGCAGTAGCAGAGCGCATCGTTGAGCTGGGCACTTTCACGCGGGAACTCGCCCTCAAGTTCCTCGCGGAAGCCCCGTGCCTCCGCCTCCATCCACGCACAGGAATGGTGGGCCACCAGGTTGACGACGCGCTCGTCGGCGCCCGCGACGTCGCGGAGATATCGGGCGCCATCGAGCGGGTGAAAGCCCGTCTTGGCAAGGTCCGGTGCGTATCCGATGTCGTGCAGGACCGCAGCCGCCTCCAACAGTTCCGCGTCCGCACCGACGATGAGTGCGATGGTGCGCGCACGCTCAGCAACTCCGAGCGAATGCTTCCAACGACGCGGCAGCGGCTCGGCAAGCAGCGATTCGGCGAGCGGGTACGCCCACTCCGTCAGTCCCGTCAAAGTGAGGAACTCTCCTCTCGACTTGGCAGGGCACGCACGGTCCGGATCTTGCCCTGTCCACCTTCGGACAGCCATCCCGCAGCTTCCAGCTTCTCCAGTGCCTTGGTCGCCGTCGGACGCGAGACATCGAATCTCTCGCACAGCGCGGAGGCGCTCGGGAAGGTTGCCCCGACTTCAAGGCCGTCATCCGCGAAGACGTCAACGAGCCGTTCCGCCAGCGGCCGGCGGTCGGTCCGCTGTCCGTCCCGGATCACGCGCCAGCGTCCACCGGGAACCGGCTCCGCAGCGCCCGTCTTCGCAAGCGCTGCGAACGCCCGGAGTACCACGCCGCGCGACACCCCGTGATCACGCATGAGTTCCGCGATCGACGGCAGTTCCACCATCTTCGGGTCTGCGTCAACCTGAGCCTTGAGCGCATCCGCGATCTTCTCAAACGTCCCGCGCGGGCTCGCCTGCTGCGACACTCACCCTCCCTCGCCGTGCCCCGTCGTCACGGTCAAGCCTGCCACGTCGCGCCTCCCGCCGGGACCCGTCCCCACGGCTGAGACTTCTGGCCCATCGTTCGGTTCCTGAGCAGGCAGAATCTCCACCCCCTCCGTCTCAGTTTCCGTCTCGTTCATCGCCGTACGCGGCCGTTCAGAGCCGTTCACTCTGCCCCTCCGAATACAGGCTCCGTACGGGATTGAACGCCAGCGAACGGGTTCGGATCACGCTCTGACCAGCACGGACAAACCTGCAAAGCGAGTTACGCGGGTTCGATTCCCGCCACGGCCTCCACAGCTTGCTTGCCGACCGCACCGGCAGCTCAAGCAACCTCACCGACCCCCAAGGCGTCTTGCCGGCCATGGAGATGACGCCATGGAGATGACGAGGCTGGACGCCACGGTGACGTGGGTCGCCGTGCGCGACGCGTTGCCTTCGAGTGGTACGCCGGTCGCGGCGGCGATCACGGGGCGGTATCCGGCCGACAGCGACACCAAGTCCGGCACCTCACTGGGTGAGGAATTCTGGCTGGTCAGGCCCATGTACTTCACGACTCTGCATTTCGGTGAGGACGGGACGGAGCACCGGAACTGCTTCGTCGACTCCGACGGGATCGTCCGGCTGCCCTACGGACTCGGCGGTGCCGAGACCGTGACCCACTGGGCCGAACTGCCCACCCTGCCGGGCGGGTTGACGACGCGCGCGGTTCTCGGGGCCGACGTGCCGGCGGCTCTCCGGAGCGCCTGGAGTGCTCGGCCCGGTGCCTGAGTCATGAGCGGCTTACAGCCCACTCGCATCCCGCGTCCGCCACAGGTCCCGCAGCAGCGCTGTCTCCGCCATGTGGTGGATGAATTCCAGGTTGGCCCCCGCCAGCACAGCCACGTACGGGTCGTCGGGGTCGGAGCCGTACGGGTACTGGGAGAAGCCGACGACATCCAGCTGGTCCTCCGTCACCGTGCCGACCGCTGCTCGCCAGCGGTCGATCACCGGCCAGAAGTGTTCGAGGGTCAGGGCAGCGGAGGGGCTGAAGTCGACCATCCGCTTGGGATCGTGCCGGCGGTCGCCGAACGTCCACTCCCACGCGCCCGCGAACTGGAAGTGCAGGTGTCCCAGGCGCCACGCGATGGTCGTGATCGGGGTGTTGTCGGGTTCCGGCTCGCCGGTGTGGGCCAGGATCTGCTCGACGCGTTCGACGCTCACGCTCCAGTCGTCGGCGATCTTGGTGACGGTCATGCCGTCGGCAGCCTGGCGGGCGACCTCGGCGTACTCGCTCGCCGGGATGTCCGCCGCGCCCAGGTCGAGCACCCACTCACCCGGTCCGAACGCCCTCGGTGTCACCGCCTCGCTCCGGCGTCGGAGCGACCAGCAGTCAGGGGCCGGCTCCCACAGGTACTCCTCGTCACCGAGTCCCGTCAGCCGTACCTGGGCCATCTCCCGGGCCTTGTCGAACTGGTCCAGCAGCAGGCCCAGTCGGCCGGTCCGTGCGCCGCGCTCGGTCTCCATGTCCGGTCCCCCTCGCTCGGTGCGGTCAGGCGGACCGTAACGGCTCACCTCACTCGACGCGACCGAATTCCTCTGCGGACCGCGACCGGCCGCGTACGCGTCAGAGCACCCCGCCCGCCTCGTCCTGGAACGCCTCCGTCCAGTAGTGACGGCCGGTCATCCGGGCATCCGTCCCCGTCGGGTCCACCGTCGACAGGGTCTGGAGCATCGTGGTGGCCAACTGGTCGTACGCCTCTGCCGTCAGCTCGCCCGACAGGTCCGCGTCGATCGCCTTCTCACGGTGCAGCAGCCAGAGGGTGAAGGCGAGGGTCGAGACGTCGGTGTTGAGGGGAGCCAGGGTCGCCTCCGGCTCGCTCCAGGTCAGGATCTCGCCCGTCGCGCCGTCCACCACCAGGCTGTTGTCCTCTATCAGGTAGCCGAGGCGGATCAAGTGGTCGGCCCGGGGCGGGAGTTCCTCGGCGGGCTCGTCCTCGTAGAACTCGGAGAGCGTCGGGAGCGGGACGTCCGTGTCGAGCTGGAACAGGAACGCGTCCTCGGGCAGGCCCGTCTCGCGCAGGAAGCGGCGGGTCGGTTCGTGGGTGAGGGTCGCGGGGAAGTCGACCTCCTCGAAGCGGGCGACCGTGCCCTGGCCGAACTCCTGGTCCAGCAGGCGGGCCGGGATGTCGAGGGTCAGTCCCGAGGTCGTGCCGGGACCGGCGACCAGGGCCAGGGGGCGGATCAGTGCCGCCGCCTTCCAGAACGGGGGCACCTCGCCGGGCGTCTCCGACTCGAACACCGCGAGCAGCTGGCGTGATGCCTCCGCCGCCGTCTTCGTGCCGTGGCGGCCCTTGTAGGACGCGAACTGGCCGCGCAGGCCCTTCAGTTCGTCGGTGGTTGTGGTGAAGCGGGCAAGTGTTTCGACCGACGGGGCCAGCGGGTCGGCCTCCATCAGGTCCGGGCGGTCGTGGAAGAAGTACGTCGTCGCGATCTCGCCCGTCTCGCCGTCCAGCAGGATCGACTCCGCCTCGGCGCCGTCGGGACCCCACAGCGCGCCTATCACCAGCTGGTCCCGGAGCTCCTCCGCCAGCGGGTCGGGATCGCCCAGCGAGTCCGCCACCGTCCGCAGGCCCTCGCGACGCAGCTCCTCGAACGTCAACAGGGCGCTGTCGCCCGGCAGTCCGGGGCCGGTCAGCCAGCGGCGCGTGGACGCGTGCGTGATGTACGGATCCAGGTCGTCCTCGGTCAAGGTGATCGTGGTCGCCGTAGAACCGGCGTCGGTCCTGCTCATCGTTCCCCCGTGCATGGTTCCCCCGTGCGTGAATCATCCCCGTGCGGCACCGGTGTTCCGCTGTCGTCCCCACTGCCCAGAACACTACGCGGCACCACTGACAATGGCTCTGACCAGCGAAAACGCGGTGGAAGCGCAGCGAAAACGCCTCGCAGGGCGCGGACGGACGCGAAACGTCCGAAACATCCTCACCCCATCAGACGCTCAGACCACCCGTGAACGTTCCCGCGCCTCGGCAACCGCTCTGCCGGCGTCGCCTACTGCCCGTACTGCCCGTTCGTGACCACCGCCGCCTGCGGGCGGATCGGGAGGCGGTTCACGGGGCGGCCCGTCGCGGCGCGTACGGCGGACGCGATGGCCGCCGGGGAGGTGACCACCGGTACCGCGCTGACCGCCTTCGCCCCGAAGGGGGCGACCACGTCGCGTTCCTCGACGAGTTTCACGATGCGGATGTCGGGGGTGTCCAGGGCGGTGGGCAGGGCGTAGCCGGTGAGGTCGGGGTGGCGGATCAACCCGCGCGCGGTGCGCAGGTTTTCCGTCAACGCGATGCCCACGCCCTGGGTGACGCCGGCCTCGATGCGGGCTACCAGTTGGGTGGGGTTGAGGATGCGGCCGACGTCCTGGGCGAGGGCCAGTTCGACGACCCTCACCGAGCCCAGTTCGATGTCCACGTCGACCACCGCGCGGATCGCGCAGAACGCGAGGCCTACGAAGGCGTCGCCCTGGCCCGCCTCGTCCAGGGGTTCGGTCGGGTGCGGGCGGCACTGGGCGGTGGCCCACAGTTCCTTGCCGTCCAGGGCCTCCGTGACGGTCGTCGAGAGGACGCCGTCGTAGGAGGTGATCTTGCCGTCGGTGATCTGGAGGAGTTCGGTGGACATGCCGAACTTGTGCGCCAGGGGCTGGAGAAGTTGGGTGCGGACCATCTTGGCGGCTCGTTCGACCGCGCCGCCCGAGACCCACGTGTGGCGGCCCCGGCAGCCGGGGCCGGCCGGCGGCTGATCGGTGTCCACGGGGGCGACGTGCACCTCGTCGATGCCCAGGGTCTCCTGGACGATCTGCCGGGCCAGCGTGGTGAAGCCCTGGCCGGTCTCGACGGCCGCGCACAGCACGGTCGCGATGCCGTCGTGGACCTTCACCGTGGCCGTGGAGACCTCGTCCGCGCCCTCCGCGCCGAGCATGTGCACCATGCCGAGGCCGTAGCCGACGCCGCGGCGCACCGCGCCCGGTTCGCCCGCGCCCTCGGGGCCGCCGGGCAGCAGCCACTCGTCCTCGGGGGTGTCCTTGGGGAGCTGCGGCAGCGGGAAGTCCCGTACGGCCTGGAGGAGTTCGGCGACCGGCGCCGGGCAGGTCACCGTCTGGCCGGTCGGGAGGACGTCACCGGTGGCCATGGCGTTGCGCAGGCGCAGCTCTGCCGGGTCCATGGCGAGCTTCTTGGCGAGCTTGTCCATCTGCGCCTCGTAGGCGGCGCAGACCTGCATGGCGCCCTCGCCGCGCACGTGTCCGGAGGGCGGGTTGTTGGTGCGGACGGCCCAGCCCTCGATGAAGGCGTTCGGGACGACGTAGGGGCCGCAGGCGAAGGAGACGGCGGCGGCCAGGGCCTCCGAGGAGGTGTCGGCGTAGGCGCCCGCGTCCAGGAGCACCTGGGCCTCGACCTTGACCAGGCGGCCGTCCTCGTCGGCGTGGTGGCGGTAGCGCAGGAGCGTGGGGTGGCGGTGGGTGTGGCCGAGGAAGGACTCCTCGCGCGTGGCGGTGAGTTTGACCGGGCAGCCGGTCTTCAACGCGAGCAGTCCGAGCGGGAGTTGGAAGCCCTGGTCCTCGCGGTCGGCGGTGGCCCCGGGGACGCCGGTGACGACGACCTTGACGCGGTCGGGCTCCAGGCCGTAGCAGGCGGCTGCCGTGTCGCGGTCGGCGTGCGGGTCCGTGGAGGCGATGTACAGCTCGACGCCGCCGTCGGGGCGGGGCACGGCGAGGCCGGCCTCGGCGCCGATGGGGGCGGGGTCCTGGCGGCCGATGCGGTACAGGCCTTCCACGACGATCTCGCCGGCCGCGTCCGGGTCGCCGTGGCGCAGCGGGATGTGCCGGATCAGGTTGCCGTCGGGGTGCAGCGGCTCGGCCTCGAAGGCCTGCTCGGGGTCGGTCACCGGGTCGAGTACTTCGTACTCGACCATGATGGCGGCGGCGGCCATGCGCGCGGTGTCGGGGTGGTCGGCGGCGACCGCGGCGATGGGCTCCCCGTGGTGGCGTACGACCTCGGAGGCGAACACCGGGCGGTCGGCCTTGCCCCGTCCGTAACTGTCCCTGCCCGGCACGTCCTCGTGGGTGATGACGGCCCGTACACCCGGCATGTCGCGCGCGTGGGACGTGTCGACGGACACGATGCGCGCGTGCGGGTGCGGCGAGCGCAGGACGGCCGCCCACAGGAGGCCCTCGGCCCACAGGTCGGCCGCGTACGGGAAGGTGCCCTCGGTCTTCGCGCGGGCGTCGGCGGCCGGGAGCGAGGCGCCCAGGCCGTGGCCCGGCAGCTCCGGGGCGGGCGCGGCCTCCGTGGTCGCGGTGGCGGCTTCGTTGCTCACGCCTGACCTCCGTCCTGGCCGTACACCTGGTCCTGCGTGCGCGGCGACTCGAACGCCGACTGGTGGACACCACCGGCTCCGGGTCCCGCCTGGTGGGGAATACGCGCCTCGTCGCCGTCCGACTCAGGTTCGGCCGCGGCGGCGTACGCCTCGCGTTCGGCGACGACTTCCTGGACGGCGTCCAGGACTCCCCGGTAGCCGGAGCAGCGGCACAGGTTGCCGCACAGGGCCTGGCGCGCCTCCAGTTCGGTGGGGGCGGGGTTGCCCTCCAGGAGGTCGTGCACGGTCATCGCCATGCCGGGGACGCAGAAACCGCACTGCACGGCACCGCACTTGGCGAGCGCCCGCTGCACGTCCGAGGGCTGCCCCTCGACGGCGAGGCCCTCGACCGTACGGACCTCGGAGCCGGCGGCGGTGACGGCGGGCACCAGGCAGGAGGCGACGAGCCGTCCGTCGACCTGGACGTTGCAGGCGCCGCACTCGCCCTGCGAGCAGCCGTCCTTGGCGCCCGCGAGGCCGAGCCGCTCGCGCAGCACGTACAGCAGCGACTCGCCGATCCAGGCGTCGGTGACGGGCCGGTCGGCGCCGTTGACGCGCAACACGTAGGAGGCGAGCGGGTGTTCCTCGCCGGGGATCTTCGGGGCCGGTTCGGCGGCCTCGTCCGGCGCGTCGGGCCCGACGGCCGTCACGGGCGCCTCGGCGGCCTCCGGGGCGGCTTCGGCGCCGTCGGACGCGTCGGCCGCCGCGGACGGCTCGGCGGGGCCCTCAGCGGCCTCCTCGGCCCCTTCGACATCGCGGCCCGCCGCGCCGTTCTCGTCGGCCGACTGCGCGTCGGCCGGGGCGGGTTCGGCGGAGGCGTCGTCGTGGCGGTCGCCGCGCGCGTCGCCGTAGGGGTCGGCGGCGGCCTCGGTGCGGGAGTGGGCGTACGGGTCGGCGCCCTGGGGTTCGTCGTACGGCCGGCGGGGCGCCTCGGCGGACGGGTGCGCCTCGAAACGGCCGGCCGGGTGTGCCGCACCGCGCCCGTCGGTGTCCGTCGCCGGGTACGCCGTACCCCGGCCGTCGGTGCCGTTGGCCGGGTAGGTCGCGCCCCGCCCGTCGGTGCCCGTCGCCGGGTAGGCCGCGCCTCGGCCGTCGGTGTGCGTGTCGGGCTGTCCCGGCCGCTCGGTCACGCCCGTGCCGGACGCCTGCTGTGCCCAGTTCTGGCCCGCGCCCTCCGTCGCCCAGGGCGCGGGCGCGCCGCCGGGGAGGGTGGCCGGAGGTGTGCCGCCCCACTGCTCGACCAGGGCCGACGTGGTGAACTCGCCCGATTCGTCCGGGAGATCACCACCGGCGACCGGGATCGACCACTCCCCGGTCACGTCGCGCCCGGAAGCGGCGCCCCCGTCCGGGGCGTTGGTGTCCTGGAAGGTCCACTGGCCGGTTGCCCCGGGGCGGTACGAGAACTGCTCGCCCCCGGCCGTCCCCTGCTGCGGTACGGCGTTCGGGTCGGGCCACTGGACGCCCTCGGCGGGCACGGCCCAGGAGCCCGTGTCCGAGGGGTCGGCGTCCGGGGCGGGCGTGGCCGTGATGGGCGGCGGCACATAGCCGTGGCCCGGGGCGGCCAGAAGGGCGTCGATGCCGCCTTCGGGGAGTTTCACGAAGGCCGTGGCGCCGTCGTCGTAGTCGCCCTGGGGCAGCGGGTCCCAGCGTCCGCCGCCCTGAGGGGCGCCCTCTCCGTGCTGGTCGTCGGTCACGACAGCGCCCTCCCGAGTGCTCGTCGGGCCAGTGCGGCGACGGTGCGCCGCAGGTGCAGTACGGCGGGCGGAAGTTGTTCCACGGACCCGTCCTCGGCCGGTACCGGGTCGGGGATGCAGGCCGCGGCGACGTACTCCCCGAACGCGCTCAGCGCCTCGGGGACGATCGTGCGGCTGTTGTCCCAGTCGATCAGCCGGGCCACCCACTGCTCGGCGTCCAGCGGTCTCAGCGGCATCGGCGCTATGGCGCCGACGGCGCACCTGACCCCGCGCCGGGCGGGGTCGAGGACGACCGCGACGGACGCCATCGAGCGCCCCGGGCCGGTCCGGCCGGTCGCCTTCAGGAAGACCTGCGGGGCGTGCAGCAGCGGCACGCGCACGAAGCCGATGAGTTCGCCGCCGCGCAGCATCTCCACGCCGGCCAGCAGGTGCGACACCGGGATCTCACGGCGGGCTCCGCCCGGGCCCGCGATGATCAGCGTCGCCTCGAGGGCGGCCAGTACGGGCAGCGCGTCACCGGTGGGCGCGGCCGAGGCGATGTTGCCGCCCAGGGTGCCCGCGTTGCGGATCTGCGGCGGGCCCGCGGCACGCGCGGAGGCCGCGAGCGCCGGGATGAGGGCGGCGAAGTCGGGGCGGCCCATGCGGGCGTGCGTGAGGCCCGCGCCGAGCAGCGCGTGCCCGTCCTGGTACTGCCAGCCGCGGATCTCGCTGATCCGGCCGAGACCGACCAGCGCGCTGGGCCTGAGCTGCCCCGAGTTGACGGCCGCCATGAGGTCGGTGCCGCCGGCCACGGGAACGGCCGTGGGCAGGGCCGTGAGCGCCGCCACGGCCTCGTCCAGCGTCGTGGGCAGCGTGACGGACTGCCCCGCCTGCGGTGCGTGCGTGGTCAAACCGGCTGCCCCTTCCCGCTGCCCCACCTGGTCCCACCTGTTGCTGCCGTACGGTACGTGCTGACAGGGCGGACGTGGCAACTCTGGCACATCTTCGCAAGACCCGAACGCGGGGGTCCGCTAGGAGGCATTCGCCCGCCCCCTCAGGGAGATGGTCCGTTTTCGTACGGCATCACCGGTACGCGCGAATTGCCACTCATCGGTGACTCCTGGGGCTTTTCTCTCCTCTGTGTTCTACGCGTTCGGGGGCGGGCCGTCCTTGGGTCGTCCGAGCACTCCGGGGCGCCGCTGCCACGGCAGGGGGCCCGTGGGCGGCCGGTAGGCGACGCCCAGGGCGTCGAGTCGCGGACAGTGGGCGGCCATCCGGCGCTCGAAGTCGGCGAAGTCCCGTTCCGCGGGCGCCGGAAGCGCGCTCCAGGCGACCTCGGCGAACGCCGCGAGCCGGGGGAACGTCTGGTAGTCCACGCGCGCGTGGTCCTCCATCACCTCGGTCCACACGTTGGCCTGCGCGCCCAGCACATGACGGGCCTCGGCCTCGGTGAGCCGCTCGGGAACGGGCTCGAAGCGGTAGACGTCCTCCAGGGTGCGCACATGGGCGATCGGCACCGGCTCGTCCTCGCCGGGGGCCTGCCGCCAGTCCAAGTACACATGTTGTTCAGGGCACATGACGACGTCGTGGCCCGCGCGGGCGGCCGCGATCCCGCCCTCGTAGCCGCGCCAGGACGACACGACCGCGCCGTCCGCGAGACCGCCCTCCAGGATCTCGTCCCAGCCGACGAGCCTTCTCCCGCGCGCGGAGAGCCACTTGTCGAAGTGTCCGATGAACCACGACTGCAACTCGTCCTCGTCCGCGAGCCCGAGTTCCTCGATGCGGGCCTGCGCGGCCGGCGACCGCTTCCACTGGTCCTTGGGGCATTCGTCGCCGCCGACGTGAATGAACTCCGAGGGAAACAGGTCGAGCAGTTCCTCGAACACCCCCTCGTAGAAGCGCAGGGTGTTGTCAGTGGGGGCGAGTACGTTCGGGTTGATCCCCCAGGTGTCCCAGACGGAGAGGGATGTGGTGTCGATGACGTCGGTGTTGCCGAGTTCCGGATACGCGGCGATGGCCGCCTGCGAGTGTCCCGGTACGTCGATTTCGGGGACCACGGTGATATGCCGCTCGGCGGCGTAGGCGACGATCTCCCGGATGTCGTCCTGTGTGTAGTAGCCGCCGTGGGGCTTGTCGTCCCACAGCGGTGAGGCGCGGTGGCCGAATTTCGTGCGCGCCCGCCAGGAGCCGATCTCGGTCAGCTTCGGGTACCGCTTGATCTGTACGCGCCAGCCCTGGTCGTCCGTCAAGTGGAAGTGGAAGACGTTGAGTTTGTGCGCCGCCATCAGATCCAGGTAGCGCAGGACGCCTTCCTTGGGCATGAAGTGCCGGGCGACGTCGAGCATGAGGCCGCGCCAGCGGAAGCGGGGGGAGTCCTGGATCGTGAGGTGCGGCACGGCCCAGGTGCGGTCCCGGTCCAGCGGAGCCCTGCGATACGTGTCGGGGCCGAGGAGTTGACGCAGCGTCTGGGCGCCCCAGAAGACACCGGCCGCGCTGCCGCCCTCGATGAAGACCCCGTTCGAGTCGCTGACGAGGCGGTACTCCTCGGGGCCGAGGGCGGGGTCGAGTTGGAGCCCGATGCCGTCGTCGCAGGCGTCGTCGAGTTCCCGTCCCTCGTGCAGGGGCAGACCGGTGGCCTGCTGGAGGACGGTGCGCAGCCAGTTGCCGACGCCCTCCGTCGCGTCGCCGGCGTAGAGCTGGGAGCGCTTCGTCAGCCGCACCTCGCCGGAACCGGCGGCAACACTGCCGGGCTGAGGAATCAGTTCGGTCACGTCAGTCCTTAACCGCTCCGCCCAGTCCCGAGACCAGGCGTCGCTGTACGAGTACGAAGAACACCAGCACCGGAATCGTCATCACCGTGGAGGCCGCCACGACCCCGCCCCAGTCAGGATCGTCGGGCTTGTAGAAGACCAACAGGGCCATCGGCAGGGTCGACTGGGAAGTGTCGCTGATGATGAAGGACTTGGCGAAGAGGAAGTCGTTCCAGGCGGAGATGAAGGAAAACACGCTCGTGGCGACCAACCCCGGGAAGACGAGCGGGAAAAGGATCTGCCACAGGAATCTCGTCCGGCTCGCCCGTCGATGTACGCGGCCTCCTCCAGCGCGTCCGGTACGGCTTTCACGAACCCCCGCAGCGTCCAGATCGCGAACGGCAGCGAGAACGCGATCTGGGGCAGGATCAGCGACCCCAGGGTGTTCAGCGGGCCGAGCCCCCGCATGGTGAAGAACAGCGGGATCGTCAGCGCTTCCACGGGCACCGTCCGGGCCACCAGGAACATGATCAGGAGGGGGGTCCGGAAGCGGAACCGGAATCGGGTCACGGCGGTCGCGGCGAGAAAGGCGATCAGCGCCGAGACGATGACCACCGTGCCCGCCACGACAAGGCCGTTGACGAAGTAACGGCCGAATTCCTGCTGCCCGAAGACCCGTCGGAAGGAGTCCAGGGAGGGCGCCAGCGTCCACGGCCGGGGCTCGCTCGACTCGATTTCCCCGGCCGGTTTGAAGGCGCTGAGCACCATCCAATAGGGGGAACGCGACCACGACCGCGATCAGCAGCGCCGAGGCCTCGGCCGCGAGCCGCCAGGGCCGTCGTACGAAACCGCGGAGCGTGCTCACAGCTCCTCCCCCTGCCTGCGGAGTTTCGAGGACGCGAACGCCTGTTGGTAGGCGTACACGTTGAGGACGAGGTTCTGGCGCGCGATGCCGCCGCCGTTGGTCATGACGTAGATCTGGGTGAACACCGTCAACTGCCCGTCGCCGAGGCAACAGGGCGTGCGGTACGAGCATCACTGGCTGTGATGCGTCGCCCGCGTCCAGCCACCCCGGTTTCCGGGATGGTAGAGGCCGTTGATGGCCTTCACCTCGTTGTACACCGCCACCTGAAGCGACTTCCTACCGAACACCTGCCGCTCGAACGCCACCGAGGAGACCCATCGCGTGGCCTCGTCGCACATGCGCAGGGTCGCTTCCAGCGCCACCGCCTGCTCAGGCGTGGGCAGGAGCTTCACCTGCACAACAAGCTTCATGCCGCCACACCAAGTGGCCATAATGCGCGCGTCAGATAAATTCGATAAATATGAAGATTTGTTCCCCCTGACGAGGCCACAGGAGTCGGGCTCGACAGAGCGGCCCCTGCGGGCCGCCGTCGTGGACGTAGCCGGCCGTGCCGGTGCTGCCGTACTCCATGACGTCGGGCGCTGACTTCGGGTCGTTGCCGACCTCCTTCATGGGGCGTTCCTCCGGGAATCCGGGCGTGCGTTGCAACATGCGCAATGAGCATTTCGCTCTGCACAACACCACGGAGATTAGGGAGTAGATGAACGCGCCCACAAGAGGTCTCAACCACTTCGTGACACACGAAAGGCCCTCGGGGCGTGCCGAAGCGCGCCCCGAGGGCCTCAAACAGTCAGCTGGACCGAACGGCTACTTGTCGCCGCCCTTGCCCTTGTCGCCGTCCCCGCCGGCGCCCATGGACTCGTAGATCTCCTTGCACATGGGACACACCGGGTACTTCTTCGGGTCGCGGCCCGGCACCCAGACCTTTCCGCACAACGCCACCACGGGAGTGCCGTCGAGGGCGCTCGCCATGATCTTGTCCTTCTGGACGTAATGGGCGAAGCGCTCATGGTCCCCGTCACCGTGCGACACCTGGGGCGTCGGCTCTACGAGGGTCCCCGTACCAGTCCCGCGCTCGGGCTCAAGAGTGCTCATAGTGCCAAGGGTACTGAAGCTCACCGGCATCAGTTCCGCGAAGGGGCCCTCAGTTCGGGGATCGGTTCAGGCATCAGTTCAGGGAAGGGTCGTCCGGATACGTCGCCACCATCGCCAGCTCGCTGCGCTGGCGGCGCAGCACCTCGCGCCAGAGCCGCTCCGGGGACGGCGAGGAGACGTCACCGGGCTCCGACTCGACGACGTACCAGGCGCCCTCGACCAGTTCGTCCTCCAACTGACCGGGCCCCCAGCCGGCGTAACCGGCGAAGATTCTCAGCGAGCCGAGCGCCGCGGCCAGCAGCTCCGGCGGGGCCTCCAGGTCGACGAGTCCGATCGCGCCGTGCACGCGCCGCCAGCCGAGCGGGGCGCGCTCGCCGGCCGCGCCGCCCGGGATGACGGCGACGCCGAGGGCCGAGTCGAGCTGGACCGGGCCGCCTTGGAACACGACTCCCGGTTCGCCGGCGAGATCCGCCCAGCCCTCCAGGATGTCGCCGACGTCCACCGGGGTCGGCCGGTTGAGGACGACACCGAGGGAGCCCTCCTCGTCGTGGTCGAGAAGGAGCACCACCGCGCGGTCGAAGTTCGGGTCCGCCAGGGCGGGTGTTGCCACGAGCAACCGCCCTGTGAGCGAGGACACCTCGGTCATGCCAGACATGATCCCGCATCTTCCCCGTGATGGGGGAGGCAATGCGGGTACCTGAGTGAACGCAGCTCAGGGCGCACCGAAGCGTCCTCCGCGCACAGACCCCTCCGGTGACCCCATGTGCCCGATAGGGAACGGTTCGTGTTGTGACACAGCTATGACGTGGCTGAGCGGTCCTCGGGCTTTCTGAAGGGGGGTGGGCGGCCATTACGCTTACGTCTTCGGCCCCTGACCAACTCCACGGAACGCGAGATTCATGACCGTCAACGGCTCAGACGACGTACTGCTTGTCCACGGCGGAACCCCGCTGGAGGGCGAGATCCGTGTCCGCGGTGCGAAGAACCTCGTACCCAAGGCCATGGTCGCCGCCCTGCTGGGCAGTGAGCCAAGTCGACTGCGCAACGTACCGGACATCCGAGACGTTCGGGTCGTACGCGGACTGCTGCAACTGCACGGGGTGACGGTCCGTCCGGGTGAGGAGCCGGGCGAGCTGGTGCTCGATCCGTCGCACGTCGAGAGCGCCAACGTCGCCGACATCGATGCCCACGCGGGCTCGTCGCGCATCCCGATCCTGTTCTGCGGTCCGCTGCTGCACCGGCTCGGGCACGCGTTCATCCCGGGACTCGGCGGCTGTGACATCGGCGGCCGGCCGATCGACTTCCACTTCGAGGTGCTGCGGCAGTTCGGCGCGAAGATCGAGAAGCGGGCGGACGGCCAGTACCTGGAGGCCCCGCAGCGGCTGCGCGGTACGAAGATCCAGCTGCCGTACCCGTCCGTCGGCGCGACCGAACAGGTGCTGCTGACCGCGGTGTTGGCGGAGGGCGTCACCGAACTCGCCAACGCGGCCGTGGAACCGGAGATCGAGGACCTCATCTGCGTGCTGCAGAAGATGGGCGCGATCATCGCCATGGACACCGACCGCACGATCCGCATCACCGGTGTGGACTCGCTCGGCGGCTACACCCACGCGGCCCTCCCGGACCGTCTGGAGGCCGCTTCCTGGGCGTCGGCGGCGCTGGCGACCGAGGGCAACATCTACGTCCGGGGCGCGCAGCAGCGCTCGATGATGACGTTCCTCAACACCTACCGGAAGGTGGGCGGTGCCTTCGCGATCGACGACGAGGGCATCCGCTTCTGGCACCCCGGTGGCCAGTTGAAGTCCATCGCGCTCGAAACGGACGTGCACCCGGGCTTCCAGACGGACTGGCAGCAGCCGCTGGTCGTCGCCCTCACGCAGGCGACCGGCCTCTCCATCGTCCACGAGACGGTCTACGAGTCCCGGCTGGGCTTCACCTCCGCGCTCAACCAGATGGGCGCTCACATCCAGCTCTACCGCGAGTGCCTCGGCGGCTCCCACTGCCGCTTCGGCCAGCGCAACTTCCTGCACTCGGCGGTCGTCTCGGGCCCGACCCGCCTCCAGGGCGCCGACCTGGTCATCCCCGACCTCCGCGGCGGCTTCTCCTACCTCATCGCGGCCCTGGCGGCCCAGGGCACGTCCCGGGTCCACGGCATCGACCTCATCAACCGCGGCTACGAGAACTTCATGGAGAAGCTCGTGGAGCTGGGCGCGAAGGTGGAGTTGCCGGGCAAGGCCCTGGGGTAGGCGTCTGTACGACGATGGGGCGGCCACCCTGACCGGGTGGCCGCCCCATTCGCGTTACTGAGCCTCGTACGCAATCCCGTCGCGTACGCGAAGGACTACTTGCCCTTGGCCGCTTCCTTGAGCTTGCTGCCCGCGGACACCTTGACGCTGTAACCGGCGGGGATGTTGATCGGGTCGCCGGTCTGCGGGTTGCGCGCGGTGCGAGCGGCACGGTGGGTGCGCTCGAAGGTCAGGAAGCCGGGGATGGTGACCTTCTCGTCGCCCTTGGAGACGATCTCGCCGACGGTCTCGGCGAACGCGGCCAGAACGGCGTCGGCGTCCTTGCGGGTCACCTCGGCACGGTCGGCCAGCGCGGCCACCAGCTCACTGCGGTTCATGTTGTTACTCCCGTGTTCTTCTTGCCGTTTGAGGCGTGCCACGCGGCGGAGCCGCATATCGGGCACGGTGATGCCGATGCTGCCAGGGTCCTCGGTGAGTCCCCGGACCCGGGTCCGTCGTCCAGACCCTCGCGCCCGAAGACGCATCCTGCCCCTACCTGCGGCGGGAAAGCCAATCCGGCACCCGTAGGAGTCGCGAGAACACCCCTGGGAGTCACACGAAAAGCGCCACCGTCTCAGTGTGGTGACGTTCCGTCCGCTCCCGGCAGTGTCGGGCCGGGCCTGGAAGGCCCGAAACCTGGCCGCCACGATAAACGGCCGCCGAAGGCCCCGGGTTCCGCGACGCGCCGATGTGCGGGCGGCCGTGGCGATCCTCACAGCCACCACACACACCCGGCCGGACGGGCTACGACGCGGAGGGCGCCGCCGCCGCTCCCGCCGCCTTCGCGGCGTCGCGCACCGCGCCCGCGACCGCGCCGGCGACCTTGTCGTTGAAGACGCTCGGGATGATGTAGTTCGCGTTCAGCTCGTCCTCGGACACCACGTTCGCGAGTGCGCTCGCGGCGGCGAGCATCATCTCGGTGTTGACGGTGCGGGACTGCGCGTCCAGCAGACCGCGGAAGACACCCGGGAAGACCAGCACGTTGTTGATCTGGTTCGGGAAGTCCGAGCGGCCGGTGGCCACGACAGCCGCCGTCTGACGGGCGATCGCGGGGTCGACCTCGGGGTCGGGGTTCGCGAGCGCGAACACGATCGCGCCCTCGGCCATCGCGGCCACGTCGTCGCCGTCGAGGACGTTCGGGGCGGAGACGCCGATGAAGACGTCGGCGCCGCGCACGGCCTCCTTCAGCGTGCCCGTGAGGCTCTCCGGGTTGGTGTTGTCGGCGATCCAGCGCAGCGGCGAGTCGGCCTTGGCGTCCACAAGGTCCTCGCGGTCGGCGTGCACGACACCGTGGATGTCGGCGACCACCGCGTTCTTCACGCCGGCGGCGAGCAGCAGCTTGAGGATGGCCGTACCGGCCGCGCCCGCGCCGGACATGACGACCCGGATGTCACCGATGCCCTTGCCGGCGACCCGCAGCGCGTTCGTCAACGCGGCGAGCACCACGATCGCGGTGCCGTGCTGGTCGTCGTGGAAGACGGGGATGTCGAGGGCCTCGCGCAGCCGGGCCTCGATCTCGAAGCAGCGCGGCGCGGAGATGTCCTCCAGGTTGATGCCGGCGAAGCCGGGGGCGATCGCCTTGACGATCGCGACGATCTCGTCGGTGTCCTGGGTGTCCAGGCACAGCGGCCAGGCGTCGATGCCGGCGAACCGCTTGAACAGGGCCGCCTTGCCCTCCATGACCGGCAGCGCGGCCTTGGGGCCGATGTTGCCGAGGCCGAGCACGGCCGAGCCGTCCGTGACGACCGCGACGGAGTTGCGCTTGATGGTGAGGCGGCGCGCGTCCTCGGGGTTCTCCGCGATCGCCATGCACACGCGGGCGACACCCGGGGTGTAGATCATGGAGAGGTCGTCACGGTTGCGGATCGGGTGCTTGGACTGCATCTCGATCTTGCCGCCGAGGTGCATGAGGAACGTACGGTCGGAGACCTTGCCGAGGGTGACGCCCTCGATGCCGCGCAGCTGCTGGACGATCTCGTCGGCGTGGGCCGTGGAGGACGCCGCGATGGTGACGTCGATCCGGAGCTTCTCGTGGCCGGAGGCGGTCACGTCGAGGCCGGTCACCGAGCCTCCGTGGGACTCCACGGCCGTGGTGATCTGGGAGACCGCGGTTCCGCTCGCGGGCACCTCCAGACGGACCGTGATCGAGTAGGAGACGCTGGGCGCCGTAGCCATGGCCGACTTCCTCTGCTTTCACCGTTGAGCTGAGTACGCGTTCCGATCGTCGCACCTACTGCCGGGTAGGCGTTAGCCGCCCCCGATTGCGAACGTTTTGTTCGCAAGAAAAAGAGGCCCCCGTCACGGAGGCCTCTTTCACGGTCAATGACACCGACCCGCCATGCTCGCCTCGCGGCAAGTGGTCGCTCTAAGCGACGAAGGTTGGGCCCGGGGGCTTGGATCGGGCCGGTGTCACACCCAGGCTAACAAACAGATCCCGTAAGGCCATTCCCATCCCGAGAGTTCATAGGAAGCACCCTTCGATCAGTCCCTTCAGTCCCTGAGCAGATCGGGCACCCCGTTCGCGTCCGGCTCGTCGCGCTCGGCGGAGACGACCGTCAGCTGCTGGGTCGCGCGGGTGAGGGCGACGTACAGGACGCGCAGGCCGGCGGGCGACTCGTCGGCGATCTCCGCGGGCGAGACGACGACGGTCGCGTCGTATTCGAGCCCCTTGGCCTCCAGGCTGCCGAGCGCCACCACGCGGTCCCCGAGCCCGGTGAGCCAGCGGCGGGCCTCCTCGCGGCGGTTCATGGCGACGACGACGCCGACGGTGCCGTCGACGCGGTCGAGCAGGTGTGCGGCCTCCGCGCGGACCGACTCGGACAACGAGTTCCGTACGACGGCGAAGTGGGGCTTCACGCCCGTCGAACGGACCGCCGACGGGGACTCGGAGCCGGGCATCGCGAGGGCCAGGACCTTCGCCGCCAGCTCCGCGATCTCGGCCGGGTTGCGGTAGTTGACCGTGAGGGTGAAGCGGCGGCGGGGGCGGGAGCCGAGGGCCTCGTCGCGGGCCTCGGCGGCCTCGTCGGGGTCGGACCAGGAGGACTGGGCCGGGTCTCCTACGACCGTCCAGGTGGCGTGCCGGCCGCGGCGGCCGACCATGCGCCACTGCATCGGGGTGAGGTCCTGGGCCTCGTCGACGATGACGTGCGCGTACTCGGTGCGCTCCTGGGCGAGCCGCTCGGCGCGTTCGCGCTGCGACTCCTCGCGTACGGGCATCAGCTCTTCGAGTCCCGTGAGCTGGTCCAGCGGGTCCAGGTCGCGCCGCTTGCGGGGGCGGGCCGGGGTGCCGAGGATCGCCTGGAGTTCGTCGAGGATCGCCACGTCGTGGACCGAGAGGCCGTCCCGCTTCAGGGCGCGGGCGACCCTGCGGACCTCGCCGGGGTTGAGGATGCGGCGGGCCCAGCGGCCGAGCTTGCGCTCGTCGGACATGGACTCCAGGACGGCGCGCGGGGTGAGTTCGGGCCACCAGGCGTCGAGGAACGCGATGAACTCGTCCTCGCTCGCGACGTCCTCGTCGAAGGACGAGCGCAGTTCGGCGGCGAGTTCGGGGTCGGTGTGCCGGCCTGCCGAGCCGGAGCGCTCCCACAGAGCGTCCAGGAGGAGCTTGCGGGCGCGCGGGCGCAGCATGTTGACGGGAGCGGTACCGCTGAGCGCGCTCTGCCGGACCCGCTCCAGGTCGGCGGCCTCCAACTCCAGCCGTCGGCCGAAGGCGACGACCCGCAGCCGGGTCGGCGAATCGTTCAGCTCCAGGGCTCCGCGCGCGGCCTTCCGCAAGACCCTGAGCATGCGGTACGAGCCCTTGGCGCGGGCCACGGCCGGGGAGTCGTACAGGGTGGCCTCGGCGCCGTCGACGAGCGAGCCGATGGCCCGGATGGCGACCTGGCCCTCCTCGCCGAGGGACGGCAGGACGCCCTCGGTGTACGCCACCAGCAGCGGGGTGGGCGAGACGATGAGGATGCCGCCCGCGTACCGGCGCCGGTCCTGGTAGAGCAGGTAGGCGGCGCGGTGCAGCGCGACGGCCGTCTTGCCGGTCCCCGGGCCGCCCTCGACGTAGGTCACCGAGGCGGCGGGGGCGCGGATCACCAGGTCCTGCTCGGCCTGGATCGACGCCACGATGTCGCGCATGGTGTGGCTGCGGGCCTGGCCGAGCGCGGCCATCAGGGCGCCGTCGCCGATGACGGCGAGCTGGTCGCCGTCGAGGAACGCGGTCAGCTCGGGCCGCATCAGGTCGTCCTCGACACCGAGCACCCGCCGCCCCTTGGAGCGGATGACCCGGCGCCGTACGACACGCCCGGGGTCGACCGGCGTCGACCGGTAGAAGGGCGCCGCGGCGGGCGCCCGCCAGTCGATGACCAGCGGCGCGTACTCGGAGTCCAGGACCCCGATGCGGCCGATGTGCAGGGTCTCGGCGATGTCGGCGGTCCGGTCGTCCCGCACGGCGCCTTCGGCGGGTTCTACGGCGGTGTAGGCGCCGTCGGGCCCTTTCTTGCCGTCCTTCCCGAGCAGCAGATCGATCCGCCCGAAGAGAAAGTCCTCGAACTCGTTGTTGAGCCGGTTGAGGTGGATACCGGCGCGGAACACCTGTGCGTCCCGTTCGGCGAGCGCGCCGGGCGTGCCGACCTGGCCGCGCTTGGCCGCGTCGTTCATGAGGAACTCGGCCTCGTGGATCTTCTCTTCGAGCCGCCGGTACACCCGGTCCAGGTGTGCCTGTTCGACGCTGATCTCCCGGTCCCGTAGCGAATCCTGGGCGGATTTTTCGGACACCGTGTCGAGCGCGGTCTCCTGTTGAGCCTGTGCGGCCACCGGGCCCCCTTCTGACGTGCTGGGCAGCCGTCAACCGTACGCGAAAGTAAGCCTCTGTAGCGAGGGGCCCGCCCGGTGGATCTTGACAAAGACGCGGGGCCCGGTACGCGAACGTGCCGCGTTCCGGGCCCCAGCGGGCAAGTCGACCAGGTGCTACGCGTTCACTTCCACGAGCTTCTTGCCGTCGAAGGTCATGACCTCGAAGTGGTCGATCTCGTTCGGCGAGAGGGCCGCTCCGCCCTGGGCGTAGAGCGGCGCCTTGGCCTCGGCCTTCGTGGCGTTCGCGATGCCGTAACCCCAGGCCGGGACCGACCAGGAGCTCATCGTCTCGCGCTCGCCGTTCTTGCCGACCGCGATCAGGGAGCACTTCAGGGGCCCCTTGACGTTGCTCAGCTCCACGATCCCGAGGGTGCCCCAGTCCTTCTTGGACATCGCCACGGTCGCGGTGACCTTGGTGGTCTTGTCCGTCGCGGAGACCTTGTCGGACAGAGTTTCGAAGGTGTCCTTGGCGGTGGCCGCGGCCACCGTGCCCTTCTGACCCGTGTTGTCGCCGCCGTTGGCCGCGATGACGGCCAGCGGGCCCGCGATGATCAGCGCGGCAGCCGCGGCGATCATGTAGAAGCTGCGCCGCCGCTTCAGGGCCCGGCGTTCTCCGACGTCGTCGACCAGCCGCTCCACCAGCCGTGGGCTGGGTTTCGCGGACAGGGACTCGCCGATCGCGGGAGTGCCGGAGCCCGGCAGATCCGCGAGCGCCGCCAGCATCGGTTCCATCCCGGCCAGCTCGTCGAGCTGCTGGGCGCACCATTCGCAGGTGGCGAGATGGGCCTCGAAAGCGGTTGCTTCGGCGTCGTCGAGAATCCCGAGGGCGTAGGCGCCGACGGTCTCGTGTTCGTTCGAGCCCTGAGAACCCTGCATGGAACCAGGACTACCCGTTCCGTATCCCCCGTAAATGCTCATGCCGTCACCCCCCGCTCCTCCAGAGCAAGCTTCATCGATCGAAGGGCGTAGAACACCCTTGAGCGCACCGTGCCACTGGGGATGCCAAGCGTCTCGGCCGCCTCATTGACGGTACGCCCCTTGAAGTACGTCTCGACGAGCACCTCCCGGTGGGCCGGGGTCAGGTCGTCCAGCGCGTCCGACAGTGTCATCAGCCACAACGCCTTGTCGATCTCGTCCTCCGCGGGGATGACCTCCAGCGGCGACGGGTCCACCTCCTGCGGCCGGGCCTGCCGGCTGCGGTGACCGTCGATGACGATGCGCCGTGCCACCGTCACAAGCCAGGGTCGTACCGATCCGGTCGCCCGATTGAGCTGGCCGGCGTTCTTCCAGGCCCGGATGAGCGTCTCCTGCACCACGTCCTCGGCACGCTGCCGGTCCCCGGCGACGAGCCGCAACACATAGGCGAGCAAGGGTCCGGCGTGCTCCCGGTACAGGGCACGCATCAGCTCCTCATCAGGTTCCGAGGACTGGGACATGCGATGTCGGGCCCTCGGTGCGTGTTCATTGGCCACGACGGAATCCTTGCGCACGCCCACCTCCGGTGTCCGGGGGATCCCCCAGTCGGTCGCTCGCCAAGAGGTACGCGGACGGGTGGTCGAGTGTTCAACGTGAGGCGACAGTTTTCTTCGGAGTGACGTGACGAGCGGGACATGAGTGCACATTCCCACCCTACGATCTTTACATTTCCACCACATCAGCAAGATCGCGCGGACTGCCCGGACCGTGGCGGAGCGAAACGCACTGTTGTCGAAATCACTTCGCCAAGTGACGTCCCGTCACCTCACAGAAGCCGCATAAGGGACTCTCAGGCTCGGGCGAGCGCCGCGCGCCGACGATGCCGGGCCACTCTCTCGCGGTTCCCGCACACCTCGCTGGAGCACCAGCGCCGCCGACGCCCACGGGACGTATCGAGATAGACGATCGGGCAGTTGTCCCCCTCGCACTCCCTCAGCGAGGCCCGCGCGACCGGATCGGTGAGCAGCTCCACGGCGTCCCGCGCGATCACCGCGAGCAGCGCGTCGCACCCCGGCGGCCCGTCCAACTGCCGCACCAGCGCCCCGTCCTCACCGCGTACGGCACGGGGTGCCGGGGGCGCGGCGCGGGCGAGGTCGTTGACGCGGGCGAGGGCGAGGTCGTAGGGCGGGGTGTCGCCGGCCACGCCGCTGCGGACCAACTGACTGATCTGCCCGCGCAGTTCGCGAAACCCGACAAGCCAGACGGAATCGACGTGCGCGAGCGGAGTGGCCGCCGGAACGAGCCCCGCGCGGACGATCCACGCGCGCAGGGGCTCCGGCGAGTCGAGCCGTTCCTCGGGATGCGTGGTCGCGAGGAGATCCAGGCAGATCCGCCCGGCGTCGAAGCGCAGCTCGTACGGGGCCATGGTCGTACCCAGTGCCATGTGCCTGTCACCGCCTAGGGATTACCCCGGTGGGGAAACCGTCGTCTCTACAGTGCCTGTCCGCCGCCGTGGCCGGAACCCCTTGTGCGGGGTGCGCGTAGACGGCCCCGGTGCTGAGCGCGGTGGCCGCGTGGCAGGTGCGCGGGAGGCCGTACCGGGGGTGGCTGTGGGACCTCAGCGCGGGGTTGCTTCTGAGCGCGGGCCGGCACGATCCAGCCCGTTGGGGGTCCCCCCTCTGGGGGAGTTTGAGGACGAGGCCCCTTCAGGGCCGAAGGGGGGTCTGGGGGCGCAGCCCCCAGCAACGCCCGCACCAACGCCGGTTCACGTGTCGGAATACTTCGCGTCCGCCGCCGGGTCCAACGCCAACCTGTACCCCCGCTTCACCACCGTCTGGATCAGCTTCGGAGACCCCAGTGCCGTACGCAGCCGGGCCATCGCCGTCTCCACCGCGTGCTCATCGCGCCCGGCACCCGGAAGCGCCCGCAGGAGTTCCGCGCGGGCGACGACCCAGCCGGGCCGCCGGGACAGCGCCCGGAGCAGGGACATACCGGCCGGCGGGACGGGTCGTAGCGTGCCGTCGACGAGGACCGCGTGGCCGCGGATCTCCACCCGGTGGCCCGCGACGGGCAGGGTGCGGGCGCGGCCGGGGAGTTCCTGGCAGAGGAGCTGGACCAGGGGACCGAGACGGAAGCGTTCGGGCTGGACGGTGGTGATGCCGTGGTTCTGGAGCGGGAGGGCGGTGACGGGGCCGACGCAGGCGGGGAGGACGTCGTGGTGCAGGGCGGCGAGGAGTTCGGGCAGCAGGCCACGGGACTCGGCGCGGGACAGGAGCGACGCGGCGGCCGGTGCGCTGGTGAAGGTCAGCGCGTCCAGGCCGCGCGAGACGGTGGCGTCCAGGAGCCGGTCCAGCGGGGCGATGTCCTCGGGCGGCATCCACCGGTACACGGGGACGACGACGACGTCCGCGCCGCCCGCCCGCAACGACTCCACGAACCCGGGCAGCGGTTCGCCGTGCAGCTGGATACCGACCCGGCGCCCCTCGACACCCTCGTCAAGGAGCCGTTCGAGCACTTCCGCCATGGACTCGGACGACGGCGACCACTCCTCCGTGAGCCCGGCGGCCCGCACCGCCCCCTTCACCTTGGGCCCGCGCGCGAGCAGTTCCACCCCCTGCAGCCGGTCGATGAGCGCCTCCCCGAGCCCCCACCCGTCGGCGGCCTCGATCCACCCCCGGAACCCGATCGCGGTCGTGGCGACCACCACGTCGGGCGCCTGGTCGATCAACTCCTTGGTCGCGGCGAGCAGTTCGCTGTCGTCGGCGAGGGGCACGATGCGCAGCGCGGGCGCGTGCAGGACCGCCGCGCCGCGCCGCTGGAGCAGTGTCCCTAGCTCGTCGGCGCGGCGCGCGGCGGTGACGCCCACGGTGAACCCGGAGAGGGGCCCGTGCTGTGCGCGTTCCGGTCGCTGCTGTTGGTCCTCGTGCATGGCTCTCGTCCCGAACGTAGTCGTACATGCGGTCATACGTGGAATGACCCGGTGCCTACATGCGAACGAGCCTGTCAACGGTGCGTGACAGGCTCGGTTCCGCTTTATGTCGCCGGTGTTACGTCACACCTCGGCATAGCTGAGCTGCGACTTCGCCTCCGATGCGGAAGCTTTGGCCTGCGCCTGGGCGGTCGGGCGGCGAAGGTATACGGCCCAGGTGGCCGCGAAGCAGAGGCCGTAGAAGGCGAGGAAGGCGAGGAACGCGCCGGTGCCGGAGCCGTAGGAGAGGAACGACTGGCGGAAGGCGAGGTTGATGCCGACCCCGCCGAGTGCGCCGACGGCCCCGATGAGCCCCATGGCGGCACCGGAGAGCCGCCGCCCGTAGGCCGCCGCCTCGTCACCGGTGAGTCCCTTGGCGACGGCCTTGGTCTGGAAGATGCCGGGGATCATCTTGTACGTCGACCCGTTGCCGAGCCCGCTGAGCACGAACAGGACGATGAACACGGTGACGAACAGGGGCAGCGACTTCTGCATGCTGGCGACGACGAGTACGGCGGTGGCGGCGGCCATGGCGACGAAGTTCCACAGGGTGATCTTCGCGCCGCCGAAGCGGTCGGCGAGCCGGCCGCCCACCGGGCGGATCAGCGAGCCGAGCAGCGGGCCGATGAAGGTGAGGTACGCGGCCTGCAGCGGCGTACGGCCGAACTGGACCTGAAGCACCTGCCCGAAGGCGAACGCGTATCCGATGAACGACCCGAACGTGCCGATGTACAGGAACGCCATGATCCAGGTGTGCCAGTCGCGGGCGGCGTCCTTGGCGGCGCCGGTGTCGTTCTTCACGGAGGTGAGGTTGTCCATGAAGAGGGCGGCGAGGACGGCGGCGACGATGATCAGCGGGATGTAGATCCCCAGCAGCACGCGCGGCCCGCCGCCGGCCCCGATGATCGCGAGGGCGATCAACTGGATCACAGGAACCCCGATGTTGCCGCCACCGGCGTTGAGCCCGAGGGCCCACCCCTTCTTCCGCAGCGGGAAGAAGGCGTTGATGTTGGTCATGGAGGAGGCGAAGTTGCCGCCGCCGATGCCGGCCAGCAGGCCGATCCACAGGAAGGTGTCGAAGGAGGTCCCCGGCTTCATCACGGCGAACGCGGCGATGGTCGGGATGAGGAGGAGGCTCGCGGAGACGATCGTCCAGTTCCGCCCGCCGAAGATCGCGACCGCGAAGGTGTACGGCACCCGGACGACCGCGCCGACGAGCGTGACCATCGACGTCAGCAGGAACTTGTCGGCCGGGGTCAGCCCGTACTCCGGGCCCATGAAGAGCACCAGGACGGACCACAGGGTCCAGATCGAGAAGCCGATGTGCTCGGAGAGCACGGAGAAGACGAGATTGCGACGGGCGACCTTCTCACCGGTCTGCCGCCAGAAGGTCTCGTCCTCGGGATCCCAGTGCTCGATCCACTTGCCAGGGGCGGGAGGGGGCTCGGTGGCGGGGGCTGGGACTGGGGCTGTCATGACGCCTCCACGGTGGTCCGGGGCTCGGGGGTGCCGTTATGGGGTAACGAGCGGTGATGCATCCCGAAGGTAGGGAGGGCGCGTTTCGGTGCTGTGGCTGTGAGTGACTGGAAGGGAACGTTGCTCTCACGGGCGGGGGGGTGGGCGCGGTGAGGTGGGGGCCACGGTCGGCGCGGGGACTCTCGGTGTCGGAGGGGATGGGCCGCGATACGGTCGCGCACGTGACGACAGGGCTGTGGCAGTCGGGGTTGCGCGACTGGTACGGGCCCGGGACCCCGATCGTCCAGCGGGTACGGGGTTACCGGCCGAACCGGCGCGGAGAGATCAAACTGGTGCGCTGGCTGCGTGTCGGCATCCTCAGGGGTCTGTCCTGCGGCGCCGTCGGTTTCGCCTTGGAGTTCCAGTTGGACGCGGTGGGCGTGGCACGGGACCGGGCCGTGATCTGTGCCATGGCGCTGGCAATGGCGTCGTTCATGTGGCGGGGCTCGCTGATCAGGGTGGTGCTCCGGCCCGGCGAGATCGTGCGCTTCGGTATGTGGCGGCAGGTGGTGGTGCCCTGCTCGGAGGTGCGGAGGCTGCACCTCGACACGTGGCGGGGTCACCTGGCCCTGGAGACCCGCGGCGGGGAGAACATCGACTTCGCGTTGTTCGACGGTTCGTTCTGGGACCTGTACTACGACTTCTCCGGCGTCTGCGGCGATGCCATGCGGGCTCATGTGCGGGCCGAGTCGGAGGCCGGGGTGGTGCCGGCGCCGGCCGGGCTTCGGCGGTACGTCAACTGGTCGGTCGTTGCTGATCCGTTGGCTGTCGGCGCGGTGTTCTGTGCCGGCATCGGCTTGTACCTGACGATGCGCGGTTGACGGACCCACCCGGCCCCACCCGGACCCACCGGCCCCGGACTGTCAGCCGGCGCAACGGCCGCCCACTTCGAACCACAGCAGCTTTCCGGCTCCCCGGTCGAGGAGCCCGCCGTCTCCGATGGGCCAGCCGCCCCAGGAAGTGGCGTACGCCTGTACGAGGTGGAGGCCGCGCCCGTTGTCGGCGTCGAGTGAGGCCGGCTGGAGTCGCTCGCCGGGCCGCTTGTCGAAGGGGGCGGGGATGTGGGGGTTCGAGTCCCAGACACCGACGCGGAGCCGTCCGTCGCCGAGGGCGGTGAGCCGCAGGGACGCGGGGCCGTGGGTGTGCCGGTAGGCGTTGGTGACGAGTTCGGACGTCAACAGCTCGACCACGTCCAGGACTTCGGGCATGCCGTGGCCGTCGAGGGCGGCCCGTACGGTCATACGTGCGACGCGTGCGGCTCGGGGGTCATGGGGTAGGCGGAGGGCGTACACCCAGGTGGCGGGCGGGGATACGGTGACCATGAAGGCTCCGGGAGGGGGTGGTTGGACTCGGGTTCGCTCAACGGCTGCGCCGGGCGGTGGCAGTGCCGAGAGTGCGGTGCGCTTCCGGCTTATGGGTGGGGGCAGTTGGGCGGTACGGGACTACCGTAGAGCGGTTGGTTAGATGGTTCTAACCTTTTGAGCAAGAAGGCTCCAACCTTCACTCGTGTGAGGGAAGGCGGTGCCGTGTGACGGCCGGAAGGGAATTGCTGTGCCGCCCACCAACAACCCGACGTTGCGCCAGCGGCGACTCGGCAGTGAGCTGCGCAAGCTCCGTGAGCGGGCCGGGCTCACCGCCACGGGGGCCGCCGAGTTCCTGGGCGTCAACCAGGCGCGGGTAAGCATGATCGAGACCGGTCGTACGCCTGTGAGCGCCGACAAGATCCGCTCCATGGCCGGCGTGTACGACTGCACGGACGATCAACTCGTCGACGCCTTGGCCGCGATGACCGGACGGCGAACCCGCGGCTGGTGGGAGGAGTATCGCGAACACCTGCCCGTCGCTCTGAACGACCTCGCCGAGCTGGAACACCACGCTGTCACCCTGCGCGTGGCACTCATCGTCCACATCCCGGCGCTGCTCCAGACCACGGACCACGCCCGCGCCCTGTTCCAACAAGTGGCGCCGCCCATGCGGCAGTACGAGATCGAGTACCGGCTCACCCACCGCATCAAGCGGCAGGGCCTACTGCACCGGGAGAGCCCGCCCCCGTACACCGCGATCATTCACGAGGCAGCGCTCCGCATGGGATTTGGTGGCCCTGTCGTCAATCGCGGCCAACTCAAGCACTTGACCGACATGAGCGAACTGCCCCACGTCACCGTCAAGGTCGTCCCCTTCGGCGCGCCGCACTTTCCCACGACGGGCCAGTCCATCGACTACGTCACAGGCCCCGTCCCGCAGCTCGACACCGTCCAACTGGACACCCACTACGGGGCCTGCGAATTCCTGGACGCGGAAGCACAGTTGAGTAAGTACCGTGCCGTGCTGGACAGCATGGAGGCCTGCGCGCTCGGCCCGGTCGAGTCACGGGACTTCATCCACCGCCTCATCCGGGACATCTGAAAGAGACGACCGTGCACAGCACCGAATGGCAGAAGTCCATCTACAGCGGCGACGGCTCGAACTGCGTCTACGTGTCCGCCACCAGCACAGGCACGATCCACCTCCGCGAAAGCGACACCCCCGACACCATCCTCACCACAACCGCCGAAGGCCTACGGCACCTGATACGCGCCCTCAAGTCCTGCACCCCCACATAGTCACCCACGGGTGTACCGAGCCACCGTGTATGCCGTGGGGCCGGCAAGTCCCCCGCCCGGGCTGTCGAACATGTCCAGGACCTCGAAGCCGGCGCCTCCCACGTAGTGATCCAGCTCGCGGGGGAACAGGACGCGTCTGCGGATCTCGTCCCGGGCCTCGTCGCCCGAGGGGAGTTCCCAGTGCCGGTACATGGTGTTGATCTGGGTCCGCAGATCCCACTCGTGGCGGATCGTGACCGTAGCGGGTCCCATCGGGGTGTCCACCGTCGCGGAGATCGGCTCGGTCCGGGTGATCGGGGCGACAGGGGAGCACAGCACGAGCAGCGCGCCCGGCCCGGCGTGGGCCGCGAACGTGGCGAAGGCCAGGTCGATCCCCTCGTTGTCGTGCACATAAGCCAGGCTGTTGCCCAGGCAGGTCACGACGTCCATGCGCTTTCGGAGTCGCACGGAGCGCATGTCGCCGATCCGGATGTCCAGTTCCGGACGAGCCCGGCGGGCGTGGTCGACCATTCCGGGCTGCAGGTCCACGCCGACGCACTCGAAACGCTCGGCCAGGATCTCCAGGTCCCGGCCGGTGCCACAGCCGAAGTCGACCACCGTCCGGGCGTCGGGTCGGTACGCCTCGATCAGGGTCCGGCACACCCCGGCACTCGCGCCGTCGGACTGAACCGCGTCGTACAGCGCCGGGTCTCTGTAAAGGAGGTTGCTGGCTTCCACGTACTCGGCTTCCGTGTTCAGGCTGGTCACATGAGGCTTCGCAGACCGACTTCCAGAGCGAGCGCATCACACAGCAGATCGGACACGACCGAGGACGCGTCGGCAGCGTCCCGCGCCCGGGCGAGTGCCCGGGGGTCAAGGTATCCGAGATCCACCAGGACGGACTCCCTCAGCATGTCGTCCAGGACAGGCAGACCATAGGTGCGCAGTCCTTTCTCCAGGACGGCGAGGAAGTTCTCCGGCTCGACCGGCGCCGCCACCCGATTCGGCAGGCCGGCTCGCCTGATGCGTTCCCGGAACAGCGCCTTTCCTCTTTTGTACTCATGGGGTAGCTGCTCCATGAACCGGCCGATCCGGGGGTGTACGAGCGGACTCACCGGCCAGACTCCGGCCCTGACGAATCCAGGGTTGTGCATTCCGAACGCCATCAGAGTCGGCACGGGCAGCACCGCGATGGGCGCGAGGCACTCGTTCACCTCGGCGAGCGCTCGGGCCGCCTTGCGGCCGAGCCATGGCACGGGTTCCGGCGTCGGTAGTTCGGCCCGCGTCCTGGAGTGGTGGGCGTTGATCTCGTCCCCGCCGCTTCCCGTGTACACGACCTCGCACCGTCGAGCGGCTGCCTGCTCGCGTACGGCGTCGAACGCCTCCTGGTAGAAGGCGCCCGCCGGATCGTGCGGCTTGCCCAGGGCACGCACGCCTCCAGGACAGAAGGGTGGGTGCCGCATGGCGGAGATGGCCGTGTCATGAAAGCCGCAGTGCTCCACAAAGGCCCGGCGCCGCTCGCGCTGCCGTCGGCCGGTGCTTCCTCCCACGAGCAGGCCGAAGCTGTGCGCTTCGGGGAAGCCGACAGCCATCACCGCCAGGGCGACGTTCCCGGAGTCCGCTCCGCCGGACAGCTCGACCCCCACGCACCCTGTGGCGGTCGGCGCCTCGCGGATCACATAGGTCAGCAACTCGTCCAAGGCGCCGAGTGGATCAACTCCGGACTTCAACATACGCGGCTCAAGTACGTGTTCGGCGGGTTCCGGGTAGCGGATGCCGAGCCCCGCGCTCGTGAACACGGCTGACGCCCGCTCAGTAAGGCGGTGAACTCCTTCGAACAGCGTCTCGGACGTATAGCGGTGCTGTCTCGTCAGCGTTCGGGCGACGACCCTCGGCACCAAGCGGTCGGTCCGCACCTGCGGTCGCAGCACCGTCAGATCCCATGACGCGTGCAACTCGCCGCCCTTTTCCGTCAGGTAGAGCGGGGCCGTGCCGAAAACGCCCGCTGACAGGCGGGCTTCCCCGGGCTTCATGGTGAGTGTGACGAAGTCGGCCTCGTACCGCTTGTCCTCCCTCACGCGGACTCGTACGCGCGGCGCCCGGTCGTCGTCGAACTCCGTCACCAACGTGGACACGTTCGCCGGCTCGATCCAACTCTCACCGGTGACCCAACGGCCGCCCTGTGATCTCCAGTTGGGCTCCTGGAGATCGGCCAGGCGCAGACGCATCGACAACATGCCGTCCCTCTCCGGTGTCGCGCGGCGGGGCGGGGCCGCGAACGACCCCGCCCCCTCCTGCCGTCAGCCCTGGATCACTTGCTGCAGTGGTCGCCGTTGTTGTCTCCGCCGCCCGGCATCTTGTCGAGCAGCGTGGCCTCCACGGCCGGTACACCGATGACCAGATCTCCGGTGAACAGCTCGTCCACATTCATCGCTTTCTCCCTTACGGTTTTCAGTGAACTCAGCGCCGGATGCCGCCGAGTTGGAGCCGCCCGGCTGTCGGACCCTTGCGAAGAAGACAGCCGTCCACGCCCCATTCCTTGCTGCCTCTACGCAACCGTGCGACCACGCTCAGCGGTAGCGTTGTCGCGGCGGCAGGACTTGAAAGCCTTGAAAGTTCGTCAGGGCACGGGGAGTTGATGGCATGGCCAAGCGTGAACCGAACGTGATGCTCACGCGCCTGCTGGCCGAAAGCCGTTGGACTCACCGCCAGTTCGCGCGGGCGGTGAACCGGGTCGGCACGGAGACCGGAATCCCGCTGCGCTACGACGAGTCGGCGGTGAGCCACTGGCTCCACGGAACCGTCCCTCGCGATGCGGTGCGCGCATGCATCCTCGAAGCCCTCTCCCGCCGCCTCGGCCGCCCCGTAACCCACGCAGAGGCCGGGCTGCCCGTTCCCCGCGATCACTCCTCCGCAGCTGCGGATACCGTGGAGGCGGTGATCGACCTGGGGAGGCTGGACATGGACCCGTCCCGCCGCAGCGTCCTGGGGGCCGGCCTGTTCTCCGTGGCCGTCACCATTCCCGGCTGGCCTGACGTGATCGGACGCGCCGAAGCTGTTCAGTCCGGCCGTACGACACATATCGGTATGAACGAAGTGGACATGGTCATCGCCATGACCGAGCGGGTCTCGGAACTGGACGACGAGTTCGGCGGCCGTCACGCACGCCCCATGGCAGCCTCGTTCATGGTCAACACTGTGGCCGCGTACCTGCGAGCGGACTCGCCCGAAGCCGTACGCAAAGCGATGCTGTCCGCCGCCTCGGACCTGCTCTACCTGACCGGCTACATGGCAGTGGACGAAGGTCGGCACGGTCTCGCGCAGCGCTACTACGTCAAGGCCCTGGAGCTGGCAGGCGCTGCCGAGGACCACCTGACGTACTGCACCACTCTGCGAGGGATGAGCGTCCAGGCGGTCGACCTCCGCCACGGGGCGAAAGCCATGGAACTGGCCGACGCCGCTGCCGCGGCCTCCCCGCAGGCCGGCCCCCGGATGCTGGCCTTTCTCGTCGGCCAGCAGGCGCATGCCGCCGCACAAACCGGCGACCGTACGGGCGCGCTGCGCCACATCCGGGAGGCCGAGGCGGCAATGGACCGGGCCGAGTCACGCGGCAAGGCGTTCGGCTCGTACGACCCCTCTTCACTCAACTACCACGTCAGCCAGGTGCGTTACGAACTCGGCGACAAGGCCGGAGCCGTCGAGGCCATGCAGCGGGCGGATCTGCTCCGCCCCGGCGCCTACCAGCGCACGCGAGTACACCGCCGTGGCCTGCTGGCCGAACGGCAACTGGAACTCGGGCACTTGGAAGCGGCCTGCGCCACCTGGCACCAGGCCCTCGACGACTACCCCAAGGTGCAGTCCGGCCGCGCGGACGACCGCGTGAAGTCCATGTTCGGTCTCTTGCGCCCTCACCTGAAGAACCCCACGGCCCGCGACCTGTACGACCGAGCACGGACGGTTGCGCCACCGGCACTGACCGCCTGACGCCTCAGCCTCTCCGCCGAGACCGACTCCCCCCACCACCAACCCCGTTGGGCCACAACCGCGGCCTCCGCTTCGCGGCGATGTCCTCGATCCACCCGAACGCCAGGATCGCCACCGCGATGAGCGGCCAGATCAGCAGGAACATCAGGAACGTGTCCGCCTTGTCGAGCAGGGCGGTCGCGCTGTCGCTCTCCATGAACGGCAGGTTGTACAGCTGGTCGATGATCGGGACCGTGGCCATGATGAGGAGGTTGTGCCACAGGTAGATCGTCACGGCACGGTTGTTGGACAGGGTCACCAGCTTGTCCCAGCGGGCCAGGCGCCCCGGCAACTGCTGCCAGGACGGCGCGTACTGGAGCAGGATCACCACGATGCCGAAGGACCAGGTCGCCTGGGCCAGTGGGATGTCGTTCAAGTCCCAGCCGTCCGGGCCGAGATGACCCGACGCCCACCACAGGCCGAAGGCCATGATCAGGGCCGCGCCGGACACCGCGAGGTAACGCGGGACCTTCTTCAGTACTCCCTCGTGGTGCGCGAACCCCAGTACCCAACAGCCCCCGTACACCGCGAAGTCGGACACCGCGTTGCCCGTCTCACCGGGGATGGTCACAAGACCTGTGCCCACGACCGCCGTCAATGCCAGGGGCGCCAGCAGGGTCGCCCACGGAACCCTGCGGAACGCCCACAGCAGCAGCGGTGACGCGATCACGAACCACAGATACGCCCGCAAGTACCACAACGGGCCCGCCGCCTGCTCCGCCCACGTGCTCTCCAACAGGCCGGAATCCGAGCCCAGATGCTCGGGGTACGGCGGCGCGCCGATCGGCACGACGTAGTCGAGCACCTTCGCCGCGCCCGACCAAGTGCCGCCCAGATCAGGGTCCTTGAGCAGATTCCAGCCGCTCGCGAACATCATCGTCAGCACCACCGCGCTGAACGCCCAGAGCGGGGGCAGCAGTCGTCGTAGCCGACCCCTGATCACACCCGGCGCGGGACGGTTCAGGGAGCGGGCCATCAGTGAGCCCGCCAGCGCGAACATCACGCCCATGGACGGGAACAGGACCGACAGCCACGCCCAGCCGAAGAGGTGGTAGATGACGACCCGGACGAGGGCGATCGAGCGGAGGAGGTCGAGGTAGCGGTCCCGGCCACCGCCTTTCGCCTTCTTCGGTTGCGGTGCCGACTCCGGTTCCGGTGCCAACTGCGGTTCCTGATGCCGCTGTTGGGGAATCCCGAACGCCGGCGTCGACTCGGGATCCGGGCTCGTACCCGTCCCCGCCGTGTATCCGTGCGTCATGCCACCGGCCTCCGTTCACTGCCACTACGGCTTCGCTGGGTCGGCACCGGACCGCCGGGCGCCTCCACGACACCTGTGCGCCGCAGCTTCTGCCAGCGCAGCCGGCCGCCGGTGAGTGCCGTGATCCAGGACTGGAGCAGCACGACGTACATGAGTTGGCGGTAGAGGATCTGCTGAAGGGGCAGCGAGACGAGGTGGGTCATCCGCTCGCGGTCGAGGCGGAAGGCGTACGCCGCGCAGAACGCCTGGATCGCGAGGACGCCCAGCCAGGCGAGGAGTGTCTTCTCGGTGGGGCCGAAGACCAGGCCGTAGAGGAGGAAGACGTCGATCAGGGGGGCCAGGATCGGGGCCACCACCATGAACAGGGCCACCCACGGGAGGCCTACGCGGCCGAAGCGGCCGGACGGGCCGCGGTCCAGGACGGCGCCCCGGTGTTTCCAGATCGCCTGCATCGTGCCGTAGGACCAGCGGTAGCGCTGGGACCAGAGTTGCTGGACCGTTTCCGGGGCTTCCGTCCAGGCGCGGGCCCTCTCGGCGTAGACGACGCGCCAGCCGTCCCGGTGGATCGCCATCGTGATGTCGGTGTCCTCGGCGAGGGTGTCGTCGCTCATGCCGCCGACCCGCTCCAGCGCGCTTCTCCTGAAGGCCCCCACGGCGCCCGGGATCGTCGGCATGCAGCGGAGGATGTCGTACATACGGCGGTCGAGGTTGAAGCCCATCACGTACTCGATGTGCTGCCAGGCGCCGATGAGGGAGTCCCGGTTGCCGACCTTGGCGTTGCCGGCGACGGCGCCGACACGCGGGTCGCCGAAGGGCTGGACCAACTCCCGTACGGTGGCCGGTTCGAAGACCGTGTCGCCGTCCATCATGACGACGAGGTCGTGACTGGCGTTCGCCAGGCCGCGGTTGAGGGCGGCCGGTTTGCCGGCGTTGAGCTGGCGTACGACGCGGACGTTGGGCAGGGCCATCGCCTCGACGATTCTCGCCGTGCCGTCGGCCGAGCCGTCGTCGACGACGATCACCTCGACGGGGTGTTCGCTCGCCATGAGTGAACGGACCGTGTTCTCAATGCACTTGGCCTCGTTGTACGCCGGGACGAGGACCGTGACCGGTTCGGTGACCGGCGGGCCCCAGGCGAAGTCCTCGCGGCGCACCCGGCGCGCGTGGATGCCGGAGAGCAGGAGCATCAGCGCGAAGCGGGCGATGACGAGGGAGCCGGTGATCGCCAGGCCGACGACGAGGACGTCGGTGACGTCGTCCGAGGCCTGGACCAGGAAGATCCACGCCTTGCCCTTCCAGAGGTCGACGCCGGTCACCGGGGTGAGTGCGCTGGGCGCGCCGAGGGCCTCGGTGAGGTTGTCGAACGTGTAGCCCTTGGCCTGCATCTCCGGCACGAACCTGTCGAGCGCCTGCACGGTCTGATGGCGGTCGCCGCCGGAGTCGTGCATCAGGACGATCGCGCCCTTGCCACCGCGCGGGGTGGCGTTGCTGATGATCTTCGCGACACCGGGCTTCTGCCAGTCCTCGCTGTCCGTGTCGTTGACGGCGGTGAGGTAGCCGCGGGTGCCGATGTACTCGGTCACCGGCCACGACAGGTTGTCCATCGCGTCGGCGGAGGACGAGTACGGCGGCCGGAACAGCGATGTACGGATGCCGGCCGCGCCGGTGATCGCGAGCTGGGTCTGCGACAGCTCCCAGTCGATGCGCTTCTCGGACTGGAAGGAGAGGTCGGGGTGGCTGAAGGTGTGCACGCCGACCTCGTTGCCCTCGTCCACGATGCGTTTGACCAGGTCCGGGTAGCGCGAGGTCATCGTGCCGGTGACGAAGAAGACGGCGTGCGCGTGGTGCTTCTTGAGCACGTCCAGGACCTTGGGCGTCCAGGTCGGGTCGGGGCCGTCGTCGAAGGTGAGGACGATGTCGTGGTCCGGCACGTCCAGACTCGTCGTACGGCCGCTACGGGTGTCGATGACCGGGCCGCCGTCGAGGATCTTCTCCGGCACCTTGTCCGTCGCGGCCTCGGGCCGGATGCGGTGGTCGGCGAGGATCTCGCTGTGCACGTAGCCGCGCAGCATCAGCATCGCCAGCATGGCGACGAGGAGCAGCATCGGCAGCAGGAACCGCATGGGCAGACGGCGGCGCCGGGGACCGCGCGGGGACCGGGGACCGCGCGGGGACCGGGGACCGCGCGAGGCCCAGGGACCGCGCGAGGTGCGCGACCCGGCTCCGCTCCGGGCGCTGGGTCCAACTCCGTTCAACGCGGCCGGAGTTGGGCCGTGACGGCCGCCCGGAGCCGGGTTCACGGCCTCGGGGCGGCGGTTGCGCGATGCCATCAGAGGGTGTGCTCCGGGGTCTGGGACGGTGCCGGTGCGGAGGCCGGTTCGGAGGCGGCCGGCTCCTGCGCCACGGGCGACGGCGTGCTCGGGGCGTCGGCCACCGTGCCGGTGCCGGTGGTCGCGCTCGGCGTCGGCGTCGGATCGGGCGTGGTGACCGGGCTGTTCGACGGCGTCGGGTCGGCGGGCGGCGAGGACGACGCCCGCGTGGGTTGTACGACGGGATTGCTCGCGCCCCCGCCCACCGGCACCGAGGCGCTCCTGCTCGCGGACGGCTTGGCGGACGCGGACGCGCTCGCCTTGCCCGGGGCCTTGGACGCGCCGGGCGCGCCGTGGCTCGCGCTGGCGCCCGGCGACGGTGTCGTACCGTCGCTCGCCGTCGGGATGTTCCCCGGCACCACACCGCCACCGCCGGCGGACGGCCGCCCCGACTCGGCGGGCAGCGGCTTGGTGTCGACCTTGCCCGCGGGCGGCTCGTTCTTCTGCCCCGGCACCGGAAGCCACGGCGCGTCCGAACTGCCGGACAGCAGGGTGACGACGATGACGACGGCGTAGGCCGCGCAGGCGATGCCGACGGCCATACCGATCCGGCGGTACCTACGGCTGCGGCGGCCGGACTCGTCGACGAAGACGGGCCCGTCGGAGTCGTCGTGACCGGCGCCCTTCTTGCGCGGATCGTCCAACTCCGGTGCCGGTCCGTCGAGTTGGACGGTCACCTCGTCGGGGTCGGCCGTCCCCACCCCCGTCCCCGTCCCCGTTCCCATCCCCGTCTCCGCGGACGCGCCCCAGGGGTCGGCGAGGATCCCGGCACCGACGCCCGCGACGGGTGCGACAGGTGCCAGGGGCGCCACGGGTGCGCGCCTGCCTGCCGGCGGCTCGGGCCACCCGCTCCGTATACGACGGCCGTCCCTGGCCGTACGCCGCCCGTCCTCGGCGGCATCCCGGCCGCCCTCCAGGATCTCCGGTCCTCGCGGCCCTCTCGGTGCCGCCGGTCCTCCCGGCACTGCCGATCCTCCCAGCGCCACCGATCCTCCGGTTGCTCCGGTTGCTCCGGTCTCCGAGAACTCCTGGACCTCTCCGCCTATGACCGGTACATCTCTGGTCGCGGATGCGGCCTGGGGCCATTCCGGTTGGGCGTCTTCCCGCCACTTTTCCATGCGCACGCACATCCCCCCACGGAACTGTTCCGGGCGCGCAGACGACCCTGAGCACACGCCGCCGAACCGGGCCCCCACCCGGTGCACGCGCCCCCCTTACCACACCGCGCTCAGGCCCCCGAAGGTAGCGCAACGCAACCGCGCATGTACGGGGATGTGTAATTTCTACGTCTTTAGCATGTCCACGTCGATGTCCGGAATCCATCCATCGTCCGGCCGGCGAAGCCACCCTTCGGCGCTTCCGATCTCCGCCGCAGCCCGTCGAAGCGCGTCGAATCCGGGGTGCACCAGCCCCTTTCGCCACACGAGCGACACGGCGGACAACGGCACCGGGCGCACCAGTGGCCTCAGCACCGTCCGGGGCATGGCCGGAAAGTCCACCACGGCGAGGATCGGGGTCCGTGTCTTCGCCATGACCCGTTCGAACTCCTCTTCGCCTACGGCCATGGGCGCGGGCGCCGCAACCTCGATGTCACGCCCCTCGAACAGACGACGCGCGAGATCCGTCCACTCCGGAGTACGCGGATTCCCGGCGCCCGCGTACACCGCCTCCCCCGCCAGCGCGTCCACCGGCACCGCCGCGAGCGGCGCCAGCCGATGGTCCTCGGGCAGCACGACCGCCATCGGCTCGTACCGCACCAGCTGATGACCGAGCCCGGCCCGCAGCACCGGCTCAAGCCCGGCGAACCGCCCGAACGACACGTCGAGCCGCCCCGCCAGCAACTCCCCCGCGGCCCCCGTCAGTCCGCTCTCGTAGCGGGCCATCAGCTCCTGCTCCGAGGCGAGTTCACGCGCCCGACGCAGCACCCGGCGCCCGGTGACCAGCCCCGGCGAGTTCAGGTCCACGAGCAGCGGCCGGACCTGCCGGAACGCGGCGGCCAACTCGTCCTGCGCGGCGAGCACCCGCCGGGCGTACGGCAGCAGCCGCTCACCGTCCGCCGTCAGGGTCACCTGCCGGGTGGTCCGCACGAACAGCTCGGCCCCCAACTCCCGCTCCAGCCGCCGCACATCACGGCTGAGCGCCTGCTGAGCGAGGTACAGCCGGGCGGCGGCACGGGTGAAGTGCAGCTCTTCGGCCACGGCGAGAAAGGCACGGAGGAGCCGGGGATCGAGAGAGGAGGGCATCGAGGGCATCCGGCGAACTTACAACGCAGGTGCGTGAATCGGCGCGGAGCAGGTGTTGGACCCCATGATCCACACGGGGTGACGGTGTACCCATGCCGCAATCGACCACCGACCGCAGGACCACCGACCCCAGGCCCATCGACCGCCGGACCACCTACCGCCGCCTCTTCACCCTCCCCGGCACCCGCGCCTTCACCGCCGGGAACCTCATCGCCCGCCTCCCCGCAGGCATGTTCAGCGTGAGCGCGGTCGTGATGATCGCCGGTTCACGGGGTTCGTACGCCCTCGCCGGCGCCGTCACCGCGACCGGCCTCGCGGCGACGGCAGTCGCGGGCCCCTGGATAGCGCGCCTGACCGACCGCTACGGCCAGTCCCGAACAGCCGTACCGGCAACGGCGGTTGCGACCCTCGGCTCCCTCGCGCTGCTGTTGTGCGTTCACTACGGCGCCCCGGACTGGACCCTGTTCGCCGCGTACGCGGCCACCGCGACGACCCCCAACACCGGCGGCATGTCCCGCGCCCGCTGGGCCCACCTGCTCGCCGAGGACGCCGAAGCCCTGCACACGGCGAACTCCTTCGAACAGGCCGCCGACGAACTGTGCTTCATGCTGGGCCCGGCCCTCGCGGCCTTCCTCTGCGGCACGTTCTTCCCGGAGGCGGGCACGCTGGCCGGGGCGGTGCTGCTGATGACCGGCATCCTGATCTTCGCGGCCCAGCGTTCGACGGAACCACCGCCGAGCCCGACCCCGAAGGGCAGGTCCCCCCTCCGCACCCCCGGCATCCCTCCCCTCCTCGCCGGCTTCGTCGCGACCGGCGCGGTGTTCGGCTCACTGGAGGTCGCCACCCTCGCGTACGCGAACGCGTCCGGCCACCGCGCGGCGGGCGGCGCGGTGCTGGCGCTCCAGGCGGCCGGTTCCTGCGCGGCGGGCCTCCTCTACGGCAAGCTGAAACCGACGACCTCACCGGAACGCCGCCTGTCGTGGTGCCTGTTGGCGATGACGACCCTGATGACCCTGCCCCTGCTCGCGACCCACACGCCCGGTTCCCTCCCGGCACTGGCAGCGGCCCTGTTGGTGGCAGGCATGGCAACGGCCCCGACGATGGTCACCGCGATGACCCTCCTCCAACACCGCACGCCGGAGGGAAGGTTGAACGAGGGCATGAGCCTGGCGGTGACGGGTCTGCTGCTGGGGATCGCATGCGGTTCGTCGGCAGGCGGCTGGACAGCGGACCACACGTCACCCACGGCCGGCTTCGCAGTGCCGATAGCGGCAGCAGCAACGGCGTTCCTGATCGGCGTACTGAGCAAGGCAACTCCCTAAGGGCAGCTCACCCAGGGGCGCGGGGCTGTATCTATTTGCGGCTCCGCCGCGTGGGCGCGACCAGCCCCCACCGGGCCCGCACCCAACCGACAACTCATCGAACCGCTTGCCCCAATCCCTGCCGCACCCATTGACGCCCTCACAGCCCCTACATACCTTCCTCCATCGAAGCGCTTCGACGCCCCTCGTCGAATCGATTCGACACCCCATCCGACTCCCCCGGAGGCACTGGATGTTGACGGCACAACGGCGCGCGATGACCGCCGCACTGATCCTGAGTGGATCCCTGCTCCTCTCCTCCTGCGGCGGCAGCTCGGACGGCGGCTCCTCCGACGGCAAAACGCTCAGACTCTGGCACTACGAGGGCCCGGACAGCGCGATGGGCGTGGCCTGGAACGAGGCCATCAAGGAGTTCGAGGCCGGGCACCCGGGCGTGAAGGTGAAGTTCGAGGAAAAGGGCTTCGAGCAGATCCAGAAAACGGCCCCCATGGTCCTCAACTCCTCCGACGCCCCGGACATCCTGGAGTACAACAAGGGCAACGCGACGGCAGGCCTGCTCTCCAAACAGGGCCTGCTCACCGACCTCACCGCCGAAGCAAAGGCGCGCGGCTGGGACAAGAAGATCCCGGCGAGCGTAGGCACAACAGACCTCTACAACCCCAACGGAGTGATGGGCTCCGGCAAGTGGTACGGCGTCACGGACTACGGCGAGTACACGATGGTCTACTACAACAAGGCCCTCTTCAAGAAGTACAGGATCGCCGAGCCGAAGACGTTCGACGAACTGACCACCGCCATGGCCCAGTTCACCGCGAAGGGCATCACCCCCCTCGCGAACGCCGGCGCCGAGTACCCGGCCCAGCAGTACCTCTACCAACTCGCGCTCTCGAAGGCCGACCGCGCCTGGGTCGACAAGTACGAGCTGTACAAGGGCAAGACGGACTTCCACGACCCGGCATGGACGTACGCGGCGACCACCTTCGCCGACTGGGTGAAGAAGGGCTACATCGCCAAGACCTCCAGCGGCACCAAGGCCGAGGACGCCGGTGTCTCCTGGATCCAGGGCAAGGCGCCCATCCTGTTCTCCGGCAGCTGGTGGTACGGCCGCTTCCAGACGGAGGCCAAGTTCGACTGGGACACGGCCCTTTGGCCCGGCTCGAACCTCACCCTCGGCTCCGGCGGCAACATCTGGGTCGTCCCCAAGGGCGCCAAGAACAAGCAACTCGCCTACGACTTCATCGACATCACCCTGTCGAAGAAGATCCAGAACCTGATGGGCAACAAGGGCGGCATCCCGGTCGCGGCCGACACCTCCGCGATCACCGACCCCAAGTCCAAGGAACTCATCGCCAACTTCAACACCGTCACGGCCCGCGACGGCCTGGCCTTCTACCCCGACTGGCCGGTCCCCGGCTTCTACGACGTCCTCGTCTCCGAGACCCAGAAGCTGATCACGGACAGCGAGAACCCGGACGCCTATCTCAGCAACCTGCAGAAGGCGTACGACAAGGGCGTCCCGTCGACATGACGGTCACGACCGAGAAGGGCGCGCGGGCCGAGGGCAAGCACCCATCCACCGGTGCGCGCGCCCCTCGTAACCCCCGACTCCGTTCCTCCTACGCCCTGTTCCTGCTCCCCGGCGCCCTCGCCGCCCTCGCCGTGATCATCGTCCCGTTCCTGATGAACACGGCCGTGAGCTTCACGAGTTGGCAGGGCGTCGGCGACCCCAAGTGGACGGGCCTCGCCAACTACCGTGACCTGCTGGACGATTCCGAGTTCTGGGCGTCCTTCCGGCACAGCCTGTTCATGGTCGTGGCGATGGCGGCCGTACCGACACTGGTCGGACTGGTCCTCGCCGCCGCCCTGTTCGACTACATCGGCAAGCACTTCGGCACCCGTGTCGCCACGATCCTCCGCGCCTGCTTCTATCTCCCGCAGGTGCTGCCGATCGCGGTCGCCGGCATCGTCTGGAGCTGGATCCTCGCCCCCGACAACGGCTCCCTCAACGCGCTGCTGAAAGCGATCGGCCTCGGTTCCTGGCAACAGGACTGGCTGGGCGACCCCGACATCGCGCTCTACAGCGTCATGGGCGTCATGGTCTGGGTCCAACTCGGCTTCCCGCTCGTGGTGTTCATGGCCGGGCTGCAACGCGTCGACCCCCAGCTCTACGAGGCGGCCGAACTGGACGGCGCCGGCTGGTGGCGCCGCTTCTGGCACATCACGCTGCAACAGATCCGACCGGAGATCTATGTCGTCCTCACCTGGTGCACGATCGCCGCGCTCAAGGTGTTCGGCGCGGTGTACGTACTGACGAAGGGCGGCCCGGGCGGCGCGACGGACGTGCCCTCCTACTTCTCCTTCACCACGTTCTTCGAGAAGACCCAGGTCGGCTACGGCGCCGCGATCTCCACGGTGCTGACCGTGATCATCCTGGCCCTCTCCCTGATCGGCCTGAAACTCCAGACCCGCGCCGAGGACGCCGAGGAAGGGGCCCGAGCATGACGACCGCCCTGCGCCGCTGTCCGGTGCTGATCGCCCTGTGCGTCGCGGCCCTGTTCATGGTGCTGCCGTTCCTGATCGTCGCCGTCAACGCGGTCAAGTCGCCCACGGAGTACTCCCAGCACGGCCCGCTGAGCCTCCCCAAGGGCCTCTACCTGAACGGCCTCAAGGACTTCTGGCAGCGCGTCGACTACGGCCGGAAACTCTTCAACTCGGTACTGATCAGCGGCTCGGTGGCGATCCTGGCCGCCGTCCTCTCCGTCCTCAACGCCTACGCGATCGGCATCGGCCGTATCAGGGGCCGCACTTGGGTCCTGGCCTTCTTCGTCCTGGCGAACATGCTGCCGCAGGAGGCGCTGGTCTACCCGATCTACTACCTCAGCAAGCAGGCCGGCCTCTACGACACCCGGCTCAGCGTCATCATCGTGTTCACCGTGATCCAGGCGGCGTTCGGCACGTATCTCCTCTCCTCCGTGCTCGGCCAGTTCCCCCGCGAGATCCTCGAAGCCGCCCGCATCGACGGCGCCAACAAGTGGCAGGTGCTGTGGCGGATCGTGGTGCCGGTCAGCCGCCCCACGATCGGCGTGCTCCTGGTCTTCTTCTTCATCTGGACCTGGAACGAGTTCCTGCTCCCCCTGGTCATGCTGATCTCCAACGACAACCAGACCGTGTCGGTGGCCCTCGGTGTCCTCCAGGGCCAGCGCCTGATGGACGCCACGATGACCAACGCGGCTGCCCTGCTGGGTGTGTTGCCCGCCATCGTCTTCTTCCTCGTCTTCCAGCGGACCCTCACGCGCGGCATCGCCGTGGGTGCCGTCAAGTAGTAAGGGGCCCCCACGTGAAGTTCACCGACGGCTACTGGCTGCTGCGCGAGGGCGTCACCGCCGCCCACCCGGTCGAGGTCCTCGACGTCACCGCCACGGACGGCGCGTTGGAGATCCACGCGCCGACCGTCCCCATCCGCCACCGCGGCGACCTGCTGAAGGGACCGGTCGTGACGATCAGCGCCCACGCCCCGATGCCCGACGTCATCGGCGTCACCTTCACCCACTTCGAGGGCGAACAGCCGCGCGGCCCCCAATTCGACGTCCAGAAGCATGACTTCGCGGTCCACACGTCCTACGACGACGAGCGCGCGACCCTCACCTCCGGCGCGCTCTCCGTCCAGGTCGCCCGCACCGGCCCCTGGCACGTCGACTTCCTCGCCCACGGCCGTGTCCTCACCGGCAGCGGCCCCAAGGGCATGGGCATCATGCGGGACGCGACCGGCGCGCACTACCTGCGCGAGCAACTCGGCCTGGGAGTAGGCACATCGGTCTACGGACTCGGCGAACGCTTCGGCCCGCTCGTCAAGAACGGCCAGGTCGTCGACATGTGGAACGCCGACGGCGGCACCGCCACCGAACAGGCCTACAAGAACATCCCCTTCTATCTCACCGACGCGGGCTACGGCGTCTTCGTCGACCACCCCGGCCACGTCTCCTTCGAGGTCGGCTCGGAGGCGGTGTCACGCGTTCAATTCAGCGTGGAGAGCCAGCAGTTGACGTACTACGTCATCTACGGCCCGACCCCCAAGGACATCCTCCGCAAGTACTCCGCCCTCACCGGCCGCCCGGCGCTCCCGCCCGCCTGGTCGTTCGGCCTGTGGCTGTCGACGTCGTTCACCACCTCCTACGACGAGGAGACGGTGACGTCGTTCATCGAGGGCATGCGGGAGCGTGAACTCCCGCTCTCCGTCTTCCACTTCGACTGCTTCTGGATGCGCGAGTTCAACTGGTGCGACTTCCAGTGGGATCCGCGGGTCTTCCCCGACCCGGAGGGCATGCTCGCCCGGCTGAAGGACCGGGGCCTGCACATCTCCGTCTGGATCAACCCGTACATCGCGCAACGCTCGCCGCTCTTCGCCGAGGGCAAGGCACTCGGTCACCTCCTGCGCCGGCCGGACGGCAGTGTCTGGCAGTGGGACCTGTGGCAACCCGGCATGGCCCTGGTCGACTTCACCGGCCCGGCCGCCCGCGACTGGTACGCGGCCAAGCTGGAGGCACTGCTCGCGCAGGGCGTCGACTGCTTCAAGACCGACTTCGGCGAACGGGTCCCCGTCGACGTCGCCTACGCGGACGGCGCGGACCCCGAGCGCATGCACAACTACTACAGCTACCTCTACAACCGCACGGTCTTCGACGTCCTGCGCAAACACCGCGGCGAGGGCGAGGCAGTCGTCTTCGCCCGCTCGGCCACAACCGGCAGCCAGAAGTACCCCGTTCACTGGGGCGGCGACTGCGAGGCGACGTACGAGTCGATGGCCGAGTCGCTGCGCGGCGGCCTCTCCCTCGGCCTGTCCGGCTTCGGCTACTGGAGCCACGACATCGGCGGCTTCGAGGGCACCCCGACCCCCGCCCTCTTCAAACGCTGGCTGGCCTTCGGCCTGTTGTCCTCCCACAGCCGTCTGCACGGCAGCTCCTCGTACCGCGTCCCGTGGCTCTTCGACGAGGAATCCGTGGACGTACTACGGCAGTTCACCCGCCTGAAGCTGAGCCTCATGCCGTACCTCTACGAGACCGCCCGCACCGCCTCCGCCGAGGGCGTGCCGATGATGCGGGCGATGGTCCTGGAGTTCCCGGACGACCCCGGGTGCGCGCACCTGGAACGGCAGTACATGCTCGGGAGCGATCTGCTGGTGGCGCCCGTCTTCAGCGACGACGGGGACGTCTCGTACTACGTCCCCGACGGCACCTGGACCCACTACCTCACGGGGCGCACGGTCACCGGACCGCGCTGGGTGCGCGAGAGGCACGGCTTCGACAGCGTGCCGCTCCTCGTCCGGCCGGGCGCGGTGATCCCGGTCGGCGCGGTGTCCGACCGCCCCGACTACGACTTCGCGGACGGCGTCACCCTGCGCGCGTACGGCCTGGCGCGGGGCGCGCAGGTGACGGTGCCGGTCGGCGACGTGACCTTCACCGTCGTACGCGAAGGGGACACGCTCCGGGCGTCCTGCAGTGATCCCGCCCTCCCCTGGGGACTGGCCGCCGGGGAACGGTCGAAGTCGGGCACCGGGTTCCTGACCCTGGAGCTGGGCTGATGGTGAAGATCACCGATGTGGCCCGGCACGCCGGGGTCTCCCCCAGCACCGTGTCGTACGCGCTGAGCGGCAAGCGTCCGATCTCCGAGGAGACCCGGCAGCGCGTCGAGGCGTCCATCCGCGAGCTGGGCTACCGGCCGCACGCCGGTGCCCGCGCCCTGGCCAGCAGCCGGTCCAAGGTGCTGGCGCTGGTGATCCCCTTACGGACCGGCATCCATGTCCCGGTCGTCATGCGGTTCGCGGTGTCCGTGGTGACCACGGCCCGCCGCCACGACCACGACGTGCTGCTGCTCACCCAGGAGGAGGGCGAGGAGGGTCTCCGGCGGGTCGCGGACTCGGCGCTCGTGGACGCGATGATCGTGATGGACGTCCAACTGGACGACCCCCGGCTGCCGTTGCTCCGCTCCCTGGACCGGCCCTCCGTGATGATCGGCTTCCCGGCCGAGGCGGACGGACTGACCTGCATCGACCTCGACTTCAAGGCGGCCGGCGAGCTGTGCGTGGAACGGCTCGCGGGCCTCGGGCACCGGGTCGTCGCCCTCGTCGGCTCACCGCCCGAGGTGTACGTCCGCGGAACCGCCTTCGCCCAGCGGGTGGTTCAGGGTTTCACGGCCGCCGCCGACCGCAACAGGCTCGCCTCCTCGGTCCACCCCTGCGAGGCGGAACCCGCGGCGGCGGCGGCCGTGGCGGAGCAACTGCTGCGCGAACAGCCCGCGTTGACCGGAGTCGTCGTCCACAACGAACCCCTCCTGGAGCCCCTCATCGACGCCTTCGAGCAGCTCGGGCTGCGCGTCCCCGGCGATCTGTCGGTCACCGCGATCTGCCCCGACGAACTCGCCGAGTCCGTACGGGTCCCCGTCACCTCGGTCGCCCTGCCCGCCGCCGAACTGGGCTCCCGCGCAGTCGAGTTGCTGATGAAGAAGCTGGGCGGCACGCCCGTACCCGACGCGACCCTGCTGGCCCCCCGGCTCACGGAACGCGCGAGCACGGCACCGCGCAACGCGCCCTGACCTCACGACCGCTGGTGCAAGGCCCTACTCGAAGGAGCCGTGACATGAAAGGCAAGAGAAGAAGACACAGAACCACGCTCGTCGTGGCGTTCGCCCTGATCGCAGGGCTGGGAGCGACGGTCCCGGCGACCGCCGACACCCCCTACCCCTTCCGCGACCCAACTCTCCCGGTGAGCACACGCGTTGACGACCTCCTGGGCCGCCTCACCCTCGACGAGAAGATCTCCCTCCTCCACCAGTACGAGCCCGCGATCCCCCGCCTCGGCATCCAGTCCTTCCGCACCGGCACCGAGGCCCTGCACGGCGTCGCCTGGCTCGGCAGGGCCACCGTCTTCCCACAGGCCGTCGGACTCGCCTCGACCTGGGACCCGGCCCTGATGGAGCAGGTCGGCTCGGCGGTCGGCGACGAGGCCCGCGGCCTCCAGCAACAGCGCCCGGACGGCTGGGGGTTGAATCTCTGGGCCCCGGTGGTCAACCTCCTCCGCGACCCGCGCTGGGGCCGCAACGAGGAGGGCTACAGCGAGGACCCGGAACTGACCGGCGCCCTCGCCACGGCCTACGGCGAGGGCCTCACCGGCGGCGACCCCAACCACCTCAAGACCGCCCCCACCCTGAAGCACTACCTCGCCTACAACAACGAGGCCGACCGCGCGACCACCTCCTCCGACCTGCGCCCACGTGTACAGAAGGAGTACGACGAGGCCGCCTTCAAGCCGGCGATCGCGGCGGACGCGGCCACGGGCGTGATGACATCGTACAACCTCGTCAACGGCCGCCCCGCCACGGTGAATCCGGACCTGAACGACGAAGTACGGACGTGGACCGACCAGAACCTGCTGAACGTCACCGACGCCTTCGCCCCCGGCAACCTCGTCTCGCCCCAGCAGTACTACCCCACGATCGCGGAGGGCGACGCGGCGGCGCTGAAGGCCGGCGTCGACAGCTTCACGGACAACAGCGCGGACCCGGGCCCGACGACGACGGCGATCAACTCGGCTCTGCAACAGGGCCCGTTGAAGGTGTCGGACATCGACAGGGCAGCGAGGGACATCCTCTCCGTCCGCGTCCGGCTCGGTGAATTCGACCCGGGCGGCGGTGAGTACGGCTCGATCGACGCGTCGGTCATCAACAGCCCGGCGCACCAGCGGCTGGCACGCAAGGCGGCGGCCGAGGGCACGGTCCTCCTGAAGAACAACGGGACGCTGCCACTGAGGAGTTCGGGCAAGGACGTCGCCGTGGTCGGCCCCCTCGCCGACACCCTCTACACCGACTGGTACTCGGGCACACTCCCCTACGCCGTCACCCCCGCGAAGGGCATCGCCTCGAAACTGAACGCAAGTGTGGCCACCAGCGAGGGAGTGGACCGCATCGCCCTGCGCGACACGGCGACCGGCACATACGTCACGGCGGGCACCGGCGGCACGGGCGCACCCTTGCAGGAGACCACCAACACCCCGACAATCGCGGCCCAGTTCGACGCGTTCGACTGGGGCTCCGGCATCGTGACCCTGCGCTCGGCCGCCAACGGCAAGTACGTCGGCTACAACTGGTCGAACTTCGTCAACGACCAGACACAGCCGAACGGTTGGTACGTCCAGCAGCAGTTCAAGCTGGAGCAGCAGGACGACGGCACATACCTGCTGAAGTACGCGGGCTACGAGACGGCCGAGTCCTGGTGGTCGAGCCCGGTCTACCTCGGTCCGACGGACGCGAACGGCACCCTCGGCCTCGTCTCCAAGGACCGGGCGGCGCACTACACGAAGGACGTGGTCCGCAGCGGAGTCGCCGACGCCGTGGCCGCGGTGAAGGGCAAGGACACGGCGATCGTCGTCATCGGCTCCATGCCGTCGATCAACGGCCGCGAGGCCCACGACCGCACGGACATGTCCCTGGCCCCCTCACAGGAGGCCCTGGTCAAGGCGGTCCACCAGGCCAACCCCAGGACGGTCGTGGTCGTCGAGAACAGCTACCCCACCACGCTGGGTGCTGTGCAGAAGGAGGTCCCGGCCCTCCTCTGGACCTCCCACGCGGGCCAGGAGACGGGCAACGCCCTCGCCGACATCCTCTACGGCGACGAAAACCCGTCCGGCCGCCTCACCCAGACCTGGTACCGCTCCGACGCCGACCTCCCCTCGATCCTCGACTACGACATCATCAAGTCCGACCGCACCTACCAGTACTTCCAGGGCAAGCCGCTCTATCCCTTCGGCTACGGCCTCTCGTACACGACCTTCCACTACGGCACCCTGAAAGCCGTCGCCGGCGGCTACGAGGTCCCGGTCACCAACACGGGCACACGGTCGGGCGACGAGGTCGTACAGCTCTACACCCACCAGCGCACCTCCCGCGACAAGGAGCCGTTGAAACAGCTGAAAGCCTTCCAGCGGGTGTCCCTCAAACCCGGCGAGACAAAAACGGTCCGCCTGAATCTCCAGCGGAAAGACCTCGCCCACTGGGACGTCACCCGCTCGAAATGGGTGGTGGAAAGCGGCACGTACGACGTCATGGCCGGAGCGTCCTCCGCCGACATCCGCACCCGCACGACCTGGCGAATCCACGGCGATACCATCCCACCCCGCGACCTGTCGAGGACGACCCGCGCCGAGAACTTCGACGACTACTCCGGCATCCACCTCGTCGACGAGTCCAAGGCGAGCGGTACGGCGGTGGGCGCGGCGGCGGACGGCGCGTGGCTGAAGTTCACGGACACGCAACTGGGCGCGGGTGCCGGCGAGTTGACCGCCCGTGTCGCCGGGACGTCCCCCGGCACGGTCGAGGTCCGGCTGGGCTCTCCGACGGGCAGGCTCGTGGGGACGGTTCACACGGCGGCGACTTCATCGTCGTACGACTACGAGACGGTGACCGCCGATCTGTCGGATACGGCGAAAGGCCGTACGGACGTGTATCTGGTCCTGAGCGACGGCTTGCGGATATCGACCTTCACTGTTCGGTGAAAGGAAAAGGCCCCCCGCTGCCGAAGCAGCGGGGGGCCTTACCACTGTGCTCAATTACAAACATGGGATGAGTGGAGATGGCGGGAATCGAACCCGCGTCCACCGGTGCAGAATCAGGGCTTCTCCGTGTGCAGTTCGCTGTGATTTTCTCGGCCCCGGTGATCACGCGAACAAGTCGCCGACGGGCCCAGTCACTGTTTGATTTCCCATCGAACCCCGTGACCGGGCTCGATGGTTTAGTTCCCTAGATTATGCCAGGGTCCGGGTCGGGAACACCCCCGGGCTGACACCCTTTTAGGGTCCTTCAGTCGCTGTTATTAGGCAGCGAGGGCGAAGGACTGGGAATCGCTCTTGGAATTGGCGATTATTGGTTGCGACATATGGTTAACGAGATCATTGCCGCTTCCTCGACACGCTTCACCTGCTTCGACATCCGCTGTCGAAACCGATCATCCCCATGTTGTTTTTTCAATGTCCTTCCGAAGAAGGACGTCACACCCGCTGTGGGGTGCAGTAGCCATCGTACGTGACCAACGCACGCCGATGCCACCGTATTCCGCGTGGCTACTCGCCGCGCTGCTTCCGCTTCGCCGCCGCGATCGCGCGGTCCGACTCCCGGCGGTCCTGCTTCTCGCGCAGGGTCTGCCGCTTGTCGTACTCCTTCTTGCCCCGGGCGAGCGCGATCTCGGCCTTGGCCCGGCCGTTGCTGAAGTACAGGGCGAGGGGCACGATCGTGTGACCCGTCTCCTGGGTCTTGGACTCCAGCTTGTCGATCTCCTCCCGGTGCAGGAGCAGCTTGCGCTTGCGGCGCACGGAGTGGTTGGTCCAGGTGCCCTGGTGGTACTCGGGGATGTGGGCGTTGTGCAGCCACGCCTCGCCCCCGTCGATCTGGACGAAGCCGTCGGTCAGCGAGGTCCGGCCCTCACGCAGCGACTTGACCTCGGTGCCGGAGAGGACGATCCCGGCCTCGTAGGTGTCGATGATCGCGTAGTCGTGCCGGGCCTTCTTGTTCTGGGCGACGATCTTGCGCTTGCCACCCTTTTCGCCGTCCCTGGCCTTGCCGGCGGCGGCCCCACCGCCCTGCTTGGGCTGGGACTCCTTGGGTACGTACATTCCCTTGCTCATAGTGCTGCCCATTTTCGCACTACGAGGGGGTGCGAGGGAAAGGCGATTACCGAAGAGCGGAAACGGACGGCCAGGACCGGCTAGGACGCGTCCCCGAGCCCGCTCAGAACGGTCTCGGCGCGCTCTACGGCTGCCTGTCCCTGTGCGGTGACATCGAGGTCGGGGGTGATGCCCCGGCCGTCGACGGTGTGGCCGGAGGGGGTGCGGTAGTGGCCAACGGTGAGTTCGGCGACGACGCCGTCGGGGAGCTTGCTCGGCATCTGGACCGAGCCCTTGCCGAAGGTCCTGGAGCCCACGACGACCGCGCGACCGCGGTCCTGGAGGGCGCCGGTGAGCATCTCGGCCGCGCTCATCGTGCCGCCGTCGACGAGCGCGACCAGGGGTCTGGTGGTGTCGCCGCCGGTGGCCGCGTGCAGGGCGCGATCCTCGCCGTCGACGTCGTAGGTGGCGACGAGACCGCCGTCGAGGAAGGCGGAGGCGGTGGTGACGGCCTCGGTGACCAGTCCGCCGGAGTTGCCGCGCAGGTCGAGGATGAAGCCGGAGTCGGCGGGGGCCTGCCGTACGGCGGTGCGGACGAGGTCGCCGACGCCCTTGGTGAAGGCGGCGATCTTGATGACGGTGACGTCGTCGGTCAGTTTGGTGACGATCACGGAGTCCGTGGAGAGCCGGGCGCGGCGTACGGTCTCGCTCCACGCGTGCGTGCCGCGCTCCAGGCCGAGGGTGACGGTGGTGCCGGCGGCGGCGTCCTGGGCGTCACCGCGCAGTAAGGAGACGACCTCGGTGACGGGCTGCCCGTCGACGTTCTCGCCGTCCACGGTGCGCAGCCGGTCGCCCTTGTGGACACCCGCCGCGGCGGCGGGCGACCCGGACTGCACCTTGGTCACCTCGATGCGGCCGTCGCGCTCGCGCCGGGCCCAGAGCCCGACGCCGGTGTACTGGCCGTCGAGGGCCTCCTCGAACTCCTCGTACTCCCCTTGGGAGTACACGGCCCCCCAGCGGTCCCCGCTGCGACTGACGGCCCTCTCGGCGGCATCCATGGGCGACTTGCCGTCGGCCTTGGCCTCGGCGGCGGCCTTCGCGATGTCCTCGTGCCGGGCGACGGTCGCCGAACGGGCCGTACCGGACGCCGATTTCCGGTCGGACCGGTCGGGTTCGTCGAACGCCCCGGTCGCCGCACCGGCGACCAGCACACTCGCGAACACCAATGTCAGGGCGGCCCCGCGGCGGATGCGGCGGGGCTGACAGAACAGGTCGCGGCCTGACATGGCGGTGAGTCTAGGACAACGCGAAGGGCCGCACGGGCGGTTGCCCGTACGGCCCTCTTGGCATGTGTCACACCTTCAGGTACTTGCGCAGCGCGAAGAACGCCGCAAGCGCGGGCATCAGGAGGCTCGTCGCGAGGATCAGCGGGAGCTTGGTGAGGACGGCGTCCCAGCCGATGAAGTTGATCAGGTTGAGCTTGTGGGACAGGTCGAGGCCGTGGTCGATGATGAAGTACCGGGCGACGACCAGGAATCCGCAGGCGACCGTGCCGCCGATCAGGCCGGCGACGGCGGCCTCCATGATGAACGGCGCCTGGATGTAGAAGCCGGACGCGCCGACCAGCCGCATGATGCCGGTCTCACGGCGACGGCTGAACGCCGAGACGCGCACGGTGTTGACGATCAGCATCAGGGCGACGACGAGCATGAGGGCCATGACCGCGCGCGCGGCCCAGTTCATGCCGTTCAGGAGGCCGAAGAGGTTGTCCAGGATGCCCTTCTGGTCCTGCACCGACTGGACGCCGTCACGGCCGTCGAAGGCGGTCGCGATGACCTGGTACTTCTCCGGGTCCTTGAGCTTGATGCGGTACGACTCCTGCATCTGGTCCGGCGTCAGCGAACTGGCCAGCGGGGAGTCGCCGAACTGCTCCTTGTAGTGCTTGTACGCCTCGTCCTGCGACTCGTAGACGACCTTCTCGACGACCGACATCTTGCCGAGGTCGGACTTGATCTGGGCCTTCTGGTCGTCGGTCACCGCGCCCTTGGCGCAGTGGGCGTCGGACTCGGCGTCGCTCTTGTTGCAGAGGAAGATCGAGACGTTGACCTTGTCGTACCAGTAGCCCTTCATCGTGGTGACCTGGTCGCTCATCAGGAGCGAGCCGCCGAAGAGGGCCAGGGACAGGGCTACGGAGACGACGACCGCGAAGGTCATCGTCAGATTGCGGCGGAGACCGACACCGATCTCGGAGAGTACGAACTGGGCGCGCATGGCGGCTTCTTCAGGCCTTTCCGTGGACGGACATCAGACGGCGGTCGATCGGCGGTCAGTGCTGGTAGCCGTAGACGCCACGTGCCTGGTCACGGACGAGGCGGCCCTTCTCCAGCTCGATGACGCGCTTGCGCATCTGGTCCACGATGTTCTGGTCGTGCGTCGCCATCACCACGGTGGTGCCCGTCCGGTTGATCCGGTCGAGCAGCTTCATGATGCCGACGGAGGTCTGCGGGTCGAGGTTGCCGGTGGGCTCGTCCGCGATGAGGAGCTTGGGGCGGTTCACGAAGGCTCTCGCGATGGCCACGCGCTGCTGCTCACCACCGGACAGCTCGCCGGGCATCCGGTCCTCCTTGCCGCCGAGCCCGACGAGGTCGAGCACCTGGGGCACGGACTTGCGGATCTCGCCCTTGGACTTGCCGATGACCTCCTGGGCGAAGGCGACGTTCTCGGCGACCGTCTTGTTGGGCAGCAGGCGGAAGTCCTGGAAGACGGTCCCCAGCTGGCGGCGCATCTGCGGCACCTTCCAGTTGGAGATGCGGGCGAGGTCCTTGCCCAGCACGTGCACCTGGCCCTGGCTGCACCGCTCCTCGCGGAGGACCAGCCTCAGGAAGGTGGACTTCCCGGAGCCGGAGGACCCCACGAGGAACACGAACTCGCCCTTCTCCACTTCCAGGGAGACGTCCCTGAGGGCGGGGCGGGTCTGCTTGGGGTAGACCTTGGAGACATTGTCGAATCGGATCACGGGTGCACCACGGGTAGCCGGGGGTAGGTGAGCGTGACCATACGCGACCCGGGTGTGCCCGCGCAGTCGGCGTCCGGCGTTGAGCGAGGCTTGCACGTTTTGTCGCGGAATTGAAGGGCTGGAACGGACCGGGTCGGGGCAGGATAAGGCGAGCCGCGCCGAATCCCGCGGAACCTGGCACAGTGGAGGGGAACGTTCGGGAACGTTCTCGTGTCCCGCGGCGTTGTGTCTGTGGAAGCCGGTGCAAGGAGGGCGAGCGCATGACGTACGACCGGTTGGTGTGCGCGAACTGCGCCGCGCCCGTGAACGAGGGCCGCTGTCCCGTCTGCCGTGCGAACCGCGAGCGGCTGCAGCAGGAGAACCCCTGGGGCAATCTCAACCCGATGGCGCTGATCGCCCTGCTCGCGGTACTGATCGCGGCGCTGGCGCTGGTGGCGCACCAGACTGCCTGAGCGACACCAGGAGCGCGTACGAGGGGCCCGGAGCGATTCCCGCTCCGGGCCCTTCGTCACGCGCTGCGTGTACGTTCCGTACGGGTACGGCTACCGTCAGGCAGCCGTGCCGCCGCGGCCGTTCCCGAGGCGCGGGAGGACGCGGAAGGCGATGCCGCCGGCGATCATCGTCGCGGCACCGATCAGCAGGAACGCGGTCTGGCCCGCACCGGTCTCGGCCAGCTCGTCGCCGCTGCCCTGGGCAGAGGTGCCGGAGCCGGTGTCGGTGAGGGCGGAGGTGCCCGCCTCCTGGGCGGAGGAGCCGCCGTCGGGGTCGGTGTTGTTGCCGCCGGTGGAACCGGTGCCGGAGCCGCTGGTGCTGCCGTCCGACGGGGTGGCGGTGGGCTCGTCCGTGGGCTCGGTGGGGTTGCCGGTGGGCTCGGTCGGCTCGTCGGTGGGAGGCGTGGAGGTGGGCGGCTCCGAGGTCGGGGGCTGCGAGGTCGGGGGTTCCTCCGTCGGGGAGTTCGGAGCGGTCGGGAGACCCGTCTCGGTCGGGGTCCCGTCGCCGGGCGTCGGGTCGTCGGCGGTGCCGGTGCTCACGGTCACGCCGAGGTCGAGCGCCGATGCGGCACCCGCGGCGGTCAGCGAGGCGCCGGCGGCGATGACAACGCCGGCCGCTATGCGCGCGACACGGATCCGCGTCTTCTTCGTCATTAGGTTGCTACCCCCATGTAGCTCGTCGTCAGTGGTGCGTCGGCGTCCGGGGCCGTGATCGACGGGGGTGGCGGCTGGCGAAAGCTCAAGTCCCCCGGTTCACATGCGCCCCGGAGACACGCATGCCACGCTTCACCCTTCCCATTTTTCACAGCAGCGTCAAGGCCGTTGCGAGCGCAATGTCCACCTAAGGGTTCTTTGCTGGGAGATGGAATCTGTGAGTGTGATGTAAAACCCAGACACCCGGATACACGAAAGGCAACTGCCGCCCGGTGGACGGCAGTTGCCTTGTCGACAAAACAATGCGCGGAGTTACTTCTCCTGCTGCTTGCGCCAGCGAATTCCGGCTTCCAGGAAACCGTCGATCTCACCGTTGAACACGGCCTCGGGGTTGCCCACTTCGTACTCCGTGCGCAGGTCCTTGACCATCTGGTACGGGTGCAGGACGTACGAACGCATCTGGTTGCCCCAGGAGTTGCCGCCGTCGCCCTTGAGGGCGTCCATCCGGGCCTGCTCCTCCTGGCGGCGGCGCTCCAGCAGCTTGGCCTGGAGCACGTTCATCGCGCTGGCCTTGTTCTGGATCTGCGAGCGCTCGTTCTGGCAGGAGACGACGATGCCGGTGGGGAGGTGGGTGAGGCGGACCGCGGAGTCGGTGGTGTTGACGCCCTGGCCGCCGGGGCCCGAGGAGCGGTACACGTCGACGCGCAGTTCGGACTCGTCGATCTCGATGTGGTCGGTCTGCTCGACGACCGGGAGGATCTCCACGCCGGCGAAGGAGGTCTGGCGGCGCCCCTGGTTGTCGAAGGGCGAGATCCGCACGAGGCGGTGGGTGCCCTGCTCGACGGAGAGCGTGCCGTAGGCGTACGGCACGTGCACGGCGAAGGTGGTCGACTTGATGCCGGCCTCTTCGGCGTACGACGTCTCGTAGAGCTCCGTCTTGTAGCCGTGCCGCTCGGCCCAGCGCAGGTACATGCGCTGGAGCTTCTCGGTGAAGTCGGAGGCGTCGACGCCGCCGGCCTCGGCGCGGATGGTGACGACGGCCTCGCGGGAGTCGTACTCGCCGGAGAGGAGGGTGCGGACCTCCATCTCGTCCAGCGCCTTCTTGACGGCGGTGAGCTCGTTCTCCGCCTCGGCGCGGGTGTCCGGGTCGTCCTCCTCCTCGGCCATCTCGAAGAGGACCGAGAGGTCGTCGATCCGGCCGCGCAGGGTCTCGGTCTTGCGGATCTCGGCCTGGAGGTGACTCAGCTTGCTGGTGACCTTCTGCGCCGCTTCCGGGTCGTCCCACAGGGAGGGCGCTGCCGCCTGCTCCTCAAGGACGACGACATCTGCCCTCAGCTTGTCCAGGTCCAGGACGGCCTCGATCGACTCCATGGTCGAGGAGAGGGACTTGAGCTCTTCGGATACATCGACGACTGCCACGCCCCCAGCGTAACGGCTCCGCCAAGCGGGGTGCGCCGTGCCTGTCACCGGGCTCTGGTCACCCCGTGCCGGTGCCGGCGTACCTGGGGACTCCGCCCCCGTACCCCCGACCTGCGCCCGCGCACCACCCGACTCGGTCGGCCGAGAGGTGCCGAAACCCCTACGGCGAAGCCGGTGCCGAGCTGTTCGTGGCCGGGGAGTCCGCGCCGGAGTCGTCGCTGGACGTGGCCACCCACGTACCGACCCCGACCGCCGCCACCAGCGCCACCGCCGCCGCGCCCAGCGTCAGCCGCCTGCGGCGGGTCGCCGCCCGGTGCCGGGCCGAACCGGGGCGTGGAGCGCCCGCCGGGCGGGGTGCCCGGGCCGTTCCGAGGGGGCCGCCCGCCAGCTCGTCCGGGGCGGGGACCCGCATCGAGGTGTGGGTGTCCCGGTTGGAGTCGGCGGGCTTGGCGCCCGGCACCAGCGGTACGGCACCGCGCCGTACCCGCTCCCCGCGCGCGGGCGTGGCCACCGGGGTCTCCTCCTGCTCCGCCTCCTCCTGCTCGGTGTCCGGCTCGTCCACGTCCAGCGGGGGCATCCCGGCCAGCAGGGGGAGCTGTTCGCGCAGGCGGGCGGCGAGTTCGGAGGCCCGCAGCCGGGAGGCCGGGGCCTTCGCCAGGCACTGCACCATCAGCTGCCAGAGTTCGTCGGGGATCCCGGGCAGCGGTACGACGGTCTCGGTGACGTGCCGGCGCAGCACCGCGCCGGGGTGGCCACCGCCGAAGGGGGTGAAGCCGGCGAGGAGTTCGTACAGGACGGTCGCGAGGGCGTAGATGTCCACGGCGGCGCGCGGCGGCAGGCCCTCGACGATCTCGGGGGCGAGGTAGTCGGGCGTGCCGATGATCTTCGTGGCGCGGGTGCGGCGCGGGGAGTCGATGAGTTTGGCGACCCCGAAGTCCGTCAGCAGGGCGGGGTGCGCGCCGCCGGGGCCGAGCGGGCCCTGCATGTCGAGGAGCACGTTCTCCGGCTTGACGTCCCGGTGCACGACCCCGGCCGCGTGGGCCGCCGCCAGTCCGTCCGCGATGTCGGCGACGATCGCCACCGCGGCCTCGGGGGCGAGCCTGCGTTCCCGGTCGAGGCGGGTGCGCAGGTCGGTGCCGCGGACGAGGTCCATGACGAGGGCGAGGTCGTTGCCGTCGACGACCAGGTCCCGCACGGACACGATGTTCGGGTGCTCCAGGCCGAGCAGGGCCGTGCGCTCCTGCACGAAGCGTCCGACGAGTTCCTGGTCGGACGCGAGGTCCTCGCGCAGCAGCTTGACGGCGACGGGCCCCTCGGGACCCTCACCCAGCCACACCGTGCCGGCGCTGCCCCGCCCCAGGATCTGGTTGGCGGTGTACCGGCTGCCGATCTTCCGTGCCAAGGCTGCTCCTACCAGACGCGTGTTGTCGCTAAAACTACGCGCCGGATGAGCCAACCTTCACCGCTGGGGCGGAAATCACCCACCGGGTGTCGACAAATCACCAACACAACGCCGGACTTGGGGCTTTAGGGCCGTAGGTCGGCGGTCGGTCGGCGGTCATTTGCCCGACGCGGAGCCCAGATCCTTGACCCAGCCGCTCACCGTGCCGACGAGACCGCTGATCTCACTCCAGTAGCTCTTGCCCGTGCCGATCCAGTGCTGCAACGGGGTCAGCTCCCAGACCAGCCAGCCCGCGACGAACAGCAGGACGATCGTGAACAGGCAGCCCTTCAGGCAGCCGAGTCCGGGGATCTTCATCGGGTTGGCGCTGCGCTGCCGCGGCTGGCGGGGCTCGCGCGCGGGCTCCTGGGGCCGCTGGGGCTGCTGCTGGCGCGGCGGGGCGTACTGCTGCGGCTGTTGCTGCTGCGGACGGCCGTAGCCCTGCTGTTGCTGCGGGCGCTGCTGGCGCTGCGGGGGCCGCTGCTGCGGGCGCTGCGGGGCGGCCTGGCGGGGCTGCTGCGGCGGCTGCTGCGGGCGGGAGACCTGGCGCTGGGGACGGCGGCGCAGCGGGTCCTCGCCCGGGTCGAGGTAGGGCTGGAACTGTGTCTGTTCGTTGCGGTCGCGGGCGGCGCGCAGCTGGTTCTGCCAGGGGTGCGGCTGCTCGGGGCCGGGGCCGGACTGGCCCTGTTGACCCTGCCCGCCCTGCTGGCCGTACGGGTTCTGCGGCATGACCGTGGTCGGGTCGGCCGCGCCGCGGTGGGGCATCACGGTGGTCGGGTCGGCGGCGCCCACCGGGCCACCGGTGTGCGGGAGGACGCTGGTCGCCGCGTTCGGGTCGTAGGCGCCCGCTCCGTGCGAGAGGACCTGCGTCGGGTCGGCGGCGCCGGGTGCGCCCGGTACGGCGGCGGGCGCGGGGTCGGGGGCCAGGAGCATCGCGACGTTCTCGGCGGCGGCGATCTGCGCCGAGTTCGCGTGCACACCGACGCCCTCGGCGACGACGCGCAGGCCGCGGGCGAGGTTCTCGGCGCTGGGGCGCTCGTCCGGGTTCTTGCGCAGGCAGCGCTCGATGACCGTCCACAGGGGGTCGGGGATCGTCGAGGGGCGGCGCGGTTCGGCGCTCAGGTGCTGGTGCAGGACTTCCAGGGCGGAGCCGCCGGAGAACGGCGGATGGCCGGTGACCAGCTCGTACAGCAGGATGCCGGCGCCGTAGATGTCCACGGCGGAGGTCTGCGGGCGGCCCTCGGCGGACTCCGGCGCGATGTACGCGGGCGTGCCGACGAACTCCTGGGTGCGGGTGAGGCCCGGGGAGTCGGCGAGGCGGGCGATGCCGAAGTCGGTGAGCAGCGGGTACATCTGGCCGCCGCCCTGCTTGAGCAGGACGTTGGCCGGCTTCAGGTCGCGGTGGACGACGCCGTCGGCGTGGCTGGCGGCCAGCGCGTCGGCGACCTGCGCGGTGAGCAGGGCTGCGCCGACGGGGCTGAAGGGGCCGTTCTCGCGCAGGTAGTGATGCAGGTCGGGGCCCTCGACGAGGTCCATGACGAGCGCCAGGAGGTCGCCCTCGACGACCAGGTCGCGGACCCGGACGATGTTCGGGTGGGTCAGGCGCAGCAGCACCGACCGCTCGCGGAGGAACCGCATCACGATGTCGGGATCGTTCGCGAGCTCTTCCTTGAGGACCTTGATCGCGACGGTCTCGCCCGGCTGGCCCTGGACGGCCGCCTCGGCGCCCGCGGTCTCGCGCTGGCGGGCCCGCCAGACGGTGCCCGTGGCACCGCGTCCGAGTGGCTCCTCCAGGAGGTACTTGCTGCCTACCGGCCGCACGTCTGCGCTCCCTGCTGCTTGCCTGTGTTCCGGTCCACTGTAGTGCCGCCCCTCTCGCGGCTACCTACGTAAGCGCTGCCGTACATGTTCGAAGGAAAGACGCTCACCCCGGTCTCCTGGTTGCCGGAGCCGGACATGACCGGTCTCACTCGATCACCGGTGCGGCACTGGTCAGGCACTTTTGGGGACAGAGCTGACCAATCAAGATCACTTGCTGCCGGGCCCCGGGCGCGTTGTCAGTGGCAGGTGCGAGGATGCGTGCAGAACTGGCCGATGTGCTCGTGTGGGGGCGCGGAGAAATCCGTGCCCGGGCAGAAGGGACCGCTGACGGCGATGCAGATCCGGCTGACCGTCGTAGACCCGCAGGGGCCGCCCGCGCAGCCGCGGGGCCGCTCCGCGAGTTGCGACGTGCTGGTCACCGCGCCCGCCGGCACGGCCCTGGCCGCGGTGGCCTCGGCGCTGGCCTCGGCGGTCTCCGCCGACGCGGCGGCGTCCCAGCCCGAGCGGAGCCGTGAGTCCGGCGGCCCGATCGTGCTGTACGCGGGCGTGGAGCGCCTCGACACCCAGCGCTGCACGCTCGGCGAGCCGCCGCTGACGGACGGCGCGGTGCTGTCCCTGGGCGCCCCGGCCGAACCCGAGGCGCATCCCGAGCTGGACGACGCCCCGACCCAGCTCCATGTGGTCGCCGGGCCGGACGCGGGCGGGGTGCACCTCCTCCATGGCGGGCAGATCCACATCGGCCGCTCCGCCGACGCCGACGTCCCCCTGGACGACCCGGACGTCTCCAGGCTGCACTGCGCGGTCACCGTCGACCCCGGTGGCCGCGTCTCGGTCGCCGACCTGGGCTCGACGAACGGCACGACACTGGCGGGCACGCGCGTGGGCACCCGCCCGGTGCGCTTCGCGCCGGGCGCGCTCCTGCGCATCGGCGAGTCGGCCCTGCGGCTGACCCCGTCCGGCGGTGCGGGAGCGCGGGCGGAGACGGCCCCCGACGGCGAGGGCCACGTGCGCGTGTCTCCCGGCACCCCCTCCGCACCCCGTAGCGAACCGCTCGTGGTCCCGGGCCAGGCAGGCGCCCCGAGCATCGAGCACCGCGTCGTCCACGAGGGCGGGGACACCCACGCCGGCCGCTTCGGCGTGTTCGGCGAGGCCCTTGAGGACGGGGCCGCCGATGACGCGTTCTCCGCGCGTACGACGACCTCCCGCATCCCCACCGGCGACGACTCCGGTGACCACGGCGGACGCAAGGGCACCCCGCTGAGGGGCACCGACGTGCCGCCGGGTGTGCGCAGGCGCGGCGGCATCGGCAAGTGGGCCCGCCGGCTGACGGGCGGACGCGGCGATGCGACGACCGAGGACCCCGAGTCGCCGTACGGCTCGGCATACAGCGCCTCCTACGACGAGGAGGGCGCCGACGAGAGCGTGCCGCCCCCGCCCGTCGTCCCCCAGCAGCCGGACACCTGGCCCGACCCGGCCGCCCTGCTGCTCACCGCCCTGGGCCCGGGACCCCGGCTGTGGGAGCGCGCCCCCGGTCACCCCGAGGCGCTCACGGTGCGGCTCGGCACGGCGGACCGGGCGACACCGGACGGCTCGGCACTGCTGCCCGCCGTGCCGGTGACCTCCGGGCTCCGCGAGGTCGGCGCGCTGGGCCTGGCCGGTCCGCGCGCGCGGCTGTCGGGACTGGCCCGCGCGGTGGTGGCCCAGCTCGCCGCGCTGCACTCCCCGGACGCCCTGGAGATCGTGCTGATCAGCACGGACCGCGCGCGTACCGCGGCCGAGCGCACCGCCGAGTGGTCCTGGCTCGGCTGGCTGCCGCATCTGCGCCCCGGACACGGCCAGGACTGCCGTCTCCTCCTGGCCTACGACCGCGAACAGGCCACGGCCCGCACCGACGAACTCCTCCGCCGCCTGGAGGACCAGGCGTCCGACACGCAGGGCACGGGTCGGCCGACCGTCACGTCCGGCGCCTCCGACCGGCGCACTCCGGGCATCGGCGCGCAGCGCGGCTCGACGGAGGGGCGGTCGGGGATGTCCTCCCCGTCGGGGGTCTCCTCACAACTCGGTTCGGCCGAGGGCCAGTTGGGGGCCGACACCGCACGGCACGCGGCCGACGACCACCGTCGGCGCGGCGCGACCACCAGGTACAGCACCAGCGACGACGCCCACCACCACCGGTCCGGCACTTCCGACCCGTCGGGCGCCCTCACCCCGCACACCTTCGACGACCCGGCCTCCGGCGCCACCCGGCCGCGCCCCGCCGACACCGAGCCCGCCGACTCCGCCGACCCGGTACGCGGCGCCGCCCACCGCCCGTCCTGGGCCCGCACCGACGACGGTGACGGCTCGGCGGACGGCTTCGTGGGGCCGTACACCGTGCTCGTGGTGGACGGTGACCCCGGCGGGGCCGATGTCCGCGAGGCGGTGGCGCGGCTGGCCCATGACGGACCCCGGGCCGGTATCCACGTCGTGTGTCTCGCCGAGACGGAGCCGGCCTCGCCCGCGTCACCCGTGACGGAGACGTACGAGGCGGCGTGCGCGGCGGCGCCGACGTTCCGGGAGTGCGGGGCGGTCGCGCTGCTCAGCGGTGATGTCGCGACGGCACTGCGGGTGCTGCGGGTCGCGCACGGCGGTGCGGGGTCGGCTCGGCCCGGCACAGAGGCGTCTCGGCCCGGCCGGACGGACTCCGGTTCCTCCGCCCCCGGCCCCGTCGGCCCAGGCACCGAGGCCGCCGTGGACGCCGTCTCGCTCGCGTGGGCCGAGCGGTTCGCGCGGGCGCTGGCGCCGCTCCGGGCGGACGGTCCCGCGGGCGAACGGCACACGCGCGTGTCGGCGCCCTTGCCCCCATCGGCGCGGCTGCTCGACGAGTTGGGGCTGGCGCGGGCCACCCCGGCGTCCCTGCTGACGCGCTGGGCGGACGCCGGCGACGACAAGGACGCGCTCGGCGGGCGGGCCTGGGCGGTGCTCGGCGCCGGTCCGCGCGGGCCGGTCAGCGCGGACCTCGCCGCCGAGGGACCGCATCTGCTGATCGAGGGCCCGCCCGGCAGTGGCCGTACGGAGCTGCTGCGGGCGGTGGTCGCCTCGCTCGCCGCCGCCGAGCGCCCCGACCGGCTGGGCATCGTGCTGATGGACGGCCGGGACAGCGTCGGCGCCGGGGGTACCCCCTCTGGGGGAGGCGGTCACGGCGAGGGCCTGCGGGTCTGCACGGACGTACCGCATGTGACCACCCACCTCACGGCCAACGACCCTGTGCGCATGCGGGAGTTCGCGCAGTCCCTGAGCGCGGAGCTGAAGCGGCGGTCCGAGTTGCTGGGCCGGGTCGGCTTCGCCGAGTGGCACGCGCGGCACGAGATCTCGGGCCGGATCATCGCCCAGCGCGGCACGTCCGGCGCCGCGGACCTGGAGAGCCCGTCCAGTGCGACGATCCGGCTGCGCCCTTCGGCGGCGGCCCGTCAACAGACCGAGGCGGCACCGCCGTTGCCCCGGCTGGTCGTGGTGGTCGACGACCTGGACGCCCTGGTGAAACCGCCCCTCGGCTCCCCCGGGCGCCCCGCGGCGGGCTCGGTCATACGCGCGCTGGAGGCGGTGGCCCGCGAGGGCGAGCGGCTCGGCGTGCACCTGGTCGCGGCAGCCGCGCTGGACGCCCGTACGTCCGAGACGGAACCGGCCCGGCACGCCACGCTCCGCATCACCCTCGATCCGACGGCCCAGGGCCCGGACGAACCCGCCCCGGGGCGCGGCCGGTTGACCCTCCCGGACGGCCGGGCGACCCCCTTCCAGGGCGGCCGGGTCACGGGCCGTATCCCGCGCACGGCGACACTGCGCCCCACGGTGGTCCCGCTGGAGTGGCAGCGCATGGGCGACCCCCCGGCCCGCCGCCCGGTCCGCGAACTGGGCAACGGGCCCACGGACTTGGCGCTCCTGGCCAGCGCGCTGGAGAGGGCCACGCGTTCGGTGTCGGCGGCGGAGGTGCCGTCGCTCCTCTGATCGTTCACAGGCCGACCGCACAACCCCACGTCACGACCCAGTCACGATCCCGGTCTTGACAGCGGACGCCATCTTGCCGCCTTCAAGTACCGGGCGTAGACCAGTGCGCACGGAAGCGTTCGAGCGTTCGACGAGGAACGAAGAACGGGGCAGTGATGCGCAGCACGAGCAGCACACACCGGACACGTACCACCTTACGCACAGCGGCAGTTGTCGCCGCGGGAGCACTGGCGCTCTCCCTCACCGCCTGCGGTGGCGGCGGCAGCAAGAGCGACAACAGCAAGTCCAGCACCCCTTCCGGGAGCACCGGCACGGTCACCCTGCCCAAACTGAACGGCGCGAGCCTCGAAGTGGCCGCCGTGTGGACGGGTGCCGAGCAGACGAACTTCAAGGCGGTCCTCGCGGAGTTCGAGAAGCGCACGGGCGCCAAGGTCACCTTCGTGCCCGCCCAGGACCCGATCATCAACTTCCTCGGCTCGAAGGTCGCGGGCGGCCAGCCGCCGGACGTCGCGATGCTCCCGCAGCCCGGCGCGATCAAACAGGCCGTCGACAAGAAGTGGGCCAAGCCCCTCGGACCCGACGCGGTCAAGGAGTTGCAGAAGAACTACTCGCAGGGCTGGCAGGACATCGGCAAGGTCGGCGGCAAGCAGTACGGCGTGTACTACAAGGCCGCCAACAAGTCGCTGATCTGGTACAACGCGAAGGTCTTCGCGAACGCGGGCGCCAAGGAACCCAAGACCTGGCAGGAGTTGCTGACGACCGCGCAGACGGTCTACGACTCCGGGGTCACCCCGTTCTCGATCGCGGGCGCGGACGGCTGGCCGCTCACCGACTGGTTCGAGAACGTGTATCTGTCGCAGGCCGGGCCGGAGAAGTACGACCAGCTCGCCCAGCACAAGATCAAGTGGACGGATCCCTCCGTGAAGGAGGCCCTCACCACGCTCGCCCAGATCTGGGGCAAGAAGGCCTATATCGCGGGCGGTCAGGACGGCGCGCTCCAGACCGAGTTCCCCGCCTCCGTCACCCAGACGTTCACCGGCGGCGACCAGCCGAAGTCCGCGATGGTCTACGAAGGCGACTTCGTGCAGGTCAACATCGGTGAGACCAAGGCGAAGGTGGGCACGGACGCGAAGGTGTTCCCGTTCCCGGCGGTGGGCTCCACCGCGCCCGTGGTCTCCGGCGGCGACGCGGCCGTCATCCTGAAGGACTCCAAGGCGGCCCAGGCCCTCGCGACGTTCCTCGCCTCCCCGGACGCGGCGACGATCCAGGCGAAGCTCGGCGGCTATCTCTCCCCCAACAAGAACGTGCCGGACTCGGCGTACCCGAACGTGGTGCAGCAGAAGATCGCCAAGTCCCTGATCTCCTCGGGCGACAACTTCCGCTTCGACATGTCGGACCAGGCCCCGCAGGCGTTCGGCGGCACCCCCGGCAAGGGCGAGTGGAAGGACCTCCAGGACTTCCTGAAGAACCCGACCAACATCGCGGGCACGCAGGCGCAGTTGGAGAAGGACGCGGCGGCGGCGTACGCGAGCGGGAGCTGATCCGGCGATGACGTCGGCAGCGGCGGCGGAGGTCCCTCCGACCCCCGCCGCACCCCGTAACCGCAAGAGCGTGACCGGCACCCGCAGGACCGTGGCAGTGCTGTTCCTGCTGCCCGCCCTGGTGCTGCTCGGCGCGCTCGTGGTCTACCCGATCGGGTACTCGCTGGTCCGCAGTTTCGGCAACCAGGCCGGTGACGGTTTCGCCGGATTCGACAACTACAAGGCCCTGTTCACCGACGACGGCATCCGCACCGCCCTGAAGAACAACGTCATCTGGGTGGTGTTCGCGCCGACGGTCGCCACCGCCCTCGGTCTGATCTTCGCGGTGCTGACCGAACGGGTGCGCTGGGGAACGGCGTTCAAGCTGGTCGTCTTCATGCCGATGGCGATCTCGATGCTGGCCGCCGGCATCATCTTCCGTCTCGTCTACGACCAGGACCCGCACAAGGGGGTCGCCAACGCGGTCTGGGTCGGTATCCACGACACGTTCGCCTCGTCGTCGGCGTTCCCCAACGCCCACCCGGGCCGCCACTCGCCGCTGAAGGCGGACCACGGCGGCTTCATCACCAGCACGACGGTCCGCACCGGCCAGACCGTCACCCTCCCGCTGGTCGGCGTCGCCCCCGACCAGATGCCCGGCGGCGCGAAGAAGGCCGTGGCGGCGAAACCTCAACCGGGGAAGATCACCGGCACGACCTGGCAGGACTTCACCCGCGGCAAGGGCGTCGGCAGACTCGGCGGGGTCGACCCGTCCGAACTCGGCTACGGCGGGATGCGCGTCGAGGCTGTCAAGGACGGCAAGGTGGTCGCCTCGACGAAGGCCGCGGGCGACGGCACCTTCACGCTGCCCGCGCGTGCGGACGGGGCCCAACTCCGGCTCCCGGCAAGCAACTTCAAGGCGCCGTACAACGGTGTGGAGTGGCTGGGCCCGTCGCTGGTGACGCCGGCGATCATCGGGTCGTACGTGTGGATGTGGGCCGGGTTCGCGATGGTGCTGATCGCGGCCGGGCTCGCGGGGGTGCCGAGGGAGTTGTTGGAGGCGGCTCGCGTCGACGGTGCCAACGAGTGGCAGGTGTTCCGGCGAGTCACGGTGCCGCTGCTGGCGCCGGTGCTCGCGGTCGTCGTCGTCACGCTGATGATCAACGTCCTGAAGATCTTCGACCTGGTCTTCATCATCGCCCCGGGCTCCTCGCAGGACGACGCGAACGTACTGGCCCTGGAGCTGTACCGGAAGGGCTTCTCGGAGGACCAGCCGGGGATCGCCAGCGCGATCTCGGTGTTCCTGCTGCTGCTGGTGATTCCGGTGATGCTGTTCAACGTTCGCCGGCTCAGGCGGGAGGTGCGGCGATGACCACGGATGCCGGAACTCTGGGCAAACCAGGGCCAGTTGAGGTCGTCAAGGCGCGGGAGTCGCTCGGCGAGCGGCTCGCGGGGATCGTGAGCGGGGGTCTCGTCCGGGTGTTCCTGATCGTCGTCGGCCTGTTCTGGCTGGTGCCGACGATCGGGCTGCTGCTGTCCTCGCTGCGCAGCCCGGAGGACATGAGCGCGAGCGGCTGGTGGAAGGTCTTCAGCCAGCCCTCCCAACTCACCTTCCACAGCTACAAGACGCTGCTGGAGAACAGCGACATCACCAGCTCGCTGTGGAACACCGTCCTGATCACCGTCCCGGCGACGATCCTCGTCGTGGTGATCGGCTCGCTCGCGGGCTACGCCTTCGCGTGGATGGAGTTCCCGGGCCGCGACTGGTGGTTCCTGGGCGTGGTCAGCCTGTTGGTCGTGCCGGTGCAGGTCGCGCTGATCCCGATCGCCCAACTCTTCGGCAAGATCGGCCTGTTCGGGACCATCTTCGGGGTGATCCTGTTCCATGTCGGCTACGGGCTGCCGTTCGCGGTGTTCCTGCTGCGGAACTTCTTCGCCGAGATCCCACGCGAGCTGTTGGAAGCGGCACGGCTGGACGGAGCGGGTGAACTGCGGCTGTTCGCCCGGGTCGTGATGCCGCTCGGCGGGCCCGCGATCGCGAGCCTGGGCATCTTCCAGTTCCTGTGGGTGTGGAACGACATGCTGGTCGCGCTGGTGTTCACCAAGTCCAGCACGCAGCCGATCACGGTCGCACTGCAGACGCAGGTACGCCAGTTCGGCAACAACATCGACGTGCTGGCACCCGGTGCGTTCATCTCCATGGTGATCCCGCTGGCCGTGTTCTTCGCGTTCCAGCGGCAGTTCGTGTCCGGTGTCATGGCGGGTGCGGTCAAATAGTCACAAACCGCACATAGTTCGAGGGGTGGGCCGTCACCGGCCCGCCCCTTCGCGTTCACCGTGCGTCCCCCGTATGCCGTACGCGGCGTAACCAAGTCACTCCATCGGCCGTTCCCGGGCAGAACGCCCGCGCCGACCGACCCATGGATGTCCCTTGCCCAGGTTCAGTGTCATTGTCCCCGCGTACAAGGTCCAGGCGTACCTGCACGAATGCCTGGAATCGGTGCTCTCCCAGTCGTATCCCGATCTGGAGCTGATCGCGGTCGACGACTGCTCGCCGGACGCCTGCGGCGCGCTCATCGACGAGTTCGCGGCCCGCGACGCCCGTGTGCGCGCCGTCCACCTCCCCGAGAACCAGGGCCTCGGCCGCGCCCGCAACGCCGGTCTGGAACAGGCGACCGGCGACTATCTGCTCTTCCTCGACAGCGACGACACGCTCACGCCCGACGCGCTGCGGTCGATCGCCGACCGCCTCAAGGAGACCGGCGAACCGGACGTCCTGGTCTTCGACTACGCCCGCACCTACTGGTCGGGGGAGACCCAACGCAACAAGACCGCCGCCCAGTTGACCGAACAGGGCCCGGCCCCCTTCCGGCTGGAGGACCGCCCCGGGCTGCTGCGGGTCATCATGGTCGCCTGGAACAAGGCGTACCGGCGGGAGTTCGTCGAGCGCGAGGGCTTCGCCTTCCCGCCCGGCTACTACGAGGACACCCCGTGGACCTACCCGGTCCTGATGGCGGCGGAGACGATCGCGACCCTCGACCGGGTCTGCGTCCACTACCGCCAGCGCCGCCAGGGCAACATCCTCGGCACGACCAGCCGCCGGCACTTCGACGTCTTCGAACAGTACGACCGGGTCTTCGCGTTCGTCGACGCGCGCCCCGAACTCGCCCAGTGGCGGCCGGTGTTGTTCCGCCGCATGGTCGACCATCTGGCGACGGTGTTCACCAAGCCGGACCGGCTGCCGCGCGGCACCCGCGCCGAGTTCCTGCGCAAGGCCCGTGCCCACTACCGCCGTTACCGCATCCCCGGCAGCACGGTCCCGCTGCGCACCCGGATGCGGCACACGTTCGTGCACTTCGGCGTCCACCGCACGTTCCGGGCCGTGCAGCGGGCGATGAGCTGGCGCCGCAGCGCGGTCAAGCTCACCGCGAAGCTGCTGCGCACCCTCAGGGCGGCCGTCCTCCAGCTGCACTACCGGGTCCAACTCCGGCTCCCGCTAAGGGATCGCGCGGTGTTCGCCGCGTACTGGGGGCGCGGCCACAGCTGCAACCCGGGCGCGCTGGAGAGCGCGTTCCGCACCCACGCCCCGCACATCCGCACCGCGTGGATCGCCCGCCCCGAGCACCACCACACGATCCCGGCCGCCACCCGCAGACTGCGCCCGGACACCGCCGCCTACTGGACGGCACTCGCCCGCTCCAAGTACCTGGTGAACAACGTCAACTTCGACCGCCGCCTGGTCAAGCGCCCCGGCCAGACCATGATCCAGACCCAACACGGCACCCCGCTCAAGCACATGGGCCTCGACCTCCAGGAACGCCCGGCGGCGGCACGGGACATGGACTTCGGCGAACTCCTCAAGGGCGTCGACAAGTGGGACCACGTCCTGTCCCCCAACCGCCACACCACCCTGACCTGGGAGCGGGTCTACCCCGGCAGCTACACCACGCTCGCCTACGGCTACCCCCGCAACGACGTGTTCCAGCAGGCGACTTCGGCCGACGTGGCCCGGCTGCGCGAGTCCCTCGGCATCCCGCAGGACACCATCGCGCTCCTCTACGCGCCGACCCACCGCGACTACCGCCGCGTCCAGCGCGCCCACCTCGACCTCGACCGCGTCCTGCGCCGCCTCGGCCCGCGCTTCGTCGTGCTGGCCCGCGCCCACTACTGGCACGAGGGCCCACTCGCCGCCCACGCGTCCGGCCGGATCATCGACGTCACCGACCACCCCAGCGTCGAATCCCTCTGCCTGGCCTCGGACGCGCTGGTCACCGACTACTCGTCCCTGATGTTCGACTACGCCAACCTCGACCGCCCGATCGTCATCCACGCCGACGACTGGGAGGCCTACGAGGCGGCCCGCGGCACCTACTTCGACCTGCGGGCCTTCCCGCCGGGCGCGGTCGCGCGCAGCGAGGACGAACTGATCGACATCTTCGCGACCGACCACTGGCGCGGCTCCCGCTCCGCCCAGCTGCGCGCCGCGTTCCGCGAGCGCTTCTGCCCCTACGACGACGGCCGCGCCGCCGAACGGGTCGTACGCCACGTGGTGTTGGGCGAGAGCGACCTCCCGCCGGTCGTGCCGCTCGCCGACCGCCACCCGGTGCCGTCCGCCGCCGCGAGCCTCGCGCGCTCCCCGCTCGCCACCGTGCCGCAGCCCACCACGTCCCAGCCCGTCACCGACCGCCTCTGAACGCCGTTCCCACACCGGGGAGTTCGCATGCCCTCAAGCCCCTCGCGGCCCACGCCGACCCGGCCGACCACCTGGCGTCCGACGGGGCGCCCCGGCCACCGCGCGCACTGACCCGGAACCCCCCCCTCCGGACCACTGGAGAAAGAGCAGAATGCCCCGCTTCAGCATCATCGTCCCGTCCCACGGGGTCGCCGGCCGGCTCTCCCAGGCCCTGGACTCGGTCCTCGCGCAGTCCTACGGCGACTTCGAGCTGATCCCGGTCTGCGACGCCCCCGGCTCCCCGGCCGACGACGTCGCCGCCGCGCACGCCGGGCGGGACTCCCGGGTGGCCCCGGTGCACTCACCACCCTCGGCCGGCCTGAGCGGGGCCCGCAACACCGGCCTGCGGGCGGCGACCGGCGCCCACGTCCTGTTCCTGGACGGCGACGACACCCTCGCCCCGGGCGCGCTGGCCGCGCTGCACACCCGGCTGACGGAGACGGGGGATTCCCGAGACGTCGACGTCCTGTACTTCGAGCACGAGCGGACCCCGTGGTGGGAGGGCGAGCCCACCAACCCGGCCGCCCCCCTGCTGGCGAAGACCCCGGGCGGCGCCTTCTCCCCCGCGCAGGCACCCCAGTTGACGGGCGTACAGCTCCCGGCGTGGAGCGCGGCCTACCGCCGCGCCTTCCTCACCGAGCACCAACTCGCCTTCCCCGAGGGCCCGTTCACCGACCTCGGCTGGGGCGCCCTGGTCACCGTCGCCGCCGAGCGGGTGGCGGTACTGCGCTCGGTGGTCGTCCGGCATCTGCTGCGAAGGCAGGGCAGCCGGCTCAACCTGCCGGGCGAACACCACCACCAACTCCTCGACCAGGTCGACATGGTGCTGACGCGTGCCGCCAAGAGCGCTCTGTACGACGCCCTGTTCGAGCAGCTCTTCGCGGTGGTGCTGAAGACCGCCTCCCGGCCCGAACGCCTCCCCTCCGGACATCGCGCCTTCTTCCGCCGGGCGGGGCGGCTGTACCGCACGCACCGGCCCGCGGGATTCCGTACTCCGGGCGGGAGTGTGGGAGTACAGCACCGGCTGCTGGCGTCGGGGGCGTACTCGGCGTTCCGGGCGCTGCGCGGCGCCAACCGGTCGGTGACGGTGGCGACGATGGGGGTCCCCCCTGGTCGAGCGAAGTCGAGAGCTTGGGGGAGGGTCCCGCGCCCCCGGATGCTCCGTACCCGTCTGCGCTACGCCCGCGATCTGCGCCGCCCGCTCGACCCCAACCTGGCCGTGTACTGCGCCTATTGGGGCCGGGGCTACGCGTGCAGCCCGGCCGCGATCCACGCCAAGGCGAGTGAACTCGCCCCGCACATCCGCTCGGTGTTCCTGGTCGAGCCGGACGCGGTGGACGCCGTACCGAAGGGCGTCGAGCACGCGGTGATCGGCAGCCGGAAGTACTGGGAGGTGCTGGCGCGGGCCACGTACCTGGTGAACAACGCCAACTTCGCGGAGGGCGTCGTCAAGCGGCGCGGCAGCGTGCACGTCCAGACACAGCACGGGACCCCGCTGAAGAAGATGGGCGTCGACCAGTCGACGTACCCGGTGGTGGCCGCCGCGACCGGCAGCTTCGCCAAGTTGCTGGGCCGGGTGGACCGTTGGGACTACAACATCTCCTCCAACCGGCACTCCACCCAGATGTGGGAGCGCGCCTTCCCGGGCTCGTACGAGGCGTTGGAGTACGGCTATCCGCGCAACGACGTGTACTACACGGCGACGGCGGATGAAGTGGCCCGTGTCCGGCGGGAGTTGGGCGTCCCCGAGGGCAAGACGGCCGTCCTGTACGCCCCCACCCACCGTGACTACCAAACGGGCTTCGACACCGGCCTCGACCTGGAGGCCTTCTGCGAGGAGGCCGGTGAGGACGTGGTCGTGCTGCTGCGCGCCCACTACTTCTACGACCAGGGCCGGGCCAGGAACAGCGGCCGGATCATCGACGTGACCGGGCACCGCTCCTCGGAGGACGTGTGCCTGGCCGCCGACGCGCTGGTCACCGACTACTCGTCGATCATGTTCGACTACGCCAACCTCGACCGGCCGATCGTCGTGTACGCCGACGACTGGGAGGTCTACCGGGAGACGCGGGGCGTCTACTTCGACCTCATGGAGGCGCCGCCTGGCCCGGTCGCGCGCACGCCCGAGGAGCTGGCGCAGCTGTTCCGCGACGGCTCCTACGCGGGGGCGGAGTCGAAGGCCCTGCGGGCCGAATTCCGGTCCCGTTTCTGCGAGTTCGACGACGGACTGGCCGCCGAGCGGGTCGTACGCCGGGTGTTCCTCGGTGAGCCGCCGGAGGCGGTCCCGCCCGTGATCCCGCTCGCGGAGCGCGTCCCGGCCCCCGCCGCCACCCTCGTAAGGAGCTGAACCCGAAGTGCCCCGCTTCAGCGTCATCGTCCCCGTCTTCAAGGTGCAGGGCTTTCTGCGCGAGTGCCTCGACTCGGTCCTGGAGCAGTCCTACCGGGACATCGAGGTGATCGCCGTGAACGACCGCTCGCCGGACGGCTGCGGCGCGATCCTCGACGAGTACGCGGCCCGCGACCCGCGCGTACAGGTGCTGCACCTGCCGGAGAACGTCGGTCTCGGGCGTGCCCGCAACGCCGGAATGCCCCTGGCCACCGGCGACTTCCTCTTCTTCCTCGACAGCGACGACACCCTCACCCCGGGCGCCCTGCGCGCGATGGCCGACCGGCTCGACGCGAGCGGCGACCCGGACGTCCTGGTCTTCGACTACGCCCGCACCTACTGGTGGGGCGGCACCCGGCGCAACGTCCTCGCACATGTCCTGACGGAGGTCGACGACACCTTCACGGTCGCCGAACACCCGGAGATCCTCGACCTGTTGATGGTCGTGTGGAACAAGGTGTACCGCCGGGAGTTCGTGCACAAGCACGGCTTCGAGTTCCCGCCGGGCTACTACGAGGACACGCCCTGGACGTTCCCGGTGCTGCTCAGCGCGGAGCGGATCGCCACCCTCGACCGGATCTGCCTGAACTACCGGCAGCGGCGCCAGGGCAACATCCTGTCCACCACCAGCCGCAAGCACTTCGACATCCACGACCAGTACGAGCGGGTCTTCGCCTTCGTCGACTCCCGCCCGGACCTGGCGAGTTGGCGCCCGTACCTGCATCGCAAGATGGGCGAGCACTGTCTCGACATCCTCGGCAAGCCGGACCGGCTGCCCCCGTCCGACAAGGCCGAGTTCTTCCGCCGTACGGCCGAGCTGTTCGCCAAGTACAAGCCGGCGGGCGTGGCGGTGGACGCCGAAGGCCGTTCCCTGGAGGGCGGTTACGCGCTGTACCGGGTCGGGCGACAGGCGGGGCGGGCCGCCCGGCAGCTCGAAGTACGGGCGCTGCAAGCACGCAAGTCGGGGGCCGGACGGGTCAAGGGCGGCTGGGCCGCGCTGCACGCCCGCCGGCCACTGGACCCCAACCTCGTGGTGTACTCGGCCTTTTCACACCGAGGTGTCCTCGGCGACCCGGCCGCCGTCTACCACAGGGCGAAGGAGATCGCCCCGCGGCTCCGGGGCGTGTGGGTCGTACAGGACGCGGAACAGGCCGCGTTGTTGCCGCCGGACGTCGAACACGTCCTCCTCAACACCCCGCGTTACCACCAACTCACCGCGCGCGCCAAGTACTTCGTGAACAACGTCAACTGGCCCGGCACCCTCACCAAGCGCCCCGGCAGCGTCCACATCCACACCCACCAGGGCACCCCGCTCAAGTACATGGCGGCCGACCTGCTGGACAAGCCCGGCGCCCGCTACGGCGTCGACGTACCGCAGATGCTGCGCCGCGCCGACCGCTGGGACTACAGCCTGGTCGCCAACCGGCACTCGGAACTGGTGTGGGAGCGGGCGTATCCGTGTCACTTCGCGTCGGTGCGGACCGGGAGCCCGCGCAACGACGTGCTCGTCGGGGCAACTCCCGAAGCGGGTAAGGCGGTTCGCGCACGGCTCGGCATCCCCGCCGGGCACACGGTCGTGCTGTACGCGCCGACCCGGCGCGAGTACAGCAGGGGCGGGCACGTCGACCGCCTCGACCTGGCCCGGTTCGCCGAGGACCTCGGCCCGGACCACACCCTCGTCGTACGCCTGCACCCCACCCTCGCGACCGGCCCGGCGCGCGGACTCGGCCTCGCGGACCTGCACCGGCGCGGTGTCCTCGTCGACGCGACCGACGAACCGTCCGTGGAGGACGTGATGTTGGCGTCCGACGCGCTGGTCACCGACTACTCGGCCCTGATGTTCGACTACGCCAACCTCGACCGGCCGATCGTCATCCACGCCGACGACCGGGAGGCGTACGCGGCCAGCCGGGGCACGTACTTCGACGTCACCGCCGCGCCACCGGGTCATGTGTCGGGTTCCTACCGGGAGTTGGCGTGGCTGTTCGCCTCGGGCGCCTGGCGGGACGAGGACGCGGGGCGGCTGCGGGGCGAATTCCGGTCGCGCTACTGCGAGTTCGACGACGGGCGGGCCGCGGAGAGGGTCGTACGGACGCTGCTTCTGGGCGAGGACGACTGGCAGCCGCAGCCCGGATCCGGTGCGCGGGTCCCCTCCCCGGCCGCCGGTCACGACCAGTTGGCGTCCTCATGAGGCCCCGCACCTGGGTGCTGGTGCTGGCCGCCGTGTTCGCGGTGCTCCAACTCGCCAACGTCACCGGCCGGGCCACCCCCGACACCAAGAACTACCTGTCGTACGCGCTGAGTCTGCGCGGTGCGAGCGAGCGCGAGGCCGCGACCGTCGCCATCGACTACAGCTGCGCGAGCCAGGGGTCGACGGCACGGCGCGACCAGAGCGTGAACCCGCTGAACTTCCACGGCAAGGACCCCGCCGCGCGGGTCGCGAAGAAGTGCCGGGACGCGGAGTGGCGGGGGGTGAACGCGCGGCTGCGGGCGGGGCAGACGGACGGGTTCATCACGCCGTTCACGTCGGAGCGGTTCATGCGGATCTTCGAAGTGCGGCCCGGATACCCGGTGTTCCTCGTGCCGTTCGTCACCGCGCTCGGTCCGGTCTGGGGGCTGTGGACGTCGAGCGTCGTCCTCACGGTCGCGGGCGGGATCCTCGTCTTCCTGATCCTGCGCACGCTGTCCGTGTCCGTGCCGCTCGCGCTGACCGGACAGGCCCTCTACTACGTGCTGCCGTGCGGGACCACCGCGATGCGGCCGATGACCGAGGGGCTGATGACGGCCCTGACGCTGGCGGCGCTGTGGGGCTGCGCGCTGGTGCTGAAGGGGCGCCGTACGCGCTTGGGTCCGACCCTCGTGGGCGGTTCCCTGCTGCTGCTCTTCACGGTCAAGCACTCGCAGTCCCTGTTCCTCGGACTGTGCCTGGCCGGCGCGGGCGCGCTGGTCGCCGTAGGACGGTGGCGGCGCGGGCGGGCTCCGGGGCGCGCGCTGACGACGGTCGCCGTGCTCGGCGGAGCCGCCGCGCTCGGCACACTGGTCCTGGCGAGTGTCCTGCACTACCCGTCCCAGACCGACAGCGTCCAGGACCTGCTCACCGATCACTACGCGCGGCCCGACCGCACCCGGCTGTGGCCCGAATTCCTGCACCTGGAAGCGAACTTCTGGCTGGAGTGGACCCGGCAGCAGCTGTGGCAGCCGGTGCTCGCGGCGGCGCTGGGCGCCGGTGTGTGGGGTGCGCTGCGGCGGCCGGCGTTCGGGGTGTTCCTGGTCGCGACCGCGTTCACCGGGATTCTGACGCAGGCCGCGCATCCGGACATCAGTGTGTGGGGCGGGCGGCTGATCGTGCTGGTGTGGCTGCTGCCGGTGGTGGGGGTGCCGTTGCTGCTGGAGACCGTCGTGCGGGGGAAGGCGGCCGTTCCGGTGCCGGTCCAGGCACAGGGGCGGGAGCAGGGGCAGGGGCTCGGGGAGCAGGCTCACTCGGTGCGGTGACGCGGGGACACGCACGAGACCCCGGCGACGAGGTGCTCACCACTCGTCGCCGGGGTCTCGTGCGTCGTAGGAACTACTCGATGACGAGGTCGACCTCGACGTTGCCGCGGGTGGCGTTGGAGTAGGGGCAGACCTGGTGGGCGGTCTCGACCAGCTTGCGGCCGGTCGCCTCGTCCACGGTGTCGGGGAGCTCGACGCGCAGCGTCACCTTGAGGCCGAAGCCCTCGCCCTGCTTGCCTATGCCGACCTCGGCGGTCACGGCGGCGTCGGTGACGTCGACCTTGGCCTGCCGGCCGACGAGGCCGAGGGCGCTGCCGAAACAGGCGGCGTAACCGGCGGCGAACAGCTGCTCAGGGTTGGTGCCCTGGCCGTTGCCGCCCATCTCGACCGGAATGCCGAGCTGAAGGTCGATCTTGCCGTCGTTGCTGACCGCGCGGCCGTCACGGCCGTGGGTCGCGGTGGCTACGGCGGTGTAGATCGCGTCCATGGAAACCATCCCTCTCGGAAGTCTTTACGGGGGTGGCCGGTCCGGGTGTCCGGACCGCCTCACGACCACAAGTAGAGCACACAATTCAATTGCACACAACTAAATGGCCCACTCGCGCTATCCTGGAACCATGACCACCACTCCCGCCGCCACCCCCACCACCGACTGGCTCCGCCTCGACCAGCAGATCTGCTTCTCCCTGAACGCCGCGTCGCGCGCGTTCGGCGGCGTCTACCGCGTGATCCTCAAGGATCTCGGACTCACGTATCCCCAGTACCTGGTGATGCTGGTGCTGTGGGAGCACGGCGAACTGCCCGTCAAGAAGCTCGGCGAACACCTGCGGCTCGACTCCGGCACCCTGTCCCCGCTGCTCAAGCGGCTGGAGACGGCCGGTCTGGTACGGCGTGAGCGCAGCGCCCGCGACGAACGCTCGGTGGAGGTACGGCTCACCGACGAGGGCGTCGCCCTGCGCGAACGCGCCCTTGAGGTACCGCGCCGTATCGTCGGCGCGACCGGCTTCGACATCGACGAGATCCGCGCGCTGCGCGAACGGCTCGACGAACTCACGGGCGCGCTGGACTCGGCGACGCTGGAGCAGTCGTAGACGCTGGAGCAGTCACAGGCGCTGGAGCAGTCACAGGCGCTGGCCGCAACGGCCGCATCGGCTGCGGGGGCATGCGGCGGATGTAGAGGGCGAGTTTCACCCGGCCGCGCACATACTCCTGCCGGCGCGCGAACTCCCCGTCCACGACGTCGAGTTTTACCCGGTCGGCCGGGTCGCCGGGAACCCAGCGGGACGGCAGCAGATTCGACTGCGCGACGATCCACACGCGGTCCACACCGGCGAGCCGCTCCCGCAGCTCCCTGGGGGCCACCTCACGCCCACTGAGCGTCCCGGACCTCGCCCCCGACTCCTCCAGCGCCAGGTCCCGGACACCGCGGAAAGGCCCCGGATACGCCAACGCCGTCACCCTCCAGAACGACGGCAGGAACAGCACGGGGTCGCCTGGCCGCATCTCACTGCCGACGAGGGCGGAGACGGCGGCGAGATTCTCGGGGCGGTGGGCCGCGGAACGGTCGTTGCGATAGGCGGGCAGGCCGTGGAGGAAGGGGACGGCCACGGCCAGGACGCCGGCGAGGGTGACGAGGTGGGCGCGGTGCGGTGAGCACCTAGCGGGGGGTGTCGCGCGGGCAGGCGGTCGCGGGGGACTTGGCGGCCGGCTCGCGGCTCCGGTCGTACGGTCGGCTCCGGAGCGGTGAGCACTCGCGATCGGGGCGCCCACCAACTGGGGGTGTCTCTGGGGATGTCTCTGGGGATGTCTCTGGGGATGTCTCTGGGGGTGTCTCTGGGGGTGTCTTTCGACTCCGGCCAACGCTGGGGTGACGGCCACGTGACGACCGCTCGGCACACGGCGGCCACCCTGCCGCAGCCGACCGACCGCCCCGACCAACCGGTCCGCCCCCGCCGCCGCCAGCAACGGCGCCCCCGCCAGCGCGTACAGCACATACCGCTCGTGGAACAGTGGCCGGTACTGCGAGACAGTCAGCAGGATCACCGGCGGTACGACCAGCAGCGGCAGGGCGACCGACGTGAGGCGTCCGGCGCCGAGTCCGGCCAGGATCAGCAGGACCGAGGTCCAGAAGACGACTCCGGTCGGGGTGACGGCGAGGAAGTCCCGGGCGAGCCGTTCCGTCGTGTCCCGGTCGGGCACCCTCAGCCACGCCACCTGGCCCGACTGCCGCTGGGACACCCAGGCCAGCGGCAGCAGGACACCGCCCACCACACCCGCCGCGCGGCCCCAGCCGGCCCACACCGCCCTCGGCACCCGCGCCGCCGCCAGTGTGAGCGCGTGCGCGCAGAGCACCAGGACCGCGAACTCGTGCAGCAGAGAGGTCGCGGCGAGGACGGCGCCGTACGGCCACCAGGACCGCCCTTCGAGTGCCCGCACCAGGAGCAGCGTCGCCCCGGTCACGCCCGCCGCGACAAGGGCGTAGGAGCGGCCCTCCTGGGCGTAGTGGCCGGTCAGCGGGGTGATCGCGTAGAGGAGGCCGGCCCAGAGGCCGACCCGGGGGCGGGCCAGGCGTACGCCGAGGGCGGCGACCAGGCCGGCCGTCGCCGCCGCGCCGAGGACGGACGGCAGGCGGAGGGTCACCTCACCCGGACGGATGACGAGGAGAGCGTGCATGAGGAGGTAGTACAGGCCGTGCACCGCGTCGACACCGTGCAGCAGGTGCCAGATCTGCGGCACCGTGCGCCGCCCGACCAGGAACGTGACGCCCTCGTCGCCCCACATGCCGCCGCGGTCGAGGCCCCACAGCCCCAGCGCGAGCATGACGGCCACCGGCACGATCACGGCCACGATCCCCGCACGCGTCCGCCGCACCGGTCGTGTCCGTCGCCCGTACTTACCCTCACCTTGGCTGTCCACCTGGCTGATTTTGTACTGTTAGCAAGCTCTTACCGACGATTGACGGTGTATTAGCAATGCTGCGGCATTCACCCGGCTTACGATCCGCTGTGATGAACGCCGTCCGCAGACACCGCCTCCTCGCCCTCACCCTCGCCTGGCTCGCCACGCGCGCCGGGATGCTGCTCCTCCTCGCCCACAACAGCCTCCCCCTGCTCGGCCGGGGCGGCGTCGCGCGCGAAGTGTGGCGCCTGTACCACCACTGGTACGGCGTCCTCTCGCACGGCGCGTTCCCGGCGCACGACCCCCTGTGGCAGTACCCGCCGGGCGCCGGGCCCGTCCTCCTGGCCCCCGCGCTGCTTCCGGGCCTGACGTACTTCCAGGCGTTCGTCGCCCTCACCCTCGCCACCGACGCGCTGATCACCCTGACCCTGGCCCGCGCGGGCACCCGCCCCGGCCGCAGCCTGCGCGGCGCCGCGTACTGGATCTGCGGCCTCCCGCTCCTCCTCCACGTCCCCCTCGTCCGCTACGACGTGCAGGTCACGGCGTTCGCCGTCATCTCCCTGTTGACGTTGTCGCGCTCCACGCGTGCGTGCGGCGCGTTCGCGGCGCTGGGCGCTCTGGTGAAGGGGTGGCCGGCGCTGGTGCTGCTGGGGATGCCGAGGGGGCGGACGACGCGGTCGGTGTGGTCGTCGGCCGTGGTGACGGGGACCTTGTCGCTCATGATCCTCGTGGTTTTGTTCAACAATCCTTTCGCCTTCTTGCGTCAACAGGGCGGCAGGGGCGTACAGATCGAGTCACTCGGCGGCACGGCCCTCGGCCTGGCGACCCACGCCGGCTGGGCGGGCCAGGTGCACTACCGGTACGGCGCGATGGAGTTCACGGGGCCGTACGTCACCGCCGTCGCCGACGTCTCCCTCGCGCTCACGGCGGTCGCCTTCGGGTTCCTGCTGCTGTGGCGGATCAGGGCCCGCCGCTGGACCGACGCGACGCCCTACGACGCCGCGCTGAGCGCCGTCCTGCTGTTCACCGTGACCAGCCGGGTCATCAGCCCCCAGTACATGATCTGGCTGCTCGGCCTGGCAGCCGTCTGCCTGACCTCGCGGCACACCACCCAGCGCGCGGTGGCCGCGCTGATCGTGGCGGCGACCGCGGTCAGCACCGTGGAGTACCCCGCCCTGTACGCCGACGTCATCCACAGCACGTGGACGGGCTGCGCCCTGATGGTCGTACGCAACGGTCTGCTGGCCGCCGCGGCCGTCCTCTCCTTTGTCCGCCTGTGGCGCTCGTCGAGGCCGCTCCCGGCGACGACGCACACGCGCGTGCGGCCCTCCGGCCCGTACGGGGAGTCCCAGCCGTTGACCGCGGCGCACACCGGCGCCTGATTGACTGAGCCCGGAGAGCGTGGGGGGACGCACCACCACGGATCGAGCGACATCCAGTGACGGAGGGGACGGCCGCACATGACCTGGCTGATCACCGGCGGCGCCGGCTACATCGGAGCGCACGTCGTGAGGGCGATGACCGAGGCGGGCGAACAGACGGTCGTCTACGACGACCTGTCCACCGGCATCGCCGACCGCGTGCCCGACGGCGTGCCCCTGGTGGTCGGTTCGACCCTGGACGCGGAACGGGTCGCCAGGACCCTCACCGACCAGGACATCACCGGAGTCGTCCATCTGGCGGCCAAGAAGCAGGTAGGCGAGTCGGTGGACCGGCCGCTGCACTACTACCGGGAGAACGTCGAGGGCCTGCGCGTCCTCCTGGAGGCGGTGACCGCGGCCGGCGTCCCGTCCTTCGTGTTCTCCTCCTCGGCGGCCGTCTACGGCATGCCGGACGTGGAACTGGTCACCGAGGAGACGCCCTGCGTCCCCATGTCGCCGTACGGCGAGACGAAGCTCGCCGGTGAGTGGCTGGTCCGCGCGACGGGCCGCGCGACCGGCCTGTCCACGGCCTCCCTGCGCTACTTCAACGTGGCCGGAGCCGCCGCCCCCGAACTCGCCGACGTCGGCGTCCTCAACCTCGTCCCCATGGTCTTCGAGAAGCTCACCGAGGACGCGCCCCCGCGCATCTTCGGCGACGACTACGCCACCCCCGACGGCACCTGCATCCGCGACTACATCCACGTCGTGGACCTCGCCGAGGCCCACGTCGCCGCGGCCCGCGCCCTCCAGTCCTCCCCCGGCCGCGCCCTCACCCTCAACATCGGCCGCGGGGAAGGCGTTTCGGTCCGCGAGATGATCGACCTCATCAACGCGACCACCGGCTACGACCGCCCCCCGACCGTCCACCCCCGCCGCCCCGGCGACCCGGCCCGCGTCGTCGCCTCCGCCGACCGCATCACCACCGAACTCGGCTGGAAGGCCAAACACGACGTCCAGGACATGATCACGTCGGCGTGGGAGGGGTGGGTGCGGTCGCATCCGGGGGCGGCGCGGGCTTGATGAGCGCGACCTGATGAACTCCGGCTCGGCGAACGGCTGTTCCAGACCGGAACGCGTCCTGGGTGCCGTCCTCGGCTCCGCCGTCGGTGAGGCTCTCGGCGCGCTGGCGCGGGGGTTGGACCGACGGGACGGCTGACTCGCCGGGTCGGGCGAGGTCTACAACGCCTTGAGCCCCTCCGTGGTCGCCCGGGCCAGTGCCCCGAGGTATCCCTTCGGCAGCTTCGGGCTGCGGATCACCACGGCACGCCAGTACAGGGGACCGGAGATCAGGTCCAGGGCCAGGTCCTCGTCCATGCCGGGGCGGATCTCACCACGCCGCTCCGCCGCCGCGAGGATCTTGCTGGCCACACCCTCCTGGCCCTCGCGCAACGCCTTCTGCATGGCGTCGGCGATCTCGGGATTGCGGGCCGCCTCGGCCTGGAGGTCGGGGATGATCTGCGAGGCGACGGGGTGACGCAGCGCCCGTGACGTCACCTCGTACAGCATCCGGAGGTCACCCTCCAGCGAACCGGTGTCCGGCGTCGGCAGCCCCATCACCGCGATCGCCGACACCACGTCGAGCACCAGGTGCAGCTTCGACCGCCAGCGGCGATACACCGCCGTCTTGCCCACTCCCGCCCGACGCGCGATCCCCTCGATCGACATCCGGGCATATCCGACCGCCGCCAGCTCCTCGAAGACCGCCGCCCGAATGGCTTCCGTCACATCCTCACGGAGTACGGCCGCCCCGGCGGGGGTGCGGCGGCGCTGACGTGTCTGGGGCTCGTCGGCGTTCGTCGTCATAGGCCAAGCATAGGGGCGTTGCGACGAAACGGTTGCGTTCCGACGCGGAGTGGCACGTCGCGACGAAACGGTTTCGTCGTGACGCACGCTGTCCGGGTGCGGCGCCCGGGTGGGCTGGGCCGCGGCGGGCGGGCGCGTCGGGACGAACCCGATCCGTCGCAACGACGGAACCGACCCGTCCTCGCGACGCGACCGGCCCGTCCCGACGACGCAACCGATCCGCCCCCACGACGCAACCATCTCGTCGCCACGACGCCACAGACCCGTCGCCACGCCGAAACCGTTGCGTCCTCGCGCCGAAACCGCACCAACCCGGCGACACCAACACCTGCCCCTCAGAGCGTATCGACGCAACAGTCCCGTCCCCACCCAAACCTAACGACCCGATCACATCCGTGACGACGAAACGGTTGCGTTCCGACGCCGAATCGGCCTACGCTCACGTTGCGACGATACGGTCCCGTCCCGACGTAAGAGAACGTAAAGAGAAGCGTAAGGAAACGCCGGGCAACGGAACACGGCAGCCGGACGCACGCACCCCCCTCCCCCGAGCGAAAGCAGCGGATGTGAGCCAGGTCCTCCACACACCGCCCCCTTCGCCGGCTCCGGCCGACGAAGACGACCTCGCGGCGCTCGCCGCCCGCCACGGCCTCACGGTCAGCGGCGCCCGCCCCTCCCTGCCCGAGTACGTGCGGCAGTTGTGGGAGCGGCGGCACTTCATCACCGCGTTCGCCACCGCCAAGCTGACCGCGCAGTACAGCCAGGCGAAGCTGGGCCAGGTCTGGCAAGTAATGACGCCGCTGTTGAACGCGGCGGTGTACTACTTCATCTTCGGTGTGCTGCTGGGCACCAAGAAGCACGTGCCGGACTACATCCCGTTCCTGGTGACGGGCGTGTTCATCTGGACGTTCACGCAGAGCTCGATCATGGCGGGCACCCGGGCGATCTCCGGCAACCTCGGCCTGGTCCGGGCGTTGCACTTCCCGCGGGCCGCGCTGCCGATCTCGTTCGCGCTGCAGCAACTCCAGCAACTGCTGTTCTCGATGGCCGCGCTCATCGTCATCCTGATCTGCTTCGGCGTGCCGATCAGCGTCTCCTGGCTGCTCGTGATCCCTGCACTGTTCCTGCAGTTCATGTTCAACGCTGGTGTCTCGATGGTCATGGCGCGGATGGGCGCGAAGACCCCGGACATCGCCCAGCTGATGCCGTTCGTGCTGCGCACCTGGATGTACCTGTCCGGCGTCATGTGGAGCATCTCCAAGCTGACCAAGGGCGACCACCTGCCACACGTGGTGACGATCGCCCTGGAGACCAACCCGGCAGCCGTCTACATCGACCTCATGCGCTACGCGCTGATCGACAGCTTCCACTCCAGCCAGCTCCCCCCTCACGTGTGGGCGGCGGCGACGGGCTGGGCGCTGCTCGCCGGAGTCGGCGGCTTCATCTACTTCTGGAAGGCTGAGGAGACGTACGGCCGTGGCTGAGCAGACCATCGAGTACCACACCGAGCGGACCCCCGTGGCCGCCGACAGCACCATCCCCACCGTCGTCTGCGACGGCGTCGACATCGTCTACCGGGTCAACGGAACCGGCGCCGGACGCGGCTCCGCGACCGCCGCCCTCAACCGCATGCTGCGCCGTGAGAAGGCCGAGAAGGCGGCGGGCGTGCGCACCGTGCACGCGGTCAAGAAGGTGTCCTTCGTCGCCTACAAGGGCGAGGCGATCGGGCTCATCGGAACCAACGGTTCCGGCAAGTCGACCCTCCTCAAGGCGGTCGCGGGCCTGCTCCCCGTCGAGAACGGCCGCATCTACACCCACGGCCAGCCCTCCCTCCTCGGCGTCAACGCGGCCCTGATGGGCGACCTGACCGGCGAGCGCAACGTCTACCTCGGCGGCCTGGCCATGGGCATGTCCCGGGAGCAGGTCAAGGAGCGCTACCAGGGCATCGTCGACTTCTCCGGGATCAACGAGAAGGGCGACTTCATCACGCTCCCCATGCGGACGTACTCCTCCGGAATGGGCGCGCGGCTGCGGTTCTCCATCGCCGCCGCCAAGGACCACGACGTCCTGCTGATCGACGAGGCGCTGGCGACGGGCGACCGGTCGTTCCAGCGGCGTTCCGAGGAGCGGATCCGCGAGCTGCGGAAGCACGCGGGCACCGTCTTCCTGGTCAGCCACAACAACAAGTCGATCCGTGACACCTGCGACCGCGTGCTGTGGCTGGAGCGCGGCGAGCTGCGGATGGACGGGCCGACCGAGGAGGTCCTGGAGGCGTACGAGGCCTTCACGGGCGGCGCCGACAAGCCCAAGACCCCGGCCGCGGCCGCGGCGGGCCAGGTCGCCTGAAAGGTCAGAGTTCCTCGTCCTGGAACACCCAGGTGCGGTAGACCAGGAAGCGGAACGCGGACGCGAGCACGATCGACAGGGCCTTCACGACGTTCACCTCGAGCGGACCGTGGAGGCCCAGGCCGTGGTAGCCGACGTAGAAGAGTCCGCTCTCCATGAGGACGCCGATGCCGCTGAAGGCGAAGAACAGCGCGATGCGGCGGGCGCCGGGGGCCTCGCGGTCGCGGTAGGTGTAGTAGCGGAAGCCGAGGTAGTTGGCGCCCATCGCGACGCAGCTGGCCAGAACGGTCGCGAGCATCGCGGGCCAGCGCAGGCCGTGCAGCAGGGCGTTGAAGACCGCGAAGTTGACCAGGACGCCGCTGCCGCCGACGATCCCGAACTTCACGATCTCCAGGACGACCCGACGGGCCGGGCGGGCCTGCTGTACGGGAGCGGCCACGCGGTCCTCGGCGAGATTCACTGTCACACCACAAGCAATAGCGGGCCACAGTAAGCCCTCTGCCTGATTACTCCTAAGGCACGCCAAGAAAGGGCGCCCCGAGCCGTTGCGGCCCGGGGCGCCCTTGTCGTTGTCGTAGGGACTACGAGTGCGTGCGCAGCAGCGTGCGCATGGTGCGCATCGCGACCGACAGGTTGGCCAGGTCGAACATCTCCGAGCCCTGGATCTCGTCCAGGGTGGTGCGGGCGCGGCCGAGGAGCGCGGTGTTCTTCTGCTCCCACGCGGTGAAGCGCTGTTCGGGAGTCGAGGTGCCGTTGCCGGACGTGAGGATGTCGGCGGTGAGGGCCGCGTGGGCCGCGTACAGGTCCTCGCGGATGGAGGCGCGGGCCATGGACTGCCAGCGGTCCGCGCGGGGCAGCTCGATGATGCGGTCCATGAGCTGGGTGATGTGGAGGCGGTCGGCGAGGTCGTAGTAGACCTCGGCGACATCCATCGGGTCCTTGCCCGTGCGGTCGGCCACCGAGACGATGTCGAGCGCCGGGAAGGCGGACGAGAAGCCGGCCACGCGGGTGGCGAGTTCGGCGGGGACGCCGGCGCCGGTCAGCTCGTCGTAGATCTGCTGGTACCACTCCAGGTCCGCGCCGCGCAGCAGCTTGGGCAGCTGGGACCAGACCTGCTCGACGCGCTCGCCGAAGAACTCGACGGTCTCGGCGAGCTGGAGCGGCTGCGGGCGGTTGTTGAGCAGCCAGCGGGTGCCGCGCTCGCACAGGCGGCGCGAGTGCAGGCGGATGCGGGTCTGGACGGGCGCCTCGACGGTGTTGTCGAGGGCTTCTACGCCGTCCCAGACCTCGGCGGCGTCGAAGATCGCGCGGGCCGCGGTCTGCGCCCGGACGATCTCCTCCAGGGAGGCCCCGGTCTCCTCGCGGAGGCGGTGCAGGAAGCTCGTACCGCCGGTGTTGACCGTGTCGTTGACGAGGACCGTGGTGACGATCTCGCGGTGCAGCGCGTGGGTGTCGATCTGCTCGGCGAACTTCTCGCGCAGCGCGGTCGGGAAGTAGGCGTGCAGCAGGGTGCGCAGATACGGGTCGTCGGGCAGCGTGGTGTGCAGCAGCTCGTCGGCGACCGTGATCTTCGTGTACGCCAGCAGGACGGCCGTCTCGGGACTGGTCAACCCCTGTCCCTGCGCGAGCCGTTCGCGGATCTGGCGGTCGGTGGGCAGGAACTCCAGCGCCCGGTCGAGGTGGCCCTCGCGGACCAGGGTGCGCAGGAAGCGCTGCTGGGCGTGGAGCATGTCCTTGGACTGGGCGAGCGCGTTGGCGATCGCGGTGTTCTGCGCGTAGTTGTTGCGCAGGACGAGGGCGCCGACCTCGTCGGTCATCTCGGCGAGGATCTTGTTGCGCTGCTTGACGGTCATGTCGCCGTCGGTGACCAGGCCGTTGAGCAGGATCTTGATGTTCACCTCGTGGTCGGAGGTGTCCACGCCCGCGCTGTTGTCGATCGCGTCCGTGTTGATCTTGCCGCCCTGCTGGGCGAACTCGATCCGGCCGAGCTGGGTCAGGCCCAGGTTGCCGCCCTCGCCGACGACCTTGACGCGCAGGTCGGCGCCGTCGACCCGGATCGCGTCGTTGGCCTTGTCACCGACATCCGCGTGGGACTCGGTGCTCGCCTTGACGTACGTCCCGATGCCGCCGTTCCACAACAGGTCGACCCGCGACTTCAGGATCGCCTTCATCAGGTCGGCCGGCGTCATCTTCGCGACCTTGTCCTCGATGCCGAGGGCTTCGCGGACGTGTGCGTTGACCGGGATCGCCTTCGCCGTGCGCGGGAAGACTCCGCCGCCGGCCGACAGCAGGCCGGTGTCGTAGTCGGCCCAGCTGGAGCGCGGCAGCTCGAACATGCGGCGCCGCTCGGCGTACGAGACGGCCGCGTCCGGGGTCGGGTCGAGGAAGATGTGCCGGTGGTCGAAGGCGGCGACCAGGCGGATGTGCTCGCTGAGCAGCATGCCGTTGCCGAACACGTCACCGGACATGTCGCCGACGCCGACGACCGTGAAGTCCTCGCTCTGCGTGTCGACGCCCAGCTCCCGGAAGTGCCGCTTGACGGACTCCCAGGCGCCGCGCGCGGTGATGCCCATCTTCTTGTGGTCGTAGCCCGCGCTGCCGCCGGAGGCGAAGGCGTCGCCGAGCCAGAAGTTGTAGCTCTCGGCGACCCCGTTGGCGATGTCCGAGAAGGTCGCGGTGCCCTTGTCGGCGGCGACCACCAGGTAGGTGTCGTCCTCGTCGTGCCGGACCACGTCCGCCGGGGGGACGACCTCGCCGGCCACCAGGTTGTCGGTGATGTCGAGCAGCGCCGAGATGAACATCTTGTAGCTGGCGATGCCCTCGGCGAGCCACGCGTCGCGGTCCACGCTCGGGTCCGGCAGCTGCTTGGCGACGAAGCCGCCCTTGGCGCCGACCGGCACGATGACCGTGTTCTTCACCATCTGCGCCTTGACCAGGCCGAGGATCTCCGTACGGAAGTCCTCCCGCCGGTCCGACCAGCGCAGCCCGCCGCGCGCGACCTTGCCGAACCTGAGGTGCACGCCCTCGACACGCGGCGAGTACACCCAGATCTCGTACGCGGGGCGCGGCGCGGGCAGGTCCGGGATGGCCTGCGGGTCGAACTTCATCGAGACGTACGCGTGCGCGTGCCCGCCGCGTGCCTCCTGGAAGAAGTTGGTGCGCAGGGTCGCCTTGATGACGGTCAGGAAGGACCGCAGGATGCGGTCCTCGTCGAGGCTCGCCACCTGGTCGAGGGCCGCGTCGACCTCTTCGAGGAGGGCGTCCACGATCTCGCGCCCGGCGCGCTGCCGGTCCGGCGACATCCGCGCCTCGAACAGGGAGACGAGCAGCCGGGTGGTGTGGACGTTGTTGCGGAGGGTGTCCTCCATGTAGTCCTGGCTGAAGGTCGAACCGGCCTGCCGCAGGTACTTGGCGTACGCCCGCAGCACCATCGCCTGCCGCCAGTCGATCCCGGCGCTCAGCACCAGCGCGTTGAAGCCGTCGTTCTCCGCCTGCCCGGTCCAGGTCGCGGCGAACGCCTCCTGGAACCGCTCGCGTCCGTCGTCGCCGAGGTAGTCCCCGTTGCCGTTCGGAGACTTGGGCATCCGCAGCCCGAAGTCGTAGATCCACGCCGTCGTACGGTCCGAGCAGCGCAGTTCGTACGGCCGCTCGTCGACGACCTCGACGCCGAGGCGGCTGAGGACCGGCAGCACGGCGGAGAGGGAGACCGAGGCGCCCTTGCGGTAGATCTTGAAGCGGCGCTCGTCGGGGGCGGCGCCCACCGGCTCGTAGAGGCTGAGCGCGAAGGCCTGCTCCTCGGTGAGCTGCTCCAGGTGGACCAGGTCGGCGACGGCGGCGCGGGGGGTGTGGTCCGCCTTGTAGCCCTCGGGGAAGGCGTTGCCGTAGCGGCGGATGAGTTCGGCGGCGCGCTCCTCGCCGCACTCGGCGTTCAGGGCCTCACCGAAGCCGTCGGCCCAGGAGCGGGCGGCCTCGACCAGGCGGGCCTCGATGCGGTCCTTGTCGGCGTCGGACAGCTCGGGCAGTTCGGTGCCCTGCGGGACGCGGACCACGAAGTGCAGCCGGGAGAGGATCGACTCGGTGTTCCAGGCGGTGAAGTCGACGCTGGTGCCGTCGAGCTCTTCTTTAAGGATGTCGATGATCCGCAGGCGCACGCCGGTGGTGTACCGGTCGCGCGGGAGGTAGACGAGGGCCGAGTAGTAGCGGCCGTACTCGTCCTGGCGCAGGTAGAGGCGCAGCCTGCGGCGTTCCTGGAGGTAGAGCACCGACGTGACGATCGAACGGAGTTCGTCGACCGGGGTCTGGAACAGCTCGTCGCGCGGGTACGTCTCCAGGATCTGGAGCAGGTCGCGCCCGTCGTGGCTGTTGGGCGAGAAGCCGGCACCCTCCAGCACCTCGTCGACCGTGCGCCGGATCACCGGGACGCGGCGGACGGACTCGGTGTAGGCGGCCGAGGAGAACAGGCCCAGGAAGCGGCGCTCGCCGACGACCTCGCCGTTCTCGTCGAACTTCTTCACACCCACGTAGTCGAGGTACGACGGACGGTGCACCGTGGAACGGCTGTTGGCCTTCGTCAGGACGAGGAGCTTGTGCTCGCGGGCCTTGGCGCGGGCGTCGGCCGGGAGACGCTCGAAGGACGGGCTCACCGGGTGGTGGTCCTCGCCGGCGTGCTGCGGGTCGGAGCGCAGGATGCCGAGGCCGGTGCCGGGGACGGCGGCGAGGGAGTCGTCCTCGCGGAGCTGATACTCGCGGTAGCCGAGGAAGGTGAAGTGGTCGGCGGCCAGCCAGCGCAGCAGCTCGCGGGCCTCCCCGACCTCGCTGGAGGGCAGGTCGGAGGCGGTCGGCTCGGCGGGCAGCTCGTCGGCCATCCGCAGGGCCGCGTCCCGCATCTTCTCCCAGTCCTCGACGGCCTCGCGGACGTCGGACAGGACGCGCAGCAGGTCGGCGGTGATCTGCTTCAGGTCGGCGCGGTCGGTCTCGCGGTCGATCTGGACATGGATCCAGGACTCGGTGTGCGCGTCGTGCGGCAGCTCGCCGGTGGGCGGGGTGGTGAGCACCTCGATGAGCTTGCCGGTGAGGTCGCGGCGGACGACGACCTGCGGGTGGATGACGACGTGGATGCCCCGGCTCTGCCGGGTCAGTTCGTTCGTCACCGAGTCGACGAGGAAGGGCATGTCGTCGGTGACGACCTCGACGACGGTGTGGCTGCACGTCCAGCCGTTCTCCTCGACCGTCGGGGTGTGCACCCGTACGTTGGCCGTGCCCTGGGGTCGGGTCTCGGCCAGCCGGTAGTGGGAGTAGGCGGCGCCGAAGACGTCGACCGGGTCGCGGTCGGCGAGGTCCTCCGGGGCGGTGTGCAGGTAGTAGCGCTGGAGGAACGCGAGCACGGTGTCCCGGTCCGGGGTGCCCTCGTCCGTCGTCCCGGTCGGTAGGTGCCCACCGACCGGACTGTTCTCAGCTACCCGAGCAGCCCTCTCGAGCAACTCGGCCTTTGCTTCGTCCAGCTTGGTCTGCATTGTCCTCTGGCTCCTGTCGCGCGCCGTTGCGTGACGTAGAAGGAAGTACGGTGTCTTCCCCTGCGGCTCGACGCCACGGCCCGGGGTGTCCGGTCTGCTCCGACGCTATGCCGCAAGGTGAGATGAGCGGTGGGTTATCAGCCATTTTCGGCACGCCCGAAGGGTGTGACGCTGATCTCTGTCGCGTCGGTACCCGGGGTGTGCACGGCGTCCTGGGAGCCCTTGGAGCTCCGTCCCGCCCGCGAAGGCCTGTCGAACAGACCCTGGGACCAGCGACCGCCGCCCGGTCACGGATGTCGTCCGTGGTCGCCGGGCGCAGAGCAGGGGCGACGATGCCCCCGCGAAATATCGCGCTGATCACGCCACAAGGCTATCGCTCCTCACCGGGGGGTCGTCATGAGCCGGATGTGTACAAAAGCGAGGGTGGAACTTTGACGTTGTGCACAGGGGCGCGGAGAGTGAAATCGTCGTATTCACGGGCAGTCGGGACGGTGACGATGTCCGAGCGGTGAGGGCCCTTGGCAAGCGACCCGGCGCGCGGCACGTTGCCCATGGGCCCGTGGGTTCGCGGATCCACGAGTCGGTGGGTCCATGGGCGCCCGACCGCCCATGAGCTCATGACGCCCGGCGGAGACACCTGCCACGGCCACAGAGGAGCGCACCGACATGACAGCGAAGATCCTCATCGTCACCGGCGACGCAGCGGAGTCGCTGGAAGTCCTCTACCCCTACCAGCGCCTGCGCGAGGAGGGCTACGAGGTCCACATCGCCGCCCCCGAACGCAAGCAGCTCCGCTTCGTCGTCCATGACTTCGAACCCGGCTTCGACACCTACACCGAGAAGCCGGGCTACACCTGGCCCGCCGATCTCGCCTTCGCCGAGGTCGATCCCAGCCAGTACGCGGCCCTTGTCATCCCCGGCGGGCGGGCCCCCGAGTACCTCCGCAACGATCCCGAACTCCGCAAGATCCTCAAGTCCTTCTTCGACACGGACAAGCCCGTGGCCCAGATCTGCCACGGCCCCCTGCTCACCGCCGCGATCGACGGTCTGCGCGGCCGACGGGTCACGGCGTACCCGGCGCTCGAACTCGACATGCAGTCCGCCGGAGCGACCTTCCAGGACGCCGAGACGGTGGTCGACGGCACCCTGGTCTCCGCCCGCGCGTGGCCGGATCACTCCAGCTGGATGCGGGAGTTCCTCACGGTGCTGCGGGCGAAGACTCCGGTGACGTGACCTCGGCGGTCGGCATCACGTGACGCGGCGCGCGGTGTCTCCGCAGGCACCGCGCCCCGTCACACCGGCCGGCAGATCGTCCCTACGCCGCCAACCGCTCCGCCTCCGCGACGGCCTCGGCCAGCGAGTCCACCACCGGTACGCCCACGACCTCGAGGCTGGCCCGGCTGTGCGAACCGCCGGTGTAGAGCACCGCCCGCGCCCCCACGTGCAGGGCGGCCACCGCGTCGTCGGCGGCGTCGCCGATCACCACGGTGCGCGCGGGGTCCACGCCGGCCAGCGCCCCGAGGTGCCGCACCATGTGCTCGGCCTTGCTGCCGCCGGAGGGCCCGGTGCGCCCGTCGACGCGTATGAAGTGCGACTCTATCCCGAACCCCCGTACCAGCGGGACGAGTTCGTCATGGCCGTACATGCTGAGGATCGACTGGCTGCGGCCCGCCGTCCGCCACCCCGCGAGCAGCTCCGTCGCACCCTCGGTCAACCCGCAGACGACCCGGTGCTCGGTGTAGTGCCGATGGAAGGCGTCGTCCATGACCTCCCACTCGGCGTCGGTGGGCAGCCGGCCCATCAGCCGCTCGTAGAACTTCGGCACCGGCACGCAGTACAGCGCCCGGTACTCCTCCATCGTGATCGCCTTGAGCCCCAGCTCGGCGAATGCCGCGTTCGTCGCCCCGATGATCGCGTCATTGTCGTGGAACAGCGTGCCGTTCCAGTCCCAGACGATGTGCGCGCTTCCTTGCATCCCCATGCCAAAAAAGTACCCGCCGCCACTGACAATCAAGAGAATCGCAGTTCAGCGGGCATCTTCGGCCGTCCGGCCGTTGCCGAACGGGCTCAGTCGGCCAGCCCGACGAGATTCGGGATCTCCTGCGTCGCGTACCAGAGCAACTCGTGGTCCTCGGCCCCGTCCACGACGAACTGCGCGTCGTCGTCCCCCCGGTCCGCCGCCGGAAGCACGTCGGCGGCGGCGCTCACATCGCCCTCCGCGTCGCCCAGATCCACGTGTACGGCCGCCGCCCTGCCCAGCGCCACGGTTCCGGCGACCCGCACCTCGCCGAGCGCCGCCGGGTCGAGTCCGCGGTCGGGGTCGACGTGCGCGGTGCCGTCGGGTACGTCGACGGCGACCACGACGCGCCGCCGCGGCGCGTCGGGGTCGGCCGCCAGCAGTCGCAGCGAGGCCAGCGCGGCCCGGTTCAGCGCCGCGTACTCCAACTCCTCGATGTCGTCGGAGAGGTACCACTCGCGCAGCGCGGGCGTGACGGCGTACGCGACGAAGGGTCCCGTCCCCAGCTCGCCCGTCTTGTACGCCTCGGCGAGACCGGAGAGGGTCAGGGGGACGTAGACGCGCATGGCTGGCCGCTTTCGTAGTCGGAGAGGGCCTCGGGGAGGACGGTTCCGTGCCTCCGGGAGGGCCTTCAGGATACGTGCGCGTGTCCCCCATCGAGTCCCCACCCGCACCGTCGGAGGCGTCCACCCCACGCCGGGAATTCACCCGGGGCACCCCTGCGGCCACGGGCTCCAGGCCCTCCCGATCACTCGGATAAGTGAACATTCCGGCCTCTCCGACGCGGCCCGCCCCTTCCTTGCCGCCCCCGGCCACGGCCCCGTACAAGATCCCCAACCAGCAAGTTACTTCCCGGTACATCCCGGGCCGATCCACGGGGACCCCCATGCACAAGGTCATGACCAGGACCGCCCAGCACACCCCGACCCGCCCTCCGACCCGCCGCGACCCCCGCCGCCCCGGCACGGGTTCGCCTCGCGGACAGGGTGGGGGTACGTCTCGTAGTACGTCGCCCGAGGCTGCGGCGGCGGTGAACACGGCTCTGGCGGCGCGCGCAGGCACTCTCACACCGGCGGCGCTGGGCCGTGGCCCAGCCCCTTCGCCATCGACTCCTGCGACAGGCCGAGCCGCGGACAACACGGTGCCCGCCCAAGCCGCCCCCGGCCGCGTTCCACAGCCCCGCCCCACCGACCTCTTCGCCGACCGCCTCCTCGCCGTACTGAGCGGCCAGCGGCCCGTCCACTGGATGCTCCGGCACACCGCCGGCCGCGCCTACGACGAACTGATCCGGCTCGCCGAACACGGCCCCCTGCGCGCCACCCGCGGCACGCGCCCGGTGGTCCGCGACATCGGCTACTACGTCCCCCGCCCCGGCGCGGTCGAGGCCTTCGCCCGCATCGGCACCGGCGACCGACTGCGCGCCATGGCCTTCCGCCTGGAGCGCGGCACGGACCTCCGCTGGCGCTGCACGGCGGTGGAACTGGGCGACCCCCGCGCCCCGCACCCGGACGACGACTGAGGAGGGCGGAGGAGAGCTGAGGAGGGCGGAGGAGGGCCGAGGAGGGCTTACGGCGACTGACCGGCGGCCAGGGCGTACAAGACGGCTGACCGGCGGACCAGGGCTTACGACGACCGGCGGTGGCTGGGGCTGGGGCTGGGCTGGGCTGGGCTGGGCTGGGCTGGGCTGGGCTGGGCTGGGCTGGGCTGGCGAGAACAGGCCGGCCGCCGCGCCGGTCACCCTCGCAGTACCCACCGCATCCGCCGCGCCAGCCACACCCGCCGTACGCACCACGTCCGCCGCGCCAGCCACACCCGCCGTACCCACCACGTCCGCCGCGCCAGCCGCCCCCGCCGTACCCACCACACCAGCCACACCCCGCGCGCCTGCCCATACCCCGCGCGCAGGCCCGCACTCCTGCACGCCCGGACGCCCGCACAAGGCACACACGCCGAAGGGCCAGGCACCTTCACGATGCCCGGCCCTTCAAAACCTCTGCACGGGGAGCGGCCCCGACAAGCCCAACCCCTCACTCAGGGGCGCCCGTCCGAGTTCGCCGCCCAACCCGCGGAGCGACCGTCACAGCTCGCCGCCCGACCCGCGGAGCGCCCGTCACTTCTTGCGGCGGCTGCCCCGGCGCCCCTGCTTGCGGCGCTCCGCGCGCGTGAGGCCGTCCGCCTCGGAGCGCACCGGCTCGTCGTCGTCGCTGGTGAAGTCGCCCTCGACGATGCCGCCCTCGCCGTCCACGGTCGGCGCGGAGAAGTGCAGCCGGTCCGGCCGCTGCGGGGCGTCGAGCCCCTTGGCGCGGATCTCGGGACGGGCGCTCGCCTGCGCGGGCACCGTGTCCTCCTTGTCGAGCGACGGCTTGTCGTCCTCCACGAGGACTTCCTCGACCTGCTGCTCGACCTGGACCTCCAGGTTGAACAGATAGCCGGCGGACTCCTCCTTGATGCCGTCCATCATGGCGGTGAACATGTCGAAGCCCTCGCGCTGGTACTCGACCAGCGGGTCCTTCTGGGCCATCGCACGCAGGCCGATGCCCTCCTGGAGGTAGTCCATCTCGTAGAGGTGCTCGCGCCACTTGCGGTCCAGGACCGACAGGACGACGCGGCGCTCCAGCTCACGCATGATCTCGGAGCCGAGCTGCTCCTCGCGCCCCTCGTACTGCTCGTGGATGTCGTCCTTGATGGACTCGGCGATGAACTCGGCGGTCAGACCGGCCCGGTCCCCGGCCGTCTCCTCCAGCTCCTCCACGGTGACCTTCACCGGGTAGAGCTGCTTGAACGCTCCCCACAGCCGGTCGAGGTCCCAGTCCTCAGGGAAGCCCTCGGCGGTCTCCGCGGTGATGTACGCGTCGATCGTGTCGTCCATGAAGTGCACGACCTGCTCCTGCAGGTCCTCGCCCTCCAGGACACGGCGGCGCTCGCCGTAGATGACCTCGCGCTGACGGTTGAGGACCTCGTCGTACTTGAGGACGTTCTTGCGGGTCTCGAAGTTCTGCTGCTCGACCTGCGACTGGGCGGACGCGATCGCGCGCGTGACCATCTTGTTCTCGATCGGCACGTCGTCCGGGACGTTCGCCATCGACATCACGCGCTCGACCATCTGGGCCTTGAACAGCCGCATCAGGTCGTCGCCGAGGGAGAGGTAGAAGCGGGACTCGCCCGGGTCGCCCTGACGGCCGGAGCGACCGCGCAGCTGGTTGTCGATACGGCGCGACTCGTGCCGCTCGGTGCCGAGGACGTAGAGGCCGCCGAGGTCCTTGACCTCCTCGAACTCGTCCTTGACCGCCTGCTCGGCCCGCTCCAGGGCAGCGGGCAGGGCCTGGGCCCACTCCTCGATGTGCTCCTCGGGGTCGAGGCCGCGCTGGCGCAGCTCCGCCTCGGCGAGGTCGTCGGGGTTGCCGCCGAGCTTGATGTCCGTACCGCGGCCGGCCATGTTGGTGGCGACCGTCACGGCACCCTTGCGGCCGGCCTGGGCGATGATCGGCGCCTCGCGGTCGTGCTGCTTCGCGTTCAGCACTTCGTGCTGGATACCGCGCTTGGCGAGCTGCTGCGAGAGGTACTCGGACTTCTCGACCGACGTCGTACCGACGAGGATCGGCTGGCCCTTCTCGTGCTTCTCGGCGATGTCGTCGACGACCGCCTCGAACTTCGCGACCTCGGTGCGGTAGATCAGGTCCGACTGGTCCTTGCGGACCATGGGCCTGTTGGTCGGGATCGGGACGACGCCGAGCTTGTAGATCTGGTGGAACTCGGCGGCCTCGGTCATCGCCGTACCGGTCATGCCCGAGAGGTTGCTGTAGAGGCGGAAGAAGTTCTGCAGGGTGATCGTGGCGAGCGTCTGGTTCTCGTCCTTGATGTCCACCCCTTCCTTCGCCTCGATCGCCTGGTGCATGCCCTCGTTGTAGCGGCGGCCGGCGAGGATACGGCCGGTGTGCTCGTCGACGATCATGACCTCGCCGTCGATGACGACGTAGTCCTTGTCCTTCTTGAAGAGTTCCTTGGCCTTGATGGCGTTGTTCAGGTAGCCCACGAGCGGGGTGTTCACCGACTCGTAGAGGTTGTCGATGCCCAGCCAGTCCTCGACCTTGCTGACACCGCCCTCGTGGATGGCTACCGTGCGCTTCTTCTCGTCGACGTCGTAGTCACCCGTCTCCTCCAGGCCCTTGAGCGAGTTGCCGGCCTCGCCCTTCTTCAGGCGGGTGACCAGCTTGGCGAAGTCGCCGTACCACTTGGTCGCCTGGTCGGCCGGGCCGGAGATGATCAGCGGCGTACGGGCCTCGTCGATGAGGATCGAGTCGACCTCGTCGACGATCGCGAAGTTGTGGCCGCGCTGCACCAGTTCGTCCTGCGACCACGCCATGTTGTCGCGCAGGTAGTCGAAGCCGAACTCGTTGTTCGTGCCGTAGGTGATGTCGCACGCGTACTGCTCGCGGCGCTGGGTCGGGGTCATGTTGGCGAGGATGCAGCCGACCTCGAGGCCCAGGAACTTGTGGATGCGCCCCATCATCTCGGAGTCGCGCTCGGCCAGGTAGTCGTTGACCGTGATGATGTGGACGCCGTCTCCGGAGAGGGCGTTCAGATACGCGGGCAGGGTGCCGACCAGGGTCTTGCCCTCGCCGGTCTTCATCTCGGCGACATAGCCGAGGTGCAGCGCCGCGCCGCCCATCATCTGCACGTCGTAGTGGCGCTGGCCGAGGACGCGCTTGGCGGCCTCGCGCACGGTGGCGAACGCCTCGGGCAGCAGGTCGTCCAGGGTCTCACCATCGATGTAGCGCTGCTTGTACTCCTCGGTGAGGGCCTTCAGCTCGGCGTCGGAGAGGTCGACGAAGTCCTCTTCGATGGAGTTGACCTGGTCCGCGATGCGGTGCAGTTTGCGCAGGATCTTGCCTTCGCCTGCACGCATGATCTTCGAGAGGACGGACACGGGGGTTGGTCTCCTTGCCGGTCGGGCCTGGGACGGTCGGTTTCCAATGACATAACTGAGCAACGGACATCGTATGCGAGGACCCCACCACGCCGGGAGGCCTGCCGGGGACGCCGACCGTCCACTCCTTCAAATCTGCTTCAAAGGGGACAACGGCCAGAGGTCGCCGATGGTGCCGCGTCCCTGCGAGGAATTGCGCGAAATGTGATCACTCGCTCACGCAGCGCAAAAGGATGGCGTCTTTGTGCACCCCCGAGCAGAATCGGCCGATGGAACCCGTCACGCTCACGACCGACCGTCTCCTTCTGCGCAGCGTCGGCCCGCAGGACACCGACGTCGTGTATTCCGCGGCCCAGGACCCCGAGATCCAGCGCTGGACGACGATCCCCTCGCCCTACCTCCTGGAGCACGCGCAGAGTTTCACCGAGCAACTCGTGCCCGAGGGCTGGGCGAACGCATCGATGTTCACCTTCGGTGTCTTTCTCCCCGAAGGGGAGTTGGTGGGCATGCTCGCCGTCACGATGCGCTCCCTGGGCGTCGGCGAGATCGGCTTCTGGGCCACGAAGGAGCACCGCGGCAACGGCTACATCACCGAGGCCACCGTCGCCGTCTCACGCTGGGCCTTCACCCGTCTGTCGATCGACCGCGTGGAATGGCGCGCGGAGCTCGGCAACAAAGGCTCCCGCGCGGTCGCCGAACACGCCGGTTTCACCATCGAGGGCACGCTCCGCTCCGCGATCAACAACAAGGGCGTACGACGGGACTGCTGGGTCGGCTCCCTGCTCCCGTCGGACCTGGGCCTGCCGTCGACGGCCCCGTATCTGCCCGCCCAGCCGTGACGCGGCGAATCCGCAGCTCAGGCCGCGTTGTCAGTGGCACCCTCTATCGTGCGCAGACATGACGAGTGCCCCGCGCCCCACGACCGATCTGTCGGCAGACGACGCCCGCCGCATCGCCCTGCGCGCCCAGGGTTTCCTCGGCGTCCCCGACCGCCGCGCGGGCGTGCGCGGCGTGCTCCGCCATCTCGGCGCGGTGCAGCTCGACACCATCTCGGTCCTCGCCCGCTCCCACGAGCTGATCCCGTACGCCCGCCTCGGCGCCGTGCCCCGCAGGACGGTCGAGGACGCGTACTGGACCCAGACGCACGCCTTCGAGTACTGGTCCCACGCCGCCTGCATCCTCCCCGTGGAGGAATGGCCCCACTTCGCCTTCCGCCGTCGCGCCTACCGCAGCCGCCCGCACTGGAACCACGACCTCCCGGACGGCACCTACGACCAGGTCATCAAGCAGCTCCGCGCCGAAGGCCCCCTCACGTCCACGGAGTTGGGCGGTGCCAAGCGCACCAGCGAGTGGTGGGACTGGTCCGGCGCCAAGGTCGCCGTCGAGCGCGCGCTCATGTACGGCGAGGTGGTCTGCGTGCAGCGCCGCGGCTGGAAGCGGGTGTACGACCTCGCCGAGCGCGCGATCCCGGAGCCGCTGCTGCACGACGAGCTGGATGACACCGAGTGCCTCCGCCGCCTGGTCCGGCTGGCGGGACAGTCACTGGGCGTCGGCACGCGCGCGGACATCGCCGACTACCACCGGCTCAAGGGCGAGCAGGTCGACGCGGTGATCGCCGACTCGGGCCTGGTCCCGGTCACGGTCGACGGCTGGGGCAAGCCCGCCTGGGCCGATCCGGCGGCCCTGGAGACACCTCCGCGAGGCCGCCACCGCACCACACTCCTGTCCCCGTTCGACTCCCTGATCTGGGAGCGGGCACGCACCGAGCGGATCTTCGGCTTCACCCACCGCCTGGAGGCCTACGTCCCCAAACCGAAGCGGGTCCACGGCTACTTCGCGATGCCGGTCCTCGCCGGCGGCCGGCTGGTCGGCCGCGTGGACCCGGCGCGGGAGGGCCGCACCCTGGTCGCCAAGCAGGTCACCCTGGACGGCGCGAAGGCCGTCCCGTCCGTGGCACAGGCCCTGGTCGAGGCCGCGAGCTGGGTGGACTGCACGGACGTACGCCTGGAGCGGGTCGACGCCCCCGAGCTCCGCGCACCCCTCACCGGCGAACTCACGCGCCTCCTGGCCTGAGCGTCACCGGATCTGTCACCGGATCTCGAGGATCTTCTCCCGCATCGCGTAGACCACCGCCTCCATCCTGGAGTGCAGCTGCAGCTTCTCCAGGATGTTGCGCACATGGTTCTTCACGGTGTTCTCGGAGATGAACAACTGCTTGGCGATATCGCGGTTGTTCATTCCGGTGGCGACGAGTTTGAGGACCTCCAGCTCACGGTCGGTGAGCCGCGGCGCCGGCACCAGTCGGCGCTCGTCGGTGCGCTGGATCATCGACTTGAACTCGGTGAGCAGTTTCGACGCCATGGAGGGGCTGATCTGCGACTGTCCGTCGGCCACGGCGCGAATGGCGGTGGCCACCTCGTCGGTCGAGATCTCCTTGAGGAGATAACCGGTCGCGCCCGCCTTGATCGCGTCGTAGAGATCGGCCTCTTCGTCGCTGATCGTGAGCATGATGATTTTCGCGCTGGGTGCCACCTCCTTGATGGAGGTGCACGCCTCGATGCCGCCCCGCTTGGGCATCCGTACGTCCATCAGGATGATGTCCGGCAGCAGGTCCGCGGCCTTGTCCACGGCCTCGGCGCCGTCCCCCGCCTCGCCGACGACCTGGATGTCCTCCTCGGCCGCGAGCACGATCTCCAGGCCTCGGCGGAAGAGAGCGTGGTCGTCCACGACAAGGACTCTGATCGGCTCCTTGCGTGTCGAGCCCGCTTCCGGGCCCATGGCGACGACACCGTCGGCATCCTCGACATGCATCGGTCCGAAGCTGTCCGCCATCGTTCCTCCCCCTGAAGGCTGTGGCCTGTGGTCCTGCGCCATCGCCAACCCAAGGCAGCGGCCCACCGGTTGGGCCCTGTACGGCCATGATTCCATGCCCGGACGACAGTGCGGTCACGGAGCGGGGCGCGAAGTGGTCGCACACCGGTGCCCCTGGGGGCGCACACGCGCTCCAGGGGCACCGGCTCAGCTGTCGGCCGGGTGGGTCAGCCGCCCAGCGTGCCGCCCGCCGCGGGCGGTTGGGCCTGCGTGACCATCGGGTCCGTGCTCAGGTGGATGACGCCGTAGTCGTAGGCGTGCCGTCGGTAGACGACGCTCGGCTCCTTGGTCTCGGAGTCGACGAACAGGTAGAAGTCGTGTCCGACCAGTTCCATCTCGTAGAGGGCCTGGTCGAGGGACATCGGAGAGGCGACGTGGGTCTTCTCGCGGACGATGAGCGGGCCTTCGCCCTTCACTTCCAGCGAGCCGATCTTCTTGGTGGGCACACCGTCCGACTGCTCGTCCGGGACGGCGTGGCCGTTGCCGTTGAGCGTCGCCGCGCCCGGGACGTGGTCGGGGACCTCGGCGGCCGTGAGCCGGCGGGCACCGCGGCGTGTGTGACGCTTGTCGTGCTGCTTCCGCAGCCGGGCATCCAGCTTCTCCGCCGCGAGGTCGAGCGCCGCGTACGGATCGTTGGCCGATGCCTCCGCCCGGATCACCGGACCGCGGGAGCGGAGCGTGATCTCCACCCGGTCGCAACGGTCGGCCTGTCGGGGGTTGGGCTCCTTGGACACCTCGACGTCGAGGCTGATCACCTTGCCGTCGAGCTTCTGGATCTTCTCCAGCTTCAGCTTCTCGGCCACGTGCTTGCGGAACCGCTCGGGCACCTCGGTCTTGCGGCCCTTGACGACGATGTCCACGCAGAACTCCGTTCCCGGATCACTCCGCTTCGCTGCGGAGCGTCTCCCTTTTGCACCAGGCTCCGGTCACCCCGGAACCTCGGACTCGGTGACTTCCACCTCCTCCTCCCCCATGGGCAAGATCTGCACCCCATGGCCGCGGGTGACTGCGGAAAACCCACGGCACGGCATTCGGATAGGAGAGGTGCGGCCTGCGCCTTTCTCTCACAACCGAACATATCTCGCCCGGACGGATGTCGTCACCCTCTACCGCGCTGTACCTCCGTTCAGGTGAATTGCTCCTGTCGTTACCTGCAACGACGCAAGTTCGCAGTCAGTTCCGGTTTATTTCGAAGGAATCAGGCGATGCTGCGATCACCGCCGCGCAGATCAGGTCACCAGGGCCGTTCACATCCACGATTCCCGGTGCACTGAGTGCCATGTTCCTCCCGTTCTCCATTGATCTCTCGATGTGTTCCCCTCTGCCTTCCCGGAACGCACGCGAGTACACAGCCGCAGTCGCTCCAACCGCTCCGTCGCACCCGATCGCCGCACATACGGCACGCGCCGCCTCCCTCAAGGAGGCCCCCGTCGTCATCAGGTCGTCGACGAGCACCGCCCGACCACCCGCGAGCAACCGGGCACCGCCCGCGACCACCTCCAGCGCACCCGCGAGATTGTCCAGCCGCTCCCGTGAGTTGAGCCCCGACTGATCAGCCACCCACCGCCGCTGCCGCAGCACAGCCACCACCCGAGCCGGAGTCCCCGCCCGCCGCAACTCCCCCGCCGCCGCCCACGCGATCCGCCGCGCCGGATCATGCCCCCGAGCCCGCACGGTGCCCCGCGCAGAAGGCACAGGGACCAGCAGCACGGGCGCGTCACCGCCACGCCGGGAGCGGGCATGATCGACGTCACCGCCACGCCGGGAGCGGGCTGGGCCGACGTACACGCGTTCCCCGAACTGAGCCTGCCGTCCCTCCCCCAGCACCCCAAGTCCCTGCACGAACCCCCCGTCCGGCCTCACCGACCCCCCGTCCGACCTCGCCACGCCCCCGTACTCCCCCGCCAACCCCCCTTCCAGCCCCGCCGCACCCCGATCACCCTCCACCCGGCACTCCCGCACCCCCGCCCGCACCGCGCCCGCCAGAGCCGCGCCCAGCGGCCCCGCGAGGGCCAGCGCGCCTCGCTCCTTGTGGGCGAGGAGCATCGCGCGCACCTCGTCCGCGTAAGGAGCCGCCGCATACGTCGCCGGTAGGCCGGGCGGCTCGGGCATCGGTCGTACCCGGCTCGGTACGGCCCCGTTGAGGGCGGCACGGCACTCCGGGCAGAGCACCGTGCGAGGCATCCCGCAGCCTCCGCACTCGGCCGGCAGCACCAGATCCGTGAGGTCCCGCCACCACCCCCGCATGCCCACCACTGTGCCGACGCCCTCGCCGACCGGCCACCCCTGTGGACAACTGCCTGTGGACAACCCCACGCAACCGTCAACGACCGTCCCCCACACGAGTGCACGATCGCCCCGGAACACGCGAACGGCCGCCTCCACCAAGCCTCAGCCCGGCCGGAGACGGCCACTGTTCACCGCACCTCTGCGCCTCAGCCCGGATAGACCGGCGCCGACCCCGTCTTGACCACCTTCTGCCACTGCGCCCCGGTGGGCAGCCGTACGATCCCGTCCTCCGAGTAGGCCACCAGCGGCAGCTTGTCGTCCTCGGACGCGGCGATCTCCTTCACCCCGGTCAGGGCCGCCGGCGCCGGGCCCTCCGGCGTGGAGCCGTCGACCTGGACGTACCGCATCTGCAGCACGCCCTGCTGCTCGCGCCCCACCACCACGAGCCGGCTGTCCCCGGCCCACGACATGGCCGTGATCTCCTCCAGGTCCGGGGTCGCGGACCGCAGTTCGAGGACCGAGACCACCGGTTGCTCACCGGTCGCCCCGGTCCGCTGGATCCGCCCGACGAACAGGGACCGCTTGCCGTTCTTCTCCACGACGAGCGCGATCCGCACCCCGTCGGCGGCCACCCGCACCGATTCGACACGGCCGTCCAGCCCTGGCATCTCCACCGTGATCGGCTGTCCCGCGCCCTTCTGCAACAGGAGCAGCCGGGGGTTCTTCGGGTCCCGGTCGGCCACCCACAGGTCGCCCTGCGCATCCCAGCTGGGCGGCGTCAGCCGGTCGTCCTCCGTCTTGCCCTGACTGGTCAGCACGGGGTCCCCGAGCGACGCGCCCGACACCAGCGACCCGACGTAGAGCGACTTCCTGTCGAGGCCGACCCCGGCCGCGGTCTCCTCGTCACGCGACACCGCCACGGACCGCAGCGGCTTGTCGCCCTCGCCCAGCGCACCCGGCACCGGATCGGCGTGCGTGCCCCTGCTGCCGCTGGGTATCCGCACCAGCCGGTGCTTGTCGTCGAGGAAGTACAGGTACTCGGGGCGCCTTATCGGGCCGTGTGCCGCGAAGCCCTTCGCGTCGTTCTCGGAGAACACGCACAACTGCGCGCCGTTGGCGGCCTGCAGCTCGACCTCGTCCACCGTGGGCGTCATGGTCTGGAGCGTGTAGAGGATCTGCGTGGCCATCTCGTTGCACCGGGCCAGCCCCACTCGGGAGGCCTTCTGGTTCAGCGGGACCGTCAGCTTGTTCTGGTCGTCGGGCGTCAGCGAGGTGACACCCTTGCGCAGCGCAGTCCCGGTGGGGAAGCTCGACCTGACCACGGGCCCGAGCCAGCTGGTGGGCCCGTTGAGGAGCGACCGCACCATCTGCGTCATGGGGTCCACCCGCCGCCGTACGAACACGGGGTCCGCCACGGCGATCGGCTGCGAGGTCGCTCCGGCCGTCGTGTTCGACGCGAAGTAGTACTTGTTGACCGACATGTAGTTGCGCTGGAAGTCCGAGTTGCCCATGACGACGCCCTGCGGCAGCACGTCGATGCGCCACTGCCCGCTCTTCGCGTCCTTCGTCAAGTGCACCCGCTGGCTGTACCGCCCGCTCGCCGGCGAGTACGCCTGTTGCGAGTCCACCGTGGCGACCCGGTCGCCGGTCAGTGTGTACGTGAAGGTGTCGGTGTCGTCCCGGCCGCCGGGTACGCGGACGGGCTCCGTGCTCGGCCCGCCCGCGAGCACCGTGGTGGACAGCTCCGGCTGCCAGCCCCGCGCCGCCTTCGCGGTCAGGTACATGCGAGCCGTCTTGTAGTTCGGATCGTCGCTCGTCAGCGCCTCCAGGAAGCCCTGCACGATCTCCGCCTGCGACGCGTCCTCCTGAGGAGGCATCGCGAAGACCCGCACCTGGGTGTCCTGTCGCGGCGTCGACTCGACCCCCCGCAGGTCCCCGCTGTCGGGCATCGAGGCACATCCCGCCAGCACTACGACGCCGCACGCGACGTACGCCACCGCGCGTGCCGGCTTCCGCCGGGCGCCCCCCTCGCGGTCAGCGCCCACGAGATGCCTCCCCTTGCTTGTTCGAGTCCTCCGGTGCGGCGGCCGGGTCCGTGCTGCTCGCGCTGTCGCCCCGGGGCGTGTCCACCGCGGGCCGGTCCTCCTGCCGCCGGGTGCCGCCGGTCGGCCGGGGCACCACGCGCGCGCCGTTGCCGGGCAGCGCCGTCGGGTCCGCGGTGGGAGTCGTCGCGGTCAGCCTCGGAGCGATCGGGTTCCGCGCGGGTATCGGCGGCACCTGGTCGCCCATCGGCTGTACCGGGACCGTCGCGCGCTTGTCGCCGCCGCCGCTCGGCAGACCGGCGTCATTAAGTCCACGATTACGGCGTGAGTCCTTGGGCTCCAGGGGTATCGGCGAGCCCCGCAGCGGTTCGTCCGCGGTCCGCGGCAGTGTCAGCCGGAACTGAGACCCGCCGCCCGGCTCACCCCACGCCTGCAGCCAGCCGCCGTGCAGCCGCGCGTCCTCCAGGGCGATGGACAGCCCCAGTCCCGTACCACCGGTGGTACGCGCGCGTGCCGGGTCCGCCCGCCAGAAGCGGCTGAACACCCGGGTCGCCTCACCGGGCTTGAGCCCGACTCCGTAGTCGCGCACCGCGATGGCGACCGCCCCGCCCGCCGTGGCGAGCTTGACCACGACATCCTTGCCGTCGCCGTGCTCCACGGCGTTGACGACGAGATTGCGCAGCACCCGCTCCACCCGCCGGGCATCGGCCTCGGCGACGACGGGCTGCTGGTCGCCGACGACCCGGATCTGCGTGCCCTTGCGCTCGGCGAGCGGCTCGGCGCCGCTGAGAACCCTCCGTACGACCTCCCTGAGGTCTATCGGCTCGGCCTCCAGAGCCGCCGCTCCCGCGTCGAAGCGGCTGATCTCCAGCAGGTCCGCGAGCAGCGTCTCGAACCGGTCCAGCTGGTCGGCGAGCAGTTCTGCCGACCGCGCGGTCATCGGATCGAAGTCCACGCGCGCGTCGTGGATGACATCGGCCGCCATCCGTACGGTCGTCAGCGGCGTCCGCAGCTCGTGCGACACGTCGGAGACGAACCGCCGCTGCATCCGCGACAGGTCCTCCAGCTGCTGGATCTTCAACTGGAGGTTCTGCGCCATCTTGTTGAATGCCTCGCCGAGCCGCGCGATGTCGTCCTCGCCAGTGACCTTCATCCGCTCCTGGAGCCGCCCTGCGGACAACCGCTCGGCGATCCCGGCGGCCATCCGCACCGGCGTGACGACCTGCCGCACCACGAGCCAGGCGATGGCCCCGAGGAGTACGACGACGAAGAGCCCGGCCGTGGCGAGGGTCCCCTTGACCAGGCTGAGGGACTTCTCCTCCTGAGTGAGCGGGAAGAGGTAGTACAGCTGGTACGGGTCGCCGTTCGGGTCGTTGACCTGCTTGCCCACGACCAGCGCCGGCTGGGACTCCTTGCCGTTGCTGTAGATGATGCGGGTGTAGCTCTGGGCCGCCGTCGTACGGTCGTTGATCCGCGCGCGCAGGTCCTCGGGCACGCTCGCGGACGGGTCGACGTATCCGGAACCGCGGGGGCTGCGACCGCCGCCGCTGTCCGCGCCCGCGGGCAGCGTCACCACGTCGAAGGCGCCCTGGCCGCCGCTGGACAGCGACGACACGAGGTCGCTCATCCAGGAGATGACATTCTGCGAGGAGCTGCCGTCGGTCGCGGAACCGTCGTCGGCGGTCCCGCTGGCCGCCTCGTCCGCCTTCTGCTTGGCCACGGCGAACCCGCCCGTGGCCTGGCTCTGGGAGGCCTTCACCTTGGCGTCCAGCAGGCCGTTGCGCACCTGGCCGATGACGACGAAGCCCAGCAGCAGGACGACGCCCAGTGACATCAGCAGGGTCGTGACGACGACCTTGAGCTGGATGTTGCGCCGCCACAGCCGCATGACCGGCAGCAGTGGCCTGCGCACCCAGCGCATGAACAGGCGGAGGACCGGGCTGCCCTGGACCCCGCCCTGCAGCAGCCCGCCCTCCAACAGGCGTCCCCAGCGGGAGCCCGCCGCCTTCCGGCCGACAGGCCGCCCCGCGCGGGCCCCGGTCCCCCCGGGCGCCGAAGCGGCACTGTCCTTGGACATGTCAGCTCGGTCCCGCCTTGTAACCGACCCCTCGGACGGTCACCACGATCTCCGGCCGCTCCGGGTCCTTCTCGACCTTGGAACGCAGCCGCTGGACATGCACGTTGACCAGCCGGGTGTCCGCCGCGTGCCGGTAGCCCCAGACCTGCTCCAGGAGCACCTCCCGCGTGAACACCTGCCACGGCTTACGGGCCAGCGCGACCAGCAGGTCGAACTCCAGCGGCGTCAGCGCGATCGACTGCCCCTCCCGCTTCACGGAGTGACCGGCCACGTCGATGACCAGATCGCCTATGGCGAGCTGCTCGGGCGCCGGTTCCTCGGACCTCCGCAGCCGCGCCCGGATCCGGGCGACCAGTTCCTTCGGCTTGAACGGCTTCACGATGTAGTCGTCCGCGCCCGACTCCAGGCCCACGACGACATCGACGGTGTCGCTCTTCGCCGTGAGCATCACGATCGGCACCCCGGACTCCGCCCTGATCAGGCGGCACACCTCGATACCGTCCCGTCCGGGCAGCATCAGGTCCAGGAGCACCAGGTCGGGCTTGCTCTCACGGAAAGCGGCCAGCGCCTTGTCGCCATCAGCTACGAAAGACGGCTCAAAACCTTCACCACGCAACACAATGCCGAGCATCTCGGCCAGTGCGGTGTCGTCATCGACGACAAGGACTCGTCCCTTCATAAACGACATCATCCCATTAACTAAATCGTTACCTGTCGTGACCTGTCACACAGCTCTGCGAGCGCCCCCGCAGTCACGGGCGAAACGGCGCCTTCTTCGGTGACGATGGCCGTCACCAGCTCGGGAGGCGTCACATCGAACGCCGGGTTGTACGCCTGGGTCCCCAGCGGTGCCACCGGAATCCCCCCTCCCGCTCCCGCCTTCGTCGCCTGGGGTGACGTGATCTCCGTCACCTCGAACCCGGGGCGCTGCTCCACCTCGATGGACGCCCCGTCCGGCGTGTCCGGATCCACCGTCGTCACCGGCGCCACCACGATGAACGGCACATGGTGGTACCGGGCGAGCACGGCGAGCGGATAGCTCCCCACCTTGTTCGCCACCGAACCGTCGGCGGCGATCCGGTCCGCGCCGATCAGCACCGCGTCCACCTCCCCGGCCGCGAACAAGGAGCCCGCCGCGTTGTCCGTGAGCAAGGTGTACGCCATACCGTTGCGCGCCGCCTCATACGCCGTCAGGCGAGCACCTTGCAGCAACGGACGCGTTTCGTCCACCCAGAGCCGCCTCAGCCGCCCCTCCCGGTGTGCCGCGAGCGCGACGGCGAACGCCGTGCCCTCACCACCCGACACCAGCGCTCCGGTGTTGCAGTGGGTCAGAATCCGGTGCCCACCGCCGGGCAGCAGCTCATCCAGAAGGGCCAGCCCATGCGCGGCCATCCGCGCGCTGGCCGCGGCGTCCTCCCTGTGCAGCCGCCGCGCCGCCGCCAACGCGGCCCCGGCCGCCTGCTCGGGATCACCTCCCTTGGCCATGGCGTCGCGGTGCGCGGCCCGGGCTCTGCGCACGCCGACGGAGAGGTTCACCGCGGTGGGGCGGGCGCCCGCCAGCGCCCTCGCGGCCTCGTCCACGTCGAAGCCCCGCGCGGCGGCGAGCGCGACGCCGTACGCCCCCGCGATGCCGAGCAGCGGCGCCCCGCGCACCGCCAGCGAGCGGATCGCGTCCACCAGCGCGGACGCGTCCGTGCACACCAGCTCGACCTCCTCGGCCGGCAGCCTCGTCTGGTCGAGAAGAACCAGAACAGGGCCCTCGGGGGGCTCGTCCCAACGGATCGCGGGTATCCCGGTCGGCCTGCCGTCCTCGCCGGATCGCGCGTACTGATCAGCCATGCGGTCAGTCTGCCCCGTATCCGGCGGACAATTGAAGGTGTCCAGCCCATACCGCGGCCGGTCACCGGTCGGCCACCCCATGGCACGATGGCTGCCAACCTGCCGCCGCGCCCGCGGACGGGCACCGTGAAGGAGCGACGATGAACGACACTCCGGGCTGGGCCTCGCCCGGATCCGCCCCGCCCGACGGGCCGGAGCCCGGCGCGTCCGGCTCCGCCGAGCCCGCGGACCAGCCGGGCACGGACCCGTCGGGCACGGACCCGTCGGGCACCGGCCCGCAGTGGTCCAAGGAGCAGCCGCCACCCGGCCAGTGGTCCGCGCCCACCGGCGCCCCGGGCCAGGGCCAGGCACCGCCGCCCCCACCGCCGGGCCCGGGCTGGGGCGGCGCCCACCCCGGCGGCCCGGCCGGCCCCGGAGGCCCTGGGGGCCCTGGGGGTCCTGGGGGCCCTGGGGGCTACGGCGGCTACGGCGGACCCGGCGGTTACGGCGCTCCCGGCTGGGGAGCCGGCTGGGGCGGTCCCCCGCCCGCGGCCAAGCCCGGTGTGATCCCCCTCCGCCCCCTCGGTGTGGGCGAGATCCTCGACGGCGCCGTCTCCACCATGCGCACCTACTGGCGCACGGTCCTGGGCATCTCCCTCACCGTCGCCGTCGTCATGCAGACCATCGTCGTCCTCGTCCAGGGCTTCGCGTTCAGCGACCTCGCCAGCACCCAGGCCCTCGACGACCCGAACGCCAGCGCCTCCGAAGTGACCCGCGCCATGAGCGAGGCCTTCCTCAGCACGGGCGTCGTCTACCTGGTCGTCCTCATCGGCACCGTCGTCGCCACCGCCCTGCTCACCGCGGTCACCAGCCGCGCCGTGCTCGGCAAGCCGGTCACCGCCGGAGAGGCCTGGCGCGACGCCCGGCCCCAGCTGCTCAAGCTGTTCGGCCTGATCTGCCTGCTGATCCTCATGGCCGTCGCCCTGATCGGCATCCCCACCGTGCCCGGCATCGTCGTGGCCGTCACGGGTTCGCAGGCCGCGGGCATCGCGCTCGCCGTCATCGGTGGCCTCGCCGGCTCCGTCGTCACCCTCTGGTTGGCGATCCGCTTCTCCCTGGCCTCGCCCGCGCTGATGCTGGAGAAACAGGGCATCCTGAAGTCGATGAGCCGCTCCTCGAAGCTGGTGCGCGGCTCCTGGTGGCGCATCTTCGGCATCCAGCTGCTCGCCCAGATCATCGCGAGCATCCTGTCGTCGATCCTCGTGATCCCGTTCGCCTTCATCGCCGGGCTGTCGAGCGGCGACGGCCTCAGCGGCCTCGTGAACGGCACCGGCGACGTCGGCTGGACGTTCCTCGTCATCAGCGGCCTCGGCTCGGTGATCGGCCGCATGATCGCGTTCCCGATCACGGCGGGCGTCACCGTCCTCCTCTACATCGACCAGCGCATCCGCCGCGAGGCCCTCGACCTCGACCTGGCCCGCGCCGCCGGCGTCCAGGACTACGGCACCGCCGCCCACGGCCCCACCCCGGGGAGCTGATGCGGTGAGCCTGGCGGGGGGAGTTCTCACCGCGGTACCCGCGGCGCTGCCGCGTGCCGTCGAATCGGCCGCGGGGCCACTGCTGCGCGCCCACGGCACAGCCGTACAGTCGTCGCTCCTCTCGGGCGACGAGCCGCCGGTGACGATCCCGCGCGACCCCGCGCGGGAGGCGGCCCGGCGTGAACTGTCCAAGCAGATGTACCACGAGAACGACCCCGGCCTGGCGCAGCGGGCCCTGAACGCCATCTCGGACTGGGTCGACAGATTGTTCGGCAGGGCCTCGGAGGCCACACCCGGCGGCACGCTCGGCCTCGTCGTCGTCATCCTGGCCGTCCTCGCGGTCGGGGCCGCCCTGTGGTGGCGCCTGGGCACCCCGCGCCGCCAACCCGTCTCCGCCACCGCCCTGTTCGAGGACGGCCCCCGCAGCGCCGCCGAACACCGCTCGGCCGCCGAGGCACACGCCGCCCAGGGACACTGGAACCCCGCCGTGCAGGAACGCATGCGTGCCATCGTCCGCGCCCTGGAGGAACGCGCCCTGCTCGACGTCCGCCCCGGCCGCACCGCCGACGAGGCGGTCGCGGAAGCCGCCCGCGCCCTCCCGTCGCACACCGACGAACTGCGCGCCGCCGCCGGACACTTCGACGACGTGACGTACGGCGGACGCGGCGCGAGCGAGCAGTCGTACCGCCGCATCGCCGAACTCGACCACGCCCTGGAGCGGACCAGGCCCGTCCTCACGAGCAGCGCCCACAGCACGGCCCACCACACCAGCCAGGGGGCCGCCGAATGACCACGCAGGCGACGCTCCCCGCCACCTCGGCCTCGCCGACCGCCCGCCAGGTGTGGACCCGCGCGCGGGGCATCGTCCTCGCACTCGTGATCCTCCTGGCGGCCGCCGTGGCGATCGCCGCGATCCGCTCCGACGCCCGGCACGGCGCCCTCGACCCGCGCTCCGCCGACCCCTACGGCAGCCGCGCCGTCGCCGTACTCCTCGGCGACCGGGGCGTGTCCACGCGCGTGGTCACCACCCTGGCCCAGGCCCGCGCCGCGGCCAGCCCGGACACCACCCTCCTGGTCGCCGTCCCCGACCTGCTGACCAAGCGTCAACAGTCCGGTCTGCACGCGGCGTTCACGAACTCCGGCGGCCGTACGGTCCTCGTCGCTCCCGGCTCCCCGTCCCTGGACCGGCTCGCCCCCGAGGTCACCGTGGACGGCGGGCCCAGCTTCGACTCGCCGCTCTCCCCCGACTGCTCGTTGCCCGCCGCCCAGCGCGCGGGCGACGCGGAGACCGGCGACTACCGGTACACGACCACCGCCTCCGACGCCGACGAGTGCTACCCCAGCGACGGCCGGCCGACCTTGCTCCGGCTCCCGGACGCGTCCGGGGGCGGCGACACCGTCGTCATCGGCGCGCCCGACATCCTCTTCAACAAGCGTCTCGACAAGCAGGGCAACGCCTCGCTCGCCCTCCAACTCCTCGGCTCGCGCCCCCATCTGATCTGGTACCTCCCCTCGCTGTCCGACATCTCGGCCACCGACTCCGGCAGCCAGAGCTTCTTCGACCTGCTCCCCTCGGGCTGGCTCTGGGGCACCCTGCAACTGTTCGTCGCAGCAGCCCTGGCCGCCCTCTGGCGGGCACGCCGACTCGGCCCCCTGGTGCCCGAAAAACTCCCCGTGGCGATCCGCGCCTCCGAAACCGTCGAAGGCCGCGCCCGCCTCTACCGCAAGGCCAACGCCCGCGACCGCGCGGCCACCGCTCTGCGCTCCACCGCCCGCACTCGCCTCGCCCCCCTCGTAGGCGTCCCCGTCTCCCAGGCGCACGCGCCCGAAGCCCTGCTCCCCGCGCTCTCCGCCCACCTCCACGGCGACGGACAGACCCTGCACGCCCTCCTCTTCGGCCCGCCGCCCAGCGACGACGCGGCCCTCATCGCACTCGCCGACCAACTCGACGCCCTCGAAAGAGAGGTACGCCGTCCATGATGAACCCGACCACTGACAACGCCGGGACCACAGGGAATCCGGACACCGCCCGAGCCTCCCTCGAATCCCTGCGCGCCGAGATCGCCAAAGCCGTGGTCGGCCAGGACCCCGCCGTGACCGGCCTCGTCGTCGCCCTCCTCTGCCGCGGACACGTTCTCCTAGAAGGAGTCCCCGGAGTCGCCAAAACGTTGCTCGTCCGCGCCCTCGCGTCCGCACTCGAACTCGACACCAAGCGCATCCAGTTCACCCCGGACCTGATGCCGAGCGACGTCACCGGCTCCCTGGTCTACGACACGCGCTCCGCCGAGTTCCGCTTCCAGCCCGGCCCGGTCTTCACCAACCTCCTCCTCGCGGACGAGATCAACCGCACCCCGCCGAAGACCCAGTCCTCCCTCCTCGAAGCGATGGAGGAACGCCAGGTCACGGTCGACGGCACCCCACGCCCGCTCCCCGACCCGTTCCTGGTCGCCGCGACGCAGAACCCCGTCGAGTACGAGGGCACGTACCCCCTCCCCGAGGCCCAACTCGACCGCTTCCTCCTCAAACTGACGATCCCCCTCCCCTCCCGACAGGACGAGATCGACGTCCTCACCCGCCACGGCGAGGGCTTCAACCCGCGCGACCTGCACGCCGCCGGCCTGCGCCCCGTGGCCGGCCCCGCCGACCTCGAAGCAGCCCGCGCGGCGGTCGCCAAGACGACGATCTCCCCCGAAATCACCGCCTACGTAGTCGACATCTGCCGCGCCACCCGCGAATCGCCGTCCCTCACCCTCGGCGTGTCCCCGCGCGGCGCCACCGCCCTCCTCGCGACCTCGCGCGCGTGGGCGTGGCTCACGGGCCGCGACTACGTCATCCCCGACGACGTGAAGGCCCTGGCACTCCCCACCCTCCGCCACCGCGTACAGCTGCGCCCCGAGGCCGAGATGGAGGGCGTGACGGCGGACTCCGTCATCAACGCGATCCTCGCCCACGTCCCGGTCCCCCGCTGATGGCCCTCACCGGACGCACCGCCCTCCTCGCAGCCCTGGGCTCCCTCCCCGTAGGCATCTGGGAACCCAGCTGGACGGGCATCCTGGCCCTCAACGCCCCCCTGGCGGTGGCCTGTGCCTGCGACTTCGCCCTGGCCGCCCCCGTACGCCGCCTGAGCCTGACCCGCTCGGGCGACACCTCCGTACGCCTGGGCGAATCCGCAGACGTCACACTGACCGTCACCAACCCGTCCCGCCGCGTCCTACGAGCCCGCATCCGCGACGCCTGGCCCCCCAGCAGCTGGCTCCCCGGCACAGAATTCGCCGCATCCCGCCACAGCCTGACGGTCCCACCCGGCGAACGCCGCCGTCTCACCACCCGCCTACGCCCCACCCGCCGAGGCGACCGCCAAGCAGACCGAGTGACGATCCGTTCCTACGGCCCCCTCGGCCTCCTCACCCGCCAGGGCACCCACGCGGTCCCCTGGGCGGTACGTGTCCTGCCCCCGTTCACCAGCCGCAAGCACCTCCCGTCGAAACTCGCCCGCCTGCGCGAACTCGACGGCCGCACCAGCGTGCTGACCCGCGGCGAGGGCACAGAATTCGACAGCCTGCGCGAATACGTCCCCGGCGACGACACCCGCTCCATCGACTGGCGCGCCACAGCCCGCCAAACGACGGTCGCGGTACGCACCTGGCGCCCCGAACGCGACCGCCACATCCTCCTCGTCCTCGACACCGGCCGCACCTCGGCGGGCCGCGTCGGCGACGCCCCCCGCCTCGACTCCTCCATGGACGCCGCCCTGCTCCTGGCAGCCCTCGCGTCCCGCGCCGGCGACCGCGTGGACCTCCTCGCCTACGACCGCCGGGTCCGCGCCCTCGTCCAAGGCCGCACGGCACATGACGTACTCCCGTCACTGGTCAACGCGATGGCGACACTCGAACCGGAACTGGTCGAAACAGACGCCCGAGGCCTGGCAGCCACCGCGATCCGTACAGCACCACGCCGCTCCCTGATCGTCCTCCTGACAAGCCTCGACACGGCCCCGGTCGAAGAGGGCCTGCTTCCCGTGCTCTCCCAACTCACCCAGCGCCATACAGTTCTGGTGGCATCCGTGGCAGATCCGCACATCGCCCGTATGGCCACGGCCCGTGGAACCACGGAGGCGGTCTACGAGGCGGCGGCTGCGGCACGTGCCCAGACCGAACGCGACCGCACCGCGGAAAAACTCCGCCGTCACGGCGTCACCATCGTCGATGCGACACCGGACGACCTTGCTCCGGCATTGGCGGACGCGTATCTGGCTCTCAAGAGTGCGGGACGTCTATAACACGCACGCAAGAAAGCCCTGCTTGAAAAAGCAGGGCCCCTAAACGCAGAAAACCCCTGTACCGAATAAACGGTACAGGGGTTTTCGCAATATTTGTTCGGCGGCGTCCTACTCTCCCACAGGGTCCCCCCTGCAGTACCATCGGCGCTGTAAGGCTTAGCTTCCGGGTTCGGAATGTAACCGGGCGTTTCCCTCACGCTATGACCACCGAAACACTATGAAACAATCAACCGCACCACACCCAGTGGCCCTGGACATGGGGTTGTTCGTGGTTTCAGAACCAACACAGTGGACGCGAGCAACTGAGGACAAGCCCTCGGCCTATTAGTACCGGTCACCTCCAGCGGTTACCCGCCTTCCAGATCCGGCCTATCAACCCAGTCGTCTACTGGGAGCCTTAACCCATCTAGTGGGTGGGAACACTCATCTCGAAGCAGGCTTCCCGCTTAGATGCTTTCAGCGGTTATCCCTCCCGAACGTAGCCAACCAGCCATGCCCTTGGCAGA